>JAETRR010000111.1 GCA_021770065.1 Lachnoclostridium sp. | reverse complement strand
CAGCTCTGAAAGGTGAAATTTTTTCACACTAAAAAGCAGATAAATCCAGACTTTAAAAGCAGTTCATGGTAAAATCAAGAAAAAGTTTTCACAAAGGAGTTTTTACCATGACCAGACATGAACGCAGACAAGAGAAGAAAAAGTATGAAAAGGACTTTGCGGCATTCTGCAAGATTACAAGGCAGTATTTCCCGGATTTCGTCCAGTGGCTGCAGGAAATAAAAGATCCCAGGAAATTCTGGACTTATGAAACGGAAGTCATGCTGATGACAGTCATCATGAAAAACATCTGCAGCATCACTTCCATGCAGAAAATGACTGATGACTTTCTGGATGAGGAATGTGTGGGGAACCTGTGCCGGATCCTGGGGGTAGAGCCCCATGAATTCCTGCCGCATTACGTGACGCTCAATGAATTCCTTTCCAGGCTGGAAACAGGGGAACTGGAACGGCTGAGAAAAAACATGGTACGCGCGCTTCTGCGCAGGAGAAAATTTGAGGATGCGAGGTTCCTCGGAAAATATTGGCTGGTGATCTTTGATGCCACGGGCCTGTTCCATTTTTCAGAAAGGCACTGTCCCCACTGCCTGAAGAAAGTGGTGGGCAGAGGCACAGCAGAAGAAAAGGAGATCTATTACCACCATGTGCTGGAGGCAAAACTGGTGCTGGGGGATGGCTTCGTCATCAGTATCGGAACGGAATTCATAGAAAACGAGGCAGAAGATGCCAGCAAAAATGACTGTGAGACGAAAGCATTTAAAAGGCTCTCAGAAAGGCTGAAAAAGGAATACCCGCGTCTGCCGGTCTGTGTCCTTGCGGACAGTCTGTATGCATCGGAACCGGTATTCCAGAGATGCATACAGGAAAACAAATGGCATATCCTGATCCGCTATAAAGCGGGCAGCATCCCGTCAATAGCGGAGGAATACCGGAGCATAGCGGACATGGGGGATGCGCAAGGGCTGGACCGGCAGATTGCCAGGGAATATCCCCGGAAAGGGAAAGTAAAGGAAAAACACCATATGGAATGGGTGCCGGAGATAGATTACCGGGGATATAAGCTGACACTGCTTGCGCTGGAGATAGAGACGGAATCGGAGAAGGCCGGGAAAAAAGAGACAAAGGCATTCCAATGGCTGACGGATCTGGCGGTAACGGGGAAAAATGCGGGGGAATTTGCAGGTGCAGGACGGGGGAGGTGGCAGATAGAAAACGAAGGTTTCAACCTCCAGAAAAATATCCGGTATGATATCCAGCACGCGAACAGTGAGGATTATAATGCGATGAAATGCCATTACCTGCTGACGCAGATAGCGGATATCCTGTTACAGCTCTATGAGAAGGGGATCCCCGGGCTTCGGGAAGCAAAAAGGGATATAAAAAGGATATCAACCGACCTGCTCAAGAGTTTTGGCGAACGACTGACAGGGGAGGACATCCTTTTCATAATGGCGCACGGTTATGTAACAGCCGTGGCCTGACAAGAACATTATACCAGAGGAAGTGATGCGTGGGAAGATGAAAAATCAAAAATGCCGCTTAGACGGGAGGGGTTATCCACATGAGTAAGAGTGGGGGCCCATCTGGTTGGGGGATGTGGATAACTTTTCTGAAAAACAGGAGTAATGTTGAAACGCGTACTTTAGGAAATTTTCCTGAAAACAGGATTAGTTAGCATTAAAGTACCTTTCAGAGCTG
>JAETRR010000009.1 GCA_021770065.1 Lachnoclostridium sp. | reverse complement strand
CCTGTCCTCCTGCCGGGAAAGCTTCCTCTCGTACAGCTCCCGGATAATCTGTAAAAGTTCTTCCTCTCTCCTTGCGCTTCTTTTCAAGTACAGCATCTTCCGGATGCTTCCCCCTGCATTCCGGCTGTCTCGGGGCTGATACTTCCTGTCAAAACTTCCAGTTTCCCAGAGTTCCGATTCCAGTCCCAGGCTCTGATATTTCGCTTCCTGTGTATGTATAAGACGGCCAAGCTGTACGGATGCCTCATGCCGTTCCTCTTCTGTCAGATAGAATTCCTCCGGTAAAAGTCTTCTCTCCAGCTGATACAGGAGCTCCTGGATCTGTCTCTCCGCATTGTTTCCCGTGTACTCCCCTGTGCGCTCTTCGGTGTGTTTTCCCCCTCGTTTCCCCGTCCTTTTCTCTGACAATGCCTGTTCTTCTGCAAGAAACAGCAGCTCTCTTTTCAGACGGTTCTGCAGCTTATCCAGAATTTCTTCCTGTATGAGATGTTCTTCCTGTGTAAGATGTTCTCCCTGTGTAAGATGTTCTTCCTGTGTAAAATGTTCTCCCTGTATGAGATGTTCTTTCTGTATCAGATGATGGCGGTTCCGCTCATTTCCAAGGCTGTCTCTGTTTTCCTGTATGACTTGCTGAACTTTCCGGTTATTTCCGAGGGCATCCCTGCTCTGAACGACCCTGTCCTCCTGCCGGGAAAGTTTTCTCTCGTACAGCTCCCGGATAATCTGTAAAAGTTCTTCCTCTCTCCTTGCGCTTCTTTTCAGGTACAGCATCTTCCGGATGCTTCCCCCTGCGTTCCGGCTGTCTCGGGGCTGATACTTCCTGTCAAAACTTCCAGTTTCCCAATGTTCTAATTCCAATCCCTGACCTTGAGCTTTTGTTCTCTGTGTGTGTATAAGACGACCAAGCTGCAGGGATGTCTCACGGCGCTCCTCCTTTGTCAGAAAGAATTCCTCCGGCAGGCTTATTCGCTCCAGCCGATACAGTATCTCTTCGATCCGTTTCTCCGTATTGTTTCCTGTGTACTCTCCTGTGTGATCTTCGGTGTGTTTTCCCTCACGCTTCTCTGTCTTTTTCTCTGACAAAGCCAGTTCTTCTGCAAGAAACAGTAACTCTCTCTTCAGCTGGTTCTGCAGCTTATCCAGAATTCCTTCCTGTATGAGATGTTCTTCCTGTGTAAGATGTTCTTCTTGTGTAAGATGCTCTCCCTGTATGAGATGTTCTTTCAGTATGAGATCTTGGCGGTTCCGCTCATTTCCAAGGCTGTCTCTGTTTTCCTGTATGACTTGCTGAACTTTCCGGTTATTTCCGAGGACGTCCCTGTTCTGAACGACCCTGTCCTTCTGCCGGGAAAGCTTCCTCTCGTACAGCTCCCGGATAATCTGTAAAAGTTCTTCCTCTCTCCTTGCGCTTCTTTTCAGGTACAGCATCTTCCGGATGCTTCCCCCTGGGTTCCGGCCGGCCCGGAGCTGATACTTCCTGTCAAAACTTCCAGTTTCCCAGAGTTCCGATTCCAGTCCCAGGCTCTGATATTTTGTTTCCTGTGTGTGTATAAGGCGGCCAAGCTGTAAGGATGCCTCTCGCCGTTCCTCTTCTGTCAGATAGAATTCCTCCGGTAAAATTCTCCTCTCCAGCTGATACAGGAGCTCCTGGATCTGTCTCTCGGTATTGTTTCCCACGTACTCCCCTGTGCGCTCTTCGGTGCGTTTTCCCCCGCGTTTCCCTGTCTTTTTCTCTGACAAAGCCTGTTCTTCTGCAAGAAACAGCAGCTCTCTTTTCAGACGGTTCCGCAGCTTATCCAGGCTTTCTTCCTGTATCACATGCTGAACTTTCTGGTCATTCCTAAGGCCATCCTTATTCTGAATGACACTGTCCTCCTGCTGTGAAAGCCTCCTCTCATACAGCTCCCGGATAATCTGTAAAAATTCTTCCTCTCTCCTTACGCTTCTTCTCAGATACAGCATCTTCCGAATGCTTCCCTGTGCACTCAAGCTGCAACGGCTTTGATATTTCGTTTCCCGGTGTGTCCGCTCTATAAGCTGTTTCTGCAGAGCTATCTGTCTTTGCCGGTCTCCTGCCGTTTTCCGAAAGGACTGATGATAAAAGAAAGTATTATAAAAAGCCTGCAGAGATATATCCGGATTCCCGTTTGGAACAGGAAAAGCCGTTTTTTTCCCCTGGAAAAAAATCAGAGATATACCTGCAAATCCATAAATACCAAAACTGCTGTATTTCTGGATGATTTTTTCACAAAAATCCCGGTTATGCTTATTCCTATTCAAGCACCATTTGTTCATACGCAATTTCCATTTTCTGAATTAAAATTTCAGATGCCGAAGCATTCAGCTCTCCCAGCTCCCACTTCACAACTGTTGCTCCTACTATGGAATAAATACGGGGAGAACCTTCACCATAAGCAGAACGCTTTACCACAATCTCCACCGGATCCTCCAGATAATATCCCGGCACAAAGACCGGCACATCTTTATCTCCAACGGCAACGCCCCTTTCCAGAATAAGGCGTCCCGCCTTTTTGGCAGGCCCTCTTGCGATATAAGGCCCATAGTTGATTCCTCCAATGGAGAATTCTTCCAGCTCCGCTTCCTGCTGCATATTCGTTATCTTTGAAAACCGGTACCGCTTGTTTTCTATATATACTTCAAACTGATTATTGGTATACAGGAGATTGTTTCTGTGTTCCAATGGTTTCCCCCTTTTTATCTGTCAGATCTTAAAAACATTTTCCGGCTCATCATTCAGCTTGCTGTTAATCTTTGAGATTTCACCACACCACCGGATTCGCTCCTGATGGGGAAGCGCCATCACGGTATCCCGATCCCAGTGAAAATAGTAAGCAAGAAATGCAGCCTCCTCATAAATTTTTTCTGCCGGATACAATTCTATTGATCGCCGGCGTCCATAAAATTTACGGGAATATCCAGTTCCTTTCCACAGTGAGGGCATACGCCCTTATATACCGGCATCTCCATGGTATTGATCCTCTCATACAAATCCTGGAGATATGCCAGATCCATAGTAAAAAGCTTCTCAATGGTCTTTGTATCTACAGCTGGAAGCGATCCCAGCTTCGTAATCACCCTTGCCAGAAGAATAATCGTAAGATAGCCCGGGTTCTGCTGCACTCTCGGATCCCGTAGAGGAAGAATTTCATCTGCTGCATTGGCCAGACGCATAGTTCCTGTCTTATGAATCATTCCCGTATCATCCACATAGCCTCTTGGCAGTGTAAATGTAAATTCAGTCTCAAATGCCATTTCTTATACTCCTATTCCAGTTCCGTAATATCCTTGATAAATTCACTATTGAGGATGTCCTGGAATTACTCCGGAACATCCTCTTTCCAATTCTTACCTTATTCTATGAAACTCTGGTCATGCCTTCGTGGGCTATCTCAAGGCTTTCTACTGCCACCTCGGAAGAAGTTGCATTGAAATCCGGCGCCGTATACTTGATCGGCCATGCATTAATAATCTGCCAGGAAGCTGCAGGGCTTCCCGCAATGTCCAGCAGGGTAATCGTAAGCGTCTTGCGCTCCACATCCCCCTCCAGACCGGCGGTCATCCATTCGTATAACGCCATAGAATCCACCAGCCCCTGCTTCAGGGTGATATTTCCGTATTTCTTCAATCCGGGAACTTTCAGAGGGGTCTGCACCATATCTCCTTCCCGATATTCGATCACATCAATGGATGCATCGAAGCCGGTCACCTCCGAGAAACCTCCCGCTTCCAAACCATCTATTTCAACTCTGTAATTAAATTTTCCATGCGGATATCCAGCCATCCTCTATTCGCTCCTTTCTTATTCCACTGAATCACTTGTCTTCTGTGAAATACGGAAGATTACAAATTCTGCCGGCTTCACAGGCGCCACGCCGATCACACAAACCAACCGGCCGTTATCAATATCGTCCTGGCTCATGGTGTTCCGCCCGATATCCACAAAGAAAGCCTCGGACGGCGCGCTTCCCGCCAGGGAACCTGCTCTCCACATACCTGTCAGGAAAACATCTATTGTACGCTTTACGCGAACCCAGAGTACCTCGTCATTGGGCTCAAATACCGCCCAGCTGGTATTTGCCTTGATGGTCTCTTCAATATAGATGAACAGGCGGCGCACATTGACGTATTTCCAGCTTCCGTCGCTGGAGGCTGTCCTCGCCCCCCATACACGGATTCCCATACCCGGAAATGCACGAATCAGATTCACACCCTTGGGATTTAACATGTCCTGCTCGCCCTTGTTGAACTGACAGTCCAGACCCACGCAGGCACGTACTACCTCATTGGCCGGCGCCTTGTGGACGCCTCTTGTGTTATCGTTTCTTGCGTAAATACCCATGATAGAGCCTGAGGGCGGAATCGCAATATTCTTCTTATCCAGCGCATCAAATACCTGAAGCCATGGATGGTAAAGAGCCGCATAGGTGCTGTCGAAAATATCTCTGTGAGCCAGGATATCATCCAGCTTCTTTGCGTCCTTAGGCATATCTAGAACTGCAAACCGGCTGCCCAGGTTCTCACAGTGGGCTGTTAAGGTAAGCTGTACGTTCGGATCCACAATTCCGGGAACCGCCATAATGGAAACTACATCATTATCCAGGAATGCCTGAATTCCGCTTCTTTTTCCGGCGCCCTTATCATAGCCGATAAAGTCGCTGGCGGAAATGCCTGCTACGGATCCGTTGCTTCCTCCTTCGAAAGAAATGCTGGAAACAGCTGCTTCCTCTTCCGCCAAAAGCCTAAACGGAGCTTCCGTTTCTCCCGCTCCCGTATAAGCCGCCTCAATCAGATCTGATTTGGAGAGCTTTTTCTCCAGATAATTGGATGCTTCCACATTGAAGGAAAGATTTTCATACATTTCTACAATGTCATCATATTTTACTTCCAATGTAAATTCACAGGTCTCAATAATCTTCTTGGGGAGAAGCTCCTTATCTGTCACATCTTCCTCGAAAGGCTCTGCAAATTCCAGAATGTTATCCTGATTCTTTACTACTTTATTAATAACCTCAGCGGTTCCGTCCGTATATCTCACAATATCGCCGGGATTAAAGCCCGCTCCGTTCTTTACTGCATATTTCTTTCCCCCTGCCGTATCCAGAACCTCAAAGATCTGTGTTTTGGCTTTGCTGGAAGGAGAAATAACCACCCGGATGCTGTTGCCCCACATACCGGGATTTTTTGCTTTCAGAGTCATCACGGAAGCCTCTGCAGACGCACACTTGGCGTCAGAGGGCGCTACTCTTGAAATAAAGCATCTGGAGCCGCCGTTGATAAAAAAGTGCTCCACCGCATAAGCCAGAAAACGGTACCCGCCAAATTCATTCTCCGACAGATATCCGCCGTACTTTCTCCTAAAATCTGCGAAATTGGTCACAAGCTGAGGAACTCCTTCTACCGGCCCTCTCTCTGCAAGGCCGACAAAGCCCGCCGTGCTTGTTCCAACCCCTTCCATGGGCTTCGCCCCGGAATCAAATTCTTCCACATAAACACCTGGTGATAAATATTCTGCCATACTGTCCTGATTTCCCATAAATCAGAAATCAGCTGCCTCCTTTCTTTTTCCTCTTGTATTTTTTCATTTTCTAAAAATCTTCTGTATTTTTTTGTGTATCCTCACTTTCCTCCCCTTCCGTATTTACATTCTCTTCCTCCTTTTCCGAAAAAGCGGGGATCTCCCAGCCTTTCTTTTTCTCTTTCTGCTTTCCCTCCCTCTCAAGGGATTCACGCAGGCTTTTCACCAGCCTCCGCCTTTCCTGTTCCTTATGCTGCCGGTTTATCCGAAGTTCATCCAGCTCTTTTTCAAGTTCCGGATCTCTTTCTCTTTGAGCTCTCCGTGTTTCCAGAAGGCTTAAGATTCTTTCCCTTTCTTCCTTTACAGACAAGAAGGGCAGCATCTCCTTAAGGACATGGGATTCTCCTCTCTCTTCCAGCGTCTGAAGATCTTTCACCAGCTTCTCCGCCGTATGAACCGGAAAAACTTTAAGTCCCATCGCACTTACCAAAGGATCATGATGGTTCGTAAAGGCCCTTCCCTGGAGGCCTCGAAGTTTCTTTGCCCCTGTCTCACATAAAAGATCTGTCTCCCTGGTTTTCTTCTGCTCGTGCTCTGAAATACCCGATACCACAAGAACTGCCTGTTCTCCCCGGAACCGCCCCAGATTTACAGCACCGTAACTATTTTGAAGGAGCATTTCCTCCTCTGGCTGGTTATTCTCTTTTCTTTTCTGCTCTGTCGCCTCATAATGGCTGAGAGGTTTCTTTTCTCCTGCCGGCTGAGCTTTAAGCGCGCTCTGCGTCTCCTGGCGGTATCTTTTATATATAAAATCCATAGACCGGCTCCTAATAATACATGCAGTACTGCTTCAGTTCCTCACGGGCCAGTACCTTGCCGCATTTGCGGTATTCACTGCACAGCGCTCTCACCAAATGGCCCATACCGATAAAAGATTGTGAAGCTGCCGCCGCAAATGCGGCATTTACCGCAATGTTCTTAATATTGCTTCCCGTAAGCTCAAAATTTTCTGCCAGAAAAGCAAGATCCACATTTTCCTGAAGCGGAGCCTCCTTTGGAAATACTTTCTTCCATATCAGATGCCGCTCTCTTGCGGAAGGCATGGAAAATTCTACGGAGTACTTCAGTCGTCTCTTAAAAGCCTCGTCGATATTCTGCTGTAAATTAGTTGCCAGAATACTGATTCCCTCATATTCCTCCATCTTCTGCAGCAGAAAAGCAGCCTCCATATTATTGTATTTATCCCGTGCCTCCTTCACCTCCGTCCTCTTTCCGAACAGTACATCTGCCTCGTCAAAAAACAGTATACACATACTTTTTTGTGCCTCGGCGAAAATCAGATTCAGATTCTTCTCTGTTTCCCCTATGTATTTGCTTACAACTGCGGACAAATCCACCCGGTACAAATCCATATGCAGTTCTTTCGCCATAACCTGCGCCGCCATCGTTTTGCCTGTTCCGGGCGCTCCCGCAAAAAGCAGTGCGTTTCCCCTTCCATAGGGAATTCTGGATGCAAAATTCCACTCTCCATATACCTTTCCCCTGTACCGGACCTGACGGCAGATACTCTGAAGCAGTTCCATGGACGCAGGCGGAAGCACCAGATCTTCCCAGCCGAAAGTTCCCTTAAGCTTTCTTGCCTTTCCCATAAACCGGGTTTCCACCTGCCGGCTGCAGCAAAAAAGCAAATGCTCCGGCTGCGGCCTTTCATATCCCTCGCTCCATGCCAGATTTCTGGCTTCCCGGAAGGTTCTCTCTATTCTTCCCGGTGTAAAAGCATACCGCTGCAGAATCTCCTCCAGCTTTCCGTCAACAGTAATTCCATAGGCATCTCCATAGTGTTTCCACAGAGCCTCCCTATAAAAGCCGTCCCTTTTGCCGGTAGAGAAAGGGGCGTAGTCCAATCCCCCGCCGGACAGAAAAGAAAACCTGACTTCTCTGCCGGTAACAGCAAAAATGAAAGGCGCCTGTCCTTTCCAGATATCACAGCTTTCCCTGACAAGTGAAACAGCCTCTTCCTTTTCTGTATCGGTTTCAAAATAGATCCCCGGAATTTTTCCGCCGAGACTGCACTCCAAAAGCAAAAGCTCATAAATGCGCTTCCGGACGGAGTAAGGTTCCTTTCCGATTCTGCCTGCCCTTAAAAGCCGGACTTCCATCTTCATTTTTTTCCCAAAAAGACAGATGTTTTTTCTTCTTCCGCTTCCTTCCTCCCCGGAAAGATGCAAAAGCAGAGAACCCTCCGCTCCATATTCCTTTCTCTTGTCAATAAGAGCCAGCATACAAGGATACAGCTTCTGCTCCGGCTCTTTGACTTCCTTCGGGAAGTGTATTACATAGGCTTGTGTTTCCTTCGCTATCCATGCTCCTTCCATCAGATAATAGAAAACCTCTTCTTTCAAGCGAAGAAAGCTCCTGCCTTCGATCCGCATCTCATCTGCAAACAGCAGCAGCCGGCTCCATGCATCTTCTTCCCGGATTTCTTCTCTCATTCTGCATAATTCAATAAGAGGAATTCCGGGGAAAGGAGGGTTTTCTCTTTCCAGCTCACCAAACAGCAGCAGTTCCAGACAAGTGCACATAAAATCATCCAGGGAAAATAATCTGCGGAATGCTTTTATTCTTTCTGATATATTCCTGCTCTCCATATGTTTTTAAGCCCTTATCCTTGAAACTAATATTTATGCTAACCTTTCTTTTGTGAAATGTCTATAAGTCCTGCCAAAGGGGGCAAAAATCTAACATAATTGGTCAATAATCTACTCCCCGCCTCTCTTGACATTCTTATTATTCTTATGAGAAACTTTAATAAAAAGCAGAAAGGAAATCTTATCTCGTGGACCGACTAAAAAAAATCATTCCGGCTGTCTGTATTTCGCTTTTTCTCGGGGGAATCTCTACATTTTTTTTACTTTCCTATAATCAAACGGTAGACACGGCATTGAATCTTTCTACCTTCACTTCCTCCGGCGAAGCCGTCACAGGAGCCTCGGAGGCGGACTGGGAAGTATTTACCATGACAGATGGGGAAAAAACGCTCCTGACATGCGATGAGTACGGCAGCTATATGGGTCTTACTTATCCCGGACAGACATTCTATTACTCCCGGGTATTGAAAGAGACTCTTACAGAGCCTGTCCTGTATATCTGGGCTTCCAACTACGCTGTCTGCATTTTTATCGATGAACATCTCCTGTATTCCGACTATCCTGAGCTTGATTTTTCCATAGGATCCACAGATCTTCCTATGCTGGATACGGATCGGGCACGGCCTTTGAGAATCTCTCTTCCCGCAGACTATCAAGGGCGTACTCTGACCATTGCGCAGTCTACGTTCCCGGAAGGCGACGGCCCGGAAAGAACGGACTATGCATTTCCCTGTGCGGTTCAGATCTATAGCGGATATTCTTACGAAAGCGACTTGATTTCCGACACTTTTAAGCTTCTTATTCCTGCTATCTTACTTTTTATTCTGATCCTGTTTTTTCTGGCCGGCTTTCTTTCGAAAGCGTTCAAAGGAACCTTTGACTTTGAGCTGCCTATCCTTGTGCTTACTGTTTTATTTCGCCTCTGCTGCCACCTGTTCCAATTTGAATTTGCCTGGAAATATTTTGGTGATGAATTTCTCTCCGCCGCAGCGGTTTTTCGTCCCCTCTCCATTGCCTCTCTTCTGCTGTATCTGGCCATGCGGATTCGATATTACCGGCATCTTCCTATATTGTTTACGGCCTGCTACTGGGGCTCTATCGGCGCTTTGGTACTTCTTCTCAGCAATACGGCAGACCGGTATTATGACCTGCTGTATTTCATCTCTTATACCTTAAGCCCCACTCTGGCCTTTGGAACCATGCTTCTGATGCTAATCCTGGTATTTATTCACTGGAAAAAGAAGGTCGCATTCTTTCGCTCTATGGGGAAAGCTGCATCTGCCATGCTGGCGCTTTATCTTGCCTTCCTCCTCATAAGCCCGCTCTTTCTTCCCGGATATATGTCTTTGGTATTTGACCGTCTATATACGGACTTTCATTATCTGACCTTTGCCTTTTCCACCCGCCTTTTGGAGATTCTGTTCCTTCTGTCAAGCGCCTTTGCTCTCCTCGTTGAATATATCCAGACGGAGGTACAGCGGCAGACAGATCTTTCTGTTCTGGCTTCGCAAAAGGAAATGGCCCTGGAAGACTACAAAAATATCTCCCATTACAACAACGAACTCCTGATGCTCCGCCATGATATTACAAAACATTATTTACTTCTCCGCTCTATGAGTGAAACGGATCCTGAAGGGTTAAAAACCTATCTGGATGAGCTTCTCGGCAAGGTACAAGGCATTCCTCCCCTTGTCAATACAGAAAATCAAGTTCTCAATATTTTGGTCAACAACCGGCTCCATAAAGCCCGGGAGCAGGGGATAAAACCGGACATTGTTTCTTCCCAGGCTCCCCCTGAGCTTCTTTTGACAGATGCCGAGCTCTGTTCCCTGGTTCTCAATATCCTGGACAATGCCATAGAAAACGCTGCCCAGGTAAAATCCGACAGCTGGATTCGCCTGAACCTGCACTGTAAAAATAATCATTTTGTCTTTGTATGTGAAAATTCTATGCTGCCGCAAAATGATATACCGGAAAAAGATGCAAAAAAAATATCCATACCCAGGCGCGGGTATGGACTTAAAATCATTCATTCTATTTTGCAAAATTACGGAGATCTGGTATCCATACAGTCTGAAGGACGGATCTATAAAATTACAGTGGCCATTCCTCTTCAAATTTCCTCCAGATAGGAAAAGAATTCCCGGCGCACCTCCTGAATACGGTGTTTGCTGACAGGTATCTTTGTTCCGTCAAAAAGCGCGATCTCTTTCGCCTGCAGGGACTGTGCATAATGCAGGTTTACCAGAAATCCCTGATGGCAGCGTATAAAGTTCTGTTTTGAAAGAGCCGGTTCCAGTTCTGAAATTTTAAGACTTGTGGAGAGCGCGCATTTTTCTTTTTCATTTTCAATCACAATGCGGCTTCCGCGCCTCTCTGTCTCCACATACAGAATCTCGTGGGGGAATACCTTTTGGATGGTTCCTCCCTGCGGAACCAGAATCGCTTTGTTTTTTATCTGGCACTGATAACAATAAAGAACCGCTTCTCTTAAACGCTCTATCTCCAGAGGTTTGGCAAGATATCGCGATGCAGACACCTCATAGCCCTGAAGGGCCATTTCTTTATTGACGGAAATAAACACAATACTTCCGTTGAAAATTCCCCGGCGCAGATATTCTGCCAGTTCCATTCCTCCCATATCATCCATGATGACATCCAGAAGAAGCAAATCAAATTTTTCTTCCTCCCGGATTACCCTGAGAAGCTCCCCTCCATCGGAATAACAGCGGACGGAAGCATCTATCCGTTCCTCCTGAAATATATTATCCAGCATACCGCAAATACATTCCCGATCTTTCTGTTCATCATCACATACTGCCACACGGAATGTATAATCCAAATGTTCCATATTCCTTCCCTTTTGTACTGTCTAATTTCTTATCTGTATTTTTCAAATTATCTTTTATCTTGCTGCTTTATCATCATATACCAGTCTGCTTCATTTTTCAAGCCTGGCTTCATTTGAACTGTTTCTAATTCTGTCTGTATCTGCTTTTAAGACCATCGCCAGCCCCTCCCTTTTTACATAAAAAGAACCGGAAACCCTATATTTTCAAGGTTTCCGGCGCCCCTGCCAAGGAATCGGCGTGACAGGATTTGAACCTGCGACTTCTACGTCCCGAACGTAGCGCTCTACCAAGCTGAGCCACACGCCGTTATGTAATTGTTTTGCTGTCAGCATTGATTATCTTATCATAGAATCCGGTATTTGTCCAGTAGAAAATACCGGATTCTTTGATTTATTCTTTGATTCTTTAAGCCTGTTGTAAATCCTATATTAAACCGCTTTCCTTCCGCCTTACTGCGTCTCCGGCGGATTTCCTGCATCCTGGCCGGTTTCGGACGTTTCCGCCCCCGGCGCTTCTCCTTCCGCGGGGTTCTCCTCCGGCGGATTCTCTTCCGGCGGATTTTCCTCCGGGGGTGTTTCCTCCGGGGGTGTTTCTTCCGGAGGATTATTTTCTTCCGGGGGATTATTCTCCTCCGGTTCTGCCTGGGCCGGCGTTCCCTCTTCCGGCGCAAAATTCCAGGTGTAAGAGAAAATGTGATCCCCGATAATCAGTCCGCTGAGTGCCGGATTATTCCTGTGCGTGCGGAAAAATACTCTGTTTCCCACATTGGACTCTCCTGCAATAGCCCGGCGGGCGGCAGTAAAGCATGCCTGGCTTACACTTCCCAGATCCTGCTGCAGCACCAGATCAAAACGCCCCGAGGTGACGGGAGAAAACTGTCCCGGTGCCCGGATTACACTCATAATAGTATTCTGCGGAAATCGCGGATCACGAATCCGGTTCATCACCACGGCCCCCACCGCCAGACGGCCCGCATCTCCCTGGTTCGCCGCCTCACAGTGAATCAGTACCGCAAGAGCCGTTACCTCATCTTCGCTGGCGCCGTATGCTCCATAGCTGGCGTTATCTGTGCCGGTCGTCTGTACACCGGATATATTTCCCAGAGACGCATTGATTTCTGCCAGCTTGGCTGCTTCCAGGGATGCCTCCAGTCTCTTCTTCTCCGCAATCAGCTCGGCCAGCACTTCCTTCTGATTCTCCAGCGTGTCATTCTTTCCGTTCAGAGCCGCCTGAGCCGCAGCAATGTCATTTACATGCTGCCCGATCTTTCCGGAGGTGCTTTTTGCCAGGGCCGAAACTTCATTCTGCTTTTCCACTATGGAAGCATGAAGCTCGTCCAGCGCCTCCATCTCTCCTTCAAGCTCTGTCTCCTTATCTGCAATAGCCTCTTTCTGCGCCACATAGTTTTCCATCATCCGGCGATCATAAGCCGCTATGCTGGCCGCATAATTTGCTTTGTTGAGAGCGGCGGCAAAATTCCCCTCTTCCAGAAGAATCTGGAGAAAAGAAGGCTGCGAATTCTCATACATATACTGTATCCGGGTTTTCATATCCTCATACTGCTTTTCCTCTACCCGTTTTGCCTCTTCGAGCTCCGCTTTCGTCTGTTCAATTTCTTTTTCCTTATCTGCAATCTGCCGGTTTAAGTCTTCGATCTGTTCGCTGATGGATGCATACTGGCTGTTCAGTTCTTTTAAGTATGCTTCCATGTCCGCCTTTGCATCTTCCAGCTTCTTCTGCCTGTTTTTCGTCTCGTCAATTTCCTGCTGGGTCTTATCAATCTCATCCTGCTGCCGGTCAATCTCGTCCTGGGTTTTGTCAATCTCATCCTGGGTTCTGTCAATCTCGTCTGTTTTCGTGGCATGAGAAGCAAACCCGAGACTGCATGCAAGGGCCAGACCGATCATTCCATATAAGATTTTCTGCAGCTTTTTCTTTTTCATTTTATCACCAGTTATATTTTGTCAGCGCACCCTGAAGCTTCATCTGGGCAAAGCCGTTCTGCCTGAGAGCCTCATACAATACAATTGCCGCCGCGTTGGACAGATTCAGCGAACGTGTCTCGCCAATCATCGGAATCCGTATGGCCCTCTCCCGGTTCTCAAGAAGCAGTTCCTCCGGAATTCCGGCGCTCTCCTTGCCGAACATCAGGTAGCAGTCCGGCTCAAACTGCACTTCCGTATACACCCGCTGCCCCTTCGTCGTTGCCATATAAATGTCCGCCCGGGGATTGCGTCGCAGAAAATCCTCATAATTGCTGTAGGTAGTCACATCAATCTGCGACCAGTAATCCATCCCGGCCCGTTTCAAATCCTTTTCCCCCAGGCGAAAGCCCAGAGGCTCTATCAGGTGGAGCCGTGTGCCCGTTGCCGCACAGGTTCTCCCGATGTTCCCTGTGTTTGCCGGAATCTCCGGCTCCAAAAGTACAATATTGAATGCCATTGCGTTCTACTTTTCCTCTTTTTCCTTCCGAAGACGGCCGACGAAGTCAGCCAGGCGTCCAAAGGCTACTTTCAGATCCTCCAGGGAATACGCATAGGAAAGCCGCAGGAAACCCTCTCCGCAGGTACCGAAAGCCGTTCCCGGAACCACCGCTACCTTTTCCTCCATCAGAAAACGGGTTGCAAACTCATCGGAAGTGATTCCGAATTCCCGGATACTCGGAAATACATAGAAAGCTCCAAAAGGTTCAAAGCACTTTAACCCCATTTCCCGGAGGCTGTGCACCACAAACCGCCTCCTCTGATCATAGGATTCGCGCATCATGGCTACATCCTCATCCCCGTTTTTCAAAGCCTCTACCGCCGCAAACTGACTGTTGGTAGGCGCGCACATAATGGCAAACTGATGGATCTTCGTCATCTGCTCAATGACAGGCGCTGGTCCGCAGGCGTATCCCAGACGCCATCCGGTCATGGCATAAGCCTTGGAAAAGCCGTTGATCAGAATGGTCCGCTCCCGCATTCCGGGCAGGGACGCAATAGAAACATGATCTTCCTTATAACTCAGTTCGGAATAAATCTCATCCGACAGAACCAGAAGATCCTTTTCTATCACAACCTGTGCTATCTCCTCCAGATCCTTTTTTTCCATAATCGCCCCGGTGGGATTGTTGGGGAAAGGCAGCACCAGAATCTTTGTTTTTTCCGTAATCGCCAGAAGAAGCTCTTCTTTGGTAAGCCGGAATTCATTTTCCTCTTTCAGATTGATAATTACGGGCACGCCTCCTGCCAGTACGGCACAAGGCTCATAGGATACGTAACAGGGCTGGGGAATCAGCACCTCGTCCCCCGGATTCAGCACGGCACGGAATGCCATGTCAATGCCTTCGCTTCCGCCTACGGTCACGACTGTTTCTTTCATGGGATCGTAGTTTACTCCCACTCTTCTTTTAAGATAGCTGGAAATCTCCTCCCGAAGCTCTTTTAAACCCGCATTGGAAGTATAAAAAGTGCGTCCTCTCTCCAGAGAGTATATTCCTTCGTCCCGGATATGCCAGGGTGTATCGAAATCCGGTTCCCCCACTCCCAGAGAAATCGCATCCGGCATCTCGCTTACAATATCAAAAAACTTCCGGATGCCTGAGGGGGGGATCTTTACAACCTTGTCAGCCAAAAAATTTCTCACGGTGTCACCAGCATCCTTTCGTCTTTTGATTTATGTACCATAATAGAACCATGATCCTTATATTTTTTCAGCACAAAATGCGTAGCCGTGCTCAGTACGGTATCAAGAGGGGAAAGCTTATCCGACACAAACTGAGCCACATCGCGCATGGTTTTTCCCTCAATCATTACCATAAAATCAAAGCCGCCGGAGATAAGATACACGCTGTCTACCTCTGCATAATTGTAGATCCGCTCGGCCACCTTATCAAAACCCAGACCGCGCTGCGGCGTTACCTTCACCTCAATGAGTGCGGTCAGCTTTTCCTCACCGGTCTTATCCCAGTCGATCAGTGTGTGATAACCGCAGATAATTCCTTCTTTTTCCATATCGGCAATCTCATTTGCAACCGCTACCTCGTCCACGCCCAGCATTACCGCCAGATCCTTCAGATCTACCCGGCTGTTTTTTTCAATAAAAGTTAAAATTTTTTCACGCATATGCTCCTCCTATTCCAGTTCCGTAATCTCCCTTACCGTACACCTTAACCTGCTTAACCTAAATCAATTTTATACAGCTCATCTGTCCTGGGCCGCTCCAGAAAGGTCTCTTCCTCCCCGTTTAAAATCCGTCTGGCCTTACCCTCTGCCGCCTTTCCGATAACTGCCGCCGGAATGCCTGCCCGGACAAGCTCTCTTGCCAGATCGTGTCCCCGGTCTGCCGCCATCAGCATGCAGCCGCTGGAAATGAGATAGTAGGGATTCAGCCCGAAGTACTCGCATATCTCGACCGTCTCCTGACGGATGGGAATGGACTTCAAATCAATCTCCAGTCCGATACCGGATGCCTCCGCAAGTTCCCAGAGCGCCCCGTAGATTCCGCCTTCTGTCACGTCATGCATGGCGCTGACACCGAATTCTCCGGCAAGCTTTGCCTCCGGCAGCACGGAAAGATATTGGTCAAAACCCTTGGCCGTCTCCACAAAAGAGCCGGAAAATCTGGTCAGCAGTTCTTCTTCCTTTTCCTTTGCTATAATAGAGGTTCCCTCTATCCCAATCCATTTCGTCACCAGGATATCCTGGCCCGGCTTTGCTCCGGCCGTAGAGATGAGCCGATCCTCCCTGGCTTTCCCCACGCCGGTGACGCTGATCACCGGCTGGTTTACTGCTTTTGTTACCTCAGTATGGCCGCCCATTACCTGAACATTGGCTTTGGCACAGGCTTCCTCTGTCTGGCTCATCATCTTCTTAATATCTTCTTCTGTAATCTCTTCCGGAAGAAGCACTGTCAGCATCACGCCTACCGGCTCCGCCCCGCTGCTTGCCAGATCATTCACCGTCACCTGGACGGCCAGTGCTCCCGCATCCTTCACCGTTCCCGTGATGGGATCTGTGGAGATCACAAAGACCTCGCCCGGGCCGAGCTTCATGGCCGCACAATCCTCGCCCACTCCGGCTCCTAAAAGCACCTCATCCCGTTTTGTCCGGATCTGCTTAAAAATACTTCTCTTTAAAATCGTCTCGGAAATCTTTCCTACCTTCATTCCTGTCTGCTCCCGCTTCGCTTATTCCTTCTGCCTTACATCATTCTCTCCAGACAGGAGCCTAAAACGGCATTTACCACGCCCTCATCCTGGGTAGCCACTGCTTCCACCAGCTCCGCGGACATTCCCGGATCACCGGCCACGCCGATAACCACAGTCCGCGGGGATGCGTTATAAGTGCTCTTATTCACCTTTGTCACGCTTTCCTCCACGCCGTTCACATACACATGCTTGTAAAGTTCTGCCACGACGCCTCTGTGTGCGCCCTCTACTGCACGGAATCCGATAGGCTGCCCGGGATCCGCCACAATTATGGTGCCGGGATCCGTGGTGCTCAGCGTCTGGCTCACATATGATATTGTCCGGTTAGACGGCCGGGTTTCCTCTCCGTAAATCGTGAAAGTTATCTTTTTGTCCGCCGTGGCTCCCTCAATGTAGATGGGCGCGTCCGTATTGTTTTTAAACTTAAAGTCTTTATATGTCCCCGCAATTGCCGCATCTGCCGAAGGATCCACATACGTTACAATCATGGAGTGGTTGGATCGCTCCACAACCTCCAGTTCGGAGAGCAGCACCGCATTATACAGGGTTGTTGATACCTGGCAGATTCCTCCGCCCAGGCTGTCTACCACTTTCCCGTTAAGATAAGAGCCGGCCATCTCGTAACCGTTATCCCTGGAAAACGGGCTCACTACATCATAAGTAGAGAATGTATCTCCCGGATACAGAACGGTTCCGTTAATCAATGCGGCTCCGTTGGCCACATTCTTACTTCTGCTGGATCCCGAAGTGGAATAGCTTGTCGTAAAAGTTCCGAGAACATCCTTCACGCGGCTTAACTCTTCTTTACTTCCTCTGGGATAGTCTGTCTCCACAGGAAGAGTGATGGTTCCGTCTTCTTTTTTCCATTCATTTTCAATGTAATCTACGATTGCCTGTACAGAACCTTCCACATCAAGCTTTGTCCCGGTATTGCCGTCCACGATCTGAAATGCCCCGTTTACCCGTTTGAGAGCCGCATCCTTCGCTTCCGAATCAAACTTTACACATTCGGTTGACACAAAATCACGCACTGGACCGGAATCCAGCGCCCATTCCAGCTCATATACCCTGTTCTCATGTTCCAGATCTTTGCGGTCCTTATAGCGCTTAATCGCATTGCCTGTCTTGCCGAGCCGGGCTGCCTCGTCGATCACATCCAGATTGGTGCACTTAAGCCCCAGCTCCCCCAGAGTAACCTCCACCCGCTGGTCAAAGATTTCAAGTGTCAGTGTTTCCTCTTTAAGTCCGGATATGTACGCGTCTACTTCCGCTTTTGCCTCTGCCGTTGTCATGCCCGACAGATCAATCTCATCCGCATAGATGCCTTTATGGATGGTTGGGTCTTCCTTTTCTTTTGCCAGCACATTTCCTCCCGCCATGCCTGTCAAAACAGCGGCAAGTGCAAGAAGAAATCCTAATCTAACAAATCTTTTCATGCTTTCTCCTCTTTTCCGATTGCGGATCGTCTCCAAGAGCCTGTCTAAAAGCCTTTTATCCGTGCATTTTCAGACGCGCCTTAAAGCGCATAACTCAAAAGGGGCACGACCATTGCCACGACTACAATTACGATGATCACGGTTGAAATGATCTTCCTTGTCTTTTTACTGTACCAGTTCATCTTTGAATCCTCCCATATTCCAGAATAATTCGGTCTATGATCCGTGATGCTTCATTCTTTGTAAGGCTGTCCACAGACATCTCCAATGTTATTTTATGATATTTTATCAGATCATTCAAGTACCCTTTTTGTGCAGGGGTAATTGCTCCCTGCTTTTTCGCTTTGTAAATCAGAGGCACCGGTTTAAAGATCTCCTCCGGACTGTCCGGAAACTGCTCTCTCATGCACCCGTACAGTTCCATGGCATTCATGGCGTCCGACAGTGCCCGGTGGGCGTTCTCCTGTCGGATTTTATAATAGACGCACAGCGCTTCCAGACTCCGGTGCTCCAGATCGGGAAGAAGCGTCCTGGCAATCTTCAGAGTGTCAATTCCTTCACAGTCAATGGACAGACCGAGATTCAGGGCATTCTGCTTTATAAATCCATAGTCAAACAGTATGTTATGTCCCAAAAGAGGAAAATCTCCGCAGAACTCTACGAGCTCTCTCACTGCTTTCCCGGTGTCCATTCCTCCTAAAGCCATCTCATCTGTAATGCCGGTTAGTGCTTCAATGCGTTCCCCGATTTTTCTTCCCGGATTCACCAGCGTCGCATAAGTTTCTTTTACCTGTCCATGGACGACCTTTACGGCTCCTATCTCCAGAATCCGCTCTGCCGACGGGCTTAGCCCCGTGGTCTCCAGGTCTAAAGCAATGTATGTATCTGTCATCTTATCCTTCCTCTTTTGTATTCTGAAGCCGCCGTATATATGCATCCTTCGTCAGCGGATTCCTCTTTTCATAGTCAAAAACCAGGCAGATCGGCTCTTCTTTCTGCGCCAGCAGGATCTCCACATGCCTCTGTTTTCCCTCCTGCTTTAGAATCTCCCGTATCCGGGCTTCAAAGGGGCGCTGATCGGGAGCAAATGCCGGACGGCTCTTTACTTTTTCCCTGAGGTACAGATCTACGGTCAGCAGTTCTCTGTATGCGTCTTCCTCCCCCGGATGTTTTTCCCGAATGTAATCCAGCAGAATCTCATACCGCTGCAGCCGGGAATAATTTCTTCCGTTCAAATCCTTTTGCTCATAAAAATCAGCCAGGCCCTCAAAAAGCCGGAAGGGAGATGAATGCTTCTTCAGCAGTCTCTCCAGAGTATACCGGAATTGATGACTATTATAATAGATTTCTACCATTTCTTCAATTGCCTTTAGCTGTAAAATATCGGAAAAGGAAAGCCAGTCTGTATACAGCACCTCATATGGCGGCTGCTCCCGGCAGACAATCCCGTACCGCTCCGCCTCCCGATACATGGGAGACCCCCGCAGGATCTTAAGAAAGCCCAGCTGCAGCTGCTCCGGCTTCATGGCAAATACTTCGTCAAAAGAACGTGCAAAGCCTGCATAGTCCTCATAAGGCAGGCCTGCAATCAGATCCAGATGCTGATGGATATTACCTGCCCTGTGAATCCGCTCCACACAGGCCCTTATCTTATTAAGATCCGTTTTCCGGTAAACGGCCTCTAAGGTTTTCGGATTTGCGGACTGCACACCGATCTCCAGCTGAATCAGTCCCGGGCGCATTCCTTCCAGAAGTGCCAGTTCCTCCTCATTCAGCAGATCAGCTCCGATCTCAAAGTGAAAATTGGTTATTCCATTGTCATGCTCCAGAAGATACCTCCATATGGCAAGTGCATGGGAATGGCTGCAGTTAAAGGTTCTATCTACAAATTTTACCTGGGGCACCTCTGCATCCAGAAAATACTGCAGTTCCCGGAAAACAAGCCGCAGATCCCGGAAGCGGACCCGTTTCTCCACAGAGGACAGGCAGTAGCTGCAGGAAAAGGGGCAGCCCCGGCTGGATTCATAATAAATTATGCGGTGTTCAAAATCCGTAAATCCCTCATAGGGAAATGGCAGAGTGCTTATATCAAGAGGCTGCCCCGGCTCATTGACACATATTTCATCCTGATTGTTTTCCGGCTTTTTACTGCCTTTTTCCGTTACCTCTTTCCCTGCTTCCCGTGATATCCTTAAGCTCCGGTAAACCGCTCCTTTGATCTGTTTCCACTTTTCTGTTTCTCTCACATAGCATTCCACAAGAAGCCGGAAGCTTTCCTCTCCCTCTCCGGTGAGGATACCCGTAAGCTCCGGGTATTCCAAAAGAAGCTCTTCGGCGCAAAAGGACACCTCAGGCCCCCCAAGCCAGACAGGCACCCCGGGCATAAGCTTCGCGCATTCTCTCACCAGCTCCTTCACCTGTCTGATGTTCCAGATATAGCAGGAAAACAGTAACACACAGGGCTTTCTTTTATAAATCTCTCTTAAGATTTCTTCCGTTCTGTGATTGATGGTGAATTCCGCCAGCTCCACATGGGAAGCCAGCTCTCCTGCGGCTGCCTTCAGGCTGTAAACAGCAAGATTGGAATGGATATACTTTGCATTGATGGCTGTCAGCAGAATCCGCACGGAAGCTTCACCGTCCTTTCCGATATTCTTTCGTACCTGCCTTTCATACTGCCGGTCCGTGTGCGAGTACACTTCTGTCCGGCAGGCAGCCTGTCAGACAAGGAGAAAGCATACTCGTTTTATTAAGTAAAAAAGGAATTACTGCATGAGCAATAACTCCTCCCCTTCGTCTCCATGTTCCTATACTATATTCAAAGGCGTCTGCCGCGATATACCGGCCGCCTTCTAAGCTCTATTTATAATCCGCACATCCTGCTTTGAACCAGAAACAGCAGCGGTTACCTCTGCAGCCGGCTCGGCCCAGGTGACCTTGCGGCACACAGAAGGTTCTGCTTAGAGCTGCTCCATTCCTGACCTGACCCGGTTCACAGATTCCTGTTGCGCAAGACCCGGACGTCAGTGCTGCTTACAAAGGGCCGCGTGCTGTTCCAAAAGCCCGAGGCAGGATATCACCCCCACTATAGCGGATTGTGGGTACAGGGCACCGCTAACTCCCCGGCTGTGCGGAAATCTTAAACAATTTCAGAATTTTAGTATAGCGGTTATCGTCCTGTTTGTCAACGAATTTTCCCGGGCTTTTTATTTTGCCTCCGGATACTCCGTGCAGAGCAGACGGTAAGCCGGCTCATCCTCCTCAACGGTCGGAAATCTTCCGATGGGCTCGTAGAAGCGGTTGTCCGTATTGTCATCGTTGGTCATGGAAACTTCTCCAATCAGGGCCACGCCGTTGCGGACTGTAAATTCATGGTAGTAATAAGGATACAGTGTTAAGGACTGACCGGGCTTCAATATTACCTCAGATCCCGCCTCAACCGTGTAGCATCTTCCGTCGCTGAAGATCTCCACAGGCGTATCCAGAAGCTTTCCTTCATCCTCCCGATCCGCGTTCCAAAGACGGAATACTACATCTGCGCCGCCCCGGTTGATGATGTCTTCCATCTTATTCCAGTGGAAATGATTGGGAGAAATCTGTCCTTCTTTTACCATCATAATTTTCTCCGCATATACTTTTGTATATTTCGGATTCTTTGCATTGCCGTTGCGGATGGTAATGAGTGCAAGGCCCAGGGTGTCAAAATGCCCCTCGCCGTAATCCGTTACATCCCATCCCAGGGCGTTGTCACGGATCTCGTCAAACTCATGCCCCTTCTCTGCCCACTCCTCGGGGGTAAAATGGCAGAATGGCGGCAGTGCAAACTTATACTCATTCAGCAGTCCCTCAAATTCTTTGATAACCTTATTGATTTCCGAACGTTTCATTATTTCTCATCCTTTCTACTTTTTTATTAAATTTTAACAGCTGTTCCCGTTTTTCGCAAGCAAATGTAAAATCTGCTTAATATGATCGGTCTTTGGGCCATGAATCGTAACGAAATCTACGGAACGGCTGCAAATTTCTCTTTGAATTCCTGTTCCCACTGATCCAGTTCTTCCTTTGTATCCCCGACGGTAAATCTCAGGACATTAGTCTCGGAAGCAAAGGGCTCCAGATAGTGGACGCAATTATGCTCCACATGCCAGGTCTTTCCGTACACACTGGAGTTGGACGGTTCCAGACCGATCACGTAGTCGCCCGCGGCTATGGACTTCCACTCCATAAAATAGGGCAGGTATTTCATATTAAACTCGATCTTCAGCCCAATCCCTTTCTCACGGTTTATCACACAGACAAAGGTATCCCCTTTCCCGTCCGTCTTAAGATCATGGATAAAGACATATTCCGGCTCCGACGCTTTCGGCGCTTCCATCCGGTCATACCGATCCTCATGGCCCTCTGCCTCCGGATCTCTTGGCGTTACCTTTCTGGTAGGGATTAAGAGCCTTGTATGCTCATCCAGAAACGGATATCCCATGTTAATATGATACAGGAGCATCAGCGGCTCTCTGCGGCATGCCTCGTTGGTAATCTCGTCGGTCACCGTAAAGGACTTTTCTCCATAACGGGTCTCAATGCTCCTGCGGAGCACCATATTTTCTCCGAACAGCTCTGCTTCACGCATTTCGCCCTTTACCTGCATTACATATGTCCCGTTCTCCCAGAAGGCGTCTCCGCAGAGATGCTCGCCCGGCGTGGTACGTATCCGGCCATGCATCGGATAATCCTTTCCCTCAACCGTGCAGGGAGCGCAGATATTCTCCAGGCCTGCCGTAAAGAAAAAGCCGCCCATAATGCTTCTTAAGGCTTCTTCCCCATTTGTATCGTAATGGCCTCGGCCCTGAAGCCCCGGCTTGGAAAGGAAGCTTAAGTTCATTCCCTTATAGGAAAGCTCCCCCACATCCAGACACTTATCCGCCAGTACCCGGAAACTCAGCTCTCCGTTTTTTACATCGTATGCTTTAAGGCCTCTGCTGCGGCCTTCCTCATAGGTTATGGAGCGCACATAGGCTGCCTGCTGCATACTTCCGACATACTGATACAGTTCCTTCTTATCCATACGTATCCTCCATATTTAGTTCCATAATATCCGTCCCATACACCCTTATCTAAATCAATTTCCAGCCTGCTCTATTCCAGGTTGGCATGATACTGCCAGAGGCCTTTCATATCAAGCTGTTTTCTCTCAATTATCATCTTCGCCAGTACGTCTCCCAGAAGCAGCACGGACTGCTCAAACAAGGAGGTCATGGGCTGGCAGGAGTCAATCTCATCCTCCAGATAAAACTTTGTGCGCACCGGGATCCGTACCATGAATTCGCTGATGTCTTTCATCTCGCTGTTGGGATTGGAACCGATATGTACAATCTTAGCCCCGATAGAATGCGCTTTCTTTGCTATTCCCAGAGGGAACAGCGACATTCCGCTTCCGCTTCCCACAATAAGCAGATCTTTTTCTGTAATTGCCGGTTCCGTAATCTCTCCTACATAGTGGGTCCGGATTCCCAGGTGTGCCAGCCGCTTGCATATGCACTGCAGGGCCAGAAGCACCCTTCCTACTCCTACAAAAAATACCTGATCCGCCTTGAATATCTCGTCGCAGAGCTTTTCCAGAGAAGCCGGATCCACACTGTCCAGCGTGCGTCCCAGTTCGTCAAGAACCTCCTCACATGCCTTCTTATAATCCTCACCAAAAGTACTCACTTTTTCCTCCTATTCCAGTTCCGTAATATCTTAGCCGATAACCTCTGCCCGGAGTGCTGTAAGGTCTCTCAGGCTGTTCTCCATATCATCCGCCTTGATGCAGGTACTGCCGGTAACAAAGATATCCACATCTTTTTTACCGTAAGCCCTGATATTATCCGGGGAGATTCTTCCGTCAATCTCAATCTTTGTATCCAGTCCGCGCTTCTCTATCATTTCACGCAGCTCCCGAATCTTCCGGGCGGCATAGGGCACCTGGCTTTCCGCCTTAACGAACGCATATCCCGGATTGATCAGCATCAGAAGCACCGTATCGCACTTTTCCAGAACATAGTCCAGGACAGAGAGGGGCGTTCCCGGCTTCAGTGCCACGCCTGCCCGGACGCCTTTTGCATGAATCCGGTTCAGCATTCCGTCCAGATGCTCCGCTGTCTCCTCATGGAAAACCAGCTGCTGGACACCGATATCCAAAAGCTCATCCACAAAATAGTCCGGTTCCTTTACCATCACATGACAGTCAAATTCCAGATTTGTTTTTTTTCTGAGCTGCCGCACGGTATCAAGGCCGAGAGGCATGCTCGGGCTGAAATGCCCGTCCAGAATATCCACATGAAGAGCCTTAATTCCATGGCTTTCCAGAATGCGCACCTGACTCTCCAGATTACACATATCCAGACAGATTAATGACGGAGAAATAATGCATTGCTCTTTCCATAAATCACTCATAATTCTGTTATCCTTTCTGTAACGGTTAATTGTCTGAAGGAGCAGGCTTCTTATAAGTTTTTCTCGATCTCTTCTCTGGTTGGAAGGGAGGAAATGGCTCCCTTATGCTGAACACAGATCCAGCCTGCCGTATTGCCGTATCTAAGAGCGCTCTTAATAATCTCTGCCGTCAGCTGTTCTGTCCGCTCTACGCCCTGAATACGCAGGCTGGACAAAAATCCGCCCCAGAAAGCGTCCCCTGCCCCTGTGGCATCCACTGCCCTGGCTTTTCGTCCCTCAACTGTCAGTATCCGGCCGTCAAAGTAACATTTTGCCCCTGCAGAACCTAAAGTCTCTACAATAAGGGACAGAGAACAGCGCTCCATCAGTTCGAAAAGTCCCTCTTCTCCCCCGATCATATCCACTTCTTCCTCGGAAATCTTTAAGATATCCACATAGGGCAGCAGATCGAGCACTGCTTTTGCACATGCTTCCTGATCATCTTTCCACATAAGATTCCGGTAATTCACATCGAAGCTTACTATTTTTTTCATCTCATGGCCGAGCTTCACAGCCCGTACCGTTGCTTCCGATGCCGGGGATGCGGAAAGAGAGCAGGAGCCTGCATGGACAATACACGATTCCCTTATATCTTCTTCTCTCACGTCCTCTTCCAGAAGGAACATGTCGGCTCCCGGCTTCCTGGCAAAGGTAAAGGTTCTCTCTCCGTTCCCGTCCAGACTTACAAATGCCATCGTCGTTATGGCCTTTTCGCACAACCCCGGTTTGATGCACCGTACACGGTTCTCTTCCAGGGTCTTTATCAGAAAGCGCCCGAAGTCATCCTCACCCACACTGCAGCACATGCCTGCCTTAAGTCCGTTTCTCGCCATGGCAATGGCAACATTGGCCGGAGCGCCTCCTGCATTGCGCACATAGCTTCCCGGCTCTGTGCCGGGAATAAAATCAATCACCATCTCGCCAATACTATATAAATCCAGCATAATCATTCTCCTGTTCCGGTTTATAAAAAACAATCCTCCGGCCTTGTGTGAGCCGCAATCTCGTCCATTATTCCGCCATAATCTATTTTTGTAAAATCCGTCACATCCACGGCAATGGTATAGCCGAGCCGGATATCATAATTCCGTTCTTTCAGCCATTTTAAGAAAGCCTCATAATCAGGGATGGCATCCACTGCTGCAGGCTCCCCGGGCTGTACATCTTCCTTATGATAACACTCTGTCAGATGTCCGGGATGCCTCTTGCCTCCCTGGTCTCTGTGGATGCTGCGCTCGTAAACCACTCTGGACTCTCCGTACAAATACACGGTAACCACATTATAGCCGTACTCCCCGGCCAGCTTAAGAAGCCTTGGCCTGTGATACTGATAAAAAGGATATTCTAGGAGGATTGACTCGGCGTTACGCATGGATTTGCGCACATACAGATAAAATTCCTCCAGGCCGAACTTATTGAGTTCTTCTTTCTGTTCCTTATTGTCAAATCCGAAAATGTCCCAGTTTTTTTCCTTGATATCATCATAAGAGAGTTTCTTAAGACCCTCAAATTCTTCTTCAATTCTGGCAGCGCCGTAACTTTTCCCGGTTCCCGGCCCTCCCGTCACAATAATCATGGTTTTGGGATTCCCCAAGCGTCTCACCGCTTCTCACCACACTTTCATTTTTTCAAAGAAAGAAGCCGCCGCAAAACAAATTACCCTGGTTTTCAATCTTATGCATTGGAAAAACCTGTCGGCTTATTTTACGGCAGCCCTCATTTTTTATCAACTGTCTGTTCTTACCATCCGCAGTGTCTGACTAAGAATTCTTTGCAATCATATCTGCTACGGTTTCCGGAGTGATATCCCCTTCCATGGGACCGAAAGCCGCCGCATTCAAAGCACCTGCAGCAGCGCCTGCCTTTGCCGCATCTTCTAAAGACCGCCCCAGGGCAAGAGATGCAATAAATGCTCCGTCAAAGCTGTCACCGGCGCCTGTTGCATCCAGCGCTTCCACAGGGTATGCACCCATTTCAAACCTGTTGTCACGGGTATAAACGACAGAGCCTTTAGAACCGTTCTTCAGAACCACAATCTCCATATCCGGATACTCAAAGCATTTCTTCACTGCCTTCTCAATATCTTCCTCTCCGGTGAGCAGGCGCAGTTCGGATTTGCCCGGCAGGAATACGTTAGTAGCCTTCACTACCTCCTGGATAATATCGTAGTCTTCCGCTTCCTTCATATGCTCCATGCGGATGTTGGGATCAAAGGAAATCTTTGCTCCCTTTTCTTTCATGGCATGCATGGTCTTCACGATTTCCTTTGCATAGTCCTTGCTGGAAGTGAGTGCGCAGCCCATCATATGGAAGAAGCTTGTGTCTCCCATCTTCGATACATCCGGCATCTTTGCCTCCACCGCAGGCGTATGATCCCAGTGGAAGATAAATTTGCGCTCGCCGTCCGAATAGTACATAACAAAAGCAACGCCTGTGGAGCCGTGCTCGCTTTCCAGCACATAGCTTACATCCACGCCGTCCGCCTTCAGATGATCCAGAACGCATTTTCCGAAGCCGTCTTTGCCTACGCCGGAAATAATTCCCGCCTCTGCACCCATTCTTGCCGCTGTCCGGATAAAAATTCCGGAGGAACCGCTGGCATAGGGACCCTTGAAGGTAAGCGGCTCATAAAATTCCATATTTTCTTCCGGGCGCATTACTTCTACCAGAAGTTCGCCCATTGTCCAGATTTTCCCCATTATGCCCTCCTACAGCTTCTGTAAAAATTCAATGGGCTCCTTGTTGGGTCCCTCTATGAGAAAATAGCGGATACCGTTCTCCCAGAAAGGAAGAAATACGATCTCATCGCTCTCCAGGAAGTGATAGCCTTTCTCCTTTGCAAGGGCATATACCGGCTCGATATCCGGTACATTCAGTGCCAGGTGATCAATAGCGCCTCTTTTCATGGCCGCAGTTTTGTTCTCATAAGTCTCGATCAGAATATCCCCCGACTGCAGAAAGGCTACCGGAGTATTTCCTCCCTTTTCGTTGATGGTCTCATACACCAGTTCGAAGCCAAGTCCCGTATAGAATTCCTTTGTTGCTTCCAAATCATTCGTCGGGATTCCGATGTGCTGAATTCCTGTTACATAATCCATTAATTTCATATGCGTCCTCCTAATTTAAAATCCCGTAATATCTCTTCCAGTACACCTTAGCCTAAATCAATTTCCAGCCGCAGATGCATGCGTCTGTAAATCGATTTGTGCACTGTAAGAGATATTACTGTTTTAAGTCGCTGCGCGACAGCACTAAAAGGTAAAGCCGCTTCGACAGATCGTATTTTTATTTTCCTGCCTTCCCGGTGCTTCCATAGATATCAATCTTCTCGCCTACATGCTCGGCAACCGCCTTCTTCGCCGGTCTTAAAAGATTCCGGGGATCCTGCTTGCCCGGCTCCTTTAAAGCTTCCTCCGCTGCCACGGCGGCAACGGCTCCTACGAATACGGATTTGATCGCCGTGCCGTAATTGATCTTGCTCATTCCCATCTGCACACACTTGCGGAAATCTGCCTCCGGTACGCCTGTGCCTCCGTGAAGAACCAGCGGGCAGTCCGTCAGTTTCACAATCTTCTCCAGACGCTCAAAGTCAAGTTTGGGATCTGCCTTATAAAAGCCGTGAGCCGTTCCGATAGCTACGGCCAGCGCATCGATTCCCGTCTCCTCCACAAAGCGGGGAACATCGTCCGGATTGGTCATAGCGGCGGACGCATCCTCCACTACTACATTTTCTTCTCTGCCGCCCAGCATGCCGAGCTCTGCCTCCACAGAGCAGCCATATTCTTTTGCGTATTCCACAATCATTTTTGTATCTGCAATATTTTCTTCATACGGCTTCTTGGAAGCATCGATCATAACAGAAGTAAATCCCTCCCGGATGCACTCTTTGATCAGGTCATAGTCTGTGGCATGATCCAGATGCAGGCATACGGGAATATCTACGGATTCTGCCATTCCTTTTACCATTCCCACGGTTGCCTTTAAGCCATTGTATTTAAGCGCATTCATAGATACCTGAAGAATTACCGGCGCGTTTTTCTCCACGCCTGCCATGATGATCCCTTCTGCATCCTCCGGGCAGCTGAAATTAAACGCTCCCACAGCATAATGGTTTTCTCTGGTTCCGGCAAGAATTTCTTTTAATGTTACTAAGCTCATTTTAAATCTCCTATTCCGATTTTGCTTTTTGTTTACTCTGAACTGCTTTTAATTTGTCACATAGTCATGAATCATACAGTAGGCACCGTAAAGTACAACCCGGTCATTCAGGACGGAATACCGGATCTGGCTCTCCTCCACAGGCTGCAGGCATCTCTCTTTAAGAACCCTCACCATCTCCCCGTGGAAAAAGGTTCTGGCCTTCGTCACTCCGCCTCCGAGTACGATCACATCAGGATCGTAAAGATTAAAATAATTCGCAAGAGCCGCACCCAGATAATACCCTTCCTTCTGGTATAGATCCAGGGCATAGGTATCTCCCATCTCCGCCGCCTGTGTCAGAATTCTCCCGTTCAGCTTTTCTTCCTTATACTCCGCCAGCTCAAAGACAAGATTCTTCATGCCTTCCTTCATATCGGCCTTCATCTGGCGGGCAATGGCCGTTCCGGAAGCATACATCTCCACGCACCCGGTAGAACCGCAGGGGCAGGCTCTTCCCATAAGATCAATAGAGACATGGCCTACTTCTCCGGCACCTCCGTGCTTTCCGCGGTAAAGCTGATTGTTAATAACGATTCCGCCGCCGCAGCCGGTGCTGATAGTCATATACATGACGTTGGCAAAGCCTTTTCCCTCGCCGCAGCGGTGCTCTGCCAGGGCTCCCAGATTGCCGTCATTGTCGATCCTGGTAGGCTTTCCGTAATCTTTTGAGAGCCGTTCCGCCAGAGGGAAATTTTTCCAGCCCATCATGGGTGCTTCAATGATAATGCCTTTTTCCTGATCCAATGGTCCCGGGGCGCCCACACCGATCCCAATGACATCATCCACGGAAATTCCAAAATGCGCAATGACATCATCCAATACTTTTCTGGTATTCTGATACACGGCTTCCTCACCGTGATAGGTCTGAGACTGGACTACGTGGGCATACCCGTCTACCAGCTCACCTTCTCTTGTAAAGAGCGCTCCCGTAGACTTTGTCCCGCCTACATCCATAATTAAGTAAAATTGACTCATTCCTCTTAAACTCCTTGTACGTATATTAATTTCTGCCTCTCTTCTGAGCCATATCTAATACAACTGCAAGGATAATTATACAACCAATAACCACATTCTGCCAATAGGAATATATCTGAAGAAGATCCATACCTGTCTTAATAACGGCAATTACCGCACAGCCGAACATAGCACGTGCGACGGAACCGGAACCGCCTGCCAGGGAAGTACCGCCAAGTACGGTGGACGCAATGGCGAACATCTCATAACCTTCTCCGGATCCGGGCTGGCCGTTCTGGAGCTTGGAAGCAATTACAACACCGCAGAGACCTGCCATTACGGATGAGAGCACATGGCAGAGGAAGGTAATCTTTCTTACGTTAATACCACTTAAGTGGGCAACGTTCTTATTACTTCCAACTGCAAATACATGACGTCCGAATACAGTCTGGGACAGCAGAATATGCATAAATGCAACTACGATGATGGTGAAAATAACAACAACCGGAACGGCTCCGTTGGGCATTCCCGCTGTGGGGATGATACGGCTTGCTCCTAAGAATGCAAAGGATGTGGGAAGTCCGTATACCGGCTGTCCGCCTGTGATAACGTATGCCACGCCGCGCAGGGCAGTCATGGTAGACAGGGTACAGATCATGGGAATTACATCAAAATAGGCAATCAGCACGCCATTGATGAATCCGCATACAAGGCCTACCGCAATACCGCAGACAATCAGAAGCACAATAGCAAAGGGAATTCCCATGTTGGGGAACTGCAGTCCTGCGTAGGAAGCAATGATTCCTGCCACCGCAACTACGGAACCTACAGAAATATCAATACCGCCAAGAATAATTACATAGGTAAGCCCGGAAGCAAGAAGGGCATTGGTACACATCTGGGAAAGAATATTGCTGACATTTCTTACACTGAAAAATGTATCACTGGCAATACCAAATCCGATGCAAAGTAAAATCAAAACAATGACTACAATATTTTCACTTAATAACTTTTTTACTCTCGTCTTATCCATTTTTACCTTCATCCTCTCTATTTCCTAATTCCTTATTCGGCATCACTGGTGATGCTTGCAAGACTGATAATGCTCTGCTCATTGATATCCTCGCCTGTGAGTTCTCCGCTGATCTTGCCCTCGCGCATAACGATTACACGGTTGGCAATGCCGATTACCTCCGGCATCTCTGAGGAAATCATAATGATTGCTCCGCCGGCTTCCACAAAATCATTCATCAGTGCATAGAACTCTGAACGGGCATTTACGTCAATACCTCTGGTAGGCTCATCCAGAATGAGAATCTCTGAATCCGCAGCAAGCCATTTGCCCAGGATAACCTTCTGCTGGTTACCGCCTGACAGCGTTCTTAAGATGGTCTGCAGATCCGGTGCTTTTACCCGTAAGCTTTCTTTGTACTTCTGAGCCTGTTCCTTCTCCCATTCCTTGTTGACGAAGCCCAGACTCTTTGCATGGAAAGGAAGGCTCGGAAGAGAGGTGTTCTCAATAATATTTTTCTCCAGAAGAAGTCCCGTTCTTCTCCGGTCCTCGGTTACAAGGCCGATTTTCTTTTCAATTGCTTCTCTGGGATTCTTGAAATGTACCTCTTCTCCTTTTACAAACACCTTGCCGGAGTCAATGGGCGTCGCACCGAAGATGGCCTCCATAACCTCCGTCCGGCCTGCGCCTACCAGGCCGGAAAAGCCCAGTATCTCTCCAGCATATGCGGTAAAGCTGATATCACGGAATACCCCTTCTCTGGTAAGGTTCTCCACCCGGAGCATTTCCTTTCCCTGCTCATGATCGTGTTTGTCGTAATAATCTCCCATCTCACGTCCGACCATGCTTGCAACAATCTGCTTCTCCGTCACATCTGCCACCATCATAGTGTCTACCTTGCAGCCGTCACGGAGAACGGTTACACGCTCACAGATCTGTGTGAGCTCCTTCAGACGATGGGTAATATATATAATTGCAACATTATTCTTTTTCAAAATATGTACCTGTTCGAACAAAGCGTCAATCTCATGCTCGGACAGGGATGAGGTCGGCTCATCCATTACAACAACCTTTGCATTCTGGGAAATAACCTTTGCAATTTCCACCATCTGCTGCTGGGCCGCGTTAAGCTCACCCGCAATGGTTGTCGCTTTCAAATCAACCTTCATAAAATCCAGGATATCCTGGGTATCTTTATTCATTTTGGCCTTATCCAGAAGGCCGTTCTTCTTTTTCTTTTCCCGGCCCAGCCATACGTTCTGGGCTACGGTCAGATCCTTGGCTATACTGAGTTCCTGGTGAATTACCGCAATTCCGGCCTCAATTGCCTGGCCGGGCTCGGTGAAATTCATCTCTTTCCCTTCAAAAATGACCTTTCCGCCCGGATCCGGTGTGTAAACGCCGGAAATAATCTTAATCAGTGTAGACTTTCCGGCACCATTCTCGCCAACCAGGGTATGTACTTCACCCGGATAGAAGTCAGCCGTTACGTCTGACAGGGCTTTTACGCCGGGGAAGGTTTTGCTTATATTTTTTACCTGTAAAATTGGTTCCATAGCTTCATTCCTTCTCAAAATTATTTTGTCTTACCCACAAACAGGAAACCTGTCATGGACGCCTGCGTATGTATTTGGCTCCCCCAAAAACAACAGGAGGTTATTCTGTATGGATTTTAGTCTCCAGAATAACCTCCCTTCTTTTTAAGTGATATTATATGCTCGTCAATCTGCCGGATTATTCTGCTGCGTTCTCAGCGGTAATAATGTAAGGAGCGATGAAGATCTGCTTGTCAGTTACCGTGCCCTCAGTCATAAAGGAAATCATTTCACGAACGATGGTTGCACCGATTTCCTTCGGATTCTGGGAAACCTCAGATACCCAGTACTTTCCGTTCTCGGCATCAAGGATGGCTTCTTTGGACTCGGGGTTGCCGTCAAAACCGATAATCTTGCAGTCAGAACCTGCTGCCTTGATGGAAGCAAGTGCGCCGGTTGCTGCCGGATCGCCTACACAGAATACAGCCTTAACTTCCGGATTGGTTGTAAGGATGTTCTCCATGATCTTCTGAGCTTCGTTCGCATCGCCCTTATAGTCATAGCCGCTCAGCAGATTTCTCTGATCGCCTACTGTATCTACAGCGCCGTTCTCTCTGTCAAGGCAGGAGGAAGCGGTGGGATATCCGATGATTGCTACGGTGTCGCCTTCTTCAGACAGACGAAGGAGCTCCTGGCCGCCAAGAACGCCGCCCTGGTAGTTATCTGTACCAACGAAGCAGTTGATAGCGTCAGATTCGGATGTACAGTCAAAGGTAAACATTGCAACGCCGTCCTTGTCAGCGTTCTCGATGGCCGGCTTAACGCCTGCGGCATCGTTACATGCAAGAGCGATTGCATTGCAGCCGTCTGCGGTAAGAGTCTCAACCTTCTGGGTTGCGATTACCGGGTCAAGGCTTGCATCCAGTACGGAGAACTGAGTGTCAGCCAGTCCCTGTGCCTTACACTCTTCCTCAATACCCTGGCCGATGAGCTGATAGAAGGTATGCTCAAAAGATCCAACTACAAAACCAAACTTAAGACTTGCCAGATCCGCGCCGCCTGCTGCCGGCTCCTCTGCCTCGGGAGCTTCTGCTTCCGGTGCCTCCGCCTCTGCCTCTGCGGGTGCCTCTGTCTCTGCGGGTGCTTCTGCCGGTGCCTCTGCCTTAGATCCGCATGCGGCAAGTGCTGCTGTCATTGCCAGTGTCAACATTACAGCTACTAACTTCTGTTTCATAAATATATCCTCCTTTAAATTTTTCGGCGTTCTTTTGCCGACAGGATTATTTTAACACTGTTAATAATATATGTCAATACATTTTTACCTGTGCTCTGCAAAATTTGTATTTAACTTTCCGTCATTTTCACCTATTACATGGTATATAAAATCATATTTTTGTAATTTCAGCTTGTTTTTTGTTGGGAATCCGTGAAAGCTTTTTCTTTGAGAAAATTTTTTTGTCATAATAGTTAACTATGTTAAGTTATGGTTTTCAGAATATACGATTTATTTCCTTTATTGCCCTGCGGAACCGGCCGCATTCTCTGCGGCAGGCAGCTGACACTCACCGGATACATTTGACAAGTTTTCATTTCTTTCTTATAATTAAATCATCAAGGTATTATGGAGAATTAATTGTGAAAAAGGGAAAAAATTTAACGGATCTTCTGGATTCCAACCGTTCTGAGGTGCTGTATTATCTGATGGATCATTCCGGCTGCTCCCGGACGGAATTGGGGGCCGCCACCGGATTGACTCTGGCATCCATTACAAAGATTATCCACTCTCTTCTGGATGCCGGTATTATCTGTGAGACGAACTATATAGAAGGAAAAAAAGGGCGGCGCTCTATCGGCCTTTCTTTTTGTTATGATAAATTTAAAGTTCTGGCCATCAATCTTTTCTGGAACCGTCTGGAACTGCAGCCCTGTGACTTTCTCGGTAATTTTTACGGGGAACTGGTTTCCATCCCCTTCCTCTATATTTCCACCCACAATATTGAGGAAGTGATAGAAACTGCCGGCAGATATATTAAAGACTTCTGCCGGCAGTATCCGGAGATCGTATCCATCGGTGTGTCCGTGCCCGGTCCCTACTTCCGGAATACCGGATGCATTATGGTTCCTCCTTTTGAAAAAGACCCTTCCAGACGCTCCTACTATCCCATGAAGGAGAAACTGGCCATGTTTACGGATCTTCCCATTTTTATGGAGCATGATGCGGATACGGGTGCTCTGGCTTACTGGTGGTTCCGGACGGACAGGAGTTCTGATCTCGTAATTATGAACTTTCTTACGGACACTGGCGTCGGTATCGGACTTACGGACGGACGCAATATCTATGCAGGCAAAAGCAGCTGTTCCTCTGAGTCCGGGCATATTACAGTGGATTACCACGGACGCCCCTGCCCCTACTGCGGCAGCAACGGCTGTCTGAATGCTTACTGCAGCGGCCGGGCGCTGGAGGAGATTGCAGCGGAACGGCTTTCCGAGCATCCGGAAAGCATCTTAAACAGTATTCCCAGCATTACATACCAGGCTATTATCCAGGCATCAAAAGAGGGTGATTCCTATGCCACGGAACTGCTCACGGAATGCGGACGCACACTGGGCCATGGCATTCTTTCCCTGCTGCACATCTTTCATCCGGATCTGATCCTGATCAGCGGCGCTATCAGCAAAGCCGGCCCTACGCTGTTAAACAGTCTTAAGAAAAGTCTGGAAGAGCGGCAGTCAAGTTACACAACCATTCCGGAGATCCGCCTTCTTTCAGAGGAGAGGAATCTGGCTCTGCTGGGAGCCGCCGCTTTTGCCATGAAACAGATGCTGCAGTTTCCGACCCGGTATTTTTCGCTTCCTGTTAATAACCAGATCTTACCGCTCTCATAAAATACGGACGGAATGTGTACAAATGGTCCGAACACAGGATACGGAAAAGTCTTGCGGCTTATTGCGGCAGTCTCTTTTATTACCGCATTCAAGATTACCCTCAGCGGACAAAGGAACACATTTTGTCCACTAAGGGTAAATTTTTTTATAAGATATCTATGTACTCTCCTGAAAGGGCTTTATTCATACTGCGCACCGCACAGAACTTTCCGCACATGCTGCAGGTATCGCTGTGATCGTCCTCCGGCAGCCGGGCATCCCGGATGGCCTTTGCCGTATCCGGGTCAAGGGCACAGGCAAACTGCGCATCCCAGTCAAGAGCCCTGCGCGCCTCTGCCATGCGATCGTCGAGCTCTCTTGCTCCCGGTATTCCTTTGGCAATATCCGCCGCATGGGCTGCAATCTTGGACGCTATGATTCCCTGTTTTACATCCTCCACATTCGGAAGTGCCAGATGCTCGGCCGGTGTCACATAGCAGAGGAATGCGGCTCCGTTCATGGCCGCTGCCGCTCCGCCGATGGCTGCGGTGATGTGATCATAACCCGGTGCGATGTCCGTTACCAGAGGTCCAAGTACATAGAAGGGTGCTCCCATACAGATGCTTTTCTGTATCTCCATGTTTGCCGCCACCTGATCAAGCGGTACATGTCCTGGACCTTCCACCATCACCTGCACATTGTGATCCCAGGCCCGTTTTGTCAGTTCTCCCAGGCGCACCAGCTCCTCAATCTGGCAGACATCCGTGGCATCCGCCAGACAGCCCGGACGGCAGGCATCTCCCAATGATATGGTTACATCGTGTTCCTCACAGATATCCAGAATTTCGTCATAGTATTCGTAGAAAGGGTTCTCTTCCCCGGTCATGCTCATCCAGGCAAATACCAGGCTGCCGCCTCTGCTGACAATATTCATTTTACGTTTGTGCTTACGAATCTGTTCTATGGTTTTTCTGGTAATGCCGCAGTGGAGGGTTACAAAATCCACTCCGTCTTCTGCATGGAGGCGGACTACGTCTATAAAATCCTTTGCAGTCAGAGTTGCCAGATCCCGCTGGTAATGGATAACGCTGTCATAGACAGGGACAGTACCGATCATGGCCGGGCATTCCTGTGTAAGCTTCCTGCGGAAGGGCTGTGTGTCGCCGTGGCTGGAGAGATCCATAATGGATTCTGCTCCGAGTTTTACCGCACTCATAACTTTTTCCATCTCGATATCGTAATCCCTGCAGTCTCTGGATACGCCGAGATTTACGTTTATCTTGGTGCGGAGCATGCTGCCTATTCCTTCCGGCTTCAGACAGGTGTGGCGCTTATTTGCGGGAATGGCTATTTTTCCTTCTGCTGTGAGTTTCATAAGCTGCTCTAAGGGCATCCGTTCTTTTTCGGCTATTTCTTTCATCTGAGGAGTGGCAATTCCTTTCCTTGCCGCATCCATTTGAGTTGTGTAGCTGTTCATTTTTTCCTCCTATTTTAAGTCGCTGCGCGACAGCACTAAAGGGTAAAGTCGCTTCAACACACAGGTATTGAGAGAAACTTTCATTCGAAAAGCACTCATGAAAGTTTCTCTCGTGCGCCTTTGCGACTTTACCGTATTTTTATTTGGTACATATGATCCAAAGGTCCGCTGCCTCTGCCCAGGTTTAAGTCCTGCTCCAGGGCCCCGGTGAGGTATGCCTTTGCTTTTTTCACTGCTTCCAAAAGGCTCATTCCCAGTGCCAGGCCGCTTGCAATGGCGCTGGAAAGAGTGCATCCGGTTCCGTGAGTGTTGGGATTGTTGATTCGTCTTCCGCTTATCCAGTATGCCTGTCCGTTTTCATAGAGCAGATCGTCGGCTGAATCTGTCAGATGCCCTCCTTTGCAGAGAACATTACAATGCCAGGTTTCATAGAGCGTCCGGGCAGCCTGCTCCATATCTGCTTTGTTTTTTATGGCTTGTCCTGTCAGAGCTTCTGCCTCCGGAATATTGGGGGTAATTAATTCCGCCAGGGAAAATAATTCCTCCTTTAGTGCCCGGACTGCGGATTTTTCTATCAGGCTGGATCCGCTTGTTGCAGCCATGACCGGATCTAAGACCACGTGCTCTGCCTTATATTCGCACAGCTTTTTCCTGACTGACCGAATTCCTTCTTTTGAAGGCAGCATGCCGATTTTGACCGCATCCGGGATAATATCAGTAAAAACTGCGTCCAGCTGTCTTTCCAAGAATTCTGACGGTATTTCCATAATTCCATAAACACCGGTGGTATTCTGGGCGGTCAGAGCTGTTACGGCACTCATGGCATACACGCCGTATGCAGTCATGGTCTTGATATCCGCCTGTATACCGGCTCCTCCCCCCGAATCGCTTCCGGCAATTGTCAATGCTGTTTTCATTGTCTTTCTCCTACTATTTCAGTTCCGTGATATCCTGTTCTACAGCTTCCGGCTCAAGAATTCTTTTGCTGCTGCCGCTTTATCTTCTGCGGCAAAAAGAGCGCTTACCACGGCTATTCCGGCAATCCCTGTTCCCGCAAGCCGGTCTGCATTTTCAAGACTGATGCCGCCGATGGCTGCTGCCGGTATCTTCACGGCCCGGCAGATTCTCTGCAGCTCTTCTCTTGAAAGCTTCACTGTATTTCCTTTTGTCCCGCTTCCGAATACTGCTCCGCAGCCAAGGTAATCCGCTCCGGCCTCCTCGGCCTCCAGAGCCTCTTCCACATTATGCGCGCTGGCTCCGATAATGAAGCCTTCCCCCAGAAGCTCTCTGGCCTGCCGCACTGCCATGTCTCCCCGGCCCACATGGACGCCCGATGCCCCGGCTTTTTCTGCAATATCCGGTCTGTCGTTGATGATCAGGGGCACGCCGTACCTGCTGCACAACTCCTGAAGCTCCCTCGCCTCCCGCAAGAACAGCTCGTCATCCGCCTCCTTTTCCCGAAGCTGCACGCAGGTTACGCCTGCCTTAAGCAGTTCTTCCACCGGTGACTTAAGCTCTTCTCCCTTTTTCAGCCAGCGCCGGTCCGTTACCGCATACAACCGCAGTGTTTCTCTCCTGACCTTCATTATCTCCTCCTTATCTGTGCTGATTTTTTCATACATGCAATATTTGATATCTGCCAAAGAAAAAGGGACTGTCTGATTTCCCGGCAGCCCTCTTTTCAAGAATTCTGTTTGTGATAATCGGACAGGAAGTTTCTCTTCTCCTGCCCGCCGCGCGGCCCGTGCACTGCTTTTGCAGCACGCTTCCTCTGCACGGGACTGTACATAAAAAGAGGTGCCGCAGGCACCTCTTACTATCACTTACTCTGTATCCCTACGTTGGCATTATCCAAATCAGGTTGTGGGTCGAGACGCTTCAGTCTCCTCTCAGCCGGCTCTCTGCCAGCTCCCCAGTTCCAAATATGCTGTTGTTAAAAATAATTATATCCTTTTTCAAAAAAATGTCAACTGTCAAAAAATTAATAATAATTCTCGGGATTTCCGCACAAAAATGTGCGGAAACACCTCGCGGAACAGTGATGTGTGAACAGTAATAACATCTCCCCCTGAGCGTGCAGAGAAGTACTGCCGTTAATGATGAAACAGCCGTATCCCCGTAAACGCCATCACCATACCATACTTATCACAGGTCTCAATCACCAGGTCATCCCGTACCGATCCGCCGGGCTGTGCGATATATTTTACGCCGCTTTTCTTTGCCCGTTCAATGTTGTCGCTAAAGGGGAAGAAGGCATCGGATCCGACGGTCACATCCTCCATCTGATCGAGCCATGCGCGCTTTTCTTCCTCCGTGAATATCTCCGGCTTTACTTTGAAAATTCTCTGCCATGCACCTTCCGCCAGAACATCCATATACTCATTTCCGATGTATACATCAATGGCATTGTCCCGATCCGCCCGGCCGATGCCGTCTACGAACTGTAAGCCCAGTACCTTGGGACTCTGGCGCAGAAACCAGTTGTCTGCCTTCTGGCCGGCCAGCCTGGTACAGTGAACACGGGACTGCTGGCCGGCGCCGATACCTATAGCCTGTCCGCCTTTTACAAAGCATACGGAGTTAGACTGGGTATACTTTAAAGTGATAAGAGAGATTTTCAGATCCATCTTTGCCGCATCCGGCAGTTCCCTGTTCTTTGTGACTATTTTAGAAAGAAGCTCATCATTAATAGGAAGCTCCTGGCGGCCCTGTTCAAAGGTGATCCCGTAGACCTCCTTATGTTCCAAAGGAGCCGGACGGTAGCCGGGATCAATCTCAATGACATTGTAATTTCCTTTTTTCTTCGCTTTTAATATATCCAGCGCTTCTTCTGTATAACCCGGGGCGATCACACCGTCGGAGACCTCCCTTTTGATAATAGAAGCCGTATCCTTATCACAGACATCGGACAAGGCGATAAAATCTCCAAAGGAAGACATTCTGTCCGCTCCTCTGGCTCTTGCGTAGGCACAGGCCAGCAAAGAAAGCTCTCCCATATCGTCTACCCAGTAAATCTTTTTCAGAGTGTCGTCAAGAGGAAGGCCCACGGCCGCTCCCGCCGGGGATACGTGCTTAAAAGATGCGGCTGCCGGAAGGCCTGTGGCCTCCTTAAGCTCTTTTACCAGCTGCCATCCGTTGAAAGCGTCCAGAAAATTAATGTAGCCCGGCTTCCCGCAAAGAACGGTGATGGGGAGTTCTCCGCCGTCTGCCACATAGATCCTGGAGGGTTTCTGATTGGGGTTGCATCCGTATTTTAACTCTAACTCTTTCATATTCGTTCTCCTGTTCCGCAATTATTCATTCTTATTTACAATACGTGTCTCATACTTACCTGTCGCGATATCGATATACCGCACAAAGAGGGAAACCTTATTATCCTCATTGAGGTTCAGCCAGAGCATGTTGGTGAATTTCTCTATATCATTGGGAATCGCCGCCAGCCTGGGTTCGCCTTCAAAGCTGGGAAGGGGATTCCCGTCGCACTGATAAGTATGGATAAAATGTCCTTCTCCTGCCGGACAGTTCTCATAGGAGAAGGTATAACGGTTACAGGAGGAAGGATCTCCGTTATCACTCTTTAAAATCGACATGGAATATTGAAAATGTCCGTCTTCGATCTCCAGAATTCCGGAAATCCGCGGCGTGTAATTAGGTCCGTCCGGCTCAAATTCCCGTGTACGCAGGGCCTGCTCAAAAGTCAGTCCTTTCTCCATGCACTCACAGATCGTGTCCGTCTGATCTCCGTTGGTTACTATGGTCTTATTGCCCAGAACCCGGACCGGCGCATAGATGATCAGACTGGGATCTGTAAGCTTTGAGGGATCAAATGCCTGCGTGCGGATTCCCTCGCCTTCCTCTGCAAATATCCTGTTTCTGCTGTTCTCGCTTCTTCCCATAATAAAGTAGGCAGTCACCGCTTTTCTGCCGTCTTCCGATCTTCCGATCACGATCCCCCGTCCCGGATACGAATTCTCCCGGAGTGTCTGTGCCAGTGAAATCATTTCCATGTCTGTTCTCCCTTCTTAGGAACTGTTCTATGTTATATTGTCAAAGAAAAAAGCCGCAGTCCAAGCGTTCACTGCCCAGACGGTCGGCTTCCCAATCCTTATACTCCCTGTGGTTTCTTCCACTTCCGTCAGTCGTATAAGTAATTAAAACATAGCATTTCTTCCCATGCCTGTCAATCATTTTTTAAGCTGTTTTCTATGGTTTCCACAATCTGTCCCCGGACCAGGGCCGCAATTTCTCTGGATCTCATTCCCTGATATTCCTCATAGGGAATGGGCTTTAAAAAATGTACCTGTACCGTGACAGGCCGGATACTGTTGGTATCAAAAGCCTGGTAAGCATTCAGTATAGCCACCGGCACAATCGTGCACCTGGCATTCATGGCGCTTTTGAAACTTCCCCCTTTGAAATCCCCTGGCTCATTTCCTTTTTTTGACCGTGTTCCCTCCGGAAAAATCAGATAGTTCTTTCCTTCCTTTACCTCCTCCGTCACCTCCTGAATAATGCGCAGTGACTGGCGCACATCGTCCCGATCCATAAACTTTGCTTTCAAAATCGCAAAAACCTGCTTCAAAAATAAGATGTCCTTCACTTCAATCTTGGCTACCACAGAAAAGGGCACGTCACAGGCTTCAATGACAGATAATACGTCAAAAAGCCCCTGATGATTGGGAAAGAAAATAAAGCCCTTCCCGGAAGGAATGTTCTCCTTCCCATGCACTTCTATCTTTACCCGTCCGCCTTTGTTGGCATGAAGCGTGATTTTTTTCAGGAGCGCATACTTCTTTTCCGTTGGAATTTCATCCGTGTGCTTTGCATAGGAGCAGAGCTGGTACCACCACCAGGGTACAAAAGGAAGATTATAAAACACCATTAAAAGAATCCGTTTCATTCAAAAGCCTCCCCTGCATTCTTTTTCCTGTACCATAAAATTCCCATAAAGAATAAAAATATCCATCCGCATAGATAAGGAGAGTAATAATACATAAAAAGCAGGCCGGGCGCCGTCAGAAATACGAGCGGAACCTTAAGGGCTGCCATCATAATACATCCCGCATAAACCCACCTTTTTTTCTGCAGAAACCACAGAACTCCCGCCGCCAGAACAAGAGAGGGGAAAAAGGCAGAGTATACAGCTGCTGTAGCCTTTCCCGGAACCAGATAGCCATCCGCATCCCGGTATCTCAGCTCCAATATGGCATAAGTTGTATTTCTTATCTCTTTGCTGATGACGGGCGAAGGCGTATCCGCATTCGGAAGATCCCCCAGAATCCCGGTAGAATGCAGAAATGTATCCAGGCGTTCCCTTAAAAAGGTCTTTGGATGGCGCAGAATCAGCTGATAATAGGCCATTTTCATATTATGGAAGTCTTCCTGCGTATAACTGTCTGTTACCAGTCCTTCTCCGCCGTATTTCCAGAAGATATCAAGGCCGTTATCTCCCTCGGACGCTCCCTTAAAAATAAACGCACAGTTTATAACCTTATCGACGGCGGCAATCAAATCCTTCTCCTCCGCATAGGCAGCATCCACCACAAGAAGCGTTAAGGGGCGTATGATTGCAGTGATTTCATAGCCGTCCCCGCGGCCGCCGCTTCCGTTCCATCCGTCCCCGATTTTCTGAATTCCCACAAGTACTACGGAAAAGCTCAGATAAATCAGCAAGGCACCGGCGACTGCTTTTCTGGATATTTTCTTCCCGAAAAAAACAATCAGAAGCACCGGAAACAGTAACAGATAATAAATGGATTCGCTTCTCCAGGCAGTGACAATTCCCGCCAGCAGGGCGGTCCACACAAATTCACCCTTTCCCGGCAGGCGCTTTTCATAAACCCAGAAACAGATCTTTGCCAGCAGAAGCAGCTCCAGAAAAGCATAGATACTCATCCGCATGGGATACAAATTGGAATCAATGACAGGGAAAAATAAAAACGGTATATACAACAGATATGCATATTTCTTTTCCCCCGTATATTCCCACAGCTTATAAATCAGATATCCCGCGACCGCAGAATTTATGGCACACATAAACAGAATGACGGATACCGGAAACGGGATCATCATCAGACAGAGAATATAATATACAGAGGTCAGATATCCCTGCCAGAAATGAAGATGCAGATTCTTAGCCGTCCGCAGAATTCCGAATTCATCCACTCTCCAGATCCCCGGCCATGTCAGTAACAGGAAAACCAGCATAATCAGAAAATAAATTCCGGACAGCTTCACAGCCTTGCGCACTGCTTTATTTCCCGAGCGATACTCCCGTACCACGTATCCCGCCGCTTGATAAAATACAAAAAGGAACAGAAAGAACAGAACCTTCCAGATTCCGTAAGTCACAGAACTCTCGCAGGTGATTATCCGTTTATCTGTTAAAAGACTGATAAGCCAGTGGACAACCGCCGCTGTTATCCAAAGCCTTTGAATTCGTATCTCTTTCATTCCCTGTAATTCTCCTTAAAATAATCAAGCTCCTCCGGAGTTCCCAGCACATGAATTTTTTCCGCATCAATTACGGAAATACGCACTTCTTTTCCTTTTTGAATCAGATAATTATAGAGAGGGGCTATATACTTCTCTCCCTTTTCCATATTCGCATCCATGCTATAATATTCCCTGTAAAGCTCTTCGTAAAGACCGCAGGTTTTAAAATAGTAAGCCCCAAGCGTACAGTAATCTGAGATACGTACCTTTTCCCTGACTTCAACTGCTTTCTCATCCGCTCCCAGACGCACAAAACTCCAGTGATCGCCTTCCCCGCAAAAACAGGGGATAAATCCGTCTTTGCAGAACTGCTCCGGACGCATCTGGCCCGCTTCCACATAAGTGTCAATATTGTAGATTAAAAGAGGACTTTCCTTTTCCCAGTACTCTGCTCCCAGCATGGCAGTGGTTGCCTGTCCGTCCGTCATTTCATCCAGCTCTATGATCCGGATTCTGCCGATGCCCATGGCGAGACATTTTTCACGGATAAAATCAGCTGCCATATCTTCTCTGCGCAGAATAAACAGATAAGTATCCTCCGGACGGCGAAATGCCGCAAGGCTTTCCATGGACCACTCAAACAGTGTTTTTCCATGTGCCGTAATCTGATATTTCGGTACAGTATAGCCGGCCTTTTTAAACCTGGTTCCAAAGCCCGCCATAGTAATTACGATTGTCATAGATTTTCCTCCTCCGGACGGCTGTTCCTGCAGATGGCATCCAGCTCCTCCTCCGAATATTTTAAAAGTTCGTCCGGCCTTACACAGCGGTCATCCACATAAAATCCGCGGTGGCCCGGCCATGGTTTTCCATACAGGATCTCATCATAGGGAATGTCCCATTTTTCCAGCCATTTCATCAGAACCTTTGCCGTATTTGCATTGATCAGTCCCAGATTTCCTTTGTAGGTATTCATATTCCGGGAAGTGTACAGCACGATTTTTGCACCGCCGGCCTTGTATTCCTTCATCTTATCCACAATTTCCTTGTAAGGAACCACATCTATGTACTCCTGATCTTTTTGTTTAATGGGACAGATGGTTCCGTCAATATCCATCACCAGTGTCATTCCTTCAAACATCTCTCCACCTCCTGCAAAATATTAATTCCATTTAACAAAAATCCAAAGACCTTCTGCGGATTATCCATATGAAGAGGGAGCATGGATAAAAACAGGGAAGCCTCATATAACCGTACAACCGAATAGGAAAATTGATGTTCTTCCAGATATTTCTGAAAGACTTCCACATAAGCCTGATTTTCAAAATCTATCTGAAGCTGAAGCTTCAAATCCTCACCTATTTTTACCTGATATAAACCGCTGTTAAAAAAATCATACCTGCCGCAGATGGAATGGGACAGCTTTGCAAGATCATACCAGGGATCCATCCAGATATCCGACTCTTTTTCCGCCCCTTTCGGATCAATCATGCGCAGGATATTGGCATGTCTCTGATAAAGGATATTGGAAAAACAGAGATCCCCGTGGCTTACAGTGGAAAGAGCCTCAAAATTGTATCTTACGTGTACCTGCATATACAGATCTTTGTAGTGGGAAAAAACGGCCTCTATATCCTTATAAGAAGTTCCCACTCCAATCATTCTGTTCATCTTTTCATAGTAAGGGCTTTTTTTAAGCTCCTCGAGCCGTCTTAAAACCTTAGTAAGGTACAGCTGTTCGGACTGCTGCTCATATTCTTCCTTTGAAATTTTTCTGGTACACCTTGTACTTAAGAAGTAGAAGAGCTGGCGCAGAATCTGATCCAGATCTTCTGCAGATACGGCTCCATGTACAAACTGTATTGCAAGATCCGTCATATGCATGCGCTCCATGGTATAGAACGCCGTTTCATCTGATTCCCCGTAGGAATAGGGCTGAACAAACCAGTGCTGCATTTCCTCAGGAAGAAAATAGTAAAACTGATATTCACTTTTTATCTTTTTCCTATTGGAGGATCGCTTTGTGACCGTATACTGATCCCCCTCCAGCGTATTAAAAAATCTTGCATCAAATCCGCTCGTAATATATCGGATAAAATCATCAAAGGAGCTTAAATCCACGAACATATGCTCTCCCGGAAGAGCTTCCATTTCCTCGCTTCCCTCGGGATTGCTGCCCTTTTTTATCCACTCCCGGAATTCTTCTGTATCCGAAAACAAGAGGGCCGCTGTACGGCGGTTCATCACTGCCTTCTTGGATTGATTTAAAAACTGGGCCTTATCCAGAAGGAAGCCGAACATCTTTGAATCCAGAATTCCAAATGAGGAATAAAGATATACCACCGACGCAGACTGGACGGCAGACAATACCTCTCTGATATCTTCTTCCCTTTTTTCTTCTTCCGAAAAAGGATAGAATTTTAAAATATAATCCTTTTCCTCCAGAACTTCCTCCAGCCGCCTCTGTATTGTTTTTTGTTTAAAGATAATGTTCCCGTAGCTTTTATTTCCCGCTACCTGGGCAATTTTTTCATTTGGCCGGATTCTGTCATCGTACAGAACAAATACTTTTTTCTTCATCGTCTTCTTCTCCCCAAAAGCCTGATACACAGAAAAAACAGAATCAGAGCAAATAAAATATACATGCTTACGCGGTTATAAGTAATAAATATTACACTTTTTTCTGCCGAAAAGACAGACTGAATATAGGCTGCAAATTCATCCAGGTCAAAGCCTATCTGATAATAACCGGAAATCAGCCAGAGTAATCCGAATTCCGCTATCCATCCAAAGGCCGAACACAAAATGATTAAATACTGCCTTCCTTTAATAAGGTTTTTCGTATAATCGTACCATTCCCGGAACATTTCCAAAACGGAAAGTATATAGATTCCTCTCCTGCTTTTGGAATTCCGGATCATATATTCATTCAGATAAAGATAAGTAGGTTCAAACATCCTGTATATCAGCATCACCAGAAAAAGAAATATAAGCAGAATCCCCGTTAACCAGGTGAATCTGTGCAGAACCAGCAGATCATATGGAATTAAAAACAACAGCAGTATAAACGTATCAAAAAAGCGATCCAGTATTACACTTAAGATTCCTACCTGTATGCATTTTGTAATCCGTACCACACAAAAAGCCCGGTATATTTCCCCAAGCTTAAAGGGAATCAACAGATTAATAAAGGTTGTTTTTAAGTATAAAAACACAAACTTCTTTATCTCAATCTTCTGCTCTAGCAGCACTAAATAGAAACGGAGCATCTTAAGTGCATGTACCACAAACAGTCCGGCCAGAAACAGCGGTACAAGATATAGCATTCTCATAGACAGATCCTCACTTGTTTTCCTGTATCACATCTGCCAGATAAGCATCCCGGGGAATCTCCCGGAGCTCTGTTTTTATAAATTCGTGGTTTTTCCAATAGGAGGCAAGCATTTTTAATACAGATACGGCCTGACTTGCCATCTTTACATTGGATACCTGATCCTCTTCTCTCCATGTAATGGGGAAAAACATAATCCGATGCCTGTAATAATGAGACGCAAGAATCATACAGTAATTAAAGGTCAGCTTATCCGGAAATTTTTCATAAAAATGATCTTTAAGCATCTCCACAGAATACATATTCAGTCCGGAACCCAGATCAAAAATCCTGTTTCTTACGACTGCGGAAAAGAGAAAGTTATACACGATATTGCCGAAGGTCCGGAAAAGTGAATATCCCTTCAGCCTGGATCCGCGCATAAATCTGCCTCCCAGACAGCAGTCATATTTTTTATAAAGTTTCTTTTTCAAAACCCGGTTCATATCATGGATATCTCCCTGATCATCTCCGTGAAGAACGATCACATAGTCATAATTATGATCCACAGCATATTGAAAAGCCGTCTTATGGGAGCCTCCAAGACCGTAATTATCCCGATTTCTAAGCAGCGTAACCGGAACTTCCGGATGTTCTTTCATATAACCTGTTACGGCTTCTTCCGTACCATCGGTGCTTCGATTATTCACAACAATAATTCCGGTTAAAAAAGACAAAATCCCTTCATCCAGCTGTCCGAGAACCCTTGTGATCTGTTTTTCACAATTATATCCGGGAATAAACAGCAGAATCCTATCTTTTGTGCTCATAATATTTCCCCCTTATCTGTGTTCTTTATCTTCTTAATATTATTTCAATACTTCAAATTCCAAATAAACTTCCAATTCTCTATCCGGCAGATCTTCCCCGATAAAATCCAGCATTACTGCCTGAATGTTATCGGAATAACTCCAGTAGGGGCTTGTGCTCAAGGGAATTAGGAATTCTCCCTCTCCGCCGGTAAATTTAAACTGATGGCTCTCCTCTATGCTTTCATTTTCATTTATAAAATACACCATGCCGTCAAAATTGAAAGCCGTATCAGCGCTTTCCGGATTCTGAACAGAGATTCGTAAAAAAGATACCTGGGAACCTTTTATTGTTTTATCTAGAGCAAAGAAAAAGTAATTTTCTTTTGCTGTCATATGATAATAATTCTCACCCAGTTTTTCGGTATTTGTATCTAATACATGATAAGAGACAGGAACGTCTGCCGTTTCGTTTTCTTCCAGATATTCATTCCCCCACATGAGCGGAAGCTTTTTCAGCTCCTCCGTATGCATGACCTGTCCTAGTTCCTCATAAGCCGGTTCATATTGTTTCTGAATATCCGGATGGTTCGTCATAAAAATAATATTCTTATACCTGCAGGGAACATAATTCCCTGCAAGATATTGGTAAATATAATAGTTCCGCACGCTTATCGGCCCTGAGTCATGGCCCCAGCCGGGCCATACTAAAATGACCTCCGGTTTCAGCTCTTTTAATATTTCAATTGATTCTGACTGCATGACCTTATTATTAATATTATAGGTGCTGCTGAAAGGAAGCAGTGCCTCCTTATTCAGAATATTATAATGTGTATGCTGATTACTCATATCCACAAACTGATATTCCTGCAGATCTTCTACAAGTTCTTTTAAATTCACTATCTCTGTCTTTTGCTCCTCTGTAAGATAGATATCGCCGAGCCCCTTAAGCCCGGTCTCTTCTACAGATGCATAAACATAGTCTGCCGAAATCTGATCCTGAACAAAAAAGTTTCCCGGCATTTCCAATATATCGGCTCCCTTAAATTTTACCATACATGCTGACAGAAAAAGTGTGATAACTGCTGTGCTTACAGAGCGGTATTTCTTTAAATATGGAATAAATATCATAAGTATCACAAATAAATTACACAGACATGTAACATTCACTGCGCGCTCGCCAAACTGCGTCCGGATAAATGTATATCTTACAATAATTCCGTTAAACAATATCAAAAACAGGAGAACAAAGACTGCCGTTTTTTTCTCCTTCCCTTTTTTTCCTGCAAGAAAATAACATGCCGACAGCAGAGGTAAAAGAAAGCCGAACATCGCATACCATTCATAAGGCCCTTTCAGCTCCTCTTTCAGAATATCACCCGTCGTCTCAAGAATTGCCTTTGAATTTTCCGCAATATACTGAAGGATTGAAAAAAACATGGGAATAAAACAGATTCCCAGGATAAAAAGCGGAAGATACCACAATAAAATCCTTTTCCTGCTTTTGCGTTCCTTAATATCCAGAAAAATTTTCCATCCCTTTTCATGGATTCCCTCATAAAGCACCATAGGCAGTGCAGCCAGCGCGCAGGCCCCTCCGATGGGAGGATTCCAGGCAATCGATAAAATTGATATAAATGTCCAGCTCCATAAAAGCTTAAAAAAATCTGTCCTTACTTTTTCGGAAAACAGAATTAAAAGAAAGGGAAATGAAAAAGCCCATCTTATATAATAGTAGGGATCTCCAAATAAAGAAAACAATAAAATACAAAAGAGTCCGGCCAGTTTATTCTCTACACAAAAATAAATAACTGCTGCCGTAATAACGGCCGTAAATACACATCCGATTACTACAGCCGCCTCAAAAGAAGCATAGCTTCCGTCAAATAAGAGATAGCAGATTCCGGCCTGAAAATAATCACAGATACCGTGAAGAGGCATCATATTCAGATAAGGAACCTTTCCGAATTCCAGAAGCTGGTGAAACGGTACGGCAATTTCTCCATAATGAAACATCTCCACAGGCGTTCCGGACATAATTCCCTTCGGCAGAGTATAGGATGCAAATACAGCCAGTGAAAGAAAGCTTGTTAAATAAATCTTTCCTTCTTCTTTTCCCCGGTCTCTTACAAAAATACAATAAAAATTGTAACCCAGTAAAACAGCCGTCAAAATTCCCAGAACCATTTTCAGTTTTACGGAATCATACTGTGTGATAACGGCTCCATTCCTGACATACTCATATTGGGAGATTCCCAGAAAGCATAACGGAAGAAAAAGCTGGCTTCCCGCTAAAATCTTATTCATTGTTTTTTCATGATTCTGTCTCCCATAAAAGCAGAAAAAGACCAGGGCAGCGGCAGCACAGATTATCCACACAAAATGAAACGTCTTTCCGCAGGCCGAAATATTTCCCGGAATTAATAAATCTATTATTTTTAATAAGGAAACTACGGTAAACAGTGAAAAGAAAAAGAAAAAACAGCTCTTTTCAGCTTTTTTCCATATTACTGTCCATTCCGCCTTATAGGACAGTCTTTCGTCTATATCTTTGCAGAGCCAGGATATTTTTTTAGACAATAAAGAAAACAACAGGAGAAAAAATACATAAAAAGACAGTAAACCGCCAATGAGCAGATAAGCAAGAATCATATCTCCAGACTTATAGTAAGCCGTCCAGACTGTATGGCCTGTCACAAATTCTTTATACTGCGGCATTTTTGCGTAAAGAACAGGCATTACCAGCTTCACAGAGACTGCTGTAGAAATCAGGGATAAAATTACTGATAATAAACTAATTCTTTGAGATATGTTCCGCTTCATCTCAATTTTCTCCTTAGGACTTTTGATGTCTTTTACATCAGATAATTTTTAAATAAAAATTATCTTGGATCTTTATATAAAAATCCAAGATAATTATAGTATAAAATATTCCATTTGTCATCTATTCATTTTTAATGGTTTTTCAGATTCCTCTCTCGTCAATCTTTATTCCTTCCTCCTCCGGCACATATTCCAGTATATCTCCCGGCTGGCAGTCCAAGGCTTTACAAATGGCATTCAGAGTTGTAAAACGTACCGCTTTTGCCTTATTATTTTTCAGGATAGATAAATTTGCCATGGTAATATCTACCTCTCTGGCCAGCTCTGTCAATCCGATTTTTCTCTTTGCCATCATAACATCCAGATTTATTATAATTGACATTTACTACTCCTTCCCGCTTACGGCCTTAAAGTTTTATCAACCTATAAATATATTTCTATAATTTCTTTAAATAGTCAAATCATTCTCCAGCTTATAAGTCACGGCCTGATCAAATACATTGGAAAGCACCTTGCTGAATAGCCCTGCAATAACAAATACCAGAATGATTACCAGTGTCGCAGGAGTAATAACAATAAACAGCCGGAATACGCTTACTGCCGCAATGCAAAAGCTGTAGTTTCCCATCCTCTTTAAGCTCTGCACATTTTCCTTTACAAAACAGTTTTCATTCAGCACAGTCCGGAAGATACAGCGCAGTTCCAGAATAATCAGAATTGCAAATATTCCGGAAATAAAGAACAGCACCAGCATAGGAAAATAAAAAATCTTATAATGTGGAAAATACTCTCCTAAAAATTTAAGGGTAACAGGCAGTGTCAAGCATACCAGGATCCCCGCATAAAACATAAAATCCAGCATCCACTTTGTAATTTTAGTTATATTAAGCCGGTTCATACCATATCTCCTTCTATATCTGCATAAATTCTGATTTCAGAATTTCAGCGGCACATTTCCTCTGCACGGGCCTGTGCATAAAAGATGCAGTTATCATTCTTGACTGATAACTGCATCTTATCACATCTTATTCTGTGTATCAATATTTTTTTATTGATTTTCGATAAGACTATTCATTTTCTTCAAGAGCTTCTGTTTCCTGATCGGCTTCATTTTCCTCCGTATCCGGATCTTCCTCCCCGGAATCATCCTGTCCCCGCACCTTTGCGATGCCTGCCACTACTACATTTTCGGAATCCACATTCATCAGCTTCACGCCGGAAGCGATTCTTCCTACAATGGAAATTCCGTTACAGGGAATACGGATAATAATTCCTTCAGTGGTAATGAGCATTACTTCATTTTCCTCATTCACTGCCTTGGCGCCGATGACATTGCCTGTCTTTTCCGTAATCTTATAGCACTTAATACCCTTGCCGCCGCGGTTCTGAGCATTGAATTCCTCCATGCGCGTCCGCTTGCCGAGGCCGTTTTCCGATACAACAAGGAGATATTCGCCCTGGGTGTGTACCTGCATGGCAACTACTTCATCCTGATCCGTGAGATTCATGCCAATTACACCCATGGATGTACGGCCTGTAGGCCTTACATCCGTCTCGTGGAAGCGGATACACATGCCGAACTTGGTGATGAGAAGCACATCCTGTTCATTATCGGTATATTTTACTTCTATCAGCTCATCCCCATCCCGGAGATTGATGGCCAGAAGACCCGTTTTCCTCACATTTGCATAATCCTGAATGGAGGTTTTCTTTACCAGGCCGTTTCTGGTAGCCATAAAGAGATATTTTCCTTCCTGGTAATCCTTAATGGGAATTACTGCCGTAATTTTTTCTTCCGGCTGAAGCTGCAGCAGATTAATAATCGCCGTCCCTCTTGAAGTTCTGCCGGCTTCCGGTATCTCGTAAGCTTTTAAGCGGTATACTTTTCCGGTATTGGTAAAGAACATCAGATAATGATGAGTAGTAGTCATCATCAGATCCTCAATGTAATCCTCGTTGATGGTCTGCATTCCCTTGATGCCTTTGCCGCCGCGGTTCTGGCTCTTGAAATTATCCGTGGTCATCCGCTTGATATATCCCAGATTTGTCATGGTAATCACAACATCCTCCTGAGGAATCAAGTCTTCCATGGACAAATCAAATTCATCGTAGCCGATATGAGTTCTCCTCTCATCCCCGAATTTTTCAGAAATAATGAGAATTTCCTCCCTGATAACGCCGAGAAGCTTCTTCTCATCTGCCAGAATTCCCTTTAAGTACTCTATCTGCTCCATAAGGCTTTGATATTCCGCCTCAAGCTTCTCCCGTTCCAGTCCGGTGAGAGCCCTCAGACGCATATCCACAATGGCCTGGGCCTGTACGTCATCAAGGTCAAACCGTTCCATCAAACCTTCCTTTGCGATCTGTGTGGATCGGGAACTGCGGATAATCTTGATTACTTCGTCAATGTGATCCAGGGCAATCAACAGACCCTTTAAAATATGGGCCCGTTCCTCTGCCTTATTCAGCTCGTATTTTGTCCTTCTTGTAACTACATCTTCCTGGTGAAGAAGATAATACTTCAGCATATCCAGAAGGTTTAAGGTCTTAGGCTGGTTATTTACCAGGGACAGCATATTGACACCGAAAGTATCCTGTAGCTGAGTATGCTTGTATAGCTGATTAAGGATGACGTTGGCATTGGCATCCTTTTTAAGCTCTATGTTGATCCGCATCCCCTCCCGGCTGGATTCATCACCGATGTAGGTAATGCCTTCTATCCGCTTTTCCTTTACCAGATCTGCGATTTTTTCGATCAGACGGGCCTTATTTACCATATAGGGAAGTTCTGTGACTATAATACGGTTCTTTCCGTTCGGCATAGATTCGATATTCGTCACGGCACGTACACGGATCTTGCCCCGGCCGGTTCTGTAAGCTTCCTCAATGCCTCTTGTTCCCAGAATCTCCGCACCTGTGGGAAAATCCGGTCCTTTGATAATCTTCAGAATTTCTTCAATTTCTGTATCTCTGTCTTCCAAAACGCGGTTATCAATCAGCTTTACTACCGCCGCGATAACTTCCCTCAGATTATGAGGGGGAATATTGGTAGCCATTCCCACGGCAATGCCGGTGGTTCCGTTTACCAAAAGATTCGGATATCTGGAGGGAAGTACGGAAGGCTCCTTCTCTGTCTCATCAAAGTTGGGAACAAAGTCTACCGTATCTTTATTGATATCTGCCAGCATTTCCATGGAAATCTTACTTAAACGGGCTTCTGTATAACGCATGGCAGCTGCACCGTCGCCGTCTACGGATCCAAAATTTCCGTGTCCGTCTACCAGAGGATATCGGGTGGACCACTCCTGAGCCATATTCACCAGAGCTCCATAGATAGAGCTGTCGCCGTGGGGATGATATTTACCCATGGTATCGCCGACGATACGGGCGCATTTACGATGCGGCTTATCCGGACCGTTATTCAGCTCAATCATAGAATAGAGAACCCTGCGCTGTACCGGCTTTAAGCCGTCCCTTACATCCGGAAGGGCCCGGGCCGCAATTACACTCATGGCATAATCAATATAAGAATCTTCCATGGTCTTTTTTAAATCGACCTCGTGGACCTTATCAAAGATATTATCTTCCATTCTATTCTCCTTATATTCCAGTTTTGCAGAATTCTATATATCAAGATTCTTTACATACTTTGCATTGGTCTCAATAAATTCCCTTCTCGGCTCTACCTTATCGCCCATAAGCGTGGTAAAAGTCAAATCAATCTCTGCGGAATTTGTATCGTCTATAATAACACGCTTTAAGATTCTGTGCTCCGGATCCATGGTAGTCTCCCAGAGCTGATCCGCATCCATCTCGCCCAGACCTTTGTAGCGCTGAATCTTATTATTCTGATCCCGCCCTACTTCGGTAAGAATCTGATTTAACTCTTCATCACTGTAGGCATACCATACTTTCTTGTTCTTCTCCAGCTTATAGAGAGGCGGCTGTGCCAGATACACATAACCTTCTTTAATCAGATCCGGCATAAAGCGATAAATAAAGGTCAAAAGCAGGGTACTGATATGAGCACCGTCCACATCCGCATCGGTCATAAGAATGATCTTATGGTAGCGGAGCTTTGAGATGTCAAAATCCTCATGGATTCCCGTCCCGAAAGCAGTAATCATGGCTTTGATCTCTGCATTTGCATAAATTTTATCAAGCCTTGCTTTCTCCACGTTCAGAATCTTGCCGCGCAGCGGAAGTATAGCCTGTGTTGCACGGGAACGGGCCGTCTTTGCGGATCCTCCTGCGGAATCTCCCTCTACGATGTAGATTTCACAGTTCTCCGGATTCTTGTCGGAACAGTCGGCAAGCTTTCCGGGAAGAGCCATTCCGTCAAGAGCCGTTTTTCTTCTTGTCAGATCACGGGCTTTTCTGGCCGCGTCCCTGGCCCTCTGGGCCAGAATGGATTTTTCCAGAATTACCTTGGCAATGACCGGATTCTGTTCCAGGAAAATCATCAGCTGTTCGGACACTACATTGTCTACGGCTCCCCGGGCCTCGCTGTTTCCAAGCTTCTGCTTTGTCTGGCCTTCAAACTGGGGCTCCGCAACCTTGATACTGATAATGGCTGTCAGACCTTCCCGGATATCCTCACCGCTTAAAGAAGGCTCATTGTCCTTCAGAAGTTTATTTTTTCTTGCATAATCATTAAAGGTCTTCGTGAGGGCATTTTTAAATCCGGTTAAGTGGGTTCCGCCCTCCGGTGTATTAATGTTATTCACAAAACTGTAGCAGTTTTCCGTATAAGAATCGTTATGCTGCATGGCAACCTCAACATATACATCATTGACCATTCCTTCACAGTAAATGACAGGATCATAAAGGCTGGTCTTGGATCGATTCAGATATTCCACAAACTGCCGGATTCCGCCCTCATAGCAGAATTCCTTTACCACTTCTTTTTCTTCCCTCTTATCCCGGAGAATGATATTCAGTCCTCTTGTCAGAAATGCCATTTCACGAAGGCGGATCTTTAAGGTATCGTAATCAAACACCGTCTCCTCGAATATCTCCTTATCCGGAAGAAATACTACGGTGGTTCCTGTTTTTTCGGGATCACAGGTTCCTATCTCTTTCAGCTTATATATTACATGGCCGCGCTCATAACGCTGGCGGTAGATCTTTCCTTCACTGCAGATGGTTACTTCCAGCCATTCAGAGAGCGCGTTTACCACGGATGCGCCTACACCGTGGAGACCGCCGGATACTTTATATCCTCCTCCGCCGAATTTTCCTCCCGCATGAAGAATGGTAAATACGACTTCCACTGCGGGGATTCCGGCCTTGTGATTGATTCCCACAGGAATTCCGCGGCCGTCATCTATAACGGTGATAGAATTGTCCTCATTGATGGATACATCAATATTTTTACAAAAACCTGCCAGAGCCTCATCTACAGAATTGTCTACAATCTCATATACCAGATGATGAAGTCCTCTTGAAGAGGTGCTTCCGATATACATACCTGGCCTTTTTCGGACTGCCTCCAGTCCCTCAAGAATCTGTATTTGATCCGCACCGTACTCTGTACTCATATATGCCTCCTATTTCAGTTCCGTAACAAAGTTTCCAGCTTTGCAGCAACAGCTGCTTTACCTTCTTAATTCTCATTCTGTACAGATCCTTCTGTTACCCGAAAGATCTTGTTAACAGAGAATCTGTGATTCACAAACTCATCCAGACCCGTACAGGTAATCATAGTCTGAATATTGTGAATACTGTTCAATAAATAGTTTTGCCTGTTATGATCCAGTTCAGACAATACATCATCCAATAATAATACCGGAGTATCATGTATCATCTTTTCTACCAGTTCAATTTCCGATAATTTAAGGGAAAGTGCGGCCGTCCTCTGCTGGCCCTGGGAACCGAATTTCCGAATATCAACAGAATCTATTACAAACTTCAGATCATCCCGATGAGGCCCCACCGTGGAAGTCTTCATTTTTCTGTCCCTATCCCTGTTTCTTCGTATAGTATCATAGAGATCTGCTTTTTCTGCATTTTTCTCATAAGAAATCTGAAGATCTTCCTTTCCGCCGGACAGATTTTTGTGAATTCCGGAAATAATCTCTCCTAACCGCCGGATAAAAATATCTCTTCCCTCAATGATTTTTTTTCCATACTCCGCCAGCTGCATATCCCATATATCCAGAGTTTCTTCCAGATCACTGCGGTATGCCAGATCCTTTAACAGCTTATTTCTCTGAACAACTACTCTGTTATAATTGGCCAGATTATAAAGATAGACTCTGTCAAGCTGGCACAGCTCCATATCAAGAAATCTTCTTCTCTCTCCCGGTCCCTGTTTGATAATACTCAAATCCTCCGGGGAAAAAAATACAAAATTAGCAATCCCAAAAAGCTCTCCCGCCTTTTTGATTGGAACGCCATTGACTGCAATTCCTTTTGTCCTGTTCTTTTTTAAATGAATATCAATACGATAGTCCATCTCTCCTTTTTTCACTAAAGTACGCAGATGTCCCTCTTCTTCTCCGAAGAAGATCATATCCCGATCCCGGCTTCCCTTATGTGACTTTGTTGTCCCGCTTAAATAGACAGCCTCCAGAATATTGGTTTTCCCCTGGGCATTGTCCCCATAGAAGATATTCGTATTTTCATCAAATTCCAGCTTTAATTCCCGGTAATTCCGAAAATTTTTCAGCTCTATGGATTTTACAATCATGATACTCTGACATCCTGCCCATGATAAGAGAACACATCGCCGGGATGGAGCTTCTTTCCCCTCTGATACTCTGTCTCTCCATTAACCTTTACATGTCCTTCCTGTATCACATACTTTGCATCCACACCGGAATCTACCAGGCCGGCCAGTTTAAGTGCCTGCCCCAGTTTGATAAAATCATCCCGAATCTTTATCTCTTTCATAACTTCACCTGTCCCTTAATTGACTGCGCTGTTAAAATTCACCGGCAGAATCAGATAAATATAAGACTGATCTTCATTCCGGATGAAGCAGGGAGCTTTCGGATTGACCATATACAGAGTAATTATCTCATCGTCAATAACCCGGAGAGCATCGATCAAAAACTTGGGATTAAATCCAATGAGAATATCCTTTCCCTCTTTCTCAATAACAATTTCTTCATTCATGGAACCCAGCCCGGAAGTAATCTTAAGATGCATTTCTCCTTCATCGATCTGAATAATAATCGGTTTCTTATCCCCCTCTTTGATAAGGAGGGTAGCACGATCAATACAATTTAAAAATTCTCTTTTGTTCACTTCAACTTTTGTCTCATAATCGTTGGAAAGCATTTGTTCAATACGGAAATATTCTCCTTCAATCAGCCGGGAGACAACCGTTGTCTCGTCAAATTCAAATACAATATGGTTCTTTGTAAAGAATATATTGACATAGGAATCCATCTCTCCGGAAAGAATCTTGCTTATCTCCATAAGAGTCTTTCCCGGTACAATCACCTTTTTCGGTTCGCAGCTTTCCTTAAGCTCCAGATTGCGGATAGAAACCCTGTGTCCGTCCAGGGAAACAACCTTCAGATTCTGATCCTTAAGTTCAAAGAGCTCGCCTGTCATCATCTTATTATTTTCATTGTCTGAGATAGAAAAAATAGTCTGTTTGATAATTTCTTTCAGGCTGAACTGAGAAATACTGATATAATCCTCCTTTTCAATATAAGGCAGGTAGGAAAAATCATCTCCCGGCTTTCCTAAAATATGAAACTTTGCTTTCTCACAGGTAATTTTTGTCTGGAAGTCAGAGTCTGTCTCAATTGCCACATAATTATCAGGAAGTTTTCTTACAATCTCAGAGAATATTTTGGCATCAATAGCCACAATGCCTTTTTCCAGTACATCTCCCTCAATGATTGTTTCTATGCCAAGTTCCATATCATTGCCGGTCAGTTTGATTTTCTGGGTAGAGGCATCAATTAAAATACATTCCAGAATAGACATTGTCGTTTTTGAAGGAACAGCTTTTAAGACAATATTTACGCCTTTCAGCAGATCCGTTTTATTGCAGACGATTTTCATGATGTGGAAAACTCCTTTCATATATATATAAATAAAATAATCCGTAGTATTCTTAGTAGGGGCTGTGAATATGTTGAAAACCAGTGTTAAGCCTTGAAACAGGAGTATTTTTTTCAAGGATAAGTATGTGAAAACCTTCTGAAATCCGGTGGAAAACAGGACAGGTTATACACAGGATTTTAATTATAAAAAGTTTTCCACTGCTTATCCAACAGTTATCCATGGAGTAATGGGATAACTAATTAATTAGGATAAATTTTTTTCCGTATGGTTTCAATAAGCCGGGCGGTTGTATCGTTGATATTTAATTCATTGGAAATTTTTTCAACCCCATGCATTACAGTTGTGTGATCTCTTCCCCCAAGAAGTTCTCCGATCCGCTTGAATGAGGTTCCGTGATCCTGGCAGAGATACATAGCGATCTGCCTGGGATAGACAATATCTGCCGTCCGTTTTTTCCCTTTAATATCTTCCGGTTTTACATGAAAATGTTCCGCAACAATGTCAATGATGAGTTCCGGTGTGACTTTGCGGCTTTGGCCCGGGGAAATGATATCCTTAATTGCTTCTTCGGCAAGAGGCATATCAATGGGGCGTTTTTCCAGGGTAGACAGGGCGATCAGACGGTTAAAAGCTCCTTCCAGCTCACGGATATTTGATTTTACATTGGTAGCTATATAGGTAATGATGGCGTCATCTATCTGATGTCCTTCCAGTTCCTCTTTCTTTCGGAGAATCGCCATACGCGTCTCAAAATCCGGTGAAGAGATATCGGCAATCAGACCGCATTCAAAGCGTGTTCTGAGACGTTCTTCCAGGGTTTCAATATCTTTTGGAGGACGATCACTGGAGATGATGATCTGTTTATTTACATTGTGAAGGGAATTAAAGGTGTGGAAAAATTCTTCCTGTGTACTTTCTTTTCCAATAATAAACTGCACATCATCAATCAGAAGAACGTCAATATTCCGGTATTTTTCACGGAATTTCGTCATACCGGTTGGATCGCCGGCACGAAGGGTTTCGATCAGCTCGTTGGTGAAATACTCACTGGTTACATAGAGAACCTTCATATCCGGGTTGATGCTTAATATATGGTTTGCGATAGCATGCATCAGATGGGTTTTTCCAAGTCCTACACCTCCGTGGAGGAAGAGAGGATTGTATACAATTCCAGGTGTTTCGGCTACCGCAAGGGAAGCAGCATGGGCGAACTTGTTGTTATTGCCTACTACAAAAGTATCAAAGGTATATTTTGTATTGATATTGGAATGTTCGGAAATAACATTCACAGGCGTTTGTTTATGGGCTGAAGGAGAGACAAAAGACGCTTTCTTTTTGTTATGGTCTAATGCATCTGCTTCTTCTTTTGTGATAAATTCAATCTCATACTTTTCTCCTGTGTATTCTGCAATGGCTACATAGATAGGTATTCTGAATTTGGAATTCAAATAAGTAACCATCTGATCTACAGGGACGATAATCCGTATAGTATGTTCCTCAATACTATGTATCTTTAAGGGAAGAAGCCATGTTTCAAAGGATACATCTGAAAGTTCATGTTCCTTCCGAATATGCTCCAGAATGTCATTCCATTTATCTAAAATCAAGTTCATGTTATTGTTCTCCTCAATATAACTGTAAAAAAAGCATGATACCCTATATTCAATAATATAACAAATCATTTTTTTAATCAAGAAAAATTAAAAAAATCCGTTTTTCCACATATTATCCACAATTTATCCACATATTGTGGATAAATCATTTTCTTATAACAACATAGGGTTATAAAACCGGAAAATGAAAAAAGGCCGTAAATTGCTTGACTTTACGGGCTTTTCCGAATATAATTGAGATAATGCTTTTTAGAAGAGGAGGTGTTTTGAGAGATGAAAATGACATTTCAGCCGAAGAAGAAATCCAGAGCAAGAGTTCACGGATTCAGAGCCAGAATGAGTACTGCCGGCGGTAGAAAAGTGTTGGCGGCAAGAAGATTAAAAGGAAGAAAGAAGTTATCAGCGTAGGCCGCATTATGTGGCCTTTTTCCTTAGCTTGCGCATGCTTTTTGCGCATAGAGGTATACCTGTTAAGGTGTTTCCTTAGCTTGCGCATAAAGGTATTTTCTTAATTCCTTAACTCGGAGGAAGTATGAAGTATCCTCATTCGGAATCGTTGAAAAAGAACCGGGATTTTCAGCTTATATATAAGGAAGGAAAATCCTGTGCAAACCGTTATCTGGTTCTCTATGTGAGGAAAAACGGTCTTGCAAAGAACCGCCTTGGCATATCCGTCAGTAAGAAAGTGGGCAACAGCGTGGTGAGACACAGGATAACAAGGCTGATTCGTGAGAGTTACCGGCTACAGGAAGACATGTTCAATAGTGGTTTGGATATGGTAGTCATCGCAAGAGTAAATGCAAAGGGAAGGAGCTTTGAGGAGATCCGCAGCGCTTTGCTTCACTTGGGAAAGCTTCAGGGAGTTATAAAAAAAGAATGAAAATCATATTGATCAGATTGATTCAATTTTATCAGAAATATCTATCGCCGATGAAAAGTACCAGATGTCCTTACATTCCAAGCTGTTCCCAGTATGGTCTGGAGGCCATTCAGAAATATGGAGCCATAAAAGGAAGTATCCTGGCTGCATGGAGGATTTTACGATGTAATCCGTTTTCTAAGGGAGGATATGATCCGGTACCATAAGGATTCCTTTATCCGCAGAAATTTTTGAGGAAAAGGATATCCATGGGGTAAAAGCTAAAGGAGGATTTTTCCATTGACAAGTTTGTTTTTAACACAGGATTCCAGGTTTATTCTGGGAGATATTGCAAAACTATTAGGCTGGATTATTAATCAGATTTTTAATCTTCTGGATTCAATCGGGATTGCCAATGTAGGTTTTGCTATTATTTTATTTACGATCATTGTATATATGCTTATGATTCCGCTGACGTATAAGCAGCAGAAGTTTTCCAGAATGTCTATGCGGATGAACCCGGAGATTCAGGCGATTCAGAAAAAGTATAAAGGAAAGCAGGATCAGGCATCTATGCTGAAGATGCAGGATGAGACAAAGGCCGTCTATGCGAAGTACGGCACCTCGCCTACGGGAACCTGTCTTCCTATGCTTATTCAGCTTCCTGTTCTGCTTGCGGTGTATGCAGTGGTGTATGCGATTCCCGCTTATATCGATAAGATTAAGATGGCTTATTACCCACTGGTGACTAATCTGCTGAGTACTTCCGGCGGAAGCGCATTTATACAGGGGCTGAAAAGCGCCGCGTCCTTTCAGAAGCGCGATTTTGCTTTGGAGAATACGATTATTGATGTGCTGAATAAGGCAACTACCGCGGAGTGGGAAAGCATTGCTGCAGAATTTCCAAGCCTGAGCAGCGTGGTGGAGAGTACACAGCACACTTTAAGCGGTTATAATAATTTTCTGGGACTGAATATTGTAAATTCACCCTGGTATACAATCAAGGAAAGCTTTGCGGAAGGAAATTATCTGTGGATTGTGATTGCACTTCTCATTCCGGTTCTGGCAGGCTTAAGCCAGTGGTTCAGTCTGAAGCTGATGCCCCAGGCAGCTGCCTCTGCGGACGGTGATAATAATGAGATGATGCAGTCCATGAAGATGATGAATAACTTTATGCCTCTGATGTCCGTATATTTCTGTGCCATCCTTCCCGTCGGTGTAGGTATCTACTGGATTATGAGTGCCGTGGTCCGTACCATTCAGCAGCTGATAATCAATAAGCATCTGAGTAAGATGGATATTGATGAGGAAATTAAAAAGAATATAGAAGCTTATAATCGGAAAAGGGAGAAAAACGGACTTCCTCCGGAACGGCTCAACAATGTAGCCAGGACAAGTACCCGTAATGTGGAGACAGCGAAAAGAGAGATTACTTCAGAGGAGCGCCAGAAAGCAATTCAGGATTCTACTGCATATTACAATAAGGGAGCAGCCAAACCGGGAAGCCTGGCTGCCAAGGCAAGAATGGTAGAACAGTATAATGAAAAGAACGGTAAGGGCAAAAATAAATAAAAAGTGAGGGGTTCACTATGGAATATATTGAAGTTTCGGCAAAAACAGTTGATGACGCTATTTTAGAAGCTGCGATTAAATTTGGCACTACACGGGATAAGATTGCATATGAAGTTATTTCTCAGGGAAGTGCCGGATTTCTTGGGATCGGAAGTAAAAAAGCTGTAATAAAAGCGCATGTTCAGACTGAGGAAGAGGTTCAGGTATCTAAGAAGGCAGAAAAAGAAGTAGAGAAGATAATGGAAAAGGTGAATGAAAAGGCTGTGGAAAAGCCGGTATTTTCAGAAGCTGAAAAAGAACCTGAGAAAGAAGTTAAAAAGGAAGTAAAAAAAGAACCGGAAGCAAAGGAAGAAAAACCGGAGAAAGAAGAGAAAACAGAGAAAAAGCCGATCGTAATTGATACTGCCCCTGTACAGGAATTTCTCGACAAAGTGTTTGCAGCTATGGAAATGAAGGTTCAGGTAACCGTAACTGCCCGCCCCCAGGATCGGGAGATTACAGTGGATCTGGAAGGGGAAGATATGGGCGTGCTCATCGGAAAACGCGGGCAGACCTTAGATTCTCTTCAATATCTGACGAGTCTTGTTGCGAATAAAAAGAGTGAAGAATATATCCGCGTGAAGGTTGATACGGAAAATTATCGGGAAAGAAGAAGAGCTACTCTGGAGAATCTGGCAAAAAATATTTCACATAAAGTGAAGAGAACGAGAAAGCCTGTTTCCTTGGAGCCTATGAACCCGTATGAGCGCCGTGTGATTCATTCAGCTTTACAAAATGATAAGTTTGTATGTACCCACAGTGAGGGGGAAGAACCATACCGCCGTGTGGTTGTAACCTTGAGAGAAGGGGTGCGTCTGGATCATTATAATAATGGAGGAAAGAACCGGAATCGTTATAACCGCAATTCCCGCGGACAGAGATCCAGATAAATTGTGTGAGATTGCAGAGTATAGAGGGGCTGTTGCAAAATAAGACAGCAGACTTTTTCAATATCCAGTGTCCGGCTGTCCGCGCACAGGATTTGGAAATGACTGATAATTTATTTTGCGGCAGTCCCTTTGTCAATGAAAAGGAAAGGAGCTTCTTTATGAATCATGATACCATTGCCGCTATATCAACAGCTATGTCGAGCGGCGGAATCGGAATTATACGTATCAGCGGAGAAGAGTCTTTTTCAATTACAGAGCAGATTTTTCATTCAAAAAACCCGGAAAAAAGGATTTCAGATCAGCCTTCTTATACGGTTCATTACGGAAATATATATGATGGAGATGAGCTGCTGGATGAAGTTATCGTTCTTCTGATGAAGGGTCCTCACAGTTATACCACAGAGGATACAGTGGAAATTGATTGTCATGGAGGCCTCTTTGTTTTAAGAAGAATCCTCGAAACAGTGATAAAAAACGGAGCACGTCTTGCAGAGCCGGGTGAATTTACAAAGCGTGCTTTTCTCGGTGGAAGAATTGATCTTTCCCAGGCAGAGGCTGTGATGGATCTGATTCAGGCAGAGAACCAGTCTGCCCTGGAATGTTCCGTGTCCCAGTTAAAGGGATCAGTCAGTGAAAAAATAAAGGATTTTCGAAATCAGATTTTATATGAGACAGCTTTTCTGGAATCGGCTCTGGATGATCCGGAACATATAAGCCTCAATGGATATGCAGACAGGCTTTCTGGGATTCTTAAAAAGCTTATGATTGAGATTACAGCGCTTCTTAATACTTTTGATAATGGAAGAATTGTAAGAGAAGGAATTAAGACTGTTATTTTAGGAAAACCGAATGCAGGTAAATCTTCGCTTTTAAATGTTTTACTTGGGGAAGAGCGTGCTATTGTAACAGATATTGCAGGAACTACCCGGGATGTTTTAGAGGAGCAGCTTTATTTAAACGGATTGAATCTTAATCTTTTTGATACGGCGGGAATCCGCAAAACCCGGGATGTGGTAGAACAGATTGGCGTAGAAAAAGCAAAGGAGCGGGCACAGGCAGCAGATTTGATTCTTTATGTTGCAGACAGTTCCCGTAATCTGGATGAAAGCGATGAAGAAATTCTTGACCTTTTAAAAGATAAAAAGGCAATTGTTTTATTAAATAAATCGGATCTTGCTTCCGTAGTGACAGAGGATATGATTCGGAAAAAAACGGAACATCCCGTTATTTCCATATCTGTGAAGGAAGGCTATGGCTTAAAGGAGTTAGAAGAAAAGATCCAGGAATTATTTTTTCAGGGAAATATCTCTTTTCGTGAAGATCTTATGATTACAAATATCCGGCATAAAAATGCTCTGGAAGAGGCAGAGAAAAGCCTTCACATGGTTTGGAACAGTATTGAAGCCGGAATGCCGGAAGATTTTTATACCATTGATTTAATGGATGCTTATACTTCACTCGGAACTATTCTTGGAGAAGAAGCAGGCGAAGATTTGATACAGGAAATATTTGGAAAATTTTGTATGGGAAAATAATAGATTGAGGAAAACAGGATGAATTCTAAATCTGTATATAAAGATAAATGTCAGGCTGCAGTAGTAGGAGCCGGGCATGCGGGCTGTGAGGCGGCGCTGGCGTGTGCCAGGCTGGGGTTAAAGACGATTGTCTTTACAGTGAGTATAGACAGCATTGCACTTATGCCCTGTAATCCAAATATCGGTGGTACCTCCAAAGGGCATCTTGTCCGTGAAATCGATGCTCTTGGGGGTGAAATGGGAAAAAATATAGACAGGACCTTTATCCAGTCAAAGATGTTAAATGTTTCAAAGGGGCCTGCGGTACATTCACTTCGGGCACAGGCAGATAAGGCAGAGTACAGCCGCAGTATGCGTATGGTTCTGGAGAATACAGAAAATCTTTCTATTGTTCAGGCAGAAGTAACAGACATACTGACTGACGGGCAGAAAATAGTCGGGCTTAAGACATATTCCGGAGCTGTTTATGAGGCAGAGGCCGTGATTCTTTGTACAGGAACTTACTTAAAAGCACGATGTATTTATGGGGATGTAAGCAGTAATACGGGGCCTAATGGACTGCAGGCGGCGAACTATCTGACAGATTCTCTGAAAGCTTTGGGAATAGAGATGTATCGCTTTAAGACAGGAACTCCCGCCCGTATTGATAAGAGATCTATTGATTTCAGTAAGATGGAAGAGCAGTTTGGAGATGAAAAGGTAATTCCTTTTTCCTTTACTACAGATCCGGAGGATATCCAAAAAGAACAGGCTTCCTGCTGGCTGACTTATACGAATGAAAAAACACATGAAATTATACGCGGAAACCTGGATCGTTCTCCTTTGTATTCCGGTATTATAGAAGGGACGGGGCCTCGCTATTGTCCTTCTATTGAAGATAAGGTTGTAAAATTTGCAGATAAGAACCGGCATCAGGTGTTTATTGAACCGGAAGGTCTTTATACCAATGAAATGTATGTAGGGGGAATGTCCAGTTCACTCCCGGAGGATGTTCAGCATGCTATGTATTCTTCTGTGGCAGGTCTTGAGCATGTGAAAATTGTCAGAAATGCTTATGCAATTGAATATGACTGTATTGATCCCAGGCAGCTCCTGCCTACCCTGGAGTTTCGGAATATTTCCGGGTTATTTAGCGGAGGACAGTTTAACGGAAGCTCTGGTTATGAGGAAGCGGCCGCTCAGGGACTTTTGGCTGGAATTAATGCTTCTATGAAAATATTGGGAAAGGAGCAGATTATTTTAGATCGCTCGCAGGCTTATATTGGTGTACTGATAGATGATTTAGTCACAAAAGAAAACCACGAACCATATCGGATGATGACATCCCGTGCAGAATACCGTCTTTTGCTGCGGCAGGATAATGCGGATCTGCGCCTTACGGCTATCGGATATAAGGCAGGTCTTATTTCGGAAGAAAGATATCAGTCTCTCTTGGAGAAGAAAGAGCAGATTAAAAAAGAAATTGAGAGGGTTGAACATGTTAATATAGGTACAGGGGAAAGAGTACAGGAATTGTTGAAAAATGCGGAGAGTACGCCTCTTACTTCCGGTACAACACTTGCGGAATTAATCCGTCGTCCGGAACTTAATTATGAGCTTTTGGCTCCTCTGGATACAGACCGCCCCGAACTTGCCAGAGGTGTGGCAGAACAGGTAAATATTAATATCAAATATGACGGGTATATTAAGCGTCAATTAAAACAGGTTGAACAGTTTAAGAAAATGGAAAAGAAAAGTATTCCGAAAGATTTTTCTTATGATAATGTTCCAAGTCTTCGGACAGAGGCCAGGCAGAAGCTGGAGAGATACCGGCCGCTTTCTATTGGTCAGGCATCACGTATCTCCGGCGTATCTCCGGCAGATATTTCAGTGCTTTTGGTTTATTTGGAACAGCAGAAGAGACGACGCAGCGTAGAATGTGCAGAATTAAAGCGGGAATAGAAGAATGAATGAATACAGAGAAATCGAAAAGGCTTTTCAAAAGCTTAATATTACATTAACAGATAAACAAATAAATCAGTTTGTCCGTTATTATGAGCTTTTAATGGAAAAAAATAAAGTTATGAATTTAACTGCTATTACAGAATTCTGTGATGTGGTTTCCAAACATTTTATTGATAGTTTAATGATATGTAAAGTGACGGAACCGAAAGGAAAATTGATTGATATTGGGACGGGGGCGGGGTTTCCCGGGATTCCATTAAAAATCGTTTATCCCGATTTAAAGATGGTTTTGTTAGATTCCCTAAATAAACGTGTGCAATTTTTGAATGAAGTTATTCGGGAGCTTGGATTGAATGATATAAATGCCGTACATGGCCGGGCGGAGGATTTTGCAAGAAATGAATCTTATCGGGAGCAATCAGATATTTGTGTTTCTAGGGCTGTCGCAAACCTATCTTCATTGGCAGAATATTGTATCCCTTTTGTAAAAAAAGGAGGTTTTTTTGCTGCATACAAATCCGGTAATATACAAGAAGAATTGGAAGCGGCAAAAAAAGCAATTTATATTTTGGGTGGAAAATTGGAAAATAAGATAGAAGTAAAGCTTCCGGATACGGATATTTCCCGTTGTATTTTGCAAATCAGAAAAATAAAAGAAACGCCAAAAAGGTTTCCACGAAAGTCGGGAATGCCTACAAAGGAACCTATTTCTTAGAAGTAATGTTTCACGTGAAACATTACTTCTAATGCATTGAGAGTGAATGCTTTAAATATCGTCTTTCAGCAACATACATTTTATTATGTATAGGCTGATTAGTAATATTTTTATTCTGCGAACAATGATCCAGTCTACTTTCTCTTTTCGGAATGGGCTTGCTTTGTGTCAGAGTTTTTATTCAGTCATTGTTACAAAGATAATGTTTCACAGCTTGATGGAAATATTTTAGCTCTTGCGAACAACGAGATGGCAGCACCTGTGTGGAAATTTAACAAGAGTCTGTCCTGTTTTAAAGGATATTGCTGTGAAACGCGAATTACCTCATAGTTAGTTTTGCTGTGTTATAAGATTGATGCATTGCCTGCCTGCTTGTGGAGATATTTGACTATTTCACATTTCACTGTCTATCCAGATTTTAAAATTCGGTATTATGAAGTTGAAATATGACGCAATAAAATCATAAATCTGCGATAAATCCGTATGTTTTTTTATGTACTGAGAGTAATAAGTAGTTTACTTTAAAAGAATATATGCTATAATAATTGAATGAAAGATACAGAATGTTTCACGTGAAACATAAGAAAGGAAAATACTTATGGGAAGAGTAATAGCAATTGCTAATCAAAAGGGTGGTGTAGGGAAAACAACAACTGCAATTAATTTAGCCGCAGCATTGGCTGAAAAAGATAAACAGGTATTATTGATAGATATTGATCCGCAGGGAAATGCTACAAGTGGCGTAGGTTTAGAAAAAGAACAGCTGGAATATACAATATATGATTTAATTCTTGGAGAGGCGCCGATTCAGGACTGCATTGAATTTACTGAGTTCGAAAATCTGTATATAATACCTTCTAATGTAGATTTAGCTGCTGCCGAGATAGAATTAATCGGTATACAAAATAAAGAGTATATTATTAAGAAGGAAGTAGATAAAGTAAAGGAAAAATATGATTTTATTCTGATAGATTGTCCTCCTTCCCTAAATCTGTTGACTATAAATGCGATGACTACTGCTGACACAGTACTTGTTCCTATTCAGTGTGAATACTATGCCCTGGAAGGATTAAGCCAATTGATACATACAATTAATCTTGTAAGAGAACGGCTGAATCCATATTTAGATATAGAAGGAATAGTGTTTACTATGTTTGATGCCAGAACAAATCTTTCTTTGCAGGTAGTAGAAAATGTAAGGGCAAATGTAAAACAAAAAGTATACAGCACTATAATTCCAAGAAATGTCCGATTGGCTGAGGCTCCCAGTCATGGATATCCAATCACTATATATGATACAAAATCAGCGGGAGCAGAAAGCTATAGAGCTTTGGCCGAAGAAGTTATAAACAGGGAGGATGGTTAAAGTGGCAAGAAGAGGCGGATTAGGAAAAGGTTTGGACAGCCTTATTCCAGAAACAATTAAAACAACTCAACCGGAAAAAGAAAAGGTTGTTGAAAAAGTAGTAGAAAAAATAGTAGAAAAACCTATAGAATTAAAGGTGAAAATATCCAAAGTCGGGCCAAACAAAGAACAACCAAGAAAACAGTTTGAAGAGGATTCATTAATGGAACTGGCAGACTCCATTCGCCAGTTCGGTATTATACAACCTTTGATTGTCCAGGAAAAAAACGGATTTTATGAAATAATAGCTGGCGAGAGAAGATGGAGAGCTGCAAAACTTGCCGGCCTGAAAGAAGTGCCTGTCATTGTAAAAGAATACACAGATATAGAAGTTGTGGAGATTTCTCTGATTGAAAATATTCAAAGAGAAAGTCTCAATCCCATTGAGGAAGCAATCGCATATAAGCGTCTTTTAGAGGAATTTCATTTAAAGCAGGACGAAGTGGCAGAACGTGTTTCTAAAAGCAGAACAACAGTAACTAATTCCATGCGCCTGCTGAAGCTGGATGAGAGAGTACAGCAGATGGTTATTGATGATATGCTTACAACCGGACATGCAAGAGCTTTGCTGGGAATAGAAGATCCCGAGCTGCAGGTAAATACAGCAGCAAGAGTTTTCGATGAAAAACTCAGTGTGCGGGAAGTTGAAAAGATAGTAAAAGATATACAGAAAGGGAAAACGGAAAAGAAAAAAGAGAAGGTTGTACAGGATTTCATTTATACTGATCTGGAAGAAAAAATGAAATCTGTCATAGGAAGTAAGGTATCTATTAACCAAAAGCCGAAAGGAAACGGAAAGATAGAGATAGAATATTATTCCAAAGATGATCTGGAACGGATTATTGATTTGATATTGAATGCAGGAACTTTAAACTAAAATACAACAGGAGGAAAAAGCTGTGAATAGCCCTATTTTAGATTATATATATCAATATACGGGGATTGATCCTGCATACTATATGTTTGCTCTGGTATTGTTTGTGATAATTCTTATGATTTTAATGATTGTCATATTATGTAAACATAAAAAGCTTCGAAAACGAATGGAGGCATTTCTGCAGGGAAAAGACGGAGAAAATCTGGAAGAGATATTTCTTTCCTGTATGGAAAAGGCTGCAATTGCAAGCAAAGAAAATAAGGAACTGCAGGAAGAAATAAATCTGCTTAAAGAGACTCAGCGCATGACATATCAAAAAATGGGAATGGTAAAATATGACGCATTCCGTGAAATGAGCGGAGAATTAAGTTATGCTCTGGCGCTTTTGGATCAGGAGGAAAATGGTTTTATTATAAACTCAGTCTATGCAAATGAAGGCAGTTATTCCTATATTAAAGAAATTAAGAAGGGCGGAAGTGAAATCCCTCTGTCTGAGGAGGAAGGAAAGGCATTAAATAAAGCAAAAAACAAAAGCCAGGCTTGAAAAATAAAGAAGAGTGGTATATGATGAAAAGACAGAAAAGATAAAAGGAGATTACCGATATGTTAGATATAAAGTTTGTAAGAGAAAATCCGGAGATTGTAAAGCAGAATATAAAGAATAAATTCCAGGATCAAAAGCTGGAACTGGTAGATGAAGTAATTGCTCTGGATGTACAGAAGCGTGAAGCCCAGCAGGAAGCGGATTCTCTGCGTGCAGCCAGGAATAAGCTTTCCAAACAGATTGGCGCACTGATGGGACAGGGAAAGAAGGAAGAGGCGGAAGAAGTAAAGAAACAGGTAGCTGCACAGGCAGATCGTCTTGCCGACCTTTCTGAGAAAGAAAAAGAATTAGATGAAAAAATCTTAAAAATTATGATGACCATACCGAATATCATTGATCCCAGTGTTCCCATTGGAAAGGATGACAGTGAGAACGTGGAAGTACAGCGGTACGGAGAACCGGTAGTGCCGGACTTTGAGATTCCCTATCACACAGAAATCATGGAGAGGTTTAACGGCATTGATTTGGACAGTGCCAGAAAAGTGGCCGGTAATGGTTTTTATTACCTCATGGGAGATATCGCAAGACTTCATTCGGCAGTTATTTCTTATGCAAGGGATTTTATGATTGGAAGAGGCTTTACCTACTGTGTGCCCCCTTTTATGATTCGCAGTAACGTAGTGACGGGAGTTATGAGCTTTGCGGAAATGGATGCCATGATGTATAAGATTGAAGGTGAGGATTTATACCTCATCGGTACCAGTGAGCATTCTATGATCGGAAAATTTATTGATACAATTCTGCAGCCGGAAAGCCTGCCCCGGACGCTGACAAGCTATTCTCCCTGTTTCCGGAAGGAAAAGGGTGCTCACGGCCTGGAGGAACGGGGAGTATACCGGATTCATCAGTTTGAAAAGCAGGAGATGATTGTAGTCTGTGAACCGGAAGACAGCCCCATGTGGTTTAACAGGTTGTGGCAGAATACAGTTGATTTATTCCGTTCCCTGGATATTCCGGTCCGCACGTTAGAGTGCTGTTCCGGTGATCTGGCTGATTTGAAAGTGAAATCTGTGGATGTGGAAGCCTGGTCTCCCAGACAGAAAAAGTATTTTGAAGTGGGAAGCTGTTCCAACTTAGGAGATGCACAGGCCCGCCGGTTAAAAATCCGTATCAATGGGGAAAAAGGAAAGTACTTTGCGCATACACTAAATAATACAGTAGTTGCACCTCCCCGAATGCTCATTGCATTTTTGGAGAACAATCTGAACGCCGACGGAAGCGTCAGCATTCCGGAGGCTCTTCAGCCTTATATGGGAGGGCAGAAAGTTATTAAGTAAAGGATTTATACTGTGGATAAGTGTATGGATATGTGGATAACTTTGTTGAATTTTGCTGACAATGTGTAATTTTATCTGACTTATTCAAATGAAGGAGGTGAAAACAGTGCATGAGTATCTGAGAGCTGTAGGGTTTAGTGAAATTAAGGATAAGGAGCAGTTGAATTGTCTGCTTCAAATGACAGAGGAAAGTTATCAGAGTGAACGTACCTCCGGCAGCCGTAATGGGATAGATTTTTCCGAACGTAAAAAGGAATTTGCACCGGGAATGGGAATTGTGCTCCGCGGCGAGTACGATGAAAAAGAAAATTATCAAAGAGGGTACTATTTTCCTTATTTTCAGGGGAAGCAGGAAAAGCTGTATGACAGTGTTACCGTAGAACGTCATGCAGAAAAGGAATCTTATGCCGGTGTCTGCGATGACTTATCTTTAGGTGTATCCATTATTTTCTATGTCCAGAATGTGGCTGATTTGTTAAATGAAAAGCGTCTGAACCAGCTTTCATCCTGCACTGCAACACTTAGGTTTACCGGCCTTTCTATAAACGGTAAGATATTGCTTCCTGTTATCAAAGGAATGACGGAGGAAGAGAATTCCGACGCAGTTCTGCAGAGGACAAAGCTGATACAGGCAGCGAGAGACGGTGACGAGGAAGCCATTGAAAACTTAACTCTGGAGGATATGGATACTTATTCCATGATTTCCAGAAGGATCGCAAATGAAGATGTGTTTTCCATTGTGTCTACATACTTTATGCCTTACGGTGTAGAGTGTGACCACTACAGTATTCTGGGGGAAATTCTGGAATGCAGGAAGGTGGAAAACAGTCTTACGGAGGAGCAGATTTACGTTCTTACGGTAGAGAGCCATGATTTGATTTTTGAAGTCTGCATTAATCAGAAGGATCTTCTGGGTGAACCCCAGGTCGGCCGGAGGTTTAAAGGAGTAATCTGGCTGCAGGGTGAGATGATATTTCATCCGTAAACGGTAAATGAACAGGATTGATATGGGGGCTGTCGAGAAATGGATAGCCCCATGTTTTTTCTGAAAAAATAGTAATTGTCGAAATAAGGTATAATAAAGAATTGGGAATGCAATATAAAAGAGGAGCAAGCAATGAGTATTTTAATTGATAACAGCATTACGATATATGAAGCACTTGAACATATCAAGGATGGCAAATATGTTATGCCTGCATTTCAGAGGCAGTATGTTTGGAGCATGGAACAGGTAGAAAAATTGTGGGACTCCATTCTTTTGGATTATCCTATTGCTACATTTCTGTTTTGGCATGTGGATGATGACAATGTTAGCTGGGATACATACTTCTGCAACTTCTTGCATGAGGTTACCTTTGATAGTAGAAAACAAGCTGATAGTGTAAATTATGAATTGAGCAATATTAATGTAAAAATGACAGATACGGCAGTTCTTGATGGTCAGCAACGATTAACTTCTTTGTTTTTGTCGCTCTTTGGCCGTGCATATATTAGGCAAAAACACGCAAGAAAAAAAATTTCTGGGGGTACAGTAGTAAAACTACTTATTGAATTGAATAAACACAAGCTAACTGTTGATGAGGAAGAATATAATAGTAAGAAGTTTGATATTAAATTTACAGAAAAAGTCGGAAAACTAAGTCCGACACAATTTGAAATTAACCGTATCTTAGAAGATAAATTCCAAGATAGTAATACAAGAGTTCAAGCAATCGAAAATGCCATCGCAAATGTTCCAGCAGACAGCAAAGATTATGCCCGAAATATTCTGAATAAACTTTATCACAAAATTTTTGTGGAGAAATTGATTCGCTATACGGAAATTCAAGGCATGAAGCAGGATGATGCTTTGGAAATGTTTGTTCGTTTCAATGGCGGTGGTAAGGTATTAAAAAAGCATGAAATCACAATGTCAATCATTGAGGCATACTGGCCTAGTGCAAAAACAGAGTTCGGATATCTGCTTGCTGGCTCTTACGCTGATTTTGGTTTTGACTTTATTGTGCGCTCTGCTCTCATGCTTTATGGCGATGTTGTTAAGTCAAACATTAACAGGCAGGTTGTAGACGATTTAAAGAATCACTGGCAGGATTTTAAGAAAACCCTTAGAAATCTTGAAAATGTATTAAGAGATATGAAAATAGAGGTCAGCCATTTTTCCAGGAGATGGAATGTGCTGTTGCCTGTCATATATTCTATAGATAATAACCCGGAATATAAAAACAATCTGGAGGGCATTAGAGCATATTTGGTTAGAGCTGTGTTGTTTATATATTTTCGATCTGGTACTACTGGCAAGCTGCAACAGATGAAGAATTATATCAACGAATACGACTATGAAATAACGGTCGATATGCTTGAACAGATAAGTGACCTTCGTGTGACAGACGGAAAGATTGACGACGTTATCAATTCGGAAAGTGGAAGCAGCGTTGCAGACGAAGCACTGTATTTCTTGAATCTTGATTGGATAAACAGAAATCTCAAGTATGAACAAGACCATCTGCACCCATATGTTGGATTTGATAATAATAGATCTATTTCTGTTTCTATGGAAGATTGGCGCAGATGGAGAAGTGACAGAAACCGTCTGCCTAATCTTCAATTGCTTGAAGGAAGAAGTAATGGCAGCAAAAATGCAATGCGTCTTGTGGACTATTACAATGACATGAATGACGAACAAAAAGCTAAGTTTTGCAAAGAGGCTCTCATTCCAGAGGGGGTATCTCTCGAATTGGAGAATTTTGGAGAATTTTATGAAAAGCGGAAAGGTTTATTGACGGCTAAGATTCGACAACTGCTTGGATAAAATGTAGTACCCGGGAAGATGCGAAAAGAAAACGGTTTTCTTTCCTTAGTCATATATTGTTATCTTGAAAGAAAGATAAAATACGCTTTTACCTGTGAGATAATTCTGGATAAATTAAAAGCAATGAATTTTGCGGACATACAGGAATAGAGCTTTATTCCCCTTTATACATGAGACAACCCCAACTCAGTTGATTCCAATGAGTTCGGGCGGTGCAGCCGAGAGTTCTGATTATGTATTACCTTTTATTGGTGAAATTCGAGAACTTATTGATGAAAATGAAGATCTTTTCAATGAGGCACATGAGATTAAGCAGCTGCTTACCCAATACCTAAATGATAAAGAAGCGACAGCAAGTTATCCTTGCATTTATGTGAAATGGGTAAAGCCTGTGAAATCGCAGAGTTACATAGTCAAAATAACCTTTGATTACTTAAACCGTAGATACACTTTACTACAACACATCACCGGGGATTGTAAAGATTTAGGAATGGAGCAGACGAATGGGATATTGTAAAAAGGTCAGAAGCTTTTCTGAATGATATAGGAGTGACAGCAACAGAATGGCTTCTGACCATGGGTAAATATAAATCCACATTTTGCAGCTTGATGATACAGGCTATAAATTTAACTTCAACCCTTATCCCAATGACTTCAAATTTTTCTATATTCCTGCATTTCTATTTCATCAACATTGTCCAGAACATATTGCAGCTCATTTGTGGCCTTTTCACGGTCATATGGCAAATATGCCGTTACTGGAATAAAGTTTGAAACCGTGTTTGCAAATAAATGTGTCCTTATATTTAAGTTATTGATTAGCAGCTGCAATTCACGAATACGCTCCTTTTCCCCGCAAGTCCTGTCATATAAACAAAATAATATTCAATACCCGCTTCATCCAGCTTCCTGCATTGCTCCAGAATATCAGCCGAAGTATATCCCTTATTTGCAAGGGCAAGCGTTTCATCATCACCACTTTCCACACCGATGCTTAGACCGTTAATGCCCATTGCTCTTAGTTTTCTAAGCTGCCATACCTCTTTGTTTTTTATATCACGGATGCTCGCAAACATAGCCATTGTCTGGCATTTAATGAGGTAATCCCTTACAGTTAAAGCCCTAAGTTTAAGATTGTCATAGCTCATCGCAAAAGGATTTGCCCCTGTCCAGAATATTCTTCTTGCATATGGCTGGTAACCCTTTATCTCTGCTAAATCTTCCTCAAATTCTTCCATAGGCGACATTCTGAAGCACTCGTTTTTATCTTGCATTTATTATAGGTGCAGCCGGAAGCAGCCTGTATGATGACGGAATGTGCTTCATATGGTGGCCGCCAAGTTCTGCCCGTAAAACTGGTACGCATTGGAAGCTCCCATTGCTGCAAAGATAGCAGGTATCTGCAAATTTTCAATCAGTGTCCGTACCTCTTTGTATTTTTCGAGTTCACTTTCCTCATGCCAGTTCTCGCTCTGTATTTCAGCATAAAGCTCGGAATCGGGATAAATCGTTAGCATATTTGCCCCGATGAGTGTAGGGTGTATCTGGCTGCATATATCAGCCGTCAATTTTGCTCCAATTTCTCCACGACCCGCCCCGGAAATACTTACCAAATAATAGAAACTGTAATGAATATCCGCTGCATCTAATCTCTGGCATTGCTCTATGATGTCCGCTGAGGTATATCCCTTGTTCATAAACCGCAGGGCTTCATCATCGCCCGTTTCTATTCCTATTGTCAAGCCGTCATAGCCCATAGCTCGCAGTTTGGTAAGTTCTTCATCGGTTTTCGGGGTAACATCAGTAATCCTTGCAAACGAACCGATAGACTTAACGGACGGGAGATATTTGTGGATTAGCTCTGCAATCGCAGCTAATTTATCATAAGACAAAACGAATGGGTTAGCTCCTGTCAGAAACACTCGGCGGGTATGCCCACTGTTCCAACCTTTCATTGTTCTTTTAACCTCCTGCAAATCACACTCAATATCCTCCAGAGGGGACATTCTGAATTTGAACGGCAAATCATTATACAAGGTACAAAACTTGCATTTATGATGTGTACAGCCTGCCGTTACCTCTAACAAAAGTGATGCCGCTTCATACGGCGGTCGCCAAATTGTTCCTGTGTAGTGCATAAACACATCTCCTTTCCTTGTTCCTGCACTGTTTCCTGTGCATACAGGTATACTCGCAGGGTGTTTTCTGTAATTTATACTAATTATACTTTTGTACAATCATTTTACAAGTACTGTACTTTTTTGTAGTACTCAAATATAATTGGTACATTGATTTATGAGGAAATGAATGTTATACTGTTCCAGAAGGGAGTGGCAGGAATGAAAAAAAGTACATTAGCTGTTGAACGCTGCAAAACAGTTTCTACCATACAAAAAATTTTAGGCGGCAAATGGAAAATTGAAATCATTTATTACATCGCTTTTCGGGATATACACCGCTTCGGAGAGCTTCGCAGGCATATCGGCGATATTACGGAATCGAGCCTGACAAAGCAGCTTCGGGAATTGGAAGCAGACGGATTCATTACTCGCCATGATTACAAAGAAGTCCCTCCCCATGTGGAATATAACCTTACTGACTTGGGGAAAAGCTTCATTCCCGTATTTGAGCATATGAAACAGTGGGGAGATGAAAATCTTAGCGATTAAATAACTCATGGTGTCTGGTAACCGCATAAAATAATTTAGGAAGTATTACTTATGGCAATAAATAACATACGCTATATATACAATTCAAACATAGGCATTGAATTGGTTTTCTGCGAAAACTCAACAATATCTTATCCTACACATAACCATATTTCCGTGCTTACAATCGGTATTGTATTAGACAGCTCTATTCTGCTAACTACGGATGATAAAGTATCTTTTTATGAAAAAAATCAAACTTTTATCATTTGTCCATATATACCACATAGCATTTCAGCACATAGCAGCTACACCTTGTTAAGTTTATGTATTGATAAAAACATTGCTGCACACTATTCTACCGATAAAATACGGAGTAATATAATGGCTCTGTTGACGAGTGCTTTAAATACAGAAAGAATCAATCAGTATCAGATATTACAATTATTGAATTGTTTAAACTCAATTACCGCCTATACGGATTGGCACTCTGAAAGCCAAAATCCATTTATTAACCACCTAAAAAAGCAGTTGGAATTATATCCAGAATGCAAAATTAGTATTGAAGAAATGGCAAAAAACGCATTTATCAGTAAATACCATTTTATCCGAGGTTTTAAGGCAGAAGTGGCTTTGACCACAGGTTTTTGCGACCAAAGCCACTTCATTAAGCAATTTGAAAAACAGGTAGGTTTACCTCCGCTAACTTACAAATTATCCTCCCAAATGATGAAATAAAAGGAGATGCGTTAGCACAATGCAGGTATAAACTTTGCGAATAGATAAAAGCCCATCCTCTCCTGCAATGACTTCATGTGGTATGCCAATGGGGAAAATGGAAATTATGCCTGCTTCATAAGACAGTTTTTTACCATTATACACACATACGCCTGCACCACAAATAACCTCATGTGTTTCTAATTGCTTCTCGTGGATATGATTGCCAATCTTCTTATTAGGGGCTATCCTCACAAGATGGAAACTGAACTGTCCATCCGTCTTTTCGGCTGTGATAATATGTTTTAACTCCACGCCCTCAAAAGTAGGGTGTTTAGACCGCCCAATAGCGTCAAAGTCAACCGTAGTATCTGGCAAAAGCAGCTTTCCTCCATTATTGAATTTTTCAAACAGATTTTTATAATCCATTCTCAGCACTTCCTTTCAAATTTTATTGACAGTGTTCCTGCCTGCTTATATCATACCTGTCTTTGGTATCAGACATTAAAAAATGGCGTTAGTTTATAATAAATCAGCAGAATTATCGTGTTTTATTTACGGTAATTCTGCTGATTTTTGTATCTATATTTTCCTTTTGA
>JAETRR010000110.1 GCA_021770065.1 Lachnoclostridium sp. | reverse complement strand
GAGTCTTTCCAAAGTTAGTTGATTTTGCGTTTTGATTCAAGCCGCAACAGTTTCCCTTTCAGCAGCTCAAAACTGTTGCGGCCATACATGATCCTTTTGACAACTTTCAGCTTGTTCACGCTTCCTTCTGCCAGCCCATTATTGTAATCAAGGCGAATGGCGTTTTTTACTGCGGTACTATCCCTTTTGATTCCGTTTATAAAACTCTTTAGTTCATCTATCTCAAGAGCTTCGGTTTCTTCTGCCCATTTATCAAGCTCGGCCTCTTTTTTGCCAAACAGTGCCCCTTTGAATCCTGTCACAGCATCATAAACACGCCCTATGATGGGATATTCTTCTATGATCCTGTCCAGTTGTTCCTGGCTGAGGGAACTAACCTCATCAACAGGGTGGTACAAAAGACTGATCAGCCACTTCCGTTCGATCTTTTCTCCGGTTCCTCCCTGTGCAGCCGCTTCCTTCATGAGCCTCCGTTCCCTTGTGGCAAACATACGGATCGTTCCATCCGCGCCATCATATCCCTTTTCCCGAATCACCGCGCTGATCTGCTTGAACGTTTTCCCCTCACTGAGCATATTTCTTATTTCCTGAGAATAGGGCTTTATTTTACTGGGGATCGTCGTATTGTAATAAGCGCTGGAAGGGTTAAAATCATCCTTCAGGTATTTTGCAACGGTCGCCCTGTTTATTCCGACAATCCTTGCAATCTCACTTTTGTTAAATCCCTGTTTCCCTAATTCCCGTACGCGTTCCACTGTCTTCATTTTCTTCTTAACATTTGCGTTGTGCTCAGCGGCAGGTGCGTCTTCTTTGACAGGTTTATCCCAGTAATCCCCCGTAGGTTTTCCGTTATAATGGGATGCTTCCGTTGGGAGAAGGAAATTTGCCGCCAGAAAACGTGACAAAAATTTCTTTGCCGCGTCCGTAAGCCCCTTCAGCAGGTGAAAACGGTCACTGACCTGCTGCAGATGATTTCCAGCCTGTTCAATGGCGCTTTTATAGGAAACAGATCCATCCCTGGATACAACTTCAAGATTCGGATAGCTTTTCAGCCATTCCGCCACATCCGCAGCTTCCCGGGACGCCAGCAGGTCAATGATCCGGTGTGTGTCAATGTCTACCATGATAGTTCCATAGGTTTTTCTTTTCCGAAATGCGAAATCGTCAATGCAGACCTTTGTAACGGCCTCTTTCTCAGGAACTGGCATATCTTTTTTTTAAGAGACTGCAGATGGTGCTTTTGCCAACATCCGCAATCCCGTTTTTCAGCGTCCTTGAAGCAGTAGTGGAGCTTGTATTCAGGGAAACATCCACGATTTTTTCAATCAGGCGTTTTGTCTTTTTTCCTTTCTGTGCCAGGAAATCAAAACGCTCTGCAAAGGTAGTGAATCCGCAGTTTGGATTGTCGCAAAAGAATTTTCTGTTTTCAATAACGACTTTTGTTTTTTTGCCCATGATTGGAAGATCCTGAAAACTTTTTTCGTAACGGCTATGTATTCGCGCCGATTCAGAGCCGCAATAAGGGCATCTGCATATTTTTCTGTTTGAGGCTGTATAAATAATGACTTCATTCCCTATTATTTTATGCTCCAGATAATCCAGATTTGGATCAAGTTCCTTGATAAATTCATCCATGGTATAACTCCCGCAAACGCTTTAAAATCCATGCTTATTATACCATGTTTTCCCATTTGATAAAAGCTTTATTTCAACTAACTTTGGAAAGACTC
>JAETRR010000065.1 GCA_021770065.1 Lachnoclostridium sp. | reverse complement strand
GTTAGTGTCAATAAAATCGAATGAATACGAAATTTTATTTCAGATTATGAAACATCCGCAGAATCTATCCGTGTCTGCTGAATTCTCTGTATGGTTTCATCATAATGCAGAGAACAGTACAGTGCATATAAAATATCAATAATATAGAGCTGGGCTGTTCTGGATGCCATAGCGCCGCTTCGGAACACCGTTTCTTTTGCCGTAACAAACAGATTGTAATCCGCTATACGGTTTAGGGAGTTTTCGCCGCAGGAGGTAACCGCCACTACCGGGGTTCCGTTTTTCTGAAGGATTCCGGCAATCTGAAGCATTTCTTTTGTTTCGCCCGAATAAGAAATAATAATGCCCACATGGCTTGCATCCGAATTGACTGCCTGCACATACTGCCTGTCATAAAACTGATAAGTAATCACATTTTTCCCGATCCGCATAAATTTAAACAAGCCGTCCATAGCCACAATGTGGGATGCCCCCACCCCGTAAAAATCTATAATAACCGCCTTCTCCAGAAGCTTTACCACCTTCATAAACTGCTTCTCATTTACAAGCACCCTCGTCTCTTCAATGGTTTTAACCGCAATATTGGTGATTTTCTCAATGACGGCGCGGGGCGTATCGTCTTTTTCAATGGTGGTGCTGTCCAGCAGGTTCAGCTTCATATCCTGAAAGTACTTTATCTCCTCGGCCAGCAGAACCTTAAGGCGTGTAAATCCCCTAATATCAATTTTTTTACACAGCCTTACGACGGTAGCCGGAGAGGTAAAGGATTCTCTGGCCAGATCATACACGGTATACTCCAATACCTTTTTCGGATATTTTAAAATGTATTCCCTTACCTGGTTTTCTGCTGCGGAGAGATTCCAGGCAGAAGGCAGAAGGCAGAAGGCAGAAGGCAGAAGGCAGAAGGCAGAAGGCAGAAGGCAGAAGGCATGCTCATTATAGCAGATTTACTTTCTAATATTAATTAATATATTTTCGTTTGAAATTATTTCTCTTTCTTTTTCTTTACAAAAGCTATATTTCATGGTAAACTACCCTCAACAGGTAAAGGCACACGCCCTATGTCCACCAGAGGCAGCATCCGTTATTTTATATTACGGAACAAATCATAGGAGATTTTTTATGCAGACTGCAGACAACGCCATAACAGGTCTTATTTTTAATATACAGAAATTCAGCATCAACGACGGCCCCGGTATCCGCTCCACCGTTTTTTTCGCAGGATGCCCTCTAAGCTGTCTGTGGTGCTCCAATCCCGAATCCCAGAATAAAAACCGGCAGGCCGCTCTTGCCTCCGGCGATCCCAGGCTTGCCGGAAAAGCCTGGACCGTAGACGAAGTCCTTACAGAAGTAGAAAAAGACCGCTGTTTCTACGAAGAGTCCGGCGGAGGAATCACGCTTTCCGGCGGAGAAGTCCTGCAGCAGCATTCCTTTGCCGCAGCGCTTTTAAAAGAGGCACGCAGACGGGGGCTCCACTGTGCGGCAGAAACAACAGGTTACGCCTCCCATGAGATATTTTCTGAATTTATTCAAAACATTGATCTGCTGCTGTTCGATATGAAACATTATGACCGGGAAATCCACCGCGAAAAGACTGGCGTTTACAATGATATAATTCTGGAAAATATGCGATATGCCCTTGAACAGAAGGTTCCCGTGATCGCCCGGATTCCCGTGATCCCCGGCTTTAATGCCAATAAAAAAGCAGCCGCCGGCATGGCCGCTCTTTTAAAAGATATGGGGATTACAGAAGTCCATCTTCTCCCCTTTCATCAGTTTGGAGAAAAAAAATATGAACAATTGGGAGTCCCCTACAGAATGGCCGGCGTAAAGCAGCTCCACCCGGAAAATCTGCAGTCCTATCTGGATGTATTTTTAAAGGAAGGTCTGGACGCTTCATTTAAGTAAACGAACCTTTACCGTCGTAACATAAAAGAGATAAGGATGTGGGAAAGCCATACGGCCTGTTCCCCTGCATCCTCATCTCTTTTGTTATTCCTGCTTAAAGGCAGAGCTTTTTATAAGGTCTGTTCCGTCCTCTCAATAATATCATCCTGCGTCTTTCTGGAAAGTACGTTGAAAAACGCACTGTAGCCTGCCACACGGACAATGAGATCCTTATGTTTCTCCGGATGTTCCTGAGCATCCAGCAGAGTTTCTCTGGATACAATGTTGTACTGCACATGATATCCATGCAGCCTGTTAAAGAAGGTCCGAAGCAGCATTTCCAGCTTCTGCTTATTTTCCTCTCTGGCCAGTACCTGCGGCGTCATTTTCTGATTCAGAAGGACGCCTCCCGTAATCTTCTCCGTCCGAAGCTTGGATATGGACTTGAATACGGCTGTGGGGCCGCTCTTGTCGGCATTGTGCGCCGGGCTGCAGCCTTCCGCCAGAGGCTCAAAGGCATTTCTTCCGTCCGGCGTAGCCATAGTTCCCATTCCCTGTCCTACATTGGCGCTGATGGATGAGGTTCCCGCATAGCGGATTCCCCCGATGGGGCCTCTCTTGTAACGGGTGCTGGGATATTTTGCAATTTCGTCCAGATAAGTATCGTAAGCTTCTACCACCAGAAGGTCGGCCGCATCGTCATCGTTTCCGTACTTGGGCGCGTCGTTAATCAGCATTTCCTGGATTTTTCTGTTTTCCGGAGACTGGAAGTTATCCAGGATGGCGTTCCAGAGCTGCTCTTTTGTAATCTTCTTTTCGTCATAGACAAGCTTCTTGATTGCCGCCAGGGAGTCAGCCATATTCGCGATGCCCACCTGGAGGCCGGAGATAAAGTCGTAAACCGCACCGCCCTCCTTGATGGTTTTTCCCCGTCCGATGCAGTCATCCGTCAAAGCAGAACAGAGAATATCCGGAACGTCTCTCTCAGATGCCTTGTCAATGGCATTTTCCACGATGACACTGTAACGGGTCATTTCCCGCAGGGCTTTGTCCCATGCAGCCATGAGATCCTCATAAGTTTCCATATCTTTAAAATAACCGCTGCCTTTCACAAAGCGCTTTCCGCTCGTGAGATCCACGCCGTTGTTCATCACACACAGAAGCAGCCTGGGGAAGTTGATGTAGGACATGCCCGTGCAGCGGTAGCCCCATTTTCCGGGAACTGCTGTCTCCACGCAGCCGATGGCGCTGTAATTGTAGGCATCCTCTTCCTTCACGCCCCATCCGATAAAGGAGGGAATGATAATTTCATCGTTGTTCAGCGCAGGCATTCCGAAGCCCAGCTTCATAACCTCAATGCACTCGTCAAAGAAATGCCTGTCAAGTCCTGCATGGTAACGAACCGTCAGATTCGGCTGTGTAAGCCTTGTCTGGGCCACGGACTGCAGCACCAGAAAGCTCAGTTCGTTCACCGCATCCTTTTTATCCACGGTCTGTCCGCCAATCGTAACATTTTGATACATAGGAGAGCCGGCGGAACTTAAAGTATGCGCCTGCGAACGGACTTTATTGATGGTCAGCGTCTTGATCCACAGGCAGGTGAGAAGCTCCAGTGCCTCCTCTTTCGTAATAGCTCCTTTCTTCAGGTCATTGATGTAGTAGGAGTACATATACTGATCAAAGCGGCCATAGCTCAAAGAATGACCGTTGGATTCAATCTGCAGAATCAACTGGATAAACCATACAGACTGGACTGCCTCCCGGAAAGATGCCGCCGGTTCATAGGGAACCTTTTCACAAATCCGGCTGATTTCAAGAAGCTCTTTTTTTCTGTCCGCATCGGCTTCCCGGGCCGCCATTTCTCTGATCATCGTGCTGTAACGCAGCGCAAAGGACCGAACCGCCTCAATCACAACCAAAACCGCCTGATAAAATACATTTTTGTCGATACTGTCCGGATCTGTCAAATCCAGTGCGGCCCTGCACTCCCTGGTCCGCTTTTCATAGCCTTTCAGACCTTCGGACAGGAGGCGCTCATAATTGACCGCCAGATGGGCGTCCCCGGCATTCAGTTTGCCCTCCATGCCGAATACGCCGGTCTCCATAAATACGCTGACTTCCTCCGGAAGCAGGGCTTCTCCTCTTGCGCGGAGATTGTTATTCTCCCAGAAAGGCGCAATCCTGCGCAGCTGTTCTTTTGTATCCTCTGTAATATAGAATACGTCACCGTCTCTTTTTTCAAAGAGATCCAGTTCGTTCAGGACAAATTCCAGCGTATATTCCGGGAAAACGGGGGCATTCCTGTTCTTCGTCGCTTGATTCCCGGCAAGCAGGGATTTGTCCTCCAGATAGATTGTCATTTTCTCCAGAATATTTTTCAGCATCAGCGCCCTTACCATGACACGGGGCTGGTTTAAGTTCTCTTTGTAGGCTTCGGTCGCCAGTATGGCACGCTCCGCATCCACATAAGGCTTCTCGTCCAGTACCTCTTCCCGGAAAGCCTGCATCCGATCTGTCAATGTGCCAAAATGATTTCTATTTTCCATATTGCCCTCCACAGATATTTCGTTCGTAACTAAATTATTTTCGTTTGTAAAATTATACTATCATTTTTTTAACAATATGTCAATGGGATTTTGTTCGTTACCGATCCAATAACTTTTATTCGAAACACACGCTTATTTCATTTGAAAAAAATGTTGTACGGGGAGTTACTGCTGTGATACAATGAATACGAGTAAAGCAGATGAACATCTGCATACGGGAAAAATCAGAAGCTGATTATCACATTTCAGAATAGAAAAATCAAAGATTTTCTAAGATGTCCTGTGGATAAGAAAGGAATCTCCATGAAAGAACGCCATCTTAAAATATTAGATATTGTCAATGAAAAAGAACGTGTCAGCGTACAGGAGCTCTCGGAGAAGCTCGGTCTTTCTGTTGTCACGATACGAAAGGATCTGGAGGAGCTGGAATCCGAAGGACTTCTGCGCCGCCAGCACGGCTACGCCGCCAAGGCATCCCCGGATGCCATCAATTCACGGATGTCCTTCCGCTATCTGGAGAAGAAGAAGATTGCGCAAAGGGCAGTTTCTCTGGTGGAGCCAATGGAGACGATTATGATTGAATCCGGATCTACCTGTGCGCTCTTTGCGGCAGAGCTGGCCGCAGTCAATGACGTTACGATTATTACAAATTCCACTTATATTGCCCGTTCCCTGGGCACGGCTCCAAACGCAAAGGTAATTCTGCTGGGCGGCGATTACGACACGGTAGCCGAGGTTACCACCGGGCCGGTCACGGAGCTCTGCGCAAGGGAATATTATGTGGACAAGATTTTCGTGGGCATCGACGGCTACACAGAGGAAAACGGATTTACCAACATTAACCACACGCGCTGCAGCACCGTCCGGGCTCTGGCAAAGCAGGCCGATAAGGTAATTGTTCTGACGACCTCGGATAAGTTCGGGAAGCGCAGCGTAGCCAGGATGTTTTCTTCCGATGACGTGCATACGATTGTGACCGATTCCGGGCTCGCTCCCGAATATGCCGCTGCGCTGCGCTCGCATCAGATTCGTGTGGAGCTTGTAACGGCCTGATTTAGCGGTTCTGTTTTGTTACATATTTATTGTCAAAATCAATCCTGTGCACTGAGAGTATTGTTTCCGGAAGTATAAAAAACATTACCGCAGTAATTCCACCGCCCCGATAATGCCGAAATCTTTCTTAAGCTCCGCATACCGGAATTCCACCGGCATCTTAATGTGATCATACCTGTCGAATTCCTCACGCACAGGCCCGAAAAGACTTTCCCCGAAATTGGTCAGTCCCCCGCCAAACACAAACACATTGATATTCAGAAGCTGATAGATATTATAAACGCAGACCGCCAGATGGTGCGCCATATGTGCCAGCTCTTCTTTCGCCAGTTCGTCGCCTTTTTGAACCGCTTCTAACAGCGCCTCCCCACCTCGCTCCTCTGCATCCGCCAGCACGCTTTCCTTTCCCTTAAGAAGCCTTATGCCCAGGCGCTTCGGCAGGTTCCGGCCGCTGATCTGGGACATAAAGCACCCATAGTTCCCACAGCCGCACAGGAGCCCGTCGTCCGGCGTATCCAGCATATGTCCGCTCTCCCCGGCCCAGCCATAGCTTCCCCGGAACAAGTCTCCATTGATGATAATTCCGCTGCCGATTCCCGTACTGACCGCCATATATACCATATTCTTCAGGCCCCGTCCCGCTCCCCGTCTGGATTCCGCAAGGGCCGCCGCATTGCTGTCATTGTCCAGAATCACCTTCACGCCCAGGCGATCCTCCAGATAGCTGCGCATGGCAAAATCTTTAATGTTGACCATGGCGGAAGTCATATGAATATACCCGCTCTCAAACCGTATGTAAGAAGGCATGCAGATCCCGACACCGTATACCTCAGAAAGATCTGCCCGGTGTTCTTTCAGAATCTTATGGATCGTCTCAATGATCTGTTCGCAAAAAGCCTGCCCGTCCGCTTCAATGTCCGTGGGATGCTGATACTTATCCAGAAGTTCCCCCTCCCGGTCAAACAGTCCGTAGGCCACTTTTGTTCCACCGGCATCAATTCCAAATATATATTTTTTCTCCATTGCGCCTCCCCCTGTTATTCTTATCTTTCCCCGTTTATTCAAGTGAATCGATCCCGAAAGTACGAGCTCTGGAATATCCCCCCAGAGGCAGATAATCTTCTTGTAGTTCTCACTGTTCTTATTGTATCCCTATTATGTAAATCTCTATTTTTAGGCTACCATAATGATTTTCTATTGTCAACTATTTTCTTTCTTTAGAAATAAAAATATTTTCTTTAGATAGCAATATCCATGCGGCTTAGGGGCATAAATGGAAATTCCATTCTCATTTGACAATCTCCCGGTTCCCCTTTACAATAGGACGGACAGAGGTATTGTAAAATGCTCCCGGAGGCATTGAAAAAATATTGCGAAACTTAATATGGAGGAATATTCAATGAAACATTTTTATTACCAGGAAAACTGGCTGGAGATTGTGAAAGAACAGGAAGAGCTTCTGCGGTACGGCACCTTCACCAGAAGCATGGCCCTGGAGCTGGGCCTCAGCATTTTAAAGCTGGCAGAAGAAACCTATCAAAAGCCCCTGGCGGTTCAGATTGTGGAGGATGGAACGATTATCTTTGCACACAAGATGGCCGGCACCTCCTCTGAAAACGACTGGTGGATGAACCGCAAGCTGGCTGTATCGCACATAACAGGCAGAAGCTCCCTGTACTCCTGCGTGGAGACAGAAATGGGACATCCAGCTCCCCAATGGCAGGAACGGCCCGACAATTACGCAGTCTGCGGCGGATGTATCCCTGTATTTCCTGTTGACGGCAGTACGCCGTGGGTCTATGTGCTGGTATCCGGTATGAAACATTTTGAGGATCACCAGGTGATTGCCGATGCCATGGCCTTACAATTGGGCAGAAAAATAGGAACTGTTGCAAAATAAGACAACAGTCCCTGTCTTTCCTCCCACAAAGCCCCAGACTCTTCTAAAACTCAAACACAGCCACCCCGTAAGGCGGTAACGGATACGCAAAGGAATACGGAAGGCCGTCGCACTCACTCTTCACCGCTTTATATACAAGAGGCTTTTCCCGGCCGCTTCCGCCGAATTCCGCCGCGTCGCTGTCCAGTATCAGCTTATACTGCTTTCTTCTCGGTACGCCTACCCTGTAGTCCGCACGCTCCATCGGCGTAAAGTTGCACACAAAGAGCAGGCTCCTGGTTCCCTTTTTGCTGAAGCGCATAAAGGAGAAAATGCTGCGGAAGTTATCATTGGCATTCACCCACCGGAACCCGGCCGGAACCGTATCCTGCTCATAGAGTGCCGGTGTCTTTCTGTACAGGTGAAGCAGTGCTTTCACATAATTCTGAAGCTGCTGATGCTTTTCCTCTCCCAGAAGATACCAGTCAAGCTCCCTGGCCTCGCTCCACTCCTGGAACTGGGCAAAATCCTGCCCCATAAAGAGCAGCTTCTTTCCCGGGTGGCCCATCATAAAGGAGTAACCCACCTTCAGATTGGCAAACTTATCGTCGTAGAGCCCCGGCATCTTATTGATCATAGAGCATTTCAGGTGTACAACCTCATCGTGGGACAGCACCAAAATGTAATTCTCGCTGTAAGCATAGGTCATGGCAAAGGTCATAAGATTGTGGGCGCCGTTGCGGAAATAGGGGTCTAACTTCATATACTCCAGGAAATCATTCATCCAGCCCATATTCCACTTGAAGGAAAAGCCCAGTCCGTCGTTTTCCGCAATATCCGTCACCTTGGGCCATGCGGTGGACTCCTCCGCAATCATCATCGCGCCCGGGTTTCTTCCCAGCAGGCAGGAATTCAGATGCTTAAAAAATTCAATAGCCTCCAGGTTCTTGTTGCCGCCGTACTTGTTGGCCACCCACTGGCCGTCCTGTTTGCCGTAATCCAGGTACAGCATGGAAGCCACCGCGTCCACACGAAGGCCGTCCACATGATACTGTTCTACCCAGAAGAGGGCATTGGCAATGAGGAAATTCTTTACCTCGTTCATCTCATAGTTAAAGATCTTGGTGCCCCAGTCCGGATGCTCGCCCTTTCTGGGATCCGGATATTCATAGAGGGCCTGGCCGTCAAAGTCCGCAAGGCCGTGGGCATCTCTCGGGAAATGGGCCGGCACCCAGTCCAGAATGACGCCGATCTTATTCTTATGAAGGTAATTGACGAGATACATAAAATCCTCGGGGCTTCCGTACCGGGATGTCGGAGCATAGTAGCCCGTCACCTGATAGCCCCAGGAACCGTCAAAGGGATGCTCCGCAATTCCCATCAGCTCCACATGCGTATAGCCCATTTCTTTCACATAATCCGTCAGACTGTGGGCCAGATCCCGGTAACTGTAAAATCCGTCCTCGTCAGGGCCGTGGGGATGCTTCTTCCAGGAACCCGGATGCACCTCATAGATGGACATGGGTTCTTCCTTTGTGTTCCGTGTCTTCCGCTTCTCCATCCAGGCACTGTCACTCCAGCGGAAACCGCTGATATCCGCAATCCTCGACGCAGTTCCGGGACGCTGCTCTGCCTCCAGCGCGAAGGGATCCGCTTTGTAGAGCAGGCGGTGATCTTCCGTCTCAATGAGGAACTTGTAAAGGTTCCCAATCTCCGCCCCCGGCACAAAGAGTTCATAAATCCCCAATGGTTCCAGGCGCTTCATCTCATGGCTTTCCTGGTTCCACCCGTTAAACTCTCCAATCACATGCACCCGATGGGCATGGGGAGCCCACACTGCAAAGTGTACTCCCTTCTTTCCCCCGTGTTTTACAGGATGCGCTCCCAGTTTGCGGAAAATGTCATAGTGGTTTCCCTGTCCGAACAGATATTGATCCATATCTGTCACAAAGCAGGAGGGCAGCGACGCCTTCTGCTTTCTTTTCGGCTGTGCTTTCCTTTTTTGTTTCTTTGTCTCTCCCATAATGCTCACTCCTGTACTATTTTAAATACCGCACTTCCACCTGCGGATATTTCCAAATGAATTCTTCCGTTCTCAATCGGAAGAATCTCGCCTGTGAGAACCTCAAGAGCCTTACTTCCTTCCACCGGACAGGGAATATCCACCCCGGCAGGATTCTCATCATTATTGACTGCCGTCACAACCGCAGTCTCTCCCAGAATCCTCGCAAAGGCATACTGGCGGTTGGTCAGAAGCAGCTCACGATACTCACCGTCCACCAGTGCCGGCGATTCCCCCCGAAGCTTCGCCAGCTTAATAAGCAGCTCCCTGAGCTCCGGATGAGGCGGCTCCTTTTCCATCTTTTCCAAGTCAAGGCAGGGCCGCAGGAAATCATCATTGGGGCCTTCCTTTTTCCCTTCCACTCCCCATTCGCCGCCGTAATAGATAGACGGAATTCCGGGAAGAGTATAGAGAAGTGTATATACAGGCACCAGATGATCCTGATTGTTCAGCTTATTCACCAGCCGATCCACATCGTGGTTCTCCACAAAAGAGTACAGTCTGCGTCCCCGATAGATTCCCCCGTTAGCATCAAACTGCCTTCGAATCGTATGAGCAATCTCAAAATAATTGTGATCATTATGGCCGGAATAAAGTCCTTTATGAAGTTCGTAGTTGGTAACAGAATGAAGCATATCCTCTCCCGTCCACCGGGCATAGTCTCCATGAATCACCTCGCCCATCAGCCAGAAATCTTCTTTTTCTGCATCCACAACCCTGCGCAGGCCGCGCATAAAATTAAATTCCAGACAATCCGCACAATCCAGCCGGATACCGTCAATATCAAAAGTGTCAATCCAGAAACGCACCACGTCAAAGAGGTACTGACGCACCCCCTCATCATAGAGATTCAAGTTGGCCAGTTCAAAACAATTTCTCCAGGCCTTGTAATAGAATCCATCGTTATAATGAGTGTTCCCCTCAAAGCTTACATCCTGATACCACCAGCGATACCGGGACTGCTCTCTCTTTTCCTTCAAATCCTGGAATGCGAAAAATTCCCGGCCCGTATGGTTAAATACGCCATCCACTACCACACGGATTCCATTCTCATGGCAGAGATCCACAAAATGCCGGAAGTCCTCATTATCTCCAAGCCTGCGGTCCACCAGCCTGTAATCTCTGGTATCATAGCCGTGGCTGGCAGATTCAAACAGAGGACCGATATAAACGGCAGTCGCTCCATACTCCTTCATATGCGCGACCCAGGGATCCAGATTCCTGAGACGGTGAACTGTCTCTTGTTCCGTATTATATTTTGGCGCCCCCGTTAAACCCAAAGGATATATGTGATAAAAAACTGCTTCTTCGTACCATTTCGCCATGATGTCATTCTCCTCTTACAATTCTGCCTTGTTCAGGCACCATAAATCTTATCCGGCAATACTGATAAAAAATTACTTTCTCTCCATAATTCTCAAGAATAAATCCCGTGCATAAACTGATGCACCAGGGAGTTAATCTCCTCCTGAGAAACTGTCAGCCTGAGGCCTCCGCTTGTCTCCAGCCGCATCTTAATATCAAATAGAATCAGCCCGATAAACCCAAGCGAAAACTGTCTCTGTCTCCCGCGCATATTTCCAAGCAGACCTGCCGCCGAAACAAAAATCTGCTCCACTTCCTGCTGCAGGCGGAGCACCAGAGGCCTTACCGCCTGATATGCCTCATTCTCTCTGGCCGAATGATAGAGTGCCAAAAACAAGGCATAAAACTTCGGTTCCTTCTCTGCAAAAGATACCAATTCCCCCGCTGCCGTACACAAGGTATTTCTCAAATCACCCTCATAAGTACAGGCTCTGTGCAGCCGTTCCATAAAGGCCTCGCCCCTGCCCTCCAGCAGCTGCTCCAGCAGACCGTATTTGCTTTTAAAATAATAATAGAGTGTCGGCTTGGTGACACCGGAACGCTCCGCTATCTCCTGAACGCCCACTGCATCATACCCTCTTGCATAAAAAAGGTCCAGCGCCGTCTCCAGAATCATCTCCCGGTTGTCCATCCGTCATTCCTCCACTTTCATTCTATACCGTTCGGTATACTGTGTCAAGAGCGTGTTTTCAACTTGACATTGGTTTTTCCGGCTTCTATAATCTAGTATAGCGTCCGGTTATTTTCAAGACGCTATACCAGTACAGGTATAACTTACGCAGATCATAATATGGGCATCGCCGAAAAAACGGCTCCCAAATTGGAGGTTTTACGGATGATTTTAACTCTTACTCTGAATCCCTGTATTGACAGAACCATTTATCTTGACCGGCTGGATGTAGGATCCTATAACCGGGTAAAAAGCACACGGGAGGATCTGGCCGGGAAAGGCCTTAATGTCAGCATTGTCCTGAATAACCTAGATGTGGATACCCTCTGTAAAGGCTTCAGCTTTAAAAGCAACGGCCATTTGCTGGAGGAGCTTCTTAATACCCATCATGTGAGGCATGACTTTCTCTCCCTGGAGGGTTCCATCCGCACAAACATCAAGCTTTTTGACCAATCCTGCCAGGTAATGACAGAGATCAATGAAGCCGGCCCCTTTGTTCCCATGTCTGCCGTAGAGCAGCTTATGGAGGATATGGAAAATGCACTGGAGCATACGGATATCCTTGTCATGAGCGGCAGCATCCCTCCCGGAGTTCCCTCAGATATCTATCAGCGTCTTATCCAAACGGCCGGTAAAAAGCGGGTAAAGACTGTGCTGGATACCGCAGGAGAGCCTCTCTTTCTCGGACTTCCGGAAAAACCATATCTCATCAAACCCAACACTCTGGAATTTGAGCAGGCATTCAAAAAGGAGATAGAAAGCGGCATGGATACCCTGGAAATTGCACGTCAGGTTGTGGATAGCGGGATTCCCTACCTATGTCTCTCCATGGGAGAGGAGGGCGCTATGCTGATAGACAAAGAGCATGTCTATCGGGCAAGACCTCTTCCCCTTGAACCGAAAGGCCTCACCGGAGCCGGCGATTCCATGGTTGCAGGTATGTGTTACGCTATCCAAAAAGGGCTCGGCAGCGAGGATATGCTCCGCTATGCCATGGCCGCCGCCGGCGGCTCCATCCGGCAGGAAGGAACGATCCTTGCCGGAAAACAGGACGTTGAGGAGCTGTTTCCTCTGGTAGAGATTGAGACGATTCAATGAAGTATAAAAAACAGGCATTTTATATTCCATGCTGTTCAGCCGGATATAAAATGCCTGTTCTTTTTTATATCGCTATTCAAAATCCTTTTCCAGAAGAACGAGATTGCCAAACTCGTCTGTCCGGCCTTTGCGCCGTTTTCCAAACAGCCCGCGCTTATCTCCCCGTTCTATGGCCTCGTCAATCATCTCTTTCACCTCGGCCACATTTACCAGATGATCACTGGTCTGCCGGTTACCGATACGGTTGTAAAGAGCCAGCACTGCCATCTCGTCAAAGACGCATTCCTGCTCTCTTGCATAGGATTCCCCAAAGGCTACCAGTTCCTTGTTGGTAAAGGTGGGAATCTCTATGGTGCGGGTGAACTTGGCCGCCAGGCTTTCGCAGCGGATAAACAGATCGCGTATCTCTTCCTTTTCGTCTTCCAGAATTACCAGAAGCCCTCCTGTCTTACGCGTCATAGCATGGGACAGCTGAACCGCCGTCTGGGTTTTCAGACGCCCGGCCTTCTCGACCAGCAGCGCACCTCCTTCCAGCTTTCCAAACACGGCAGAGATATTCTTGCCATTCAGGCTTTCGGCTTCAACCTTAACCATTTTTGCTCCGGCATTTTTGCGCTGCTTCTCAATTGCTTTGACGATATCGGATGCCAGGGTTGTCTTCCCTGTTCCGCCTTCCCCCGTGATAACCAGATTGCCCACCAGGGAATCCTCTCTGCGCTCTCCCCTCATCCGGTCTTCCTCCAGCAGTTCTGCAAGCTGCTGATTCATACCGCGTACAGAGGTAAAGTATGCAAAAAGCTTTTTCTGCTCCTCCGACAGCTGCCCGGGCGGTATGGTTGCAATTTCTTCCTCCAGGGCTTTCTCCAGCTTTTCCATCATCGGAGAAGGAGACACTGCTTCTTCCTCCGGCTCTTCTTCCTCCTCCGGTTCTTCTAAAGCTTCCGCCTCCGACGGTTTTGCTGCCTCCTCTTTTGCGGACGGCCTGTCCAGGCTTTCCGCCTCCAGAATGTCAATAATATCGTCAAATTCATCGGAAAGTTCAAATTCCAGTATGGTTGCGATATCGCAGGTCTCGTTCAGACGGTTCTTCGGATCTCTTGCCGGCTTTTCGGGCTCCTTCTTCTCCGGTTCTTTCTCCTTCGGCCGGCCTTCTCCCTCTCCTCTTTGGATAGGTTCCACGTGTACCCGGACCGGAAGCTGGCCTTCAATCTCATCAATCAGCCTTTGAATCTCCTCCGGCAGTGTGGGAATGACTTCCGTATTCAGCTCCGGAAGCTGGCCCGTGGCGCGCAGATGCTCACGCTCCCTGCGTTTGGCCTCATCTCGTCTGGCTGCCTCCGCGATGGCCGCCTCCGTCTCCTTTTTCTTTTCCTCCCATCCGTTCAGGATATCTTCTATGGTTATCTGACCCGTGATCTGCCGTTCCAGCACATTCTCTTCCATGTCAAAGGTAAGCTGGCCGCTCTCGTCCTGGCCTAAAAACCTCGGCAGACGGAAGGTATCTCTTTCCGGCTTCTGAACCGGCTTCTCTTTTTCTTCCGGCTTGTCCTGTCCAGTCTCCAAATCCGGCTGCTTAAAGCTCTCTTTCTCCGGAACGAATGAAGGTTCCGCCGGCTGCTCCGGTTCATCTTCCGGGCTCTCTTCTTCCGGCTCCGGATCCCAGGGTGCCGGAACCGGTTCCGGATTCGTCTCCCTGGCCAGTTCCTCCCTCATAAAATCCTTGAGCCCTTCTGCCAGGGCTGCCTGGAGATTGCCTGTGTTAAACTCATCCATATTGATCTGTTTAACCTCAATCTCCTCCGCCTGGGTTTCAGATACCATCTGGCGGTACTTTTCCTCCTGGGAAGCTGTCAGCGGCTGGATCCGCATCTTCAGCTCCATGGCCTTCATCACATATTCACCCTCACTGAACCACAGAATCAGATCGTCGCATTCCTCTACGCATTTGGCAATCATGCCTTCCTTATAGTAAAGCACAGCCAGCTCATATGCCCACTGCTCCTGGTATTCCCGGCTCTTGTATTCCTCCAGAATAGCTATCTGATCTTCTATAGATGAACCTCTTCCCTTATAAATCTGGTATTTCAGCACATAGCGGCTCAGATCATGAGGCGCTATTTTTGTAAACTCTTTGTACAGTTCAATGGCCTCATCAAAGTTCTTCATCTTTACGGCCAGTTCCACCATCCGATATACAATCATACGGCCGATGGGAGCACAGTCATATGCCATATTCAGAATCTCATTGCTGTCCTCATAGCGCTCCAGATTCTCGTAAATCTCACTGACGCTCATCAGCAGGCTGGTATTGCGGATCTTGCTCCAGTCTATGGAGTCTGCAATCTTGGCCGCGGCCTTATATTTTTTCTGCTCCAGCAGCTTCTCCATCTGTTCGGTTTTTATCTGAAATTCATATTTGTCCAATGATTCCACCTCAATCAATTCCCCTGAACAGCAGATCTGTAAAGTACACCTGCCCGGGTATCCGGCTCTGTAAATACCACATCTTGTTCTGTCTCAAGAACGTCTGTCAAAAATATGCCGTAGTTAGTGTCTGCTGATTAAGCAAAAATTAGCAAATTCCAATTCCCATATCTACTCCCAGATTGGAACAGATATAAAAAAGCGCAAAGTATTCGTTTCTGTATTTTAAACAGATTCGTC
>JAETRR010000109.1 GCA_021770065.1 Lachnoclostridium sp. | reverse complement strand
GTGTCCACATCCAGCATGGAAAGCATCTTTTCTATCTCGTTCTCATAATCCAGAGACAGTTCATACCGGATTCGCTTCATACTTATCTTATAGCTTTCTTTCACCAGCCCAAGGATGGCCAGTGCGATCTTCTTCATGATCTGCAGGTTCTTTGCGCTTGTCTTCCCCATGCTTGTATTCTTATCATCTTTAAAAGTGAAATCCAGGTGCCAGTGGAGCTTCACCTCCACTCCCCAGTGGCCTCTCGCTGCACGTTCAAATTCATCCGCATCTTCCCCTATGCTGCATATGTAATACCGGTATTCCTCTTCCCTGGTCCCATCCGCTTTCTTCAGGATCTTATGCACCATTCCAAAACTCCTGAGCTTCTTCCACTTTTCACGCTCGCTGTACCAGCCTGTGTCCTCCGTGATATAGTATTCCCGGACTGCGCTTCCGCCATGTTCCGGCTCCACCGTCTTTTTATAACTACTTTCTTTCTCTTTCAGCCTTTCCAGCATACCCTCCTCAAAATAATTCCTGACTTCCTCATAGAACAGCTGCTGGTTCCCTTTCAGCGCAAGGACATAGTCCCCTTTCCCCAAAATGATCGCTGCTGCGGTCTCTTTCTGGCAGTTCATGGCATCTGCCGTCACTATCATATCCCGCAGGTCCATGAGCCGCAGCAGTTCCTGCGCTGCCGGTATCTCATTCGTCTTCTCATCAATGAATTTCTGCGCCAGGCATATCCCATGGTCATTTGAATATACATTCAGGGTCTGCAGCGCCCTTACTTCCCCCTGTTCGCCGGACTTCCTTTTGGATCCCCTGCTTTCTTTCCCGTCTACAGACACTATGCTCTTTTCATGGATGTCATCCTCTTTTCCTGACAATGACACGATCCCCTCTATTGTATGGAGCAGCAGCTCTACCGTGACCTGATAGAAGTGTCCCGTATCGATGTTGCCCATTACGACACGGTAAGTGTCATCTGTCGGGATCCCAAAAGGGAGAGCAAGATATTTCCTCAGCCACTTCTCCTTCCTTTTTGCGAAGCTTTCTATCTCTCCCCATTCATCCGCATTTCCAAGAACTGCGAAAAAGACTATCATGATTATGTCTCCCAAGAGATGCCTCGTATAAGAAGGATGCCTATAATCCGGCACTGCATCCGCATGCTTTTTGATACTCTGTATCAGGGAATCATTCAATTCTATTCTGCTATATACATTCTAAAATAAGTATAACAAATATGACATCAAAAAAGAATAGGCTTTCCTATTCCTTTTTGATGACTTGTAACATTTTTGTAATTTTAAAAGTTTATCCTGGGGAATGGGGGTGCTTCGGCACTCCTATTTTTTTGCGGATTTGCAGACTATATTACAGGAATATGGTCTTGCCTGCAGGAATTTTTTTAGATTTATATAATAAAGTAGGAAGGATGGGTGGGATTCCGCCGCAGCCGGCATTGTGGGCAGTGTGTATAACTCCACGATGCTTTTTTTGCTTTTAAAGCCTTTTCGGGGCTGGATATTACCGGGCAGGGTTATTATCCCGGTCAGGCTGTTCCTGTGCGCTTTTTGTCGGCTCTGTGCGCCCTAAATACTGGTTCAGGTTCTCCAGTTTCCGGTTCAGCGATTTCAGCTCTTTTTCACAGTTTTTGTATGTGACGGTCAGTTCTTTTTTCTGTGCGGTCAGCTCCTGATATTCCGCTTTCAGCTTGTCAATGTTCAAGCCTTTTAAGGGGATGCCCGCCTGTTCCAGCATACGCCTTGCGCCGCCATAAAGGATGATCTGGCTCTCATGCTTACGGAAATAAGCGTCAGGATTTTTGGACTTCTTATAGGCGATATTATACGCTTTATTTGCCTTGTACTGCTCCGCATATTTGATGATTTCCGCAAGGTCTTTGATGCGGTTCTCCAGCTTGCGGACAGTCTGCTTTGCTTCCTTCCCGGTGGCGGCTGTGGTGGCGATTTTCTGTTCCAGTTCTTTTATAGAGCCAGCTTCATTATATGCCTGTGCCGCAATCTTTAAATTCTCAACCGCCGCCCACCTCTGCAGCCCCGGACTGTTCTGGAATTTCTCATCAGAGGTGTCAATCAATCTCTTATCTGCGTAATCCCTTTTCGGGATAACTGCCTTCCGTTCCCGTTTCAGTTCAATCCGTTCCTTGATCCGCTCCTTCGTGTATTCCTTTCCGAGTGACTTGATGCTGCCACGCACAAAACGGTCTTTGCCAAGTGGACGGAAGGAGATAAATTTGAGGGCGTCTTCCCCAAAAGTTTCTCCTTTTATCTCATAGCCTTTTGCCCGCATCAGGAGCAGAAATTCTTCATAGGTGGAGGATGATTTTATGGCGGCATTGATGTCTTTCCTTATCTGTGTTTTCCATGCGCCGCTGTTCCTGTCTGCCTGCCATTCGTTGTATTTTTTTCCACGTTCCCCACCGGGGATAATGACGGAAAGATTATGCTCACTGCACAGTTCGTCACTTAATTTTCGGATGCGGTAATAGCTCTGCTTGCAATCATGGTATTTGTCATGTTCTATGTTGTCAGCGGCACAGAAAATGATGTGGTTATGGATGTGACCTTTATCAATGTGTGTGGTGACAACATAAGAATATTTCCCCTCTAAAACTTTGTCCGCAAGCTCCTTCCCGATCTGGTGCGCTTCGTCAAAGCTGACCTCACCGGGAGCGAAAGACTGTATCAGATGATAGGCTTTATTGGGGCTGTTTTCCCGGCAGTGGTCTAAGGTGTATTTGAAGTCAATCGCAGCGGTTTCCGGCGCACAGGCATAGGAAGAAATATAGATGCTTCCGTCTGTTTTGTCCGGGTTGCATATGTAGTCTACCGCTTTATCAACGGTTGCTGTGATAGCATGGATTTTTGTGACTGCCATACCTGTTTCATCAACTCCTTTACTTCGTCCATATCTTCCTGATAGACGTGGTTTGTGCTGTTAA
>JAETRR010000064.1 GCA_021770065.1 Lachnoclostridium sp. | reverse complement strand
CGTAGAGTAAGATCCTCTACGAAGAAATATACATAAAATCCAACCGTAAAGATGGTTATTATTCGCCATCTTTTTATTTTTTACAATAAAATAAATGAGGAGCTGTGTTTCACTAAAGAACACAGCTCCTCACTATTGTCAACTACATCGCCGTTTTATTTGTTTCATTTCTAAATTTCAGCAAATATTTGAATCATTTTTCGGGATAAATTCCAGCTTCAATCTCATCCCCATACCTTTCGCCAATCGTTTAATCATATCTAAGCTTGGATTCCTTGTTCCATTTTCTATCCGGCTGATATCAGCCTGGGTAATTCCCGTCCTTTCTGACAATTCCTTCTGCGTAATATTCTGCTGTTTTCTAGCTTCTATCATCGCCCGTATAATGTCAAACTCTGGCTCCATATTTTCGTACTCTTGTTTGAACTCCGAATCCTCAAGCTGCTCTTGCAAAAATTCTTGGAATTCACTCATTTTTTACCATCCTTTCTAAAAAGTCTTTCCTGTACTTCTTTGCTAATTCAATTTCTTGTCTTGGTGTTTTCTGTGTTTTTTTAACAAATCCGTTTGTCAAAATAATCCGACCTTCAAAATAGAAAAAATAAAGAACCCTTGATATATCATTCCCTGTTTTTCCTCTAATCTCAAAAATTCCATCTTCCAAATGCTTACTGTATGGTTCCCCAATCTGGTTCCCATACTCTTCCATCAAATTAAGTATCCCGGATAGTTTTGCCCTCATTTTTTTATCAACACTAAGAAGAAATTCCTTTGCCGGTTTCTTTCCATTTTCTTTTGTATAGAACTCAATACTGAATTTATTCATCTTTAATTATCACTTTCGTTCTATAAGTATAATATATGTCGCATTCAACATATTGTCAAGTAATTCTCTCAAAACAGTTCAGCTATTATACCGCTCTATGTATATCCGCCTACTCATACTTCAGAATCTCCTTCTTCAGCCTCCGGATAATCTTTTTCTCAAGCCTCGAAATATAAGACTGCGAGATCCCCAGAAGATCCGCCACCTCCTTCTGTGTCATCTCCTGTCCCATGGGATTCTTAAGGCCAAAGCGCAGCTCTACAATCGTCCGCTCCCGATCCGAAAGTTTCTGAATCGCCTTGTCCAGAAGCTTCCGCTCCATCTCATTTTCAATATCCCGGTAAATCACATCCTCATCGGTGCCGAGTATGTCTGATAAAAGCAGCTCATTCCCATCCCAATCCACGTTAAGCGGTTCATCAATAGACACTTCCATCCGCGTCTTATTGTTCCGGCGCAGATACATCAGAATCTCGTTCTCAATACACCGTGACGCATAAGTGGCCAGCTTAATGTTTTTCCCACTGTTAAAAGTATTGATCGCCTTAATGAGCCCTATAGTTCCGATGGAAATAAGATCCTCCACCCCCACGCCCGTATTGTCAAATTTCTTGGCTATGTACACCACCAGGCGAAGATTATGTTCAATCAGAAGGGAACGGGCCGCATTGCCGGCTTCGGTTCCGAGCTCCTGTATTGCCTTTGCTTCCGCGTCCGCCTCCAGGGGGGCCGGAAGGACCTCTGCTCCTCCGATATAATGAACGTCATTCTGTTTTCCCATAAACATAGTGGAAAAATTCGGGACTAATTTTAACTGTACCTGGTTTGGAATTGCCACTTTAATCAGCATAATTATTTGTTTCCTCCTGCAATTGTTCTCGTCCTCCGGATCCCCGGTCAGTCCAGCAAATCCGGATGTGCTATCATGTCATAATCTTTTTGGGAAGAAAGTGGTTCTTTTGTAACCCCTATGAGGGGCCGTTCGATCTGCTTTTCACTGCCGTCTTTTTTACGGATGCGTATGAAATCCGCAAAAAAAGCCGGCAGAATGCCATTCGGTTCTCCAAGGCTGTGAAAGGGAATCATCTGGTACAACGGCTCCTCACCGCTGCACAGCTCCTGCTTCTTGCATTCTGTAAGAATGCTCACCGGCTTCCCGAAAACAGGATCCTTAAGATGATTGCCTGTGTCCAGCAGCCCCTTCACATGAACGGTTTTTCCGTGATACTCTATTTCCCCTTCAAAGACGTCTCTTATACGTTCCCGAAACCCCAGGAGCCAGCCCATGAAAAGGGAAAGAATCCAATAACTGATGAGCGTAAAGCCTGCAAACGGATACAATGGAAGCCTCACCCTGCTCTGCACCCACTGATAAATCCCTCCCAGCAGAAAGCTGCTTATGTACAACAGAACTATAGCTTTTCCCAGGGTACGGAAGTCCCTGATGCCAAGTCCGGTTTTCACCATAACTGTGCTGAATACTACATAGATGAGCAATTGTCCTGCAAAAGTCCTCTCTATGGAAAACAGATACAGCCCGCATATTCCTGCGCTGCCGAGGGCCGCCCCCAGAAGCCTTTTAAGCCTCCCGGCCGGACATTTGAGAACCTTTCTTAAGAGGCTTAAAAGCAGGTAATCTGCCAGAAGATTCTCAAGAAACAGCACATCCAGGTACAATTCATAGTACACAGTCCACCTTCTTTCTGTCCTACATTATAGGGAAAAGCCTTTGCGGAATATGTCAAATACAGGGGCTTCTCCTGCTGATTTATCCCTGTTTTTTCGACAAAAAAACCCTCAACGGGTAAGGTAGTTTCCTTTCTCCGTTGAGGGCAGTCTCATAAAATCTTACAGCCTGTTCCCTGCAATACCTAATTCTATTCCTGTTTCCTTTTCTTCACAAGAAATAAAAATATGCACACTCACACATTTTCAATCTGCCAGTCTATAGGCTCCAATCCGTTCTTTTTCAGAAACTCATTGGTCTGGCTGAATGGCCTGCTTCCAAAGAAGCCCCGGTAGGCAGACAAGGGACTCGGATGAGGCGCTTTCAGAATCAGATGCTTCGGATTATGCAGCATCGCCGCCTTTTTCTGCGCCGGGCTTCCCCACAAAATAAACACAATGGGACGATCCTGTTCATTAAGAATGCGGATTGCCGCATCCGTGAACTCCTCCCAGCCCTTCCCTCTGTGGGAATTGGCCTGGTGTGCCCGGACCGTAAGCACTGTATTCAGCATCAGTACGCCCTGCTCTGCCCATTTTGTGAGATAACCGTTGTTGGGAATGAAGCAGCCCAGATCATCGTGCAGCTCCTGATAAATATTCACCAGTGAAGGGGGCACATCCACATCCGGCTTCACGGAAAAACAGAGGCCATGAGCCTGTCCGTCATTGTGGTAGGGGTCCTGTCCCAGAATCACCACTTTCACCTCATGGAGCGGCGTCAGATGAAAGGCGTTAAAAATATCATCTGCCGGAGGAAATACTTTTCTTGCCGCATATTCCTCCTTCACAAACTTGAACAGTTCCGCATAATAGGGCTTGCGAAACTCCGGGGTTAAAGGCTCCAGCCAGTCATTTTGAATCATTGCCATAATCTCATATCTCCTATTCCAGTTCCGCAATATCCCGTCAGCACACCTTAGCCTAAATCAATTTCCGGCCGCAGTTTCTTGCGTCCGTAAATCGATTTGTGCGCTGACTGAATATTGCTGTTCCCAGTTCCGCTACAGCCGCACCGGAACCTTGTGTTCTCTTAAGTACTCCTTCAGCTCCCGAATCTCCAGTTCTTTATAATGAAACAGGGAAGCCGCCAGCACCGCATCCGCCTTACCGTCCGTCAGCGCCTCCAGAAAGTGTTCCTTGGTTCCGGCTCCGCCGGAAGCAATCACCGGAATGGAGACACTGTCCGCAACAGTACGGGTCAGCTCAATATCATACCCCTCCCTGGTTCCGTCACAATCCATGCTGGTCAGCAGAATCTCCCCGGCTCCCAGGCGTTCCGCCTTCATGGCCCATTCTACCGCATCCAGGCCCATATCCACCCGGCCTCCGTTCCTAAAGATATTCCATCCGCCTCCGCCCGGCCTTCGCTTGGCATCAATAGCCACCACCACGCACTGGCTCCCGAACTTGTCCGCCGCCTCGCTGATAAGCTCCGGCCGCATAATCGCCGCAGAGTTCACGGAAATCTTATCCGCCCCTTCCCGAAGCAGTGCACGAAAATCCTCCACAGTGCGAATGCCTCCCCCCACTGTAAAGGGGATAAATACCTTCTCAGCTACCTTGCGCACCATATCAGTCACTGTATTCCTGGCATCGGAACTTGCCGTGATATCTAAAAATACCACCTCGTCCGCCCCGGCCTTATCGTAGGCTGCCGCAATCTCCACCGGATCCCCGGCATCCTTAAGATTCACAAAATTAACGCCTTTCACGACCCGTCCGGCATGCACGTCCAGACAGGGAATAATTCTCTTTGTAAACATTTTTCCATCCCTTCGGCTCTATATACGAAAGCTTTATGACTGCTGTCTCTTCCGTGAATTTTGGGTTAAATGCAGACAATGTTCCTTATTCGATACCAGCAAAATTTTTTAAAATATGCAGCCCCGTACTGCTGCTCTTCTCCGGATGGAACTGGCAGGCAAACACATTTCCCTGCTCCACCGATGCATGAATCCGGATCCCGTATTCCGTCACGGCCTTTACAATCCCCTCATCCTCTGCTTTCAGATAATAGGAATGGACAAAATACACATAGGGCTCTTTCCCAAGTCCCTCAAAAAGCCTTCCTTCATTCTGAAGCTTTAGAGAATTCCATCCGATATGGGGGATCTTAAGCCCCTCCCCCTCCGGAATCCGCAGGATCTTACCTTTAAGAATTCCAAGTCCCGGCACACCGGGCGCCTCCTGGCTCTCCTCAAAGAGAAGCTGGAGTCCCAGACAGATGCCGAGGAAAGGCGTACCTCTTTTTACAATCTCCCGAATCACATCCGGAAGTCCGCAGGCGTTCAGTCTCTCCATGGCATCCCCGAAGTTTCCCACTCCCGGAAGGATCACTTTGTCCGCGTCAAGAAGCTCCTGCCGGTTCCTGGTCACACAGGTCTCCTGCCCCAGGGACAAAAGAGCTTTCTCCACACTCTTTAAGTTTCCCGCATCATAATCAATAACTGCTATCATTTTATCACATCCATTCCGTCCTGGTTCCGTATTTTTCCCGATGCGTCTTTTATCCTTTTACGTCAAAAGGAGCAGGCTCCTGATCACTGATTTCCTTCCGGACACCCGTATAGCTGCTCATCGCCCTGGCCCGCTTTTTCTCCTTAAGCTTCCGCTCCTCTTCCTCCGTAAGAACCGGCTTCTCTTCCTCTGCAGCCGCCTCCGTATCTTCCGCACCCTCCGTCTTCTCCGGCAAAGCCTCATACTCAGGCGTCCTTACAAACTCCTCTATCATCCCGGCCATCATAGAAATCTTGGTGTCCTTATACATGGTATATTCCAATTTCTGTTCCAGGGAAAGCACCGGATTACTCTCCACCAGGCTGATTCCCAGAAGCAGGGCATCCTCATAATCCTCTTTTATCTGCCACACCTCTTCCTTGGAGCCGCAGTGCCTTACCTTTTCCCTGTATGTATTGATTTCCTGTTCGAGTAACTTCTGATCCATTCCACGCTCTCCCTTAACTGCTGTTCTTATCTGCAATAAGACAAGTTTATCATATTTCACGGGAATTGACCATATGCCAAAACCAGATATCACAGTATTTTCACTTATTTTCACATTACAGAACATTTTTCCTCTGCCCATAGGACATTTCGTTGCATAACAGGATATTTTTTGATAGAATAACGGAAAAAGATTTTTCTATATCGGGAGGAATGAATATGGATTTTTTTAAAGAAGAAAAACGCCGGCTGAATCCCCTTCACGGAATCGTCCTGTTTTTGATAATTATGCTTTTATTTCTCTTTGTATTCGCGCCCCTGCAGCTTCACTTCGGCATGACAGGGCTCCTTCTGACGGAACTCGGGCTTCTGGCAGTTACTCTATTGGCAGTCCGTGCCACCGGACAGGACTTTCGGGAAGTATTCCCCATCCGCCGTCCGCGGTTCGGGCAGGTTATGGGAACCATTCTTCTCTGGGCCGGGTGCTTTCTGTCCGTTATGCTGGTAACTTTAATAACTATGTACTTTTTCCCGGAAGGCTTTCTGGACGTAAGCTCCGGCATGACTTCCATGTTTGCTTCCGTCCCTGCCTTTTTTTCCTTTTTGATCGTGGCAGTGTCACCTGCCATCTGTGAGGAGGCCATGCACCGGGGATTCATCATGTACACCTTCCGGGGAATGTCCAGGGACTGGGCGGCAGTGATCTGTATCGGGCTTATCTTCGGCCTCTTCCACCTGGATCCTTACCGCTTTCTGCCTACTGCCCTTTTGGGAATGGGGCTGGCTTACATTATGAGAAAATCCAACAACCTGCTGCTCCCTGCCCTGTTTCATTTTATCAATAACAGCCTTTCCTTCCTTGCCAGCCTGTCAGGTGCAGGCGCGGCCGGTGAAGAAGCACAGCAGGCTGCCGCAGAACTGCTGGCCAGTCCGTCCATGCTGCTTCTGAGCCTGGGCTCCTACCTGGTTATAGGCTGTCTGGCTCCCGTCCTTCTCTTCACCGGAAGCTATCTTCTGCGAAAGTCCTCGGGCTGCCTCAAAAAATATTCGGATCTGCGCCTGGTATTTACCACCATCGGAGTCGCCGCCGCAAGTTTCCTGATGCTGGCTGCCGGCTTTGCCATTATCATGCTGAATATGGATACCGCCATGGGGAACCTGCTCATAACCTGCCTGATGCCCTGGCAATAACGGCGGTTCCCAAATCAATGGCTTCCCCCTCTTTCGTAAAGCCGGTTTTCGGATTTATCTCAAGCCGGAAATTAATTTCGCCCAATGCCCCTCTCCTGCGGGCTTTTGCTGACGCAAGCTTCCTGCCCAGGGTTTCAGCAAACTTCATACTTTCTTCCAGCGTGTCAAAGCCTGCGCTTTCACCCTCTGCGTAAACGGTATAACCGCTGATTCCGGCAGCCGTATGGATCGGTGAAATATTTACTTTCACTTCCACATCAATATCAGCAATGATAGCGCCGACCGCATTGGCGACCTCCGAATGAGGCGGAATAATAAAGTCTGTTCCAAGCTTTTCTGCTGCTCTCGGCAAAAAAATATGTATGGGAGCTCCAACCCCCACGAGAACTGCGTTCGTACGAAAATAGTAAGAAAAAAAGCCGCTGCAGTCATCATAGCTGTCCCGGATCAGGGACAGCAGCTGGCCGTCGATGCCTTTTTCGTACCGCCCGGGATACTTATTAACCAGTAAAATCCGGACAATATTTTCATAAAGCTTTCTGGAAACCAAATCATAAACAGCATCACAGAGCTGTATGATATCGTTATATCGGGGAAGAAGCCTTAACAGATAAGACGCAGCCAGAACGGACGCGCCTTTATCAAAAAGATTAAAATCGCCCTTTATATGCATGATATCTGTGGGTGTAAGGCCGCACCGCATAATAACGCCCTCATCTTCAAGGCGTTCGCATTTCAGGTTATACACATCCAGCTCAGCTCCCCCTAGCATAAGGGGACCGTTTTCCAGCTTGTGAATCAGCTCTATTTCGTAATCTCTGTAAGAATCTGAAAGCGACGGCTTTTTCACAAGATATAAAAACTCATAGACCGGCAGCGTGCTCAATTTACTGGAATCCAGCAGGGACTGCAGTTGATTTTTAATATCAGGATACGTTTTTGAAGCCACACATAAAGGCGTCACCCTGCGGGTATTTAATAAAAGCCTGTTATCTTCTACCGTAATCCTGCTGTCGCCCCCCAGGCCGAAGGTGTCGATAAAAACTCCCTTAATCTGAGTTCTGTAGCCGCCGATTCGAATGCCGTCGGCCATAGCCGGTTCACCCTTTTGGACAATAGATACATCCGTCGTAGTACCGCCCATATCGACGATTAAACAATCCTTGCAGCCGGTAAGCCCTCTTCCTCCGATAATGCTCGTAGCGGGGCCGCTTAAAATTGTTTTGACCGGATGGAGCAGTGCCATTTCATCCGACATCAGGCTGCCGTCGCTTCTGACAATCATTGCTTTGACGTTAAGCTCTCTTGCTTCCAGCGCAGACTTTACAGACTGCATGAATTCTTCAATAGTCGGCAGCAGCTTTGCGTTAAGCAGAGCCGTTGCGCCTCTTTCCATCACATTCAGTTCGGAAGCCAGCTCATATGCCATAACAAATGGCACCTTATATTTTGAAACAAGCTTCTCCTTTGCCGATTTTTCACATACGGCTCCGTTTTTCATGGCATTTACCGCAGAGACCGCCAGAGCCTGCGCATCCGAGAACCATTCATGATGTTCTTCTATCACCTGATCCCAATCGGGATTGCCCGTAATTTTCCCGTCAAAGCTGCTGTACGTATCCAGGCATAAAACATCTTCCGGCTTAAGTCCGTAAACGGTTTCTGCGTCAATAGATGCAAGCACTTTGTCCGAAGTCCCAACCAAGACAACCTTTGCCCGTCCCCCTTTATTTTCCACACAGGCATTTGTTGCCAGGGTGGTTGAAAGCGAAAGCACCTCTGCCTGTTTTATCAGATCATACGGCAGCATATCTAAAGCATTTCCAATGCCTGTTTCCAGGTTTTCTTTGGTTGTCAGGGCTTTTCCTTTGGCAAGAACTTCTTTTTTATCAAAATCATATATTACCGCATCGGTATATGTTCCGCCGGTGTCAATTCCAATTCCAACAGCCATAATAATAACCCCTCATAAAATGATGTCGGGGCTGCCTTACTCCCGGCAGCCCCTGATACCACAAGTTGCTCAAAACTGCCCGCACTTATAGGCTCTGATATATTCCATACAGCCCTCTTCGCCCTTCTTTCCCAAAAGAGTCTCTGTCCCGCAGATCACTCCTTTAAGGCCTTTATCCAAAGGATCGAGAATTCCGCAGTCCAGCCCGGCCTCCAATGCCAGCGTCACAAAACTGTAATTCATGTACTTCCTGGCCGGAAGCCCGTGAGAAATATTGCTGACAGCCGATGTAATATGAACCTCCGGGCAGAGCCTGCGGATTTCCCGAACCGCCCGAATATACCCGGAGATTCCCAAATCCCCCGGCCCTTCCCAGCCCATCAGCGCCGCCGCCCCCGCCATTGGATCTATATGGATACGGGAGGGCGCTATCTTGTAAGCCGATGCTTTCTTCATAATCTCTTCAAATATCCGCAGACGACTCCCCAAAGCAAAGGAACCGGAAATCCCCTCATCATCACAGAGCATCGCTATCACTTCCCACCCCGGATTCTCAGACATCATCTGAAAAACACGGCCAATCTGCTTTCTGCTCTCCATAGACACCGAATTAAAAAGACCCGGCCTCCTTAAGGCAGAGGAAGCTTTCAAGAGCACATCCGTATTGGGACTGTCAATGCTGACCGGCACATCGGTCACACTCTGCACCAGTTCCGCCATCCAGCACAGAGTTTCCGCCTCTCCTTCTTCCACCGCAGCGCAGACATCAATAAAATCCGCCCCGGCCTCCGCCTGTTTTCGGGCAAGCTTTCGGATCTCATCTTCTTTTCTTTCCGCTATCATCTCAGCCACGGACGGGATTGCCCCGTTCAGCTTTTCGCCAATTACGATCATACCAGAGCCCTTCTTCACACGTCCTGTTCAAAATACATATAGTCCATATAAAACTCCTGAAAATCCCTGCTGTCCGAAAGGGAAACCTCCTGCGTCTTTTCAATAATCCGGCCAATCTCTTCCTCAGAGCCGGGATTCAGCAGACACTTAACCGCCCCCTTAAGGCTTGTATTGCCGGCCGCCTCAAGCTTATCCTCGCATTCCGCCGGGAAAAGCCCGATATCCACAGCTTTTTTCCTGTCAAGCTGATGGCCGAAGCCTCCCGCAATATAGATCCTCTCAATCTCCTCATAAGAAATTCCATATTTCACGATCAGAGTCTCAAGCCCTGCCCGGACAGCCGACTTTGCCAGCTGAAGCTCCCGGATATCCTTTTGATAGAACCGGATATTCCGCTCTCCGTCCAAAAGGAATCCCTCCTCAAACCATGGATCCTCCAGAAGCCCTGTCTCATCCATGATCTTTTCCTTTTTCAGCTCATAGACCGTATCCACAACCCCGGTTCCGCAGATGCCCGCAGGCGCCTCCCCGTTGATGGTTTTAAGGCTTACCGTCTCTCCCTCAATGGCCACGCGACAGATTGCCCCGGGAATACTGCCCGTCCCGCAGCGGATATTCCCGCCCTCAAAGGCCGGACCTGCTGCCGTGGATGCCGCAAGAACTCCCTTCTCTCCTCCAATGGCCATCTCGCCGTTCGTACCCAGGTCAATGAGCAGAGACGGCCTCTCCCGTTTTTCAAACTCCAGGGCATACAATCCTGCGGCAATATCGCCGCCTACATAAGTAGAAATGCCCGGACATATGGTTATCTCCATGTGCACTCTCTCATCCCCGAACAGCTCTCCATAAGTGGTATGGATCGTATCGATATTCACCGGTGTAAAGGGATATACTCCCAGGGTTTCACAGGAATATCCCATCAGCAGATGAACCATGGTGGAATTGGCGCTGATCACCATTCGGGAGACCCTTTTTGTATGCCCTCCCGTCAGCTTTTCAATTCCCAGCATCAGATCCTCCCGGATGCTTTCCTTCAGGGCTTCCCCTTTACCGGAATTGGACGCTTCTATGCGGCTGATCACGTCCGCCCCGTAAGAGCGCTGACGGTTAATGGCCGTATACACATCCGCGATCTTTCCTTCCGAAAGCTCCACAAGCTGCATGGCAATGGTTGTCGTCCCGATATCTGCGGCAATCCCGTATTCGCCGCCGGAATCCTGCCCTTTTGCCTTCTCTGCCTGTTCATCCGCCAGCACAAAAAAATCCTCTTCTCCCTGCTCCAGCAAAATCCGGCAGTTCTTTTGGGGATAGGCTCTGCAAGCAAGCCGCCATCCTTCCTCCAGTTCTTCCCCGGTAAGACACTTTTCATCCTCCCCGGACGGTTCCGGAGCGCCCATTAGGAAACGTATCTTACATTTCCCGCAGCTTCCTTTTCCGGCACAGAGAGCGGGAAGAAAGATGTCATGCTCCTGAAGGGTTTTTAAAATGCTGTCCGACTTTCTTGCCCGGATGCTTCTCTCCCCGTCCCCCGTCTTTACCGTCACCCGGACGGTCGGAAGATTCCTGCGTTTGCAGGTGAGATTACTGCATCTGCTGCAGTCATGCTCCGGATGGTACCTCTTTACATTGTCATCCAGCAGATACACCTGGCAGATAGTCTTTACGGGATCGTACATATAACTCTCCCTGATGCCGATGCCCGCTTCCCCTGCCCCTGTTACATCGTAAGCCTTTTTCTGAATACTCATGGGAATATCCTGGGGAGCCTCCGCTCTCCCGGCAATTCCTCTGCCGCGCTCCCGGCACATCTTAAGTACATCTTCCTGCTGCTCCTCATCCATCTGAAAGAGATAATCGTCCGCAATGGCATCCGCCAGCATGCCCTTCAGATAATCCCCCTCGGCAAACAGCCTGGAAGACCATTCCCCCATCTCTCTTCCGATGGAAGAAATCCCATACAGAGCCTCCCTTACGGGCTTTCCGTCGGCCTCCACCGCAAATCCGTCCAAATCTCCGAACTCCAGAAGCGCCACCGGCTTAATCTTCTCATACGCCGCCGGCAGCATCTCCGTAAGTTCCTCCATAACTTCCCCGTACATGGGGCTGTCCTTTCCCACATCCAGAAAAGCACATACGTTTTCCTTTGATATCTTTATATTAAATTCCGTTCGTTTTCTCATTCCTGCCTCCGTTACGGCTCTTAGATCCTTTTCCTTATAAAGAGGGGGCTGTCAGGAAATAAGGCAGCAGACTTTTCTATATCCTTTGTACGCAAACCATCCGAACACAGGATATAAAAACGGCTGGTGTCTTATTTCCCGACAGCCCACACACGTTACTTCTTACTTATTATACAGCCTGTTCCCTGTTCAAAACAAGCGGTTTCGAAAAAAATATGACATATTTCAGCCTGCTGCTCTTTTCTCCAGCACCACTTTCTTTGCAACCTCCGCACAGGTAGCCGCATCCGGTGTATAGTAATCGGCCCCCACCTGCTCACAGAAGCTGTCGTTTACGGGAGCTCCGCCGATCATGACGATATACTTATCCCGAAGTCCTCTCTCTTTCAGATTCTCTATACAATCCTGCATCTTCGGCATGGTTGTGGTAAGCAGAGCCGACATGCAGATGATATCCGCCCCTACTTCCTCAGCCTTGTCAATGTACACGGCCGGATCAACGTCCACGCCCAGATCGTAAATCTCAAATCCGGCGCCCTTTAACATCATCACAACCAGGTTCTTCCCGATATCGTGGAGATCCCCCTGTACAGTTCCGATCACGGCCTTTCCAACCGGCTCATTTCCCACCTCGACAAGCTTGGGCTCCAGTACGGACAGCCCTGCGTTCATGGCTCTCGCAGCCACCAGAACCTCCGGAACGAAGACCTCATTGTTCTTAAACTTTGTGCCGACAATCATCATTGCGGACAAGAGACCGTCATTTAAAATCTCTTTGGGGTCCAGGTTCTCATCCAGGGCCTGCTGCACAAGGGCCTTCACATTCTTCGCCCGGCCTTTCTGTAAATACTCCGAAATTTCCTGAATCAATCCCATTTCCTTTCCTCCATCCTTTTTCACTGTTTATGCTTCTGCTCTGTCACCGTCCGGCCGCAAAAGCCTGCGACTGCTTCTTATATCTTATATTATAGCCCTTGCTCTTTTTAATTTTGGTATTAATTTTGGATTTTTAAAATATTTTTTACTATTTATACTGCTTTCCGGCTTCATACAGTGCACATACATTTTCAGGCGGAACATCACCCTCAAAATCCTGGCTTCCGCAGAGGATATATCCGCCCGCCCGGCCGTCTTCGTGGAGAGCCTTAATCACGCGGGTGGTCTCATCAAATACTTCCTGGGGCGTTCCGTGAGGAAGAATGTTCTGGGTGTCAATCCCTCCCTGGAAACACAGGTCTTTACCGAAATCTCTCTTAAGGCCGTCCACTTCAAGCCCCGTCACTTTCTGAATCGGCTCTATGGCATCCACGCCGCACCGTATGAGATTCGGAATAATGGAACGGATCGCACCGCAGGAATGCTGCAGATAAAAGGCGCCGTGCCTGTGAGCCTGCTCCACAAACATCTTTGTATTTTCTGCGAAGAACTCATCCCACATATCCGGGCTGAACAGTGTGCTGAGCTGGGTGCCGTAATCGTCGGCGCAGCGGATAAAATCTACCTTGTTATTTGCCGCTTCATACATCCTCTCATAGATCTCGTAGCTTGCCTTGCAGTAACGGTCAAGCATTGCTTTAATGAGCTCCGGCTCCTCATACATATTCACATAAAATTCCTCCGTATTATACAGCAGGGTAAATACCTGGTAGGGGCCCGGCCATCCGATACGGATTGCTTTGTCCTCATGCTGCTTTACAAACTCTGTCACCGCATTATAGTCAAAATTGTCCGGATTGAACCAACCGTCAAATTTTTCCAGATCGTCAAAGGTTTTAATCACATCGTAGGGCGTTGTAATAATGTGCCAGTTATATTCCACCCCATTCCACTTGTTAATATACTGATACCCCAGGGGATGGGTATAGACCGTCTCCCCGTCTTCATTGATAAACGGCTCAATTGCCTCTCCGATATAGGGCGGAAGATCCATAATTCGCGTATCAATATCAAAGTGCTGCATTACCTCTTCTTCCGTCTCTACGTTTAAATACTTTTTCATATTATCCCATGCCGTCTCCACGCACTGCATGGTTGTAGGAACACGGTCTACCGGTTTATGTGCCAGTGCCGCGCGAATGCGTTCTTTTGATGTCATAATAATATTCCTTCCTCTCACCTGATTTTTGGTAATTATTCAGAACTGCAGACGTGTCTGTAAGCCGCTGTTCTGAACTGTTACATTATTTGTAATCCTGAATACCGCTGCTGTCATCCTGTCCGTTGTCAGTCTAAATGGTAAATTTCCTCCATATCCGACCAGAATTCACCCTCTTTTCTGTCTTCCAGGGGCTGCATCAGCGGTTTTACCAGATCCCACCACTTCTGCGTAACCGGATCCGCCGCCATTTTTTCCATGTCCGCCTCATAATCATCGCCTGTATATTCGTAATAAGTAAACAGGTAATCGCCTCTGCTGTAGATGGAATAATTCTGAAGATTGCATTCCTTGATCAGATGGCACTAAAGGGTAAAGCCGCTTCGACACACCGGCAATGAGAGAAACTTTTATTCGAAAGGGCACTCATAAAAGTTCCTCTCGTGCGCCTTTGCGGCTTTACCGTCCAGCAAACATATTTCTAATAAATACTTGACATTTCTTAGCTGGACTTTTTCATAGTTCCGCAATATATTAATAAACTTTCTGCGCCTCGTCAAACAGCGCCTTGATATTTGCAGGAGGAACATCCGGCATAATCGCCTCATGGCTTGGTGAAATAATAAGACCCGTGGGGAAAATTGTACGTAGCTCTCTTACTTTTGCTTTCACATCCTCCGGCGTTCCATTCACTAACAAATCCTGTGTATCAACTCCTCCGCAGAATGATACCTTGTCTCCGAATCTTTCTTTTAAGCCTTTCGGTTCCATACCTGCCGCCAGAGCCTGAATCGGATGCACAACATCCACCCCCACCCCGATGAGATCCGGAATAATATCCGCAATGGAACCGCAGGAGTGATAGATTACCTTTAACCCATAGCTATGGGCCTGTTCTACCAGCTTTTTACAGCCCGGGATGATGAATCTCCTAACCATTTCCGGAGACAGCATCAGCCCTCTCTGGCTTCCCATATCATTTCCGATCAGAACCGCATCCAGTTCTCCCTTTGCTGCTTCATAAAAAATCTCATTTGCTTTCAGATAAAAATCTATAATCTTTTCGTCTACCGCTTCATAAATCTCGGGATTTGCAATCATATTCATAAGAGCCGTTTCCATTCCAAATGAAGCGCAGGTATCCTGAAAGTGCGCCGACCACATCATTCCCAGACGCACCTTATCCTTTGGCGCCGCCCCTATGCGGCGTTTACATTCTTCCACATCAATATATTTTGCAGGATCCGGCCACTCAAAAAAGTCAAGATCTTCAATCTCTTCCGCATCCTTAAAGCATCCGTCCGCTGTCAGAGTCCTCTCCTCTGCATCCACGTTTCCGTCCATGTACCAGTCAAATGCCGCATAAATCGCACTGGCATCAGGCGATTCATAGGGAACTTCTATTGCATAGAAATCATCTCCCACGGCCAGTTTTAATTCGTGCATATTCTTTACGCCATAATGTTCAAACAATGCCGGCTGTGCATAAATATCCGGCATGCCGAGCCATGCCGCCGGCCTGTCCACCGGCTTTCTCTCAACGGTAGCCAAAAAACGTTCTTTACTGTTCATTGCGCATTCTCCCCATTCCTGTTTTTTTAATATGCACCACATATTCCTGCATACTGTTTGAAAAAGGGGCTGCCGGGAAATAAGACAGCCCCCAAATTGTCTTATATTACCACTGTGTCGGATAGAAAGAATCTACATTGTCCGCAGTGATCATATCTGTGGTCAGGTATCCTACAAGAGGAATATCTTCGCCGTTGAACCATGCAGCAACCGTTCTCGCAGAAAGGCCTCCGTCGCCTTCCGCAGACTGATAGTTGATGATTCTTACATCACCGGCTTTTACGGCATCCTGTCCTGCCTTGGAGTTTCCGGCAGCAACTACAACGATGTCATCCCGTCCTGCTTCCTTGATTGCGTCGATCGTACCGGTTACCTGATCCGAATCATCCGCCAGGAAAATAGCGTTCAGCTCGTCACCGTATTTTGTGATCCAGTCAGCTACCTGCTGTTTACATTTTGCTGCCTCAAATCCCGGAGACTGAATGTCAAGCGTCTTGATATCCGGATATTTTTCCTTGAACTCTGTGATAGGTCCGTAAGTACGCGCGAAGTAGGGAGATGTACCTACGTTATGGGTAATGTAGCAGACGCCGCCCTTTCCGCCTAATTCTTCGCCCAGGGTATCCGCCAGAATTCTCATCTGCGCCCAGTCGTCGGGACCTGTCCATGCTTCCATGTAAGCCAGTGCGTCGGACTGTGTCAGTGTGTTGGAGCCGAATGCGGGGATTCCTGCCTCTGTAATTCTTCTGAACTGCTGTGTAGCATTTTCAGCGGAAAGCGGGATTACAACGATTGCGTCCGGCTTGCTGTTGATGGCCTGGTCAATCAGCTGATCCTGCATTGCCTGATCCCAGTTGGGAGATAAGATTTCCACTTCCATTCCAAGAGCTTCCGCCGCCTGGGTCCAGCCCTTCATGTAAGCGTTGGTCCATGCATGGTCGCCGTGTACGATTACCGTAACCTTTTTGCCGATGCAGCCGTCAGCCGGGCTCTCGGGAAGATTCGGAGACTGATCTTCTTTTGCAAAGTCCAGATATTCCATTGAGAAATATTTGTCTTTGTCGTCATCGGGTAAAGAATCCGGATCAGCCGGAGCTTCCGGTATCTCTTTGATGATGGGGTCAGCCATCAGCTGCTTGTTGTCCGTTGTCATTTCTGATTCAATTGCAGCCGCCAGTTTGTCTTTTGACGCCTGAAGGTTATCGCCTCCCGCTTCCTGACCTGCATCACTTTCTGCCGGTTCCTCCTTGTCTGCTGCAGGTGCCTCGCTCTCTGCTGCAGGCTCCTCCGTACTTGCCGGCGCTTTGCTGCCTCCGCATGCGGTGATGCCGAAAGTAAGCGCTGCGCAGAGAATCAGGGCCAATACCTTTTTCATTTTCATTTTTGTATCCTCCTTTAAGATTTTTTCTATTTTTAGGTCCTGGGACTCTAAAAACCACATTTTTATTTTCCTGTTTCCTCATGATATTTGATAATCAAGTTGGGTCTCATACCGATTTCTTTCTGCTTGATGTATTTCAGCAGTGTTTCGTAGAATACGCACAGGGCCAGCACAAAACCGATGAGCAGGATCTGATATTCAAATTTTCCGAGCAGGGACGTAACAACGCTGAACATTGCCACAATTGCCGTAATGGAAATGAATGTATCCAGAACCTTGCCCTTGCCCCCTGCGATATCCGTCCCTCCGATGATAGTTGCCGTCATGGCAATCATAAGGGGGGCGATACCCTTTTCACCCAGGGTCGGCGTCGCCGTTCCCTGGAAAATGCCGAACAGCGCTCCGCCCAGGGCGCAGGACATACTGGAGAGCATAAATACAATAATCGTCGCCCTGTCACTGTTGATTCCCGCAAGCCATGCTGTCTCCAGATTTCCGCCCAGCATGTAGATATTCCTTCCGAAACGGGTATATGCCAGCATGATGGAAAACCCAATAACACAGATAAGGGTGATAATGAACAGCACGTTAAAGGGAAGAAACTTAATGGGTACGGAGCTTAATTTGTCCGTAAGGCCATAATCGCCCTTTACACTGATCTCTTTTCCTTCACAGTAAATATACATTCCGCCTCTGATTACATACTGCATGCCCAGGGTGGCAATAAAAGAATGAATCTTCGCTTTTGTCACCAGCAGTCCGTTGAGAATGCCTACAACTGCTCCCACCGCTACTGCAATCAGAATGGAAACCGCCCAGGGAAGCCCTGTAAGCGTATGCATGCCCAGAACCACCAGGGCTCCGGCCGTGGCCATATATCCTACCGACAGATCCATATGTCCGGCAATCATGCAGACCGTAAATCCGATTCCGATGAATGTGTATAAGGACGTACTGGAAAGGAGCGATTTAATATTAAACATTGTAAAGAAATTGTCTGAAAAAGCTCCAAAAATAAGTACTATCAGCAAAAAGATATAGGATCTGTATGTATTGATTAAACTGATATTGAATTTCTTCTTTTTCATCATGCTCTACCCAACTTTCTTGCAGATTTTGTATTCAGCCACACAATCAATAAGAATACGATACCTGTCACAAGATACTGATTGAATGTGGAAATGCCAATCAGCGTCATCACATTGTTCAGCATACCTACCGCAAGCACGCCTCCGAATACTCCTACCATGGAGCCTTTTCCGCCAAGGAGTGTCATTCCTCCCAGCAATACCGCTGTCAGACAGGAGAAATCATATCCCATTCCGTTGTCATAGGAACCGATTTTTCTCATAGAAGCATAAAACAGCCCACAGACAGATGCACAAAAAGAACAGATTATGTAGGATAAGGTTATAATTCTCACAACGTTCAGGCCCGACAGCCTTGCCGTCTCATAGTTAGTACCCACAATCTTCAGCTGGTTCCCGAATTTTGTATGGGTCATAATGAAATAAGAAATGATGAACATTACAACCATTACTACCATCATAAGGGAAACCGAACCGCCGAAGAAATACGTTCTTGCCAGCTGGTTAAATGTCTCCGCAGTCGCCAGGGCCGCCTCATTTCCCCCGGCCACTACGTCGGGATAAATCTGGGAGCCTCCCCAGGCCACACGGGCAATTCCGGACAACACCATGTTAAAGGCCAGAGTCCAGATAATCGGATTTGCCCGCAGCTTGCCGATCATAAAGCCATTGATAATCCCTACCAGAGTTCCTGTGAGAAGCCCTCCAAAGATGCATACCACAATCCCGAAAGGAACCAGCTGTATGGACACCATGCCCGAGATGGCAATGGTCATGGGCAGAGACATATCATTCATGTTAGACGAATATACAATGTATGCCAGGCCTGCACAGCACATACCGGTCAGCGATATGGCCTGTAAAATAGAACGGATATTTCCTACCGAAAAATAGTCCGAGGGATTGATGATAAACCCAATCGCCATGAGGCATACAACTAAAATCCAGACGCCTGCCTTGTCAAAAAACACAAGCGCTTTGTTGATTTCCGTTTTACGGCTGTCTGATTTTGCCGCTGTCGTGTTTTCATTTACTTTTGTCATGACACATGCTTCCCTTCCCCATTTGCTGCCATCAACAGTGAACTTTCCGTGATTTCCTCTCCGCTTATTTCTCCTGTGATATAGCCTTCCCGGAGAATGATCGCCCTGTCCGCAAGGCCTACAACCTCCGGCAAATCACTGGAAAGTAAAATCACGCCGTTGCCTCTTTTCGCATATTCCAAAACAGCCTTATGGATTGTTTGTTTTGCACCGATATCAACGCCTCTGGTGGGTTCGTCCAGAATCAGCACGTCAGCGTCCGTAGCCAGCCATTTCGCCATAAGCACCTTCTGCTGATTGCCGCCGGATAACGCATTGACCAGCCTGTTCGGCTGGGGAGGATAGATTTCCAGCTCCTCAATCTTCTCCTCCACGATTTTCCCGTGGTTTTTCGGATTGTATAATCCGCCCCTGGATAACTTATCAATAATGGAGACCAGAATATTGTCGGCAACGCTCTGGGTCAGCGCCAGCCCCATTACCTTTCTGTCCTCTGTCAGATATCCGATGCCGTTTTTAATGGCCATCGTCATATCTTTGTATGTACCCTCTCTGCCGTCCTTTACGATGGTTCCTGCATCCAGAGGATCCACGCCGATGATGGAACGGGCGATTTCCGTTCTTCCTGCTCCCGCCAGGCCGCAGATTGCGAGAACCTCGCCTCTGTGAAGCTCAAAGCTTACATGATGGAAAAATCCCCAGCGGGTAAAGTCTTTTACCTCCATCATGGTTTCACCGATATGGGACTCCCGATCCGCATAAAACTCTTTTACCGATTTTCCCACCATGTCATGAATCAGCTGTTCATTGGTGGTTTCGCTTACCGGATAGGTCTTTATCTTTTTTCCGTCCCGCATAACCGTGATGGTGTCCGCAATCTCAAAAATCTCCGCCAGGTGGTGAGAGATATAAACAATGGCAAGATTCTGTTCCTTTAAGTTCCGGATGATTTTGAAGAGTCTCTGAACCTCCTCGCTGGACAATGCGGAAGTAGGCTCATCCATAACAATAATCTTCGGATTGGTTCCCAGAACCTTCGCAATCTCCACCAGCTGGGCCTCGCACTGGCTGATTTCGGAGATCGGTTTGTTGGGATCCAGATACCCGAGCCCTACTCTCTCCAACAGCTCCTTCGCCTGCCTAATGGCCTCTTTTTTATCATAGAACAGACCGTTTTTCTTCGGCAGCCTGCCCACCAGCAGATTTTCCACAATCGAAATACGGCGGGCTACCGATAATTCCTGGTAAATCATTCCTACGCCGTGTTCCTTTGCCAGCATAGGCGTGTGCAGCCTGCAAAGATTTCCATCGATATAAATTTCTCCGGTATAGTCGTTGAACAATCCTGCCAGTATCTTCATCAGAGTTGACTTGCCTGCGCCGTTTTCACCCATGAGCGCATGTACTTCTCCCTCTCTTACCTCAAAATCAACTCCGTCAACTGCCAGTGTACCCGGAAATCGTTTGCTTACGTTTTTCATCTGCAAAGCGATTTTCTTTTCCACGTTCCTGTCTCCTTTCCTCCCGGTATGTCTCCGCATTCGTTTTTCAGTAATATTTCTATAGCCAAAATGTTTCCCCTATGGCATAATATTACTTAGATTTTAATGCCAGGCCGTACTGGTTTCTCTCTATGTTTATCATTATACAGTGATCCGAGCCTTTTGAAAAGTTAAATTAGAATTTAAATCTAAACGATTAACTTTCTATTTAAATTTATCATGTTTTCATGTATAATGATAACAGAAAAAAAGGTCATGTATGATATCACGGGGATGCATGACTTTGGGATTATACACAGAAAGGGGGACTCCCATGTCCACTTTAAAAGATGTTGCCAGAAGAGCGGGCGTATCTATTGCAACCGTATCTTACTGCCTGAACAATACGAAGACAGTAAAAGCCTCCACCCGGGACAAGATTATGCAGGCAATTGAAGAACTGAATTATATCCCCAACGCATCTGCCAAAAGCCTGAAATCGGAATCTTCGAAAATGTTCGGGGTCATTTTCCCGGATATCGACGATCTTTTTTATTCCGAGATTCTGGAGGGAATTGTGGCAAATGCGGAAAACAAGGGCTATTCTCTCAATATTTCCTTTTCCTATAACAGCCCCAAGCAAGAGCGGAAGCTCATTGACCAGTTTATAGGGAAGAATATTGACGGGCTGATTCTTATCACCTGTCAGCCGGGCAATTCCGAGTACTTTGAAAAAAGCATCGTCCGCCACAATATACCCACCGTGTTCCTGGAGCATTTTCCCAATAATATTGATGCGAATTTTCTGGGGTTCGACAACTATAATACCTGTTATTCACTGACCAATCAGCTCATTGAAAAAGGGTACACAAATATTATGCTGGTTTCCGGATACAAAGAATTTTTCTCCGAGCGGGAATGTATCCGGGGATTTTCCGATGCCTATGAGGATCTGAACCTTCCCCTCTCCCCGGATCATATTGTCGAGATTCAGCGGACAAAGGAGAAAGCTTTCCGGAAAAGCATGTTCCGCATTGCGAACGAGCCCCCGGAGGCGATTATTACATCTTCCCAGCAGATTGCAAAAGGGATTGTGGAAGCCTTTAATCTGTGCAGAATCAAGATTCCCCAGAAAACCTGTATCATCACCCTGGGGGAGGAATGCTGGAACGAATCCAACTATCTCCCGAATCTTCTGCATACCTCCAGGACGGCTTACACACTGGGCAAATCCAGTGTGGAAGTCCTCCTTAAAAATCTGGCCCATCCGGCTTTTTTTGAGAAAGCCTTTATGCTGTTTAAGGACAATGTGATTGACAATCCTCTTAAGATCCCGGAGGTGCAGAGGCCTGCCGTCACGGCCCGTCCGCCCAGGAGGACGCTGCGGATTCTCTCCCCTTCCCTCCCGACGATGCTGTCCCTGCACGCTATTTCCAAAGAATTTGAAATGCAGCATGATATCAAGATTGACCTGGATTTCGTCAACTATCACCAGCTGATTACCAAGACGGTGGAGGATGCGGGGGCCGGGCGCAGCGATTATGATCTGTATCTGTTTGATGTCTCATGGCTGGAGTATCTGGCAAACATGAACGTGCTTACGGATTTGACAGATTTCATCCTGTCCCAGAAAATTTTCCAGAAAAATCTGATCCCCGAAAACCTTTCCAATGCCTGCTACAAAGGGCGGTATTATGGTTTTCCCATTGTAGGCGGTTCCTATATCCTGTTTTACAGAAAAGATCTGTTCGAGCAGCCCTCCATCCAGAAGCAGTTCGAATCCCTGCACAGCCTCCCCTTAAGGCCGCCGAAGACATGGAAAGAATTTAACGGAATTGCCCAGTTCTTTACAAAAGAGTTCAATTCCTATTCGCCTACCCTGTACGGAACCTCCGTAATCGGAAAGATTCACGAAGAACTCACGCTGGAGCTTTTAATCCGCATGTGGAGCTTCGGAGGCGGATTTTATGACAATACCGGAAAAATAAAGCTGAATACGCCCCAGAATATAAAAGCTTTTCAGAGCCTTTTGGAATCCTGCCGTTTCAGCGAGCATCCTTTTTATGAAACATCCATTGACGACAGCTTCCGCTCTTTTGGCAGCGGAAGAACTGCCATGCTGCTTTCCTTTACGGAATACGGCTCCCTCATTGACAGCTCCCTTGAGGGAAATATCATTTCCAAAATCGGTTACAGCCTGCTCCCCGGCAATACGCCTGCAAAAATCGGATGGAATATAGGCGTCAGCAAAACGACGCCCCACATGAAGCTGATTGCCGAGTACTTCAAGTGGATCTGCCAGAAGAAGACCAGCTACTATATGACCATCTTAAACGGTCAGTCCACGGCTTCTTTTCCTTATGAGAACCACGAAATCCTGAAGCTGTATCCCTGGATGGAGATCAATGACCAGTGCCTGCGCCGCACATTCCCCAGAGTATATCCTTTCAAAGGACGCGGCGGGCTGGTTCCCCCCTATGAGGTGGAAATGGTGCTTTACAATGTTTTTCTCAAAATATATAAAGGGGAACTGTCCATCCCGGACGCACTGGCCGAGGGCGAAGCCATGTTCCGCAGACTGTTTTGCTAAACTTTTTGGTATTTATTTTAGATTTTTGAAAAAAATTAATAATTTTCCTTTATTTTTTATATAATCTTTTCCCGTATATGTTACAATTTAAGAAACACGGTAACTGTCCAGAACATGGAAAAGGAGGCTGTCCGCTTTGAAACCTGTCTTATATACCATTGTTCCCGAAGAAACTCTTCGCTCCATGCTGCTTACCTTTTATAACTGCATCGGGCTTTCCATACAGATTATCAACGAGCATGGCCAGATTCTGGTTTCCGAGGGAGAACCCACAAGGTTCTGCTCACTGTTCAAAAAGCATCTCCCTCCCTATGACAGCTGCGAAAAGCTTCACATTTCCGCCGGAAAAAAAGCTGTTACTTTTGGAGAGCCCTATATTTTTGCATGTCATGCGGAGCTGAATCACATTGTGTTTCCCCTTATCAGCAAGCAGGCTTTCTTAGGATCTATCCTGGTGGGGCCCTTTCTTATGGACGCCCCCGATTCCATTCTGATATCGAATATAAACAAGCGGTACAACCTCTCCACCGAGGACGCCCTGGAGCTCTATGAGGAAACCGGCAGCCTGCCCGTGATTCCCCCGGCCCGGGTCAGCCATATCAGCCGCCTGCTCTTTTACCTGTTTTCCAATCTGATCGCAGACAGCCGGCATGAGCTTCTGGAAAATAACCAGAAGCTGCTTCAGCAGTCCCGCATTAACGAGTCCATTCAGCGCTACAAGGAAGAAGATATTCATGCTCCCGCCTATCCCTATGAGAAAGAAAAAGAGCTGCTTGTAAAAGTAAAGCTGGGAGATGTCCATGCAGCCAATGCCATTTTAAATGATCTCCTGGGTTATGTGCTTTTCTCCCAGGGCAGCAGCCTGGACGTAGTGAAAACCCGGGCCTTAGAGCTCTGCTCCCTGCTCTCCCGGACCGCCATAGAGGGCGGTGCGTCCACGGACAGCATCTTAAAGCTGAACAACCATTTTTTGAAAAATCTTCAGCAGATTACCTCTATGGATACCCTCTGCCATAAGCTGCAGGAGGTGGTGGAGACCTTTTCCGAGAGTATGTTTAACTACATTCCCTCCAAAAACCATGACCTTATCAAAAAGGCCATGTTCTACATATCAGAGCATTTTAATACCCAGCTTACCCTGGAGGATGCGGCTGCCTATGTCCACCTGCACCCCTCCTACTTTTCCACCCTGTTTAAGCAGGTGACAGGTTCTTCTTTTAAGGAGTACCTGAATATGGTGCGGATCGAGGAGAGCAAGCGCCTTTTGTCCAATACGGATTTTTCTATTATCAATATTGCTGTGGCAGTGGGCTTTGAGGATCAGAGTTACTTTTCCAAGGTGTTTAAAAAATACACGGGGCTTACGCCAAAGCAGTTCCGGTAGGGCCTGTAAATATCTGTATGTTATTCTGACAGTGAAAAACAAAAAAGCCGGAGACCTGTACTTTACTTACAGGCCAGCCGGCTTTTCTCTTAATCCCTCTTATTTTGCATAATCCTCTGCTGTACGCATGGCAATCGTCTCCCACTCCCAGAGACGCTTCGGATCCCGCCGCACCGTAGATATATCTTTAAAAATCAGCTCCACATGCATGGTGTCGTCCGTCAGATCCATAAATTCCCGAATCTCTTTCTCCGCCTGCTCCGGATGGAATACGTCCGTGGCAACAACGGCCGGATTGGGCTTCCTGCTCATTACGTAATCGCTTCCGATCTGGCTTATGATCCTTTCGCTGTTGTTCCAGGGCGATACGGATATTTTTCTTAAATTTTTTATTTTGCGCAGGATGTCTACTTTCAGATCAAGCGGCTCACAGCATCCGTAATAGGTCAGTCCAAACCGTTCCAGCCATTTCAAATCGTGCTCAACGGCAAATTCCCAGTGCATTTCCGGAGAAACCGTAGAGAAAATCTGGGCGTTTGAGCAGCCCCACATATTTTTTGCCCTCACATGGCCGGGATCAAAGTCCCCGCCCGGCAGCTCGCTGGTATAGCCATAGCCCCCGGATCCCACTCTGGTATTGCTGCAGTCAAGGGAAAGCAGATTCTGGCTCTCAAACTGATCCAGCTCCACCATCCACGCCTGAACCATTCTCTCATAAATATCATGTACCATATCCGGGCGCATAATCAAATCCATGATTGCTTCCTGCACGCCCCACCAGCGGATCAGGAAATCCCAGGGCGTATACCAGATATGGGTCTGTCCCGTCTTCTGCACCGGTATAATGCCTGCGAACACGTCCGTCATGGCCTGGTAAGAATACTCGGTTGCTTTCTCATAATGGGTAATCACCGGCATCTGAATCTTCTCAATGTCCTCCGGCTCCTTAATCTGAATCTTAAAATGCCTGGAATAAATATCGTTTTCTGCATCCGTCCTGGCAATGTCCACATCTTCCACAATGCCGAAATCCGTGGAGTGGATGGCAAGGGGACAGTCAATATAGGGATTGACTACCATATCTCCCCTGAAATGCTTCCACTGATAAATGGTTTTCCGAAGCTCTTCTTCCAGATTTCTTGCCCACGGGTGCCGGCAGCGGATGGTCAGCTCGTCGTCCACATTCATCTCGTGCCATGGAACCTCGTTAATCCACACCATGGGTTTTACGGACTTTTTATCGTTTAAAAGCGTCCAGTTCTTCCTGTTAATGTCATTGATCGGATCTGCGGAAATCTCGGCGATTTCCCCGCCCAGCCGACGAAGGATATCCTTGTCATTTTGTGTTAATACAATCTCTTCCTGTTCCGGCACTACCGGCCTGTGCGATGGATCGTGAAGCATATATTGTCCCCCTTTTGTATCAGATGTATAACGTTTCTGCGTTCCTTTCTTTTATTATACATTCTGCAAAAACCCCCGCAACCTCTTGCTGCGTCTTTATGGTTGCTCAATGTGTCTTTTTCCATATTCTCCGGGGGACATCTCCATATACTGCTTAAAAGCTCTTGAAAAAGCCTTTTCGTCCGTATAGCCTACTCTCCGGCAGACCTCCTTGATCCGCTTCCCCTGTATGATAAGCTCCGCCGCACAATTCATTCTCTTTGCGTAGATATATTGCCTGGGGGACATGCGGAAGGTTTTTTTGAAAAGCTTGGAAAAGTAGCTTCGCTCCATCCCCGCATAATCCGCCACCTTCTGAACCGACAAGTCCCCGCCTAAATTCTCCTCAATATAACTGCAGATTTCCTGCATTCTCTTACTGCAGATTTTTAAAAGAGAGTATTTCTTATTCAAAAGATTCAGCACACTTCCGAATATCTGCTCCGTTTCCGCAAAGTATTCCGGCTTGTGATTTATAATCTCCAGGGCTTTAAGAAGATAATATAATTCCGTATCCTTTATAATTGGTATTTCAATCAAATCCGCAGCAGTTTCCAGATTCATCTCTACGTGAAACCATACCACACAGAGGGGATTCTTTTTGTTATGCCAAAGGGTATAGGGGTGCATAACGGGCAACATATACAAATGGTTTTTCTTAAGCCGCTCTTTTTCATGCTTTCCGTCCGAATACCAGGCCTCTCCGCCCAGAATATAATATATGCGGTAAAAAATCGCACATTCATTTCTCATTCCCCAGGTTTCGGGACATCTTGTGACCTCGTGCTGCAGCAGGCGGAACTTAATATCCATATATCTGCACTTTCCCTTACTCCTGGTAAAACTCCTCTACCGTATCAAAAAATGCCTGTATGTTTTCCATGGGAGTCATAGGGGGAATATCGCACCCGCTTGCAATCACAAAATTGGGATATCTGCCGCAGCGCTCCAAAAGCGCCCTTGTCTCCCCCCGCACCTGTTCCGGCGTGCCGTTCCGGAAGGTTCCCGCCGGATCGATATTTCCAATCACAATACTGTCAGAAGGCAGTACCTTAAGCGTCTCCTCAATATCCACGGCATTTCCGATGCTGTAGGCCGCCGGATGGATCGTTCCGATCTGATCTAAAAGAGGTACAATGCTTCCGCAGTTGTGGTATAAGACAATAAAATTATCATCCTCTACGCTCTCAATGAGTTTCTTCACATAGGGCATGGAGAAGTCCCGAATGAGGTTGGGGGAAAGCAGGCCTGCGGCAGGCTCCGCAATGGCGATTCCGTCTGCGCCCGCCTCCTTAAAGGCTTTCGCATAATTGATGAGGAATTCCGTCGCTTTTTCCAGTACCACCTCTACCAGCTCCGGTTCCTCGATACATAAAATCATGATCTCTGTCATATCCAGCAGCCTCCCCGCCAGGGAGAACGGCCCGATAATTCCTGCCAGTACCGGACGATCCGTAATCAGTTCCGTCACCTCACGGATTCCCTTAATGCATTCTCCTGTCCGGCCTGCCCCTACTTCCGGAATCCGGAGGGCCTCGGCTTCCTCCTCATCATGTATCAATGCCGCCGTCACGGTAGGAACCTCATCCGCACTGTAGTGAACCGGGCTTCCAAAAGCCTCGGCTTCCACGGACAGATCCATCAGGCTGAATGCCGCTCCCATGTCAAATTTCTTTGCAATTGCTTCCATGCAGAGCGCCTGCAGGTGTCCGTCCTTTACCATCTCCTCAACGGTATTGCCTGTCAGCTGGATTCCCGGAAAGGATAGGATTGGCATAGCCTTTTTTTTCGGTGACCGGATGCATTCCTGTACCCAGTTTTTCATATTGCTCTTCATGTTATACCTCCTGTAATATGTATTTTTTTATGAAGTATAACATTTTTACAATTCATTTTTGGTAATAGGGTAACATTTTAGGTAATTCTTTTAGAATCTTGCATAAAAGGCTATACGAGGCCTGCCAGCTTTCTTGCAAGCTCTGCCGCACTGGCCGCATTCTCGCTGTAACCGTCTGCGCCAATCTCATCTGCAAACGCTTGAGTGACAGGAGCGCCGCCTACCATAATTTTGATCCGGCTTCGGAAAGGCTGGGCATTCAGGGCTGCTACGGTATCACGAAGTGCCGGCAGGGTAGTGGTCAGCAGTGCCGAACAGCCTACCAGTACGGCATCCGGATGTTCCTTCACTGCCCGTATAAACTTTTCAACAGGCACATCGATCCCCAGGTCAATCACCTCAAAGCCTACGCTTTTAATCATCATCCCCACCAGGCTTTTTCCGATGTCATGCAAATCTCCGGCTACGGTTCCCAAAATCATCTTTCCTGCGGAGGGGGCTCCCTCCGCAGCCAGATAAGGCTTCAGCACCTCTACGCCTTTCTTCATAACACGGGCGGCCGCCAGCATCTCCGGTACGAAGATCTCATTGTTATTATATTTCTCCCCTATCACCCCCATGGCGTCAACCATGCCCCTGTTCAAAATCTCCGTGGGCTCGCAGCCTTCGCTCAGAGCCTCCTGTACAAGCCTGGCTACCAGCTTCGCCTGTCCGTTCTCAACGGCCTTTGCTATCTCTTTTATCTTTGACATCTCAACAGCCTCCTGTAAACTTATCTTATCCGCTGAACAATATCTCTTTTGCGCAATTTGATTTTAGTATAGCGAATTCGGAGGCATATTACAATTAAAAACAGCCTCCCATCAATGGAAAGGCTGTTTCTATATACGTATCAAATATGCCTTCAAAACTATATACTGATATATCTCTTACACATCTTGGTTTCTTGTTCTTCCTTCTCTTTCCTATGACGCTCTGGTCAAGCCCTCGACCGATTAGTAGCAGTCAGCTCCGTACATTGCTGCACTTCCACCCCTGCCCTATCTACCTTGT
>JAETRR010000008.1 GCA_021770065.1 Lachnoclostridium sp. | reverse complement strand
GTTAGCGCGCCAGATTGTGGCTCTGGAGGCCAAGGGTTCGAATCCCTTTATCCACCCTTGCGAAAGCAATTTTGGGCTATCGCCAAGCGGTAAGGCACAGGACTTTGACTCCTGCACTCGCTGGTTCAAATCCAGCTAGCCCAGTCAGGGCGGTGCAAGGCAGCTCCCTGTGTTACACTTCATATGGAGCATTAGCTCAGTCGGTAGAGCACTTGACTTTTAATCAAGTTGTCCGGGGTTCGAATCCCCGATGCTTCATGTACAGGTCGTAAGCAATGATAGATTGCTTTACGGCCTTGTGTTTTTTATACACTTATGGCACGCGGATATGGCGGAATTGGCAGACGCGCTGGATTTAGGTTCCAGTGGGCGACCGTGCAGGTTCGAGTCCTGTTATCCGCATCCGGAAAAGGGGCTGCTGCAAGATGATGCAGCAGCCCCTTTTCCGGATACAGACAGTTATCGTAAGCAGAGGAAAAGAGCATGAGAATAGAAAGAAAGGTTAAAAATGTGCTGCTGGGAATTCTCGTTTGTGCGGCAGTTCTGTTTCTTGCGGAGCATCTGTTCCATGACCGCTGGGGGCTGCAGCAATACGATTCCATGTGGTCCAAGTGGCAGCTGGATTCCGAGCAGTGGGTGGTTGACAAGATCATTGATGCCAGAATCAACGGGATCGGCAATTATAACGGCATGATGGTGGAATATCAGCAGCAGATAGGCTTTGCAGGCATGCTTTTTTCAGTGGTGGACAAGCTGGTGAATCACAACGCGGAATTTACGGATCCTATTCCCAAGGACGTGATGGGCGGCCTTAATGTGCTGATATTTTTGATATTATTCTTTGTCCTTCTGTACTGGCTGTACCGGGAATCCGGCCTCTTTACGGCAGGCGTTGTCTATGTGTCTCTGCTTTTTACCAACTGGACGGCGTACAGCGTGAGAAATATTTACTGGGTAACCTGGACGATGCTGCTGCCTATGATTGCGCTGCTGATATTGATGATGTGGGAGGACGGCAGAGATAAGAGGAAGAACGGATTGCTTTTTGTGCTGTCTTTTGCGACTATCTTTCTGCGCAGTGCATGCGGTTACGAATTTATCAGCTGCGTAATGGTGGCAATGGAGCTGCCGCTTATCTACTATGCAGTAAAACGGGCCTGGGGGCTGAAGATATACCTGAAAAGGGCGGCCATTGCGGGAGCCGGGGCCCTTTTGGGCTTTGCCGGGGCGCTGTTTGTCAATCTGGCTCTGATGGCGGGCTTAAAAGGGTGGAAGGGCGCCGTGGATTATATGATTTTTATCAGCGCCAGGCGCACGGGATATATAACACTGGACAGCTTTGATCCAGATGTGGTGAAGGCCTTTGACGTACCGCTTTTTGAAGTGTTTAAAATGTACTGGACAGGGGATACGGATGTGCCTGTGTTTGGAAATTACGGGCTGAGCCTTCTGATACCGCTCTTTTTTGTGCCGGCGGCCGTTACGCTGGCTGCTATGCTGATCCGAGAGAAAAACCGCAGGAAGACCGGCGGCCTGCAGTTACAGATGGGGGCGGAAGAGAAAAAGACAGTTGGACTGATTCTCGTTATGCTTGTATCTCTGCTCGGACCGGTATCCTGGCTGGTGCTGGCAAAGGGGCATGCCGTGCACCATCCTCATATCGATTATGTGATTTTCGGACTTCCGTTTACAATGATGGGATTTGCGTCTGTGGCGCAGATCATAAAGTACTGGGCAAAGCAGGTAGGAGACAGATATGCTGCGAAAAAGGAGTAAATATTTCATTTATGCAGCCATCGGTGCGGCGGCTTTTCTGCTGATTTACGGGACAGACGCTCTTCATGTGACCTTTGACGGGTGGATCTTAAACGGCTATGTAGAGGAAGATATTATTCAGCACTATGCCGGATGGATGGCTTTCAGGGCCTCCGACTGGAGTTTCCCTGTCGGACTGGCAGGCAGTCTGGGCTACCCGGACGGCGTTGTGATTTCGTTTACGGATTCGATTCCTCTTGTCTCCGTCTTTTTTAAATGCCTGTCCGGAATACTTCCGGAGACCTTCCAGTTTTTCGGGTTGTATGTGCTGTTCTGTTTTGTGATGCAGGGAATTTGTGCCGGACTGCTTATGGAGCTGTTTACAGAAAAGAAATGGGGGATTTACGGCGCGGTCGTTTTGTTTGTATTTTCTCCCATTCTGATTGAACGGGCTTTCCGTCACACGGCGCTGGCCTCTCAGTGGCTGATTCTGGCGGCTCTGTATCTCTATTTTCAGTCACGCAGAAGCGGGAAAACGCCGTGGGGATTTTTGGTACTCCAGGTACTGTGCGTGGGACTGCATCCCTATTTTGTGCCTATGGTATTCGGGGTTCTGGCAGCCTGGACTCTGGAACATCTGCTTAAGGGACCGGGAGCAGAGCGGAAAAAAGCAGCAGCCTTTCTGGCGGCGAATCTGGCGGCGGTGCTGCTTGCCGGATATGTGATCGGGGTGTTCGGAAACGGGGTATCGGGTGCGGCAGGCGGATTCGGATATTATTCCATGAATCTCAATGCGCTCTGGAATCCGTCCAGCATCGGGGTGGAAAGCTGGTCCGCGCTCCTGCCTGTGCAGGAACAGACGGCAGGAAATTATGACGGTTTTAATTACCTGGGGGCAGGCGTACTGCTGTTCGCAAGCCTGGGGCTTGGGAAGATGCTTGTAAGCCTGATACGTGGAAAGCGTCTGGGAGAATTCTGCAGGCAGTACATCGGTCTGCTTTTGTTTCTGGGATTTTGCGTGCTGTTTGCATGGAGCAATGTAATTACGCTGAACAAAGATGTGATTTTTACCGTTCCTCTTCCGGAAAAAGTACTGCAGCTGTGTTCCGTTTTCCGCGCCAGCGGCCGGATGTTCTGGCCGGTCTACGAGGTTTTGTTTCTTCTGGCCTGTATCACGGCGGTGCGGTTTCCGGGGAGAGCGGGAATGGCGGCCATGGCAGTGCTTGTAGTCCTTCAGATCTGCGATCTGTCCCCTGCGCTTGCCTGGAAGCATGGTTCCATTGACATGAATCATATGGAACCGGGGAGCTATCGGGCGGACCTTTTTCTGTCGGAGGACTGGAGCCGGGTTCTGGATGCATATGACAGGGTGGAGCTGCTGAATTATCACCATGATTACAGTCTGGCGGCCCTCTTTATGAAGCATCGGGTGAAGTCCAATATTCTCCCGGCTAACCGTGGAGATTTTGAGGCGGCCAGAGAGCGCTGCCGGGAAATGACCCTTGCACTTTATCAGGGGCAGAGAATGGAAGAGGGAGTTCTGTATCTGGCCAGAGATCCCGTTCTGGCAGAGCAGCTTTCCTGGAATCTCCATGAGGATTTGTGCGCATATAAGCTGGGAGAATATACGGCCTTTGGGGAGCGGAAAGAAAATGTGAATGTGGAAGAAGCTGTTTTTGAGGGTAAGCCGGATCGGTTTGCCGCTATTGAGGAGGGCAGCCCGGACTGGATGTATCTGAGAAGGGCAAAGGATAATGAGATCCTGCTTCCGGCTACGGCGGTTCTGGAGCGGGAGCTGTCCCGTGCAGAGGCTCTCTGCCTTTATGGGGAGCGGGCAGAGATTACGGGAACGGAGTTCTATTCCAACGAAAATATACGGGACTATGTTTATGTGGAATGTGAGGGAATAAAAGACAGGGAAAAATGGGAGCATGCGGAGGATATTGAGCTTCTGTATCCCTGAAAGGAAAGCGGAAAGGAAGACGGACATGAGAACAGCACTGGTAGGAAATACGGGATTTGTGGGGTCGAATCTTGCCTCAGCATATGAGTTTACCGATCTATATCATTCAAAAAATATTGAGCAGGCTTATGGAACAGAGCCGGATCTGCTGGTTTACGCCGGTGTACGGGCGGAGAAGTTTCTGGCAAACCGGGAGCCGGAACGGGATTTGCAGACAGTAAAGGAGGCTTTTTCCAATATACAGCGGATAAATCCGGGAAAACTCGTTCTGATTTCCACCATTGACGTGTATAAGACACCGGTTCTGGTAAACGAGGAAACGGCAGTTGAGACAGAGGGACTTAACCCCTATGGCAGGCATCGGTATATGCTGGAACAATGGGTGCGTGAAGCGTATCCGGACGCACTGATTGTCCGGCTTCCGGGCCTGTACGGAAAAAAAATAAAGAAAAATTTTATTTATGATTTTATTCATGTGATACCCTCTATGCTTAAGGAGGAAAAATATCTCGAGCTGCAGGCCGGAAGCTCTTTTCTCGCCCCTTACTATGAAAAGCTGGACAACGGATTTTATAAATGCAGGCCTCTTACCGGGGAAGAGGAGCAGGTTCTGAAAGACTGGTTTCGCCGGGCAGGCTTTTCCGCGCTGAATTTTACGGACAGCCGCAGCGTCTTTCAATTTTATCCGCTGTCCATGCTGTGGGGGCATCTGAAGAAGGCCCTGGAACTTCAGCTGTCATTGGTGAATCTGGCAGCAGAGCCCATAGGGACAGGCGAGCTCTATTACAGCCTGACAGGAGAAGCGTTTAAAAATGAGCTTGCTGCAGAACCGGCTTTTTACGACTATCGAAGCCTGTATGCAGAAGAGATGGGCGGAGCGGACGGCTATCTGCTGAAAAAGGATTTTGTGATGGAGGATATAAAGAGGTTTACAGCCAATGAAAAATAATCGGGGGCTGTCGGGAAATAAGGCAGGAGCTTACGGATTGTAAGCCCCTGCCATATTTTTAAACAGAATTTTCAGCAAATCGGCATTTCCTTTAAAAAAGCTGATTTTTGTCGGCGTCTTCTGCCCTTTGGGGTAAGCCCTTGTCACCGGCACTTCGCAGGTACGCATCCCAAGCTGTGAGGCGCGCACGGAAAGGTAGGCCAGAAGCTCGTAGCCCATAAAGATCTCCCGGAAGGGCTGTACCTGCGGATGGGTAAGGTAGGAACGGGAGTAAGCGCGAAAGGCGTTGGTGGTGTCCGTGAAGCGCCTGCGGGCGGTCAGGGAGATGACAGGGGCATGGAGCAATACGACAGAAATATGCCGGACGAGAGGAGTGCGGACCGCATGACCTCCCCTAATAAACCGGGATCCCTGCACAAAGTCATAGCCCTGCTCTAATTTTTCCAGGAACCGGGGAATATCCTCGATACTGTCTTTGTTGTTGCCGTCAACGGTCAGAACTCCCTTGTAGCCTCTCTGAAGCGCCCACCACAGTCCCATGCGGAGCTGTGCGCCCTGTTTCCCGGCGTCCTCTTTTACCAGAAGAGTGTTGACGCCGAGAGAGCGGAGAAGATTTTCCTCCGTAGATCCGTCTGTGGAACCGCCGTCACAGAGGATGATGTCCGTAAGTTCCGGAATGCCGTGCTTTTTCGCGCGTTTCAATTCTTTTTGAATCCGGCCGTTCTCGTTGATTACAGGGATACAGACACAGTAATCCGTCTGTCTGGGAGCAAATTCATCCGCCCGGAAACGGGGGACTCCGGCCTGTTTTTCATAAATCATATTTCTGATACCTCGTTTTCATAAGATGAAAGCCGGTTATGCAGACAGGCTTTGTATCCAGGCCATAACCTTAAGAAGACGTTCATGGGAATCCAGGCATGCCATTTCAATAGACAAAAAGCCCTCCCAGGAATGTTCCTTCCAGGCGTTCTGAACCAGTTCGATCAGTCTGCGGTAGATGTCTTCGTGGTCTTCGGTGAGACAGACAAGGCCCGGTTCGCTGATATGGATGTGGCGGATCAGGGGAAGACGTCCGGGGATATCCTCCAGGGATTCCCGGTTTTCCAGAATGGTTCCCAGATCCAGATTGACGGCGATTCCTTTTCGGTCCGCCGGATCGGAAAGAGAGGCGCGTATATGCTCTGTCATGGAACAGGCCTCTTCTGTAGTATTAATAAAGTTTGTATGATAGAGCGGCGGATTCGGTTCTATGGAAAATGTAGTATGGCATTTTGCGGCGTAGACGGCCGCTTCCCTGAAGAATTCAAGGACAGGTTCCAATTCCGCATGTTCAGGGCGCTGCCGGTTCCTGGGACAGCCGAAAACCAGGTTGGGACAGGAGAGCGCTTCCGCAAAATCAATGGCCTGCCTGGTGTAGTCCAGCAATTGCTTCCGCTCTTCCGATGTGCCGAACAGAGACTCTGTACGCCCGTACCAGATAGATTGCATGGAGCTGACGCAAAGCCCGTAGTTTTCCTTTAACTGACGTGCAAATGTACGGGCTTCATCAAGATGCGTATAGGGAGCCTCGGGGAAAATGCGTGTCGGAGCAATTTCCAGTCCTGTATAGCCCGATTTTTCCATGGCAGCGTAAAGGGATGCATCCTGCTCCGGTTTCCAGGCAATATTAGAGATAGACAAATTCATGGAGGGTCTCCTTTGAATATATAATAATTATAAAATCATACACATACTACCATTTTTCCATTGAATATTCAACAATCAAATGGTATGCTAAGATATATTGTTATCGGATGCAGAACAGGAAGTTATTAAAATATGGAGAGATACGACAAGGTGATCATAGGGGCGGGGCTGTACGGCCTTTATGCCGCCCTTTTCTGCGCAAAGCGCGGCGAGAGAGTGCTGGTTCTGGAATGGGATGAGCAGGTATTCGGCCGTGCAACCTATATTAATCAGGCCCGTGTCCATATGGGATATCATTATCCCCGTTCCCTGTCCACGGCACTTAAATCAGCCGGCTATTTTGAACGTTTTAACCGGGATTACGGATTCTGTATCTTGAAGGAGTTTTCCCAGGTTTACGCGACCTCGGCCAGGTTCTCATGGACGGATGCCGGACAGTTTGAGAAGTTCTGCAGGGCGGCTCATATCCGCTGCGATGAGGTGAATCCGGAGCGCTATTTCCGGCCGGGGATGTGTGACGGAGCTTTTCTGACTACGGAATATACGTACGATGCACAGATGCTTAAGAATTATTTTCTGGAAGAACTCGGAAAATATCCCCATGCCGGGATCTGCTGCGGGGTGCGTATCCGCAGGATTATTCCCGACGGCTCCTGCTTTGTGGCAGAGATGGAGGACCGGCCGCCTGTTAAGGCGGATTTTCTTCTGAATGCTTCCTATGCGTCCACCAACCAGGTACTGGAGATGACGGAGGGGCTTAAGGGAGAACCTTTTCAAATCAAGTATGAGCTCTGTGAAATTATTTTGTGTGAACCGGGAGAGGCTTTAAAGCCTGTAGGACTTACGGTGATGGACGGCCCGTTCTTTTCTATTATGCCCTTTGGAAAGACAGGATACCATTCTCTGACCTCTGTAACCTTTACGCCGCATATGACAAGCTATGAAAGCCTTCCGGTTTTTCCGTGCCAGGAGAAGAGCGGGGGATACTGCAGCAGCAGGCAGCTTGGGAACTGCAGCGACTGTCCTGCCAGACCTCTAAGCGCCTGGCCTTATATGTCCCGTATGGCAAAAAAGTATATGAAGGATGAATACGGCTTTACCTATTCCCATTCTCTGTTTTCCATGAAGCCGATTCTGAAGAATTCCGAGCTGGATGATTCCAGGCCTACGGTGGTGCGGCAGATATCGGAAAAGCCGGCCTTTGTAAGCGTCCTGTCGGGGAAAATCAATACGGTATACGATCTGGATGAGGTGCTGATAAATGGTGGAAATTAAAGAAAAGAATTTTGTGTCTGCCGTGCTCTATGTGCACAATGCGCAGCAGCATCTGGCAGAATTTCTAAAGAAGATAAACGGCATTCTGGCAGAGAATTTTGAACACTACGAGCTGATCTGCGTGAATGACCAAAGCACGGATGAAAGCGTGCGGATTATTGCAGATTTTGCAAAAGGCCTGGAAGGGGCCAGTGTGAGTGTTCTTCATATGAGCTATTATCAGGGTGTAGAGCTGTCCATGAATGCGGGAATGGATCTGGCCATCGGCGATTTCGTGCTTGAATTTGACAAGATATCCGGTGATTTTCCCGATGAACTTCTGATGCAGATTTATCAGACATCCTTAAAGGGATTTGATATTGTAAGCGCTGCGCCAAAACGGGCAGAGCGGTGGACCTCAAAGCTGTTCTATCAGGTCTACAACCGGGCGGCAGGAAAAAGAACCATGCTTCGGACGGAGAGCTTCCGGATTTTGTCCAGGCGGGCCGTGAACCGGGTCCATTCCATGTGCCAGTCCGTTCCTTACCGGAAAGCCGTCTATGCAAATTGCGGACTTAAGACAGAGACTTTGGTTTATGAGCCCCGGGAGCGGAAAGGGGCCATATGCCCGGAGGAAAAGGAGATGCGCCGGGATATGGCTTTTAACAGTCTGATTCTGTTTACGAACCTGGGATATCAGGTGTCCAGTCTGCTGGCCGGGATTATGATGCTGGCCGCGCTGTTCATCGGGATCTATACGGTGGTGATTTTTGTGGGATCCAGGCCCGTAGAGGGGTGGACCACCACTATGCTGTTTCTTTCACTGGCCTTTTTCGGTGTCTTTGCCATTTTTGCGATTATTATTAAATACCTGTCTGTCTTAATTGATCTGGTATTTACAAAGCAGCAGTATGTAATTGAGGGAGTAGAAAAACTCAAATAGTTTATCTGCAGTCAATCCGGTCGTGAATAACCTCCTTCGGCCGCTCCAGAAGCTGTTCCGGCCTGGAAATGCCGCTCTTGATATGCTTAAAGCCGATGGCATACACGAAGCCGTCACAGATTCGTTCGTCCACCACAAATTTCATATTCAGATAGGTTCTGCGGCGGAGATTGCCTTTCCGGTCAAGTTCGTGGACCGTCTCCTTGCTTCCGATGGCACCGAAGATGGAGATAGTGCCGAATTCGTAGATATGATGGTATACCGGCTGCATACCGATAGACCCCATATTGGTGATAAAGAAGCTGGCATGAAAAGGACTTAAGTCTGTGATCTTCTTTGGGATTAATCCGTAGCGGTCCAGAAGCTTAAGAAGCGAGAATACGAAGCGGATCAGCCAGCCGGGTATCAGCGCCAGTGCCAGCTCCAGTTTGTCAAAATCGTTCCGGTTCTCATCCTCGGCCACCTTCTTGGTCCGGTCTATGGGATTGGCCAGTGCTTCAATCTCCGTGACCACTTCCTTCAAGGTTGCATCCATCTCAAAATGGGGCATAATGGTCGTCCGCTCGCTGTCTCTCTGCATTCCCTTCATAACAACCATGGAGCCCTTCATCTCATTCCGGGCATAGATGTTATTCCGCTGAATAAAACGGTTCAGTTCCGGAACCTGGGAATAGGTGCGCACGATTGCGGCAAAGACAATGTGATACAGAGTAAGGCCGGGAATCTCGCCTTTGCGCATGGTATGGAGAAATTCCTGTGTGTGTGTAATGTCAATCCGGTCTTCAAAAAGTACCCAGCTGTCGGATTTGCTTCTCATAATATATGGAATCAGCTTCCCCATGGGATCTAAATTCCGCACAAGAAATCCGTCATTCCGGTCGCCGAAGCGGCGTTTTCTTCCTTCTAATGGTTTCATCTTCAGCCCTCTTATTTAAAGTCCCGTAATATTCCTTCCGGTATATTCTGGCCGGGCTCAATTCCCGGCCGCAGAACCATGTGCCTGTAAAGGATATTACTGTTTCTGGTTTCAGTATAAAAATATTTTAAACGAAACAGGAAATGCTTGTCAACTGGAAAGCCGGTATTGAAAAGATATATGAGTTTATGATATAGTGATAAAAATTGTTACTGTAATTACGTATTTAAAATGGGATGCTATTCACAAAATACAGGAATGTGAATTGTGATAAAGAGTCAGGAGGCTTGAGAATGACTGTTTGGAAGAAGATGCTTGCGCTCTCTATGAGCGGAATGCTTGTTTTTGGAATGACCGCCTGTAAGGGCAGGGAGCCTGAGGGTGATGAGATAGAGATTGAAGCAGTGGAGGAGCCTGCGAAAGAGGAGGAGCCGGAGGAGAACTCGGAGGTGGTTTCGGAACTGGAGGCCTCCATTTCCTGGTGGACTTATCCGATGTTTGTTCAGGATGAGGGACAGGAAGACGGAGTTTACGAGCAGACACTGATTCAGGAGTTTAATAAAAAGTACCCGAATATCCACGTGGAGCTTCGGCTGCTTGATTACACACAGGGGCCGGACGAGGTCCAGGGCCTAATCGACGGGGAGGGTCTGGAACTGCCCAATGTGCTTCTGGATGAGCCCGGCCGTATCGGTGAATATGCGAAAGCCGGAGTTCTGACGGATCTGTCTTCTATGTTTACGGAAGAAATGGTTTCTGATGTGGTGAGCGAAGGGATCTTAAGCGCCTGCCGGAGCGAGGGAGCCTATGTAATGTACCCCTTCAGCGCATCCAACTATGTGATGGCATTTAACCGCTCCATGATCGAAGGTTCGGGAGCCATAGAACTGATGAACCGGGAGGGAGCCTGTACCTGGACGACAGAGGCTTTTGAACAGGTTCTGGAGGCTCTTGGCAATTCCCAGTTTAACGGAGGAATTCTTTACTGCTCCGGCATTGCGGGAGATTATGCCACCCGTTCCTTTCTGACAAATCTGTATGACGGAAGCCTGATGAATGAGGACAAGACGGCTTACACCATGAACAGCGAGGCGAATCAGCAGGCGCTGACCAAGGTAAAAGAATGGATGGACAAAGGCTGGATCTTAAACGGATCCGGTTCTACGGGGGCGGATGCGGTAACCTCTTTTGTAAACGGAGAGAATTCGTTCTGCCTTCTCTGGAGCCTTCCCCAGGCGCTGACCAACGCCCAGGCGCTGGCGGACAACGGGGTGGAGGTTGTAGTGATGCCTTATCCGTCCGCAGACGGCGTGCCGGAGCTTGAGTATATGCTGAATGGCTTCTGTATCTTTAAGACGGAGGACGAAAAACGGGAGGAAGCTTCCCGTTACCTGGTGGATTTCCTCTGCAATGACGAAAGCGCAGCGGCGGAGAATATCGTGCGGAGCGGCGGCTTTCCGGTGCGGACATCCATGGGAGACGTGTACGGCGGCAATGAAGAAGCACTTTTGTATGAGGCTCTTCTGCCTTACAGCGGTACGTATTACAATCATACAGAAGGCTTTGAGGAAATGCGCGTATACTGGTATCAGATGCTGGCGGAGATTCTGAACGGCGAGTACAGCGTAAAGGATTCTACAGAGAGCTTTACCGAGTATGCAAATAAGACATTAAAGCCGAAAGAGGGAGAAGAATGATAGCAATTCGGGGGGCAAGGGTTCTGGACCCGGCAAACGGCAGAGATGAAAAACTGGATCTGTTGATTGCGGACGGTAAAATACTGTCTGTGACTTCCGTGCCGGAGGAAGGGGACTGTACGGAAATTCTGGATGCGTCCGGCCTGGTTCTGGCACCCGGCCTGGTAGACGTTCATGTGCATTTCAGGGATCCGGGGCTGACCTATAAAGAAGATATAGAGACAGGGGCCCGGGCAGCGGCACGGGGCGGCTATACCACGGTGGTATGCATGGCGAATACGAAGCCGGCGGCAGATAATCCGGAGACACTGTCACAGATACTGAAAAAAGGAGCGGATACGGGAATTCATGTGAAAGCCTGTGCCTGTGTCACGAAGGGAATGCAGGGAAAAGAACTGACGGATATGAAGGGGCTTCGGGCGCTCGGGGCGGCCGGATTTACGGATGACGGTATTCCCATATTGGACGAGAAGCTTCTGCGCAGGGCCATGGAGGAGGCGGCGCGGCTGGACGTTCCGATCAGCCTTCATGAGGAGGATCCGGCGCTGATTGAAAACAACGGAATTAACAGGGGGGCGGTGTCAGAAAAGCTCGGGATCGGCGGTTCTCCGGTTCAGGCTGAGATACGCCTTGTAGAAAGGGACTGTCTTTTGGCCGGGGAGACAGGGGCAAAGGTGAATATCCAGCATATCAGCGCAGCCGGATCGGTAGAAGCCGTCAGGCGTGCCAAGGCGAGAGGGGCAAATGTGACGGCGGAGGCGGCTCCGCACCATTTTACACTGACAGAGGAAGCAGTTCTGGCTTTCGGAACCTGTGCCAAGATGAATCCTCCTTTACGGACAGAGGCAGACAGACAGGCTGTGATTGCCGGACTGTGTGACGGGACGATTGATATGATAGCTACGGATCATGCGCCCCACAGTGAAGAGGAAAAGGCCCGGCCGATAACAGAGGCGCCCAGCGGAATCATAGGTCTGGAGACGGCGCTTGCCCTCGGAATTACGGAGCTGGTGGAGCCTGGATACCTGACGCTGATGGAACTGATGGAAAAGATGAGCAGAAACCCGGCCCGTCTGTACGGATTTGACTATCCGGGGATCGTACCGGGAGCGCCTGCGGATTTTGTGATTTTTGATGAAAAGGAGCTCTGGACAGTAGATAAATTCGCATCGAAATCATCGAATTCGCCTTTCCGGGGCCGTACCCTTCAGGGAAAGGTGCGCTATACTGTCTGCAGAGGCGAGATTGTGTACAGGGGATAAGCTTCTTATCTGTTGTTGAGCGTGTGTATAAAAATAACTCCGGGCCGTAAGGCCGCGGAGTTATTTTTCGCTGCTAAATGTCTGTTCTGATTCAAACAGCTTCTTCTTGAAGAGGACAAAATCACGAACCTCCTTCTGAATTCCGGGAGGAAGGGATTTGTAGTTGGTTAACATACGGGCATCCGTGCCGTTTATGGGAATCGCACTGGTCTCCGGAGCTATGGCGAAGTGTTCGCCTGTGGGAGAATCTGCGATCTGCCTGACAGATAAATCTGCATAGAGAAGCATATCTACAGATACACCATATAAGTCGGCCAGGCTGCAGACGGATGTCAGATCGGGAATACGCTTTTCCGTTTCGTATAAGGAATAGGTCTGGCGCGCAATATGAATCAGTTCGCTGATGGCCCTTTGGGAATATCCGTTTGCAATGCGCAGTTCACGCATATTGTCTGCTACTTTCAATTCGCGCATCCAATCGCCCTCCCAAAATGATGGGTATATTATATCAGTTTCCGTCCGCTTTTATTCGAAATGGAAGGAAATGAAGCGATTTAACAGATGGATGACATCGATTGGCGACAATTTTCGACAAAATTCGACAATATGTGAATCTAATTGGATGCTGCCTTTCGGAAGGAATGAAAGAAGCTGCAGGGAGCAGACGCTTATATCTGTCTGCGGCTTAAGGTGCTGTTATGATATTCGGATGACCAGGTAACTTCTTTCCCAAACCAGTCCGGGGGAAGAAAGGCCAGTGCCTGTTCCTCGGAACCAAATTCCACCTCGGCTAATATAAGCCCCTCAAAGGGAGCATCAAAAAGATCCAGCTCAATGGTAAGTCCTTCCGGGAGGGGAATGCGGAAGCGTTTTTTGCGGATGACATTGCCGTCCGCTTTCTTCTTTAAGTGTTCATAGCTTTCCTCTGTTAAGGGCAGATTGTATTCCTCACGGCTCATAAGCCCTTTGGACTTGCAGGTCAGAGTGAAGGTATCATCGCTTCGTCTGACACGCACTACGGGGTCGGTGCACAGATATGCCTGCTCCAGGAGCTGAAACGGGAAGGCATCGAGATTTTCCGGAAGATTCTCAATCAAAAATTTGCGTTCGATCTCCATAATAGATATTCCTTTCATTTTTTTACCTTTTGTTTCACTGAGGGTATTATACATCGATTACATCCCGGCAGCCATAGCAAAGGAGATAAATTTATGGATAATTTTTCAAAAAACTGATATAATGAGCGTTGACAGGATATTGCGGAACTGGAAACAGTAATACCCCGGCCAGTGCACAAATCAATTTACAGGCACAGCTATTAGTGACTGGAAATTGATTTAGGTTAAGGTGTACTGGAAGGGGTATTACGGTACTGGAATGGAGGATAAGCAAAGTGAAAAAGGTAAGTATTTTTCTTGCTCCGGGCTTTGAGGAGGTAGAGGCGCTGACGCCTATCGATCTGCTGCGCCGGGCAGGAGCACAGGTAACCATTGTATCCATAGGAGAGGAAAAGACAGTGACAGGTTCTCATCAGATTGCGATAGGAGCGGATGTTCTTTTTGATGAGATGGATTTTTCGGAACAGGATTTGTTCATTTTACCGGGAGGGCAGCCGGGCACGAACAATCTGAAAGCCTGTGACAGGCTGAGAGCGCTTTTAGAGGATGCAGACAGGAAGGGAAAGCTGCTTGCGGCCATCTGCGCAGCCCCTACGGTATTCGGGGATATGGGACTTCTGAAAGGAAAGAAGGCTACCTGTTATCCGGGCTGTGAGGATGGACTTACGGGAGCGGAATATCTGACGGAACGGGTAGTAACAGACAAAACGATCACAACCAGCCGCGGTGTGGGAACCGCCATTTCTTTTGCGCTGTCTTTGATTGAACAATTATTTGGAAAAGAAAAATCGGAAGAGATCCGCAGAAGCATCATTTACGGCCATTAAGACTTCCTTTCATTTCCAGTATGTCATCTTCTGCACCTGTATACAATACCTAACAGTAATAGCTTATTAAATTAAGGTATTACGGAACTGGAATAGGAGGTGATACAGATGACAGAACAGTCTAAGACAAACCAGATGGCAGTTCCGGAAGCAAAGGCAGCAATGAACCGCTTCAAGGAGGAGGTTGCCAGCGAACTGGGTGTGCCTTTAAAGGAAGGCTACAATGGTGATTTGACTTCTGCTCAGGCAGGTTCCATCGGAGGCGAAATGGTTAAGAAGATGATCATGAAGCAGGAACAGCAGATGAGCGGCAAATAAAAAAAGAAGCAGACGGCCCCTTGTATATCGGATACGGTGTATGAGGGGCTGTCTTGTTGCATTTATTTCAAATTTTCCTCTATTTATCCTGCAGTTGGGCTACTTGGGACTTGATTTCCTCCAAAAACTTGTGCTATACTACTATAATGACTGTAAGTATGTAAAGATTGTGAAATATTATGTAAAGATACAATTTAAGGAGGAGATAAAAAATGAGTTTACAGGTAGAAAAACTGGAGAAGAATATGGCTAAGCTTACCATTGAGGTGTCTGCGGATGAACTGGAGCAGGCTCTTCAGAAAGCATACCTTAAGAATAAAAACAAGATCAGCGTCCCCGGTTTCCGTAAGGGCAAGGTGCCCCGTCAGATGATTGAGAAGATGTACGGACCGGAGATTTTTTACGAAGATGCAGCCAATGCACTCATTCCCGATGCCTATGCGGCGGCTTTGGATGAGTGCGAACTGGAGCTGGTGTCCCGTCCGGCTATTGATATTGTCAAGATTGAGAAGGGACAGCCTTTTGTATTTACCGCAGAGGTCGCGGTGAAACCGGAGGTAACATTAGGCGGGTACAAGGGCATTGAGGTGGAGAAGATTGACACCGCAGCCACTGAGGAGGAGATCACCGCAGAGGTAGATAAGGAGCGGGATAACAATTCCAGAACCATCACTGTGGAGGATCGGGGCGTTCAGAAGGGCGACATGACCGTGATCGATTTTGAGGGTTTCGTGGATGGAACTGCTTTTGACGGCGGAAAGGGAACGGACTATCCGCTGACCATCGGATCCGGCGCTTTTATTCCGGGATTTGAGGAGCAGCTGGTTGGCGCCGAGGTTGGCAGAGAGACGGAAGTAAATGTAACCTTCCCGGAGGAATATCACGCCAAAGAGCTTGCAGGAAAGCCGGCCGTGTTTAAATGCACCGTAAAAGAGATTAAAGTGAAGGAGCTTCCCGAGGCAGACGATGAATTTGCAAAGGATGTTTCTGAATTTGATACCATGGAAGAATACCGGGCAGATCTTAAGAAAAAGATTGAGGAGCGGAAGGCTGCGGATGCCAGGGCAAAGAAAGAGGATGCAGTAATTGGGAAGATTATTGAGGGTGCACAGATGGAGATTCCGGAGGCCATGATCGAGACCCAGGCGGAAAACCTTGTGGACGACTTTGCTCAAAGGCTGATGATGCAGGGAATGTCCCTGGAGCAGTATGCACAGTATACGGGAGCCACCGTGGAATCCATGACCAGCCAGATGAAACCTCAGGCAAAGAAGCGCATAGAGAGCCGTCTGGTTCTGGAGGCTGTTGCGGCTGCCGAGAATATTGAGATCAGCGAGGATGAGATGGAGGCGGAGATGAACCGCATGGCGGAGAGATACAAGATGGAGCCGGATAAGCTGAAGGAACTGCTCAGCGAGGATGAGAAGAAGAATATGAGACAGGATCTGTCCATCCAGAAAGCCATTGAACTGGTGACAGAGGCAGCCGTTGAAAAATAAGAGTTACGCTTCTGAAACGTAACGAAAAGAACTGCTGTGATTATTTTAGAAAGGAAATGAGAATCAATGATGGATATGAGTTTAGTACCTGTTGTAGTTGAGCAGACCAGCAGGGGCGAGCGCTCCTATGACATTTATTCCAGACTTTTAAAGGATCGGATTATTATCCTGGGAGAGGAAGTCAATGATGTGACCGCAAGCCTGGTGACGGCACAGCTTCTGTTCCTGGAATCCGAGGATCCGGGAAAGGATATCAACCTGTATATCAACAGTCCGGGCGGTTCCGTAACCGCCGGTATGGCCATCTATGATACCATGCAGTACATTAAGTGTGATGTGTCCACGATCTGTATGGGCATGGCAGCCAGCATGGGAGCATTTCTCCTGGCAGGCGGGACGAAGGGCAAGCGTATGGCTCTTCCCAATGCAGAGATTATGATTCATCAGCCTTCCGGCGGAGCCAGAGGCCAGGCCACAGAGATTAAGATTGTGGCGGAGCACATTCTGCGCACCAAAAAGAAGCTGAATGAGATTCTGGCAGCCAATACAGGGCAGCCCGTGGAAGTGATCGAGGTGGATACCGAGCGCGATAATTATATGAGTGCGGAAGAGGCTATGAAGTACGGACTGATAGACAGCGTGATCACAAATCGGAAGTAAAGGGACGAGAATAATTATGCCTAGAAACAATGATAACAACGTGAGATGTTCCTTTTGCGGTAAATCCGGGGAGCAGGTACGGAAAATGATTTCCGGTCCCAGCGGAACCTATATCTGCGATGAGTGCATTGAACTGTGTGCAGAGCTGATTGAGGATGAGCTGGAACTGGATGAGCGGGAGCTTGGGGATGAGGAGATCAACCTCTTAAAGCCCAAAGAGATTAAAGAGTTTCTGGATGAGTATGTCATCGGCCAGGAAGAGGCCAAGAAGGTTCTTTCTGTAGCGGTTTACAACCATTATAAAAGAATTCTGGCGGTAAGGGAGAAGGATCTGGATGTGGAGCTTCAGAAGAGCAATATTCTGATGCTTGGCCCTACCGGTTCGGGTAAGACCCTTTTAGCCCAGACACTGGCAAGGCTGTTGAATGTGCCCTTTGCCATTGCGGATGCCACCTCCCTTACGGAGGCCGGCTATGTGGGCGAGGATGTGGAGAACATTCTTCTTAAGATCATCCAGGCAGCAGATTATGACGTAGAGCGTGCACAGCACGGAATCATTTACATTGACGAGATTGACAAGATTACCAGAAAGTCGGAGAATCCATCCATTACCAGAGATGTATCCGGTGAGGGCGTGCAGCAGGCGCTGCTTAAGATTCTGGAGGGAACCATCGCTTCGGTACCGCCCCAGGGGGGAAGAAAGCATCCCCATCAGGAGCTGATTCAGATTGACACTACCAACATTCTCTTTATCTGCGGCGGAGCTTTTGAGGGCCTGGACAAAGTGATTGAGCGGAGAATGGACCGCCGGTCCATCGGCTTCAATGCAGAAGTGACCAAGCCCAATGAAGAGGAGAATGTAGGGAAGCTTCTGCGGCAGGTGCTTCCGGAGGATCTGGTGAAGTTCGGTATGATACCGGAGTTTGTGGGCCGCGTGCCGGTAACGGTGGCACTGGATGCTCTGACAAAGGAGGATATGGTCCGCATTCTTGTGGAACCGAAGAATTCTATCGTAAAGCAGTATAAGAAGATGCTTGAACTGGATGGAGTGAAATTATCCTTTGAGCGGGATGCCATTGAGGCTATCGCTGAACAGACGGTAACGAGAAAGACAGGAGCCAGAGGCCTCCGGGCAATCATGGAGCATATTATGATGGATACTATGTATGAGATTCCATCGGATGAGAGTATTAAGAGCTGCGTGATTACCAGGGAAGTGGTAGAGGGCACAGGAAGTCCTGTAACGACAAGCAATGAGATGAGATTCCGGGCGTAGCCTGGAATCTCTTTATTATAAAACAGCAATACCTTATCCAGTGCCGGAAGGATTTACAGACGCATGTTTTTGCGGCTGGAAATGCTTCTAGGAGAAGGGTGCTGTAGAGGGTATTGCGGAACTGGAAAACAGCAATACCCTATACAGTGCCAGAAGGATTTACAGACGCATGTTTTTGCGGCTGGAAATGCTTCTAGGGGAAGGGTACTGTATGGGGTATTGCGGAACTGGAATGGAGATTACAGAGTGAGCGAATTGATTCAGAATTTACCGGTGGTCGCCCTAAGAGGAATGACCGTTCTTCCGGATATGGTGATTCACTTTGACGTGAGCAGAGAGCGTTCCGTCCATGCCATTGAGCAGGCCATGCTCCGGGAACAAAGGTTATTTCTGGTGACCCAGAAAAATGTTCAGACAGAAAACCCCGGCCTTGAAGATCTGTACCGGATTGGAACCATTGCTTCCGTGAAGCAGGTCATTAAGCTGCCCCATAATATTCTGCGCGTGCTGGCCGAGGGTCTGGAACGGGGAGAACTGTCTCATCTTGAACTGGACGGAGACTACCCGGAGGCGGAAGTAATACGTTTTGAGGAGGAGCCCGAAAGCCTCGCTCCGGATATCTGTGAGGCCATGATACGCAGCTTAAAGGAAACCTTCCATACTTACTGCCAGGAGAGCGGCAAGACAGGAAAGGAACTGGAGCGGCAGATGGGAGAGATCGAGGAATTGTCCAGGCTGATGGGACAGCTTATGATACATCTCCCCTTCCATTATGAAGAAAAGCAGAAGCTTCTGGAGGCGGCTTCCGTGTCGGAGAGATTTGAGCTTCTCGGAACTCTGATGAATAAAGAAATCGGAATTATGCGATTTAAGAGAGAGCTCCAGGAGAAGATCAAAGCCCGTGTAGACAAGAACCAGAGGGAGTACCTGCTTCGGGAGCAGCTGAAGGTGATCCGGGAGGAGCTGGGAGAAGATACCTCCGGAACGGATGCGGATCATTTTCAGGAGGCCCTTGACAAGCTCAGAGCATCCAAAGAAGTGAAGGAAAAGATCGGGAAGGAGATTACCCGGTTTAAAAACATTGGCAGTAATTCTTCTGAGAGCGCCGTGATCCGGGGATATATAGAAACGCTCCTGGATCTGCCATGGGAAAAGACATCCCGGGACAGCACGGATCTGAAGCGCGCCGAGGAGATCTTAAACGCGGATCACTACGGACTGGAAAAGGTAAAGGAACGCGTATTGGAGTTTCTGGCAGTGCGGACACTGACAAAGAAGGGCAGCAGTCCTATTCTCTGCCTTGTGGGCCCTCCGGGAACGGGAAAGACCTCCATCGCCCGGTCTGTGGCGAAAGCATTGAATAAGAAGTATGTGCGCATCTGCCTGGGCGGCGTCCGGGACGAGGCGGAGATCCGGGGACACCGGAGAACTTATGTGGGAGCCATGCCGGGGCGGATCGCAGCCGGTATGCGCCAGGCAGGCGTGAAGAATCCGCTGATGCTTCTGGATGAGATTGACAAGGTAAGCAGCGATTACAAGCGCGACACCTCGTCGGCTCTTCTGGAGGTGCTGGACTCGGAGCAGAACAGCCGCTTCCAGGATCACTATGTGGAGCTTCCGCTGGATTTGTCTGAAGTACTCTTTATTGCCACGGCCAATGACACCCAGACCATTCCCCGGCCGCTTCTGGACCGGATGGAACTTATCGAAGTGAGCAGCTATACGGAGAACGAGAAAGTACATATCGCAAGGGAGCACCTGATTGGGAAACAGATGGAAAAGAACGGCCTTAAGGAGGGACAGCTTTCCTTAAGCTTAAAGGCTTTGGAAACCTTGATTCACAGTTACACCAGAGAGGCCGGCGTGCGCCAGCTGGAGCGGAAGCTCGGAGAGGTCTGCCGGAAGGCGGCCAGGGAGATTCTGGAGCAGAATAAGAAATCCGTCCGTCTGACAGAGAGCAATCTGAGCCGGTATCTGGGAAAGCCTAAGTTTGTATTTGACATGGCAAATGAAACGGATGAGGTGGGAATTGTCCGGGGGCTTGCCTGGACCAGTGTGGGGGGCGACACCCTCCAGATTGAGGTAAACATTATGCCCGGAAAGGGTGAGATTTCCCTCACCGGCATGATGGGAGATGTGATGAAGGAATCCGCCCGGACAGGCTTAAGCTATATCCGCTCCGTCAGCGGTAATTATGGGATTGACAAGGAATTTTATCAGGAGCATGATATTCATATACATATTCCGGAGGGAGCCGTACCCAAGGACGGCCCTTCTGCCGGGATTACTATGGCTACGGCCATGCTCTCGGCCATTACGGAGATTCCCGTGTATGCCAGTGTGGCCATGACGGGGGAAATCACCCTCCGGGGACGCGTACTTCCCATCGGCGGCTTAAAGGAAAAGATTCTGGCTGCCAAGAGCGCCGGGATCAAAACCGTACTGGTGCCCGCCAGGAATAAGCGGGACGTGGAGGAGATTTCCGCAGAGATCCGTAAAGGCATCCGTATTGTCTATGTGGAGCAGATGAAAGAAGTATTGGAGGCAGCCTTCCATGATCATTAAAAATGTAAACCTGGAAACCGTGTGCGGCATTACCAGCAAGCTTCCGGAGAATACCCTGCCGGAGATTGCTTTTGCCGGAAAGTCCAATGTGGGGAAATCCTCTCTCATCAATGCACTGATGAACCGGAAATCCCTGGCGCGGACATCTGCGCAGCCGGGAAAGACCCAGACCATTAACTTTTATAACATCAACGATGCCATGTATCTGGTGGATCTGCCGGGCTACGGCTATGCAAAGGTGAGCCCGGAGGTAAAGGAACAGTGGGGGAAGCTGATTGAGCGCTACCTCCACGGTTCCAAAAGGCTTCGCGCCTTGTTCCTTCTGATTGATATCCGCCATGAGCCGTCGGCCAATGACAGGCGTATGTATGAGTGGATTGTTTACAACGGCTACGATCCGATTATCATAGCTACAAAACTGGATAAAATCAACCGCAGCCAGATACAGAAGCATTTGAAAATGGTGCGTACCGGGCTGAATGTAAAGCCGGGAACAGCGGTGCTTCCGTTCTCTGCCCTTACGAAGCAGGGGAGGGAGGAGATCTGGGAACAGATGGAGGCAATTTTAGAGGATAAAAAGGAACCGGAGGTGGAGTAATTGCCCGGAAAATATCTGCGCTGCCTTATAAATATCCTGTTATATGCGGCCGGGATTGTGCTTTTTTTTGTTCTGACCCCGAAACTGCTTGTATTCTTTATGCCTTTTGTGGTAGGCTGGCTCATTGCCATGCTGGCAAACCCTCTGGTGCGTTTTATGGAGCGGCGGCTTAAGATGGTGCGCCGCCACAGTTCCATGCTGATAATTATTACAGCCATTGCTCTGGTAGTAACGGGAGGATATTTTGCAGTGACTGCCATTATCCGGGAGCTTTATGGATTTATTGCCGTACTTCCCGATATTTACGGTTCTTTTTTACAGGATTTGGAGGAGATTCGGGAGAACCTCCAGGGCTTTTCCACGCGGTTTCCGCCGCAGCTGAGAGAGGGTGCGGCAAGTCTTACGGATTCTCTGACAAGCTCTCTGGGCGATTTGATCGGGGCTGTCGGCAAACCTACGGTTGAGGCAGCCGGTACGGTGGCAAAAAATATCCCCAATGCGCTGATTCATGTGATTTTCGCAATTCTGTCCGCGTACTTTTTTATCGCGGAACGGGATCGGATTGTGCAGGCTGTCAAGGCACATATTCCGGAGTGGATCAGCACAAAATGGCATTTTATTACGGAAAAGTTCCGAAAAGCCATAGGAGGCTACTTTAAGGCCCAGTTTAAGATCATGGGTGTAGTGGCGCTGATTCTGCTTGTGGGATTTCTTATCCTGCGGATTCACTATGCGGTTTTACTGGCAATATTGATTGCAATTCTTGATTTCCTGCCTTTTTTCGGAACGGGGACAGCTCTTATTCCCTGGGCGGTTCTGAAGATCTTAAGTGCGGATTATCAGTTTGCGGTGGGGCTCATTATTATTTATCTCATAAGCCAGCTGGTACGGCAGCTGATACAGCCGAAGATTGTGGGCGACAGCATCGGCCTGGATCCGCTGTCTACGCTGTTTTTCATGTTTATCGGTTATAAGGTCAGCAGTATATTCGGAATGATCATTGCTGTGCCCATCGGTATGATTCTGGTGAGCCTGTACCAGGCCGGAGCATTTGCGGATGTAATTCAAGATGTGAAGGAACTGGCGGAAGGATTAAACGAGATACGGAGAAAACATTAATATATTACGGAACTGGAATAGGAGAAAATAATGGCAGAAGAAATACAAAAAGAGAATAAAATGGGCAATATGCCCATCCCGAAATTATTATTTACCATGTCCATGCCCATGATTGTTTCCATGCTGGTACAGGCTCTGTACAATGTGGTGGACAGCGCCTTTGTGGCGAGGCTTAACGAGGATGCCCTCACAGCCGTGTCCATGGCTTTCCCGGTGCAGAATCTGATGATTGCAGTGTCTGTGGGGACGGGTGTGGGTATCAATGCGCTGCTTTCCAGATCTTTGGGGGAAAAGCAGTATGAGCAGGCGAATCTTGCGGCGCGGAACGGACTGTTTCTGGGGATTGCAAGCTATCTGGTATTTGCAGTTCTGGGCCTTCTGGGCTCCCGGCAGTTCTATCTGGTGCAGACGGATGATCCGGAGCTTTTGTTTTACGGAACCCAGTATGTGTTTGTGGTTACAGTCTTTTCCTTCGGACTGTTTCTGGCAGTGATCAGTGAGCGGCTTTTACAGTCTACAGGCTTGACGATTTATAATATGTATACCCAGGGGCTTGGGGCGGTGATCAATATTATTCTGGATCCTATTTTGATTTTCGGGCTGTTTGGCTTTCCGCGTCTGGAGGTTCTGGGAGCAGCGGTCGCCACAGTTGTGGGGCAGATCTGCGGAATGCTGCTTGGCGTATTTTTCAATCTTCGTAAAAATAAGGAGATTAATATCAATATGAAAGGTTTCCGGCCTGAGATGTCTACCATCAAACGGATCTATCAGGTGGGAATTCCTTCTATTATTATGCAGTCCATTGGATCGGTGATGGTATTCGGCATCAATAAGATTCTGATGATGTTTACCTCCACGGCCGTTTCGGTATTCGGAGTTTATTTTAAGCTTCAGAGTTTTATTTTTATGCCTGTGTTTGGACTGAACAACGGGATGGTGCCGATTATTGCCTACAATTATGGGGCACGGGAGAAGAAGCGGATTATGCAGACTGCATGGCTCAGTATCGGGGCAGCAGTGACGATTATGCTTGTGGGGCTGGCAGGTTTTCATGTGTTTACAGCACAGCTGCTTGGTATCTTTGAGGCCTCCCCGGACATGCTTGCCATCGGCGTCCCGGCTCTTAGGATTATTTCCTTAAGCTTTTCTTTTGCCGGGTATAACATTGTGGCAGGATCCATATTCCAGGCTTTGGGAAACGGCGTCTACAGTCTGATGGTATCCGTTGCCCGTCAGCTTCTGGTGATTCTTCCGTCAGCGTTTGTGCTAGCGGAGATCAGCGGCCTGAATGCAGTGTGGTGGGCGTTTCCCATTGCGGAGATTGTGGCAGTGATTATGAGTACGATACTGTTTCGCAGAATTTACCGGATCAAAATACAGCCTCTTACAAAAGAGACTGTATCAGCGTAGCGTAGATTTCTTTGCTCTTGTCACGCCAGTGGCCGCAGATGGCTTTGGCCTGTTCTTCTGTGGGGACGGTGAGGGTCAGATCCACAAGCGTGGAATCCCTCTCCAATACCCGGCAGCGGGCGGCATATTCGCCGGCAGGCGTCTGGTAATAGTCTGCCGGCGTGGAATGTTCATTGCGCAGCTTATATTTGTGTTCAGAGAGAAAGGTGTCAATATCCTCCCGGATAGCGGAGGATATTTTATTTTCAAAATAAGTGAGGGTGGTGCGGCCTTCCTCGGTGATGTGGCATAGGGTGGTGTTGTGCCGTTTCTCCTGTCGGATCAGAGAGGAGTCGGTCAGCTCAAACAGAGCCTGCTGGAGGGTAAAATAGTCGGTGTATTCCCTGTCCAGAATGAACTCGGAGAGCTGGGCATTGCTCAGGGGGAAGGAGACGCGGTTCAGCATATAGAGGATGATTAGTTTGTACAGGGTCTGGGTTTCGGACATTTTGGGGACTCCTTTTTCAGTTTGGGTTGAATAATCTGCCTTGCCAGGTGTTTCTTTGTTTCAGCTCTTTGTGGATGGTGTTCAGAACCTGGCGTTTTCCGGAGCTCCAGGCAGGGGCCAGGAGCAGGTCTTTGGGGCCGTCGCCGGTCAGACGGTGGATGATGATGTCCGGCCGGCAGACTTCCAGGCAGGATATGACGAGATCCGTATATTCCTCTAAGGTGAGGACATGGAAGCTTGTCTCTTCGTAGAAGCCGGCCAGGTCGGTATGTTTTAATATATGCAGGAGCTGGAGTTTTATGCCGCTTACCGGTAAGGTATTCAGATAGCGGATAGTTTCCAGCATCATTTCCTTTGTCTCCCCGGGAAGGCCGAGGATGACGTGGACGATGATCTCCAGATTCCGGGCATGCAGGGCGTCAACTGCCTGGCAGAAGACGGAGAGCGGATAACCTCTTCGGATGAAGGCGGCCGTTTCCTCGTGGATGGTCTGGAGGCCGAGCTCTATCCAGACAGGTTTCTCGTCGTTCAGGCCGGAAAGAAGTTCCAGGACTTCCGGGGGAAGGCAGTCGGGCCGGGTGGCTATGGCAAGGGCGGCGATCTTCGGGTGGCCTAAGGCTTCCCGGTAGACTTTTTCCAGGTAGTCCACAGGTGCATAGGTATTGGTGTAGGCCTGGAAATAGGCGATGTAGCGCCGTGCCGGGCGTTTGCCGGACAGGGATTCTATGCCCGCTTCGATCTGTTCAGTGACAGACAGCGCCGGACTGCCTGCAAATTCGCCGGAACCGCCGGCGCTGCAGAAGATACAGCCTCCTGTGCCTAAGGTGCCGTCGCGGTTGGGGCAGGTGCAGCCGATGTTCAGGGTAAGTTTGTATAGTTTTTCGCCGAAGCGTTTTTGTAAGGATTCGTTCAGGCTGTTGTAGGGTCTCATGGTATATAATTTAGCACAGGCAGAGGGGAAATGCAAGAAAGGGAGTTCCCTTTTGGAGGGAAGAATGGTAAGATAGTGTTATTGTTTGGACATAAGAGAAACGGATTTGGGAGAACGGAATGCTTTTTAATTCATACATATTTGTGCTGGTTTTTCTGCCTCTATGTATTGCAGGGTACTTTGGATGCAGTCATTTTGGAAAGCGGACGTCTGCACAGGCGTTTCTGCTGGGGATGTCTCTGTGGTTTTACGGGTATTTTCATGCAGAGTATCTGCTTATTATTGTTTTCAGTATTCTGTGCAATTATTTTTTTTATGTGCTGCTGGGCAGAAGTTCCGGGAAAAACAGAAGAAAATGGCTTCTTGCAGGGGCGCTTGCGCTGAATCTGGGAATCTTGTTTTATTTTAAGTATTTCAATTTCTTTCTGGAGAATCTCAATGAGGTTTGCGGACGGAATTTTGCCTTGAAGTCTATCCTGCTGCCTCTCGGAATCAGTTTTTTTACTTTTCAGCAGATTTCCTTTGTGATCGATGCTTATAAGGGGGAGGTGCCGGAGTACCGTTTTCTTGATTATGCCTGCTTTGTGACTTATTTTCCGCAGCTGATTGCCGGTCCTATTGTGACCCATGATGAGCTGATCCCCCAGTTTATGGATGAGGAGAAGAAGCATTTTCAGTGGGACAATTTTGTGAGGGGAATCTATCTTTTTGCGCTGGGGCTTGGGAAAAAGGTCCTGATTGCGGATACCTTTGGAAACGGGGTGAACTGGGGCTTTGCCAATATAGGGGAGCTGGACAGTACCAATGCGTTTCTGGCGATGCTGTTTTATACAATTCAGATTTATTTTGACTTCAGCGGATACTGTGACATGGCTGTGGGGCTTGGGAGGATGATGAATCTTAAGCTGCCTCTGAATTTTAATTCCCCTTACCGGGCGGCGACGATTACAGAGTTCTGGGATCGGTGGCATATAACCCTGACACGGTTTTTTACGAAATATATTTATATTCCTCTCGGAGGCAGCAGGAGAGGAACGGCAGTGACCTGCCGGAATGTGATGCTTGTTTTTCTGGTGAGCGGACTGTGGCACGGGGCAGACTGGACTTTTGTGCTGTGGGGAGCCTGTCACGGAGTATGCTCCGTGCTTACCAGGCTTTTAAAGGGAATACTGGAAAGAATTCCCCGTGCCGTCCGGCAGCTTGGGACTTTTTTATTTCTGAATGTGACCTGGGTGCTGTTTAGGGCGGACAGTATCGGGGATGCGGCAATGTTTCTTGGAAAGATAGCGGATTTTGATTTCGGCCCGGTGGACGCCGGTCTGACGGCCGGGTTTTATCTGCCGGAATGTCAGCTTCTGGACAGCCTGATTCCTTTTACAGGTATCTGCCCGGAGTTCTTTCTGCTTGTGTTTACCGGTACGGCATTGTTTATGCTTTTCGGGATGAAGAATGCTTATGAGAAGATGAAGGCGTTTGAACCGACCCCGGGAAGGCTGCTGGCGGCTGTGGTACTGCTTGTCTGGTGCATCTGCTCTTTTTCGGGGGTCAGCACGTTTTTATATTTTAACTTTTAAGTGTGTGACGAAGCGGCTTTACCCTTTAGTGCCGTCACGAAGCGGCTTTACCCTTTAGTGCCGTCGCGCAGCGACTATAATTAGGAGGAAATGCTTTGGATGCGGATAAAAAATGGGGAATAACTTTACTGGTTCTTCTGGGCGTCTGCCTGGCCGGAACAGCGGCGCTGACGGCGCTGGTGGATCCGTTTTTTCATTATCATAAGCCCCTCAAATGCCTTTCTTATCCTTTGAATAACGAAAGATATCAGAATGACGGGATTGTGAAGCACTTTGATTATGACGCTGTGATTACGGGAACCTCCATGACGCTGAACTTTAAGACTTCTGAACTGGACGAACTGTTCGGCGTACATTCCGTGAAAGTATCTTTTCCGGGAGCTATGTATAAAGAGATTAATGATAATCTTGAGAAGGCGGTGGAAGCCAATCCGGATATAAGGCTTGTTGTGCGGGGGCTTGACAAGCTGTGGCTTCTGGAGGATGCGGATGAGACCGGGTATGACAGGGAGTCCTATCCGGACTATTTGTATGATGATGTATTGTACAATGATGTTTACTATGTTCTGAATAAAGATGTGCTGTTACATAATGTAAAGGATGTTTTCGGATTCACGTGTTCCGGGCAGGAAAGTACGGATTTTGATGTTTACGGCAACTGGATGCATGCTTTTTCCTTTGGGAAGGATGCAGTGGATGCAGTGTATCACAGGGCGGACAGGACAGATGAGGTGCAGGAGGTGACGGATGCGGATTTTGAGAAGCTTCGGGAAAATCTCACACTGAATGTGACGAATCTGGCAGAGGAGCACCCGGAGATAGATTTTTATCTGTTTTTTACGCCATACAGCATTTATTACTGGGATAATCTGAATCAGACAGGAGAGCTTAAGAAACAGCTTGCTATTGAGGAGGAGGCTGCACGGCTGCTGGTGGAGTATGACAATATTTATCTGTTTGCTTTTTCGGATCTTTTTGATATGATTTGTGATCTGGATAATTATAAGGATGAGATTCATTACGGCGAGGAGATCAATTCTCAGATTCTCAGGTGGATGAAGCAGAAAGAGCATCTGCTTACAAAGGAGAATTACCGGGAATACTATGAGAGGATATCTGAATTTTATACGGCCTATGATTATGAGTCTTTATTTATGCCGGATTGATTTCTGCTTTTTAGGCATCAGAGTGCCAGGAGGGAGAAAAATAAGGCAGAAGCCTTTTTGTGTATCCATGGCTGTACAGTTTGCGGATGCCGGAAAAGTATTCTGTTTTATTTTTCACTTCCTGTTGACTGTTTTTCTGGGCAGTCTGCATTACTGTTCACTTAAATATCCTACAAAGATGCAGATGAGATCCTTTGGATAAGGTTTCTTGCCGCAGGGCAGCGGACATCCCATCATGGCTTCCAGAGTTTCCAATCCGCCGTTTTTTATAAGAGCATCACGGACTGTGCGGAGATTTCTTTCAACATTGGCGACGGTGGTATGATGCTTCTGGGCAATCGGAAGATAGATTTCTTTCCGGATACTTTGCAGCCTGTCCGGACATTCTACTGCCAGGAGGACAGCATCCTGGAAATAACTATATCCATAGTAATGGCGGAATATTCCTGCCGAGTGCAAAATAGCTTGAATTTTTTTGTTCATGCTGAAACCCTCCTTATACATTTTTCGTTTTTGAATTGTATAAATGAATACGATCAAGGAGGTGAATTTCGTAACATTTTTTGAAAGGAAATAAAAATTTTTAGGGATCTTTTTTGAAACAGGCATAAATAAAGTTTGCCACGAGGACAATACTGGTGTATAATAGGCTCGAATATGCATAAATGCAAAAGAGGGGTGTATATGAATCTGGAAGATTTTGTAGAGAAGAACGCGCCGAGGAACCGGATTGCGCTGCTGGTGCTTGTAGATATCTTACTAATCACAATATCCGGGTTTCTGGCTTTGTATATTCGATATGATTTCCGCTTCAGCAATATGGAGATGCGGTACGTAGATTTTGAGATCAAGTATCTGGCTGCGAATCTGATCATTACTATATTGCTGTTTGTTCTGTTCAAGCTGTACCGGAGCGTGTGGCGGTTTGCCAGCACAACGGAGCTTTTAAATGTGATAGGAGCCTGCTCAGCAAGCATTTTTATACAGATTGTACTTATGGCTTTCCTGGGAATGCGTATGCCTGTGAGCTATTATCTGATGAAATACGTACTTCTGATTGTGGGAATCGGAACGGTACGTTTTATGTACCGGATTCTCCGTATGCTCCAGGAGCGGAGAATGGGGGAACGGCAGGATGCCAGAAAGCGGACAATGATCATCGGCGGCGGCGAGGCCGGGGCCATGATTATCAAGGAACTGCAGAACAGCCGCTATCTGGATCAGTGTGTCTGCTGTGTGATTGACGACAATGCGGCCAAGCACGGAAAATATATCCGCGGAATTAAGATAATGGGCGGCCGGGAGGATATCTGCCGTCTGGCTTATGAACTGAAAATAGATGAGATTATTGTGGCTATGCCTTCCGTCCCTCAGCCGGAAGTAAAAGAGGTTCTGAATATCTGCAAGGAGACAGGCTGTGATCTGAAGGTGCTGCCGGGCCTTTATCAGATGATTAAAGGTGAAGTGAGCGTGTCCAAGCTGCGCAAGGTGGAGATTGAAGATCTGCTGGGAAGAGAACCGATTAAAATACAGTTGGACAAGATTATGGAGTATGTTTCCGGCAAGGTGGTTCTGGTCACAGGCGGAGGCGGTTCTATCGGAAGCGAACTGTGCAGACAGATAGCGGCGCACACTCCCCGGCGTCTGATCATTGTAGATATCTATGAGAATAATGCTTATGATATCCAGCAGGAGTTAAAGCATAATTATCCGGATCTGGATCTGGCGGTTCTGATTGCATCTGTGCGGAATACCCATCGGATGGACAGTATTTTCAAGACCTACCGGCCGGATATTGTGTACCATGCGGCAGCCCATAAGCATGTGCCTCTGATGGAGGACAGCCCGAACGAAGCTATCAAAAATAATGTGTTCGGAACTTATAAGACAGCAAAAGCCGCAGATAAATACGGAACAAAGAGGTTTGTGCTTATTTCTACAGATAAGGCCGTGAACCCTACGAATATAATGGGAGCTTCCAAGCGGATCTGCGAAATGATTATTCAGACGATGAATAATTGTTCAAAGACAGATTTTGTGGCAGTGCGTTTCGGCAATGTACTGGGGAGCAACGGGAGCGTGATTCCGCTTTTCAAGAAGCAGATTGAACAGGGAGGGCCGGTAACGGTAACCCATCCCGATATTATCCGGTATTTTATGACGATTCCGGAGGCGGTTTCCCTTGTGCTTCAGGCCGGAGCACTGGCGAAGGGCGGCGAGATCTTTGTGCTGGATATGGGCGAGCCGGTAAAAATCGTGGATCTTGCCAAGAATCTGATTCGCTTGTCCGGATTTAAGCCATATGAAGACATAGATATTGAATTTACAGGCCTGCGCCCGGGCGAGAAGCTGTATGAAGAGCTCCTGATGAGTGAGGAAGGGCTTCAAGAGACGGAAAATAGGCTCATCCATATCGGAAAGCCTATCGAGATGGATGAAAAGCGGTTTTTAAGGCAGCTGGAGGAATTACAGAGAATTGCAAATGAAGATTCGGAGGGCATTCGAAGGAAGGTTCAGGAAATTGTGCCTACTTATGTGATAAAAAGCAATTAATCTGCTGCAATCCTGCATTGGTTTCACAACAGCGGAAGAGCTGATTAATGTGAGCAGTAATAATTTTACAATATAAATCGATAAAAATAAAGAAAAGGGGAAAAGATATCCAATGAATGAGTACCAGGAAACTTATGAAAAAGAGATCAGTCTGGTGGAACTGATGTTTTACTGTCTGAAAAAGTGGAGATGGATTGTGATATCCATGCTCATTGTTGCTGTGGCCGCGGGGGGATATAAGTATATGTCCACGGTAAAGGGCAATCAGCTCAGGCAGCAGGAGGCCCTTCTTGAGAAGGAGAATGGGGAAGAAGAGCCGAAAGAAGAGGGACCCGTAAAAAATCCAAATGTTGCATATTATGAGCAGATTATTGCCAACAGTGAACAGGAACTGGAAAAGCAGGATGCTTTTCTGAAAGATTCCGTAATCATGCAGCTGGATGCCCATCACCTTCAGACGGCAACCGTGAGTTTTTATCTGAATGTGGAGGATGAACAGGGAGCAAATGCTTTAGAGAACCTGGTTTCTGCATACGAGTCTTACGTGAGGGACGGAAGGCTTGCAGAGCAGCTTTACGGCATTGATGCGGGCATTTCCAGGGCGGAGCTGCAGTATCTCCTATCTTTCGACTGTGACGGAAAGGATAAGTACCGGTCTACAAGCACTACAAATTTCCAGGCAGAGCAGGGAGGCGGCATTCTTGAGGTACAGGTGGCCATGCCCGAGCAGGTGATTTTTCAGGTGCAGGCAGCAGGATCCAGTGAGGATGTGTGCAAGGAATATTTAGGTCAGATTGAGAAAGCAGTTAAGGCTTACAGCAGCCAGCTTCAGAAAGAGATAGCCGGGCACAGTGTGGAGCTCCTGGCTTCTGTACAGTCAGAAAAGGCCAGCGATAATCTTCAGAAATACCAGACAGATACACTGGCTTCTTATACAACGCTTCTTACTAATCTGCAGACTTTGAAAAAAGGCCTTCAGACTGTGCTTGATGAAGAGGGGGAGATGATCACCGTCGAGGAGGAGATCGTTCTGGCAAATCCGGTATCTGCAGGCGTGAAGTTTGCCATTGTAGGTCTGGTGCTGGGAGCGTTTCTGGCAGCATTTCTTCTGATTCTTATTTATCTGATGAGCGGGAAACTTCAGAGCACGGAAGCATTCCGGGAAGAGTTTGGAATGCAGCTTTTAGGAGAGGTAAAAGCTCCGGCAGGGAAGAAAAAGATATTCGGTTTTATCGATACCTGGCTTTATCATCTGGAGGAAGGTGCCTATGCCAATATCTCCAGGGATGAGCAGATGCGGATTGCGGCGGCAAGCCTTAAGGGAGCCGCAGCGCAAAAAGAGGGCTTGAAAAAAATCATGCTTACTGGTACAATAGCCAAGGAAGATGTTACAGAGTTCTGTAACTGCCTGAAGGAGCATATGAGGGAGGTTACATTCTCGGATTACAGACAGATTGTATTTGACGCTGCGGCATTGGAAGAGCTGGATGGATATGATGCGGTGGTATTTCTGGAGAGAAAGGGCGTGTCCTATTCCAAGCTGGTTAAGAAGGAACGGGAGCTGGCTGCCGGAAGAGAGATTCCGGTTCTGGGGACGGTTGTGGTTTAAATTGTAAGAAGATTCGCTGCTGTTCACCGGTGGATATCCGGCCTGTGGACAGCAGCATGTCACAGGGGTTTTCTCTCCTGTGACAATATCTGTTAAAAGAGCCAGGCTTTTGGTGAGAACGGATACACCGGCGCAAGGCAGGTTCGTTCGGACAGGAAGAAGATGGCTGATGCATATGAAAATAAGGAAGGTTCGGAATTAGGAACCTAATTATTTTTTATATATGAGTTAACTATAGAATATTTAAAAGCCGGATTTCAAAATCGTCGCTTCGCCGCGTTTTGAAAGAGGGTGGATATAGCTGTGTACAAGATTTAATTCGGACGAAAGTGCGAAGTGGCGAAGCATACTCATTTTTACTATGAACAACTGCCGGTACGGATATCAAAGGTACTGAGCTGATGAACTTCATATATAAGGAAAGAGTACGCTATGTGGTATGTAATACAGGTTGCAACAGGAAAAGAGGAGCAGATCCTGGCAATGATAAAAAAATACGGGGTGCAGAAATATCTGAAGGAGTGCTTTTCCCCAAGATATGAGCACAGACGAAAGTACCTGGGACAATGGCGGCAGGAGCAGGCCATTCTGTTTCCAGGCTATATTTTTGTCATCAGTGATCAAGTGGAGGAGCTGTATCAGTCTCTGAAGCATATTCCGGAGCTGACAAAGATCCTCGGGGTAGGAGAGAAGTGGACTCCTATGACGAAAGAGGATATTGAGATTGTGGAAGTGCTGGCCGGAAGGGAACGGATTGTAAAGTTCTCAGAAGGGTATATTGTGGGAACACAGGTTATTGTGCTTAAAGGGCCGCTTAAGGGTATGGAAGGGACGATCCGGAGGATTGACAGGCATAAGCGGAAGGCTTATCTGGAGATTCCCATGTTCGGGAGAGTTCTGAATGCGCAGGTGGGGCTGGAGATTGTGGAGAAGAAATGAGGGTCTGTTGTTTTTGCAGCAGGCTCTTTTATACAGGGTAAAAATAGAGGGATGGAATTGCTATGGTAATTGAGAGATTTCCGGAAAAGGTCTGGCTTTCATCGCCGACCATGCACGGGGACGAGAAAAAATATATGCTCGAAGCCTATGAAACCAACTGGATGAGCACAGTTGGCGAAAACATCAATGAGCTGGAGAGGCTGCTCAGCGGATATATCGGTATTGAACACGGTGTGGCGTTAAGCAGCGGCACGGCGGCCCTTCATCTGGCGGTGAAGCTGGCAGCAGAGCGCTTATACGGCAGCAGCTCCGGCGTATCCACGCCGGACGGGCTCGGCAGGGGCGGCAGTCTCTACGGACGCCGGGTATTCTGTTCGGATATGACTTTTGACGCGACGGTGAATCCGGTTGTCTATGAAGGCGGAGAGCCGGTTTTCATTGATACGGAGTATGATACATGGAACATGTCGCCGGAAGCCCTGGAACAGGCTTTTGTGCTATATCCCGATGTGAAGCTTGTGATTATGGCGCATCTTTACGGGACACCCGGGAAGATAGAGGAGATCCGGGCAGTCTGCGATGCCCACAAGGCGCTTCTGATTGAGGATGCGGCGGAATCCCTCGGTGCCACATACCGCGGCAGGCAGACAGGGGTGTTCGGGGATTACAGCATTATCAGTTTTAACGGAAATAAGATTATTACCGGTTCTTCCGGGGGAATGCTGCTGTGTCATTCCCAGGAGGACGCGGATAAGGCGCGGAAATGGAGCACCCAGAGCCGGGAGGCGGCTCCCTGGTACCAGCATGAGGAGCTGGGATATAACTACCGCATGAGCAATGTGATTGCAGGGGTTGTCAGAGGGCAGTTTGGATACCTCTCGGAGCATATTGGACAGAAGAAGAGGATTTATGAGAGATACCGGGAGGGGTTTAAAGATCTTCCTGTGGAGATGAATCCCTTTGATGCATCTGCCAGCCGGCCGAATTTCTGGCTGAGCTGCCTGCTAATAGACAGGGACGCCATGTGCGAGAGCGTGAGATCCGAGAACCGGTTTTTCTATAAGAGTGAAAGCGGCAAGTCCTGCCCGGATGAGATCCTGGAGGCACTGGGTAACTTGAATGCGGAGGGAAGGCCCATCTGGAAGCCTATGCATATGCAGCCGGTGTACAGGAGCCATGGCTTTGTCACCGCAGGAGGGAACGGACGGGCGAAGACAAATGCTTATATTGAGAGAACGGAAGTGCCGGATGTGGGAGCTGATATTTTCCGCAGGGGGCTGTGCCTGCCTTCGGATAATAAGATGACGCAGAAGCAGCAGGATGTAATTATTGAAATTGTGAGAGGGTGCTTTGAGTAAGAGATTAATGATTATTGGAGCCAGCGGCCATGGGAAGGTTGTGGCCGATATTGCAGGAAAGCTGGGAGCTTACACAGAGATTTCTTTTTTAGATGATGATTTGGAAAAAAGAGTATCCGGGTACCGGCTTCTGGGAAGTGTACAGGAATATGGAAAATGGATAGATACCCATGAATTTATTGTAGCAATCGGAAATTGTAAGATTCGCAGTGAAATTCAGAGAAAGATAGAAAGAGACGCGGCGGTTGCCACGCTTGTCCACCCAAATGCAGTACTGGGGGAAATGGTGACGCTTGGAGCAGGAACGGTTGTCATGGCCAATGCCGTAATCAACAGCGCCAGCGTCCTCGGAAAAGGAGTTATTGTAAATACGGGAAGCACAGTAGATCACGACTGCAGAATCGGTGATTATGTCCATGTGGCGCCAGGATGCCATATATCGGGCGCCGTTTCAGTAGGAGACAGATCCTGGATAGGGGTAGGAAGCTGCATTGTAAATAATGTAAGCATCTGTGAGGAATGTGTGGTAGGAGCGGGGGCAGCGGTAATTGCAGACATTGAAAGGAAAGGAACTTATGTCGGAGTTCCGGCGGAAAAAGTAATCCATGGCAGGAGAGAGACATAAACAGGGATTTTATGAAAGATATGTAAAGCGGCCCCAGGACTTTTTATGTGCGGCGGCAGCAATTCTCATTTTAAGTCCGGTGATTCTGATGGTGGCAGCCTGTGTCCGGATCAAACTGGGGAGTCCGGTGCTTTTTAGGCAGCAGAGGCCGGGCTTGAATGAAAAGATATTTTCACTCTGCAAATTCCGCACCATGACGGACGAGAGGGATGAAGAGGGAGAGCTGCTGCCGGACGAAATGCGTTTAACAAAATTTGGGAAGTGGCTTCGGGCAACGTCGCTGGACGAGCTTCCGGAGCTGTGGAATATCCTGCGGGGAGACATGGCCGTGATTGGTCCAAGGCCTTTGCTGATCCAGTATCTTCCTTTATACAATGCAAAGCAGCACAGGCGGCATGAGGTACGCCCCGGATTATCGGGATTAGCGCAGGTGCATGGACGCAATGCAGTATCCTGGGAGGAAAAATTTGAGCTGGATGTGGAGTATGTGAATGGAATTACCTTTTTGGGAGACTGGAAGATTGTTTTCCAGACGATAGGTAAGGTACTGAAACGGGAAGGAATACAGGGTGAAAATGTGGCTACGATGGAAGTTTTCCGGGGAAACAATGGTAAATAGAAATAAAAATACCGATCAGCACATTAAAATTGGAAAGAAACTTGATTAAATATGAAGAAAATATTGATACTGGCAAACAGCGACATAGGCTTATATAAATTCCGCAGGGAATTAATAGAAGTATTATTAAAAGAATACAGGGTATTTATCTCGCTTCCCCAAGGGCAGTTTGTTCAGGATTTTATTGATATGGGATGCAGTTTTATACAGACAGAGTTTGAACGCCGCAGCATGAATCCTGTAAATGAACTGAAGCTTCTTTATACATACAAAAGAATCATATCGGAAATAAAGCCGGATATGATACTTTCCTATACGATAAAGCCCAACCTGTACGGCGGCTTGATAGCCGGGACAAAGAAAATACCTTATATAGTGAACATTACGGGATTAGGCAGTGCGGTGGAAAAAAATGTTTTACTGCAGAAGTTCATAGCGGCTTTTTATAAAGTGTCTTTAAGAAATGTCAGAACGGTATTTTTACAGAATCTCGAAAACCGGAAGTATTTTGAAAAGCATAAGATTGCCATGGGAAAGCATGTGCTGATACCGGGTTCGGGTGTGAATCTGGACTGTTATCAGGCGGCTGATTACCCGGATTCGGATGTAATAAAATTTGTATTTGCAGCACGCATTATGAGAGAAAAAGGGATAGATCAATACCTGGAAATGGCTGAAGCGGTCTGCGGAAAATATCCGGATGCAGAATTCCACATTTATGGTTTCTGCGAGCAGGATTACGAAAAAACATTAGAGGAGTATTCAGAAAAAGGAATTGTAAAATATCACGGAATGGTACGCGATATGAGAGATATTTACCGGCAGGCGCATTGTGTGGTGCATCCGACATATTATCCGGAAGGGCTGAGCAATGTTCTTCTGGAGGCTTTGGCAACAGCCCGTCCGGTTATAACAACAGACCGTCCGGGATGCAGGGAAGCAGTTGAAGATGGAGTAAATGGCTTTCTGGTTAAAGAGAAGGATACGGAGGATTTAATAAATAAAGTGGAACAATTTATTGCATTATCAAGAGCTGAAAAGAAAGAAATGGGGCTGGCCGGACGGAAAAAAGCAGAAAAAGAATTTGATAGAAATATTGTAATAAGAGAATATTTAAAGGCTGTTAAGAAGCTTTAAGAAAAAAGTATATGATGGGGAGAAAATAAGCCTGGCAGATGGGCATTTTATGGAGGTCACGGTATGAGAATAGATTACAAGAAGATTATTAAGAGCCGGGCTGTAAGATTAAAGATACTCGATCTGCTGAGTTTTATACCGGATAAGACAATGGTGAAGCTGCAGTACCGCATCAAAACAGGAAACAGACTGGATTTGAAAAATCCAAAGCGTTTTACGGAGAAGCTGCAATGGTACAAGCTCTATTACAAGGATAACAGGATGATACAGTGTGCGGATAAATATGAAGTACGGGATTATGTCAGGGAAAAGGGGCTGGAGAATATTCTGATCCGCTCCTATGGAATATATGATTCTGTGGAAGATGTGGACTGGGACGCCCTTCCGGACAGCTTTGTGATGAAAGATACACTTGGAGGCGGCGGAATATCGGTAGTCATCGTCAAGGACAAAACAAAAGCAGATATAGCGGAATTGAAGAAAAAAGCAGCTGAGTGGACGGCCGTGGATGCCCGCAGAAAGAATGCCGGGCGCGAGTGGCCGTATTATAGTGGGAAAAAACACAGGATTTTGTTTGAACAGTATATCGATGCAGATGCAGACAAAGGAGGACTGATAGACTACAAGTTTTTCTGCTTCAACGGGAAGACAGCCTGCATCTATGTAATTGCGGACAGGGAGCTTGGAAACGGGGCCGGTCTGGGAATCTTTGATCCGGATTTTAAAAAATTAGCGGCTGCCCGTCTGGACGAGCAGCCGCTGAAGAGGAACATTGAAAAACCCGGGAATTATGAGCAGCTGAAGAAGACGGCCGAAAAGCTGTCAGAAGGATTTCCGGAAGTAAGAGTTGATTTATATGATAATGACGGGAAAATAATATTCGGCGAGATGACATTCTTTGACGGAAGCGGATATATGCTGTTCGACCCCGATCAGTTTGATTATGAACTGGGAGATGCATTTGCTCTGCCTGTTATGGAGAATTTATAGACTATGAAAATTGCCTTTTTGGGAGATATTGCCCTTGTAGGACAGTATGATAAAAAAACGAATCCGGATGTAAGCAGTCAGATTGCTTATCTGAAGAAACTCCTGGCACAGTACGATTTTGTTGCCGCAAATCTGGAATCCCCTTTAACAGACAAAACAGCCTCTTTTGTGTGTAAATCCATGCATTTAAGATCGGAAAAAGAAAATATTACAGTGCTGAAGGAGCTGGGCGTAGATGCGGTTACTCTGGCGAACAATCATATTCTTGATTTTGGAAGAAAAGGCCTGGAAGATACGATAGATGCATTGGAGACAGCCGGCATAGGCTGGTATGGGGTCAACGGGAAAACACTTCTTTTGGAAATGGATGAGAAAATCTGTCTGTCCGGATTCTGCTGTTACAGTGCAAACGGAGCAGGTTATACAAGCGCCGGAAGAAAAGAAGGAATCAATACGCTTACGTTGGAAAATGTGATGTCTCAGGTTGAAAATGATAAAAAAGCAGGCGCTGTTTCCGTTGTATCAATCCATTGGGGTCTTGAACACACAAATTATCCTGCATATGAGCATATAAAATTAGCAGAAAAAATTGCGCAGATAAACCAGACAGTCATTCACGGCCACCATCCGCATATAGTCCAGGGAATACAGCAGAAAGATAACGGCTCAGTTATATCATATAGCCTCGGAAATGCAGTTTTTGATGCCGTAACATCATTAAATAAGAAATTCCGTGTAGAAATGAATGAGCAGAACCGGAAGGCCCTTGTACTGGAAGTGGAAATAAAAGACGGAAGAATTGCCGGTTATTCCTATAAAGGGTTTTATATCGGCAGTAATGGGATTGAAAGTTTAAATATCGGCAGGGAAATTGAATTGATATCAAAACAGATTGAGGAGATTTCTGATATTGCAGGTTACGAGAAAATGCGTATGGAGCAGTATAAAAAAGTAATTCAATCAAAGTTTGGGAAGCATGACATGAAATGGCTGATGAGCCGCATGAACTATTATTCGATTGGTGCATATATAACAGGGCGTTTGCGGTACACAAAATATAAGAAGGAAGCGGAAAAATTTATTAATGGGTAAAGATATAATCATTTATATAGGTAATTTTGATTTTCCATTTGGAAATGCATCGGGTAAAAGAGTTTATGGGAATGGGAAACTTTTAAATCATTTGGGTTATCAAGTGGTTTTTGTAGGAATGAGCCGGGAACTGGATTCAAATATTAGGCTGGAGGCTGCTAAAAAAGAATATGATGGTTTTGAATACTATAATTTTTCATATCCGAAAGGAATCAAACAGTGGTGCAGCTATAAAAGTATATTAAAAGAATTTATCATGTGGGCAGAGATGCGAAAGAATGAGACTGCTGCAATTATTTGTTACGGAAGTCCAAGAATATCACATTTTATTATTGAGATAACAAAATGGGGAAAAAAGAATCATATTAAAGTAATTTCCGATTGTGTTGACTGGTTAGAATCAAAAACCGGAAATTTTTTATTTGATATAGCTAAAACAGCAGACACTTATTATCAAAAAGCAATTGCAAATAAACGTGTAGACGGTGTGATATGTATTAGTTCATATCTTCAAGAATATTATAAAGCTGCAGGAAAAAAAACAGTCGTAATTCCTCCATTGTCCACTTATATTCCAGAAGAAATAGAAAATAAAGAGAATATGACTTTAACATTTGTATATGCCGGAAATGCTTTTCGAAAGGCAGAGGTAAATGACCGTTCTGCTTTGAAGGATCGGGTAGATAAAATGATGGAAATTTTAAGATTATTAAAAGAAAGAGGAGTCAAATTCATTTTATTTTATTATGGAACAGATAAAGAAAATTATTTAACTGCATTTCCGGAACAGAAGGAGATCATTTCTTATTTGGAAGACAGCATAAATTTTTGTGGGCATTGCAGCAATGATATTGTTGTTGAAAAAATAAAAAATTCTGATTTTACACTTTTAGTCAGAGATAAGAAGAAATCAACAATGGCTGGTTTTCCTACAAAAATTTCTGAAAGCATAAGTTATGGTACACCTGTTATAACAACCAGGACAAGTGATATAGACAGTTATTTACAGGATGGGGAAATGGCTGTCTTTATAGATCAGGATGATTTAAAGAAAAGTGCAGAAATTATAGAAAAGAAGATACGACAGAAAACATATGAGCGGATGAAGCAGAAATGTGCATATAATACAGTTTTTTATTATGAGACATTTGAAAAAAGAATGAAGGGTTTTTTAGAGATTATTTTATGAAAAAGATTCTTGTTATATTTACACAGCCAATTGAAAACAATACATCTTCTATGATTAGGTGTAGAAATATTATAAGCATACTGCCAGAAATCGGGTGTAAAGTTGTATGTTATGCACCACATCCTGATGTAAATAGTATGTATTATGATGAGAAAACAGAAATTGCTGATACAATTATAGTCAGGAGATATGGAAGAGGAAGTTTACAGATTAAGAATACTTTAAAAGAAGCCGATTCCGTAAAAAAGAAAATATTAACTGGAATTTATTCTGTATATAAAAAAATTGACTTATTTGGTTCCAGTATTTGTTATATTAAATATAAGGACAGTATAATCAGAGAAATTTTGAATGAAAAATATGATATGATTTTATCTTTTTCAGATCCGAAATCGGCGCATATTTTAGCAGGTGCTTGTAAAAAGAAAAAGAAGGATTTATTTTATGTGCAGCAATGGGGAGATCCCTTAACAGAAGATATAACAAGTAAAACACTGATTCCCAAATGGATAAGACATTTTATTGAAGCGCAATTGTTAAAAAGTGCAGACAGAGTATATTATGTATCACCATTAACATGCCAGAACCAAAAAAAGCAATTTAAAAAGTATGTGGAAAAAATGTACTTTATTCCGACTCCGTGTGAGAAAAAAAGCTATCCGGATTGTAAAAATAGAAAAATAACCATAGGGTATTTAGGAAGCTACAATTTGATTGCAAGAGATATAAGGCCGTTCTATAATGCAGCATGCGAGTGTGAAGAATGCGATTTTCTTATTGTAGGAGATTCAGATTTGCAATTAAAAGATACAGATAATGTAAGAGTTGTGCAGAGAGTACCGCAGAAAGAACTAGAAAATTATTTAGAGAATCTGGACATTCTGGTTTGCCTTTTAAATAGTAGTGGGACACAAATACCGGGTAAGATCTATAACTATGCAGGTACAAACAAAGAGATATTAGTGATAGAGGATGGTGAATACGGGGCGCAGATACGGGAATTCTTTGAACAATATAATAGATATACGTTTGTACGGAATAGTAAGGAAGCAATAAAAAAAGTACTGAAAGCATATGTGAAGAATGGCATTCCAGCTCGTCAATGTATAGAAGCATTTGATGCTAAGCATATTGCTGCAAAATTAATAGAGAACTAAAGGGTAAAGAAATAATGACGGATATGTCCAAAAGAAATAAAAATATAAATTTATCTGAAATGTTAGGCTTTCTGCTGATAATGCTTGTATTATTTGAAAGTATTATGAATAAGTTGTTAATAACTATATTGCCCATTAATAATGTATTAGGGTATCTGATGCTTTGTTGTTCAATATTGGTTATTATTACAAATAAATTGTATTTAAATTCAGTCTTCCTTATTTTTTATATAATTTGCTGTACGATACTGCTTGGCTCTGTAATTATAATTGAGGGAAATCCTGCAAAGGATTACGTAATTCAATTTTTTAGCTTTGGAAGCTGTGGAATCGTATGTGCAATGATAAAAGCAGATATTAAAAAAGTATTTTACTATGGTTCCATCGCAACCATAGTATTTTTAATGATTACCTCTTTACAAGGCTTTGCCGATGCGAAAAGCAGTGCTTTTAATTTTGGATATGCATTAATACCCGGATTTATTTCTACTTTTTATGTTTTTTTTAATGCATGGAAGAAAAAAAAGCAATGCCGTGCAGCTCTATGGATGTGTATCTGGATTGCTGAAAGTTTGGTTTTGATAAGATTCTGCTCAAGAGGAAATCTTATACAGATATATGTTTTTGCAATATTAAGCGCGATAATTTTATTTCGTAAAAAAATACTTGGTTTCATAGGTATCATTGCAGGTATTGCCGCAGTAGTTTTTATCAGACCCATCATTATAGCAATGTATAATATAATGGTGTCTTTAAATATTTTTATTAGTGTTATCTGGAAAAACTATTGGTTAATTACAACAAGCGACCAGTCTCTTCTGCATGGACGTACAGATCTATACAGTGCAGTCTGGGAAGGTCTGGATATGAAAACTGCTTTGTTTGGACATGGTGTGGGGGCCTATGAAATGATAATGGGAACTTATGTGCATAACATTTTTCTGCAGATTTTTTACGAAACAGGGCTGATTGGATTAGTTTGTATGGGGCTCATACTATTTGTTTTTGTCAAAATGATGTTTTCAAGGGCAAATACTATATATGAAACTGAATTATATATTATGGTATTTGTTCTGGCATTTGTTAAATTGTTTTTTTCTTCTGTTCATTGGAGAACATCAGCTTTTTGGTTTATGGTAATGATTGCATTTAGGCAGATGAATATATGTAAAAAAATGAATGTAGTTGTAAGGATGTAAGTAAAAATGTTAAATATATGTCTGACATTCGATTATGAATTATTTTTAGGAAAAAATTTTGGAACAGAGGAGGAAATTCTATTTGCGCCGACAGAGCAGATCTTAAAACTGTTAAAATCAGAAAAAGTTTCTGCTACTTTTTTTGTGGATATATGTTCTGTTACTCAAAATGAAAAACTAGGGCGGGAAAGTTATGTGAACGCTTTTCGTGAACAGATACAGAAGATGTATAGAGAAGGCCAGGATGTACAGTTACATATTCATCCTAATTGGCTGAGGTCATCGTATAAAGAAAAGGAATGGATATTTGATCAGGAAAGTTACCGGCTGCATTTTTTTGGATTCGATAGGAATGGAGATGAAAGTGCTTTTGCTATTATTAACAATAGTATTCATTATTTGAATAATATATTATGTGAGGTTGATAAACAGTATCAATGTATAGCATACCGGGCAGGAGGCTTTGCAATACAGCCACATAAAGAGTTAGTAAAAGCACTCTATGACTGTGGCATTCGTGTGGATTCTTCAATCGCACCTCATCTTGTTTCCAAAAGTAATACTAATTTTTATGATTATACGCATAAAACGGAGCAGACGAATTGGTATTTATCATCAGAACATGAATGGTGGGAAAACTCAGAAAAATTAGGGAATAGTTTGTATGAGATCCCGATTGCAACTGAAAATAAAAATCCTATAAGCTTTCTGATAACAAGAACGATAAGTCCTGAAAAAATAAAATTACATTTGGGCAGGAAAAAAGGCGCTTATATAAATGAGGATTCAAGTAAAGGCAGGAAAAATCAAAAGATTTCTTATTGGAAGTATCTGTCTGGTTATCATGCATTATCTTTGGATGCATATAGTGCAGATTTTTTATATAAGCAATTATGCAGATATTATAAGAAGAACAGATGCGAAGCCCGGGACGTTACGGCCGCATTAATTGGACATCCCAAGCTGGTTACGGATATATATATTGAAAATATGAAAAGGCTGATTCAAATGATAAAAAGTGATACAAGGTTTAATCTGTGTAACATAAATGAAGTGTATAGAAAAATAAGTCACTGAAAAAGGGGATAAAAATGGAATTAGTTAAAGAATACACAGAACTGCCGGAAAATGTGAAAAGTAAAATTCGAGAGGCAAATGTATTTTTTTCAGAAAATTATTATAATTATATAAAAAAAAGCGGCAATAAGATGCACTATCTTTTTGATGATACATTTATTATACCTGTTGTTATTTATGAAAAAATACAAATTAAATATGCTATGTATATAAGTGAATATTTTGCTTTAACAGAAAATACAACAATAGAGAAGAAAGAGAGATTTTTGAAAAATGCTCGAGATGTTTTAAAAAAGGCAGACAAAGTGGCGTGGATTAGTACCAGTGCAGCAGCTTTTTTTGATGTATATCCTGCAGACAGTAAAAGAATACCTTTTGGAAGTCATGTGATTGATCTGGGAAATGACTTGGAGAATTTATGGAAAGAGGTACATTCCAAACATAGAAATTCTATTAGGAAGGCGGAAAAAAGTGAAGTTTATGTAAAATTTGGAAGGTGTGAACTGTTAGAGGATTACTTAACATTGGACAAAGAAACATGGGCAAGAAGTGGGAAAAATTCTTATGGCTCACATTTTTTTAAAACTATTTTTGATGGCATGAGAGAAAATGTACTTATGGTGATTGCCTATAAAGACAAAGAGCCGCAGGCTGGGGCTTGCTATTTTTTGAATCAGAAGATGTGTTATTATATGTATGGGGCAAGTGCGGATCATCCCGTAAGCGGTGCGGCGAATTATATGCATTGGGAAGTTATAAAATATTTAAAAGAACTGGAAGTAAAAAAATATAGTTTTGTAGGATGCAGAATAAATGAAGATGAGAATAGTAAATATCATGGCATCCAAAGATTTAAAGAAAGATTTGGTGGAAAATTACAACAAGGATATATGTTTAAGACAATCATAAGCGTCTGGCAATATAAACTGTTCCATTTATTATATTATATAAAAAATCATAAAGAACTGGTGGATACAATTGATCAGGAGATATATAAATGGAAAGAATTAAATTAACTTTCAAAGGGATTCCTGTATTTGAAATTTTCAATGCAGCTGCTGCATTCGTTGTTTTGATTTATATATATAGAAGTGATATGCTGATTTCAAATCTGTTTATTGTTTTTGGAGTATATGCAATAGGAATAATAAATAAGCGTAAAAAGGATTTCCTGTTAGAACGAAAGGACAGAATGCATGTTGTAATATTGAGTATTATTTTATCATTTGCATTAATCGGAAATTATCTATTTTGTTATCCTCTGACAAAGAATACATCATTAATTGATGTGATTCTTTTTTTATTGTTTACATGCTGCATTTTTCCGGTGGCAGCAGCACTTATTCGGTTAGAAAAAGATGCTTTAAAAAAAGATTTTTTTGAAGAGAAAAGGGATGTTGATAAAAAGCACTATATAAAAATGGGATTAGTTTATCTCTTTTTGACAGAACTTGTGGGAGTAATTATGCTTTTGGCATTTAATCCGGCAATTGTCAGCTGGGATGCATATGAGGTTCTTGCAGAGGCTTATGGGTTAAGCAGGCTTTCAGAATATACCGGGCTTATGTATGTTGGGATATTTGCTGTATTGTTACGTATATGCAATTCTATTATGTTTTTAGGAATCGTACAAATTACCCTATTTGCACTATTGTTTTCCCGGATTTTTGTCTGGTTGGAAAAAAGGAGTAATTTAAGGGCGGATATATTGGTGATTGCTTATGTTTTACTGCTTATCTTTCCGGGAAATATGATGATGCTGGCAACCCTTACAAAAGATGTATATTATTCTTTAGGAATTATAGGGCTGACCTTTTGCTTGATAAGAATGTATATGAAAGAAAGCCAGTGGTCATTATATGCGGAATACGCAGTATGGCTTTTTTTTGTTTATGAAATCCGGCAATCGGGGATGATCGTAAGCATTATATCAGCTATAGCAGCCGCTTTTTTATTTAAAAACAGGAAAATATTTATCAGCACAATTGCGGCGATTGGATTTGTTATGGCTTTCAGTATTGCAGTACGGAACTGTGATTATGAGGAAACCCCGTCTGGATTAAAATATGTTGCATTGTACCAGGATTTGCTGGGAGTTTATTATTCGGGAGGAAAAGTATCAAAAGAAGTAGAAGAAATTGTAAATATTGGAGTTGGTGATAATCCAGAGTTCGCAGATCAGTATACACCATATTGGGCATATTATGATGAATATGTGTATCACATAGGTGAAATTGAAATGGGAGATTTTTTAAAAGGATATATAGATACTTTTTTAAAAAATCCGGGCATTATGCTGCGGGCCATTATGTGCAGAATGGATATGCTGTGGGATATTCGTTTGGGAAAAGAAGGCTTTGAATCGTGGCAATGGAAAACACTGATGATTAATGAAGAGTGGAGCTGTTTAGTTCCTAAAAGAAATGTAAATGTTTTGACAAATTTAATTGACCGTTATGGGAAGACATCTTTAAAAGAACCAATAAAGAGTTTTGTATGGAGGCAGGGAGGGTGGTTTATTATCTGTGTTGCATGCTTTATGAGCATGTGGAAAAGGGATAGGAGGAGCATTGTTATATACATGCCGCTTGCCGCCTTTGTTTTTTCTTATTTAGTTAGTCTTGGGTGGTCACATTACCGCTATTATTGGAGTATAGAATTACTGGCAGTGGTTTTATGTATGGCATGGTGGGTGGATATAAAGATAAAAAAGAAGGGTAGTGTCAGTGCAGGATGAAAATTGCAGCTATTGTTATTTGTTATAATGATGATTATAAGTTTGAAGAGTGGAAAGAAAATTATTCTTATTATAAAGATGCAGTATACAAATTGATCATTGTAGACAATGGTTCCAAAGAAAGCTTTTTATGTAAAGTGAGAAATGCATTTCCGGAAGCAGTTTTTATAGAAAGAAAAGTGAACGGAGGGTTAACGGCTGCATATAATGACGGAATTAAACTTGCTTTGTCTGATGAAAAGATCGATTCTATTATGCTCATAGGCAATGATATGAGGCTTACAAGCGAATCCGTAAGAAAATTACATGAAGCACTATTTCAAGAAGAAGCGATAGGAATGGTAACGCCTGTCATGCTTTCAAAAGACAGTGATATTGTGGAAGACGCAGGGTCCACTGTTTCTTACTGCTTTTATATGCACCCTTCAGGAGTAGGAAAAAAATATTCAGAGATAGAAAAGAAAAATAAATATGTTGATTCTGTGTCAGGCGGGATGAATCTTGGCAAACGAGAGTTTTATGAAAGGGTCGGACTACAGGATGAAAAACTATTTATGTATTCAGATGAAGTTGATATCGGAACCCGTGCGAAAAAACTGGGGTTTAAAATGATGATTATTTTTGATGCGGTAGTCTGGCATCAGCATATTAATCCGCCGGGTCAGAACAGACGACTTCCATACAGTTACTATTTGATAGCTAGAAATAAAGTATATTTGGGCCACAAATTTTATAGTAAATGGCGTGCCTGGGTGATTTTTTTAAATTTGGTCGGCAGGAATATTCTAAGCGGTGTGGTTTCAGTGATAAAGAAGCGCGGTATACAATCAGAAAAATATGCAATCCGAGGAGCAGTAAACGGCTTATGTGGAAATATGGAACTGCCGGATAATATGATATTGTATCAGGAGGAAGAAATAGATGGTTAATGTAATAGGTTTGGGTTATATCGGACTTCCCACTGCACTGATGTTAGCATCTCATGGAGTGGAGGTTATTGGAACAGACTATAACAAAGAATTAATTCAGACATTACAGCATGGGAAAATAACCTTTAAAGAAGATGGGTTAGAGCAATTGTTTCAAGAAGCAATAGAAGGGGGAATACAATTTTCTGATACGTATGCAGAAACAGATATGTATATTGTATCTGTGCCTACACCTTATGATAAAAAGAGTAAGAAGATTGATGCAGAATTTGTTGTGAGCGCCGTTAAAGAAATTATGAATGTATGTCATAAAGGCAGTATATTAGTGATTGAATCTACGGTTTCACCAGGGACGATTGGAAAATATGTACGGCCGATATTAGTTGAGAAAGGATTTAATATTGGAGAAGATATTCACATTGTACATGCTCCGGAGAGAATTATCCCCGGAAATATGGTTTATGAATTGATCCATAATAATAGGACAATAGGATGTGATGAACCCGAGATAGGAGAGAAAGTAAAAAAGGTATATGCATCTTTTTGCAGAGGAGAAATTCTGATTACAGATATCCGTTCGGCAGAGATGACAAAAGTTGTAGAAAATACTTTTCGGGATATCAATATTGCATTTGCGAATGAATTAGCTAAGATTTGCAGAAGCGATAATATGGACGTATATGAAATAATAAAAATTGCAAATAAACATCCAAGGGTTAATATTTTGATGCCGGGACCGGGAGTCGGAGGACATTGTATTTCTGTAGATCCCTGGTTTCTGGTAGGCGATTATCCGGGATTGGCAAATATAATTCTGGCAGCGCGGAAGATCAATGACAGTATGCCGGAATTCGTATTAGAGCGAATTGCGGATATTATGAAAGAGAATGGGATAAAGAGAGTTTCCGAGGTTGGCTTATATGGATTGACCTATAAAGAGAATGTAGATGATATGCGGGAAAGTCCGACATTACAGATGCTCGATTGTATGGAGCGGCACCTGGCCGGAGGCTTGGTAAAGGTTTATGATCCATATATTACTGTTGATATGGTTAATAATCAATACCATGATTTAGACAGTTTTCTGGCAGATGTGAAACTGGTTGTTATTATGGTTGGGCATGATGAAATTAAGGATAACGAGAATAAACTGGCAGATAAAGTTGTTTTAGATACTAGGTGTATCTGCAGCTTACACGGGGTATACCACCTTTGACATTTAAGAAAGAAGAGATGGATGATATGAAAGTCTTGACACCATTGGTAAAACCATATATTGCTCCTAAAGAGGAGCTGATGAAAGAATTAGAAAGAATATTATACAGTGGGTATATTGCAGAGGGGGAGGAAGTTTATCAATTTGAGGAGCAGTTGGGAAACTTTATACAAAATCCTTTAACGTTGTGTTTAAATTCGGGGACGGCAGCACTGCATATTGCTCTGGAGCTTATTGGTACAGGCAGAGGAGATGAAGTAATCAGTACAGCAATGACTGCTGAGCCGACAAATACAACAATTGCATTAACTGGGGCAAAGGTTGTCTGGGGGGATGTAGATACGAATACAGGACTTCTGTCCCCAGAGGATGTCCGGAGTAAAATAACGGAAAAGACGAAGGCAATTATGCTGGTTCACTATGCGGGGATGGTATGCGATTTAGATGCGTTTCATAAGATTTCAGAGGAGTATCATATTCCGATTATAGAAGATGCAGCACATGCTTTAGGAAGTAAGTATAGAGGAAAAATGACAGGCTCTTACTCACCTTATACATGTTTTTCTTTTCAAGCGATAAAGCATATGACAACGGTAGACGGGGGAGCGTTGTGCCTAAAAAATGTAAATGAGTGTAAAGAAGCAAGAAAACTCAGATGGTTTGGGCTGGACAAGTCTGTCAGCAGGTTAAAGAATGATATTAAACGTCCTGGTTACAAATATGGAATGAATAATGTAACTGCGGCGATGGGGAAGGTTCAGTTGAAGCACATGGAAACGATCATTGGAAAACATATAGAAAATGGTAAATACTATGATGAAAAACTAAAGGGGATACCGGGGATTACTTTAATCCCATATTACAAATATACAGAGCCTTCTTATTGGCTGTATACATTAAAAGTTGAGCAGAGGGAAGAGTTTATGAAAGCATTGGAGGATAAAGGAATTGCAGCATCCCCTTTACATCATAGAAGCGATACGCACAGCGTATTTGAATCATCACGCTGCGAATTGCCTGGTCTGGACAGATTTTATGAGGAATTTGTTCATATACCCTGCGGATGGTGGGTAGATGAAGAAGAGCGGGAGAGAATTGCAGATGTTATAAAAGGAGGGTGGTAAAATCATACTGCTAAGTGGATTTGGAATATATGGACAATAAAAATATCAGAAAAAAGGTTATAGGCGGATTAGCATGGACTTATGCGGAGCGAATGGCAGCCCAGTTTGTCAGTCTCATTGTGACGATTATTTTGGCTCGGATGGTTTTGCCGGAAGAGTATGGGGTCATTTCAATTGTCACTATTTTTATTGGGATAGCAGATACTTTTGTGGTAGGAGGACTTGGAAATGCACTGATTCAGAAAAAAGATGCGGATCAATTGGATTTTTCATCCGTTTTCTATTTTAATATTGTGTTTTCTATAATAATTTATACCATTATATTTGTTTTAGCAAAGCCCATTTCAGGATTTTATGGAATGAAAGTGCTGAAGCCGGTTTTGCAGATTATGGCGCTGCGTATCCCTATAGCCGGAATTAATTCTGTACAACAGGCGTATGTATCAAAAAAAATGGAATTTAAGAAGTTCTTTTTTGCTACTTTAGGGGGAACAGTTTTTTCGGCTGTTGTAGGAATTTTGTCAGCATATCAAGGATGCGGAGTCTGGGCATTAGTTGCACAATATTTAACAAATTCTTTGATAGATACTGTGATATTGTGGAAGACCGTTCGCTGGAGACCGGGAAGAATGTTTTCAGTCGGGCGGCTGAAGGGACTGCTGGCATATGGATGGAAGATACTTGCAACTTCTTTGATGATTACAATATATGGTGATATACAGGATTTAATTATCGGTAAGAAATTTTCTTCTGAGGATTTAGCTTACAGTAATAAAGGGAGACAGTTTCCGAGCTTGATTTCTACAAATGTAAATACTTCTATATCAAAGGTTCTATTTCCGGCAATAGCAGAAAGCCAGGACGATTTAGAAAGAGTAAAACAAATAACCAGAAGAGCAATCAGTGTTGGCTCCTATATATTATCGCCGATTTTAATTGGATTTGCAGCGGTAGCGGACACATTTGTAGAAATTGTTCTTACTTCTAAATGGATGCCCTGCGTTCCTTATTTAAGAATTATGTGTCTGGTTTATTTATTGCAGCCGATTCAGACGGCCAGCTTGCAGGCAATGAAGGCGTTAGGGAAGAGTGATTTGTATTTAAAGCTGGAAGTAATTAAGAAAGTGTTTGGGATTATAATATTATTAATTACTGTATTTGCTTTTCATAGTGTATTGGCAATTATAATTGGAAGTCTGGGGGCTGAAATTGTTTCAACGGTAGTAAACATTCCGGCAAATAAGAAAATTTTCAGTTATCAGTACAGGGAACAGTTAGAAGACATAGAGGCTTCTTTTTTTATGTCTTTTATTATGGGATGTGCAGTGATTGGCATAGGAAAAGTAAAGCTGGATACAGGTCTTATTTTTCTGCTTCAATTATTTACAGGGGGAGGAAGCTATATATTAATGTCTCTGGTATGTAAAAATAAAAATTATTTTTATATTTGGGGAATGGGGTCTGGTTATTTAAAGAAAAGACGGGAAAGAAGATAGAATTCAAATGAAAAAGATTATGTTGATCTTTGGAACAAGGCCGGAAGCCATTAAAATGTGTCCATTAGTAAATGAATTAAAGAAAAGAAAAAATGTGGAAACAGTGGTTTGTGTGACAGGGCAGCACAGAGAAATGCTGCGTCAGGTATTGGAAATATTTCAGGTTGTTCCGGATTATGATTTAGATATTATGAAGGCAGGCCAGACGCTGTTTGATGTTACTCAGAATATACTGGAAAAAATAAAAACTGTTCTGGAAAGAGAAAAGCCGGATGTTGTATTGGTACATGGAGATACATCCACAACATTTGTTACGGCGCTGGCATGTTTTTATATGGATATTGCAGTGGGACACGTGGAAGCCGGACTGCGCACATACAACCTGCGGTCACCGTTTCCGGAAGAATTTAACCGGCAGGCAGTTTCAATTGTTGCAAGATATCATTTTGCACCAACGGAGACAGCCAGACAGAATCTGCTCAAGGAAGGAAAAAAGGAAGAAAATATTTTTGTGACGGGAAATACGGCAATAGATGCGCTTAGAACAACAGTAAAGAAAAACTATTTTCATGAGTACCTGGAATGGGCCGGTGACAGCCGTCTTATTTTGATTACGGCTCATAGGAGGGAAAATCTGGGTAAACCCATGGAAAATATGTTTCGTGCAATCCGGAGGATTGTAGACGAAACATCAGATATAAAGGCAATTTATCCGATTCATATGAATCCGCTGGTGAGAGAAACAGCGAATTCAATTTTGGGAGGGGATGAGAAAATTAAAATAATTGAGCCTCTGGATGTATTGGATTTTCATAATTTTTTAGAGAGAAGTTATCTTGTATTAACAGACAGCGGAGGAATTCAAGAAGAGGCGCCGTCTTTAGGAAAGCCCGTTTTGGTGATGCGTGATACAACAGAACGGCCGGAAGGAGTAGCGGCAGGAACATTGCAGCTGGTTGGTACGGATGAAGCAAAAATATATACAGCTTTTAAAACACTGATAGAAAGCAAGGAAGAATATGAAAAAATGAGTAAAGCGTCAAATCCATATGGAGACGGTCATGCATGTGAAAGAATAGCAGATATTTTATTGAAAGGAGTTTCACTATGATTCCATTATATAAACCGCACATGCCGCCATTACCCGAACTGGATGACATTTTACATTCTGGTCAATTGGCATATGGAAAATACGCAAAAGCTTTTGAAAGGAGCCTTGAAAGGTTTTTTGGGGAGGATGCATATGTCTTGGCAGCAAATTCTTTTCATATGGCAATTTCAGTTGCAATTTCATTGCTGGAAATACATCCGTCTGATGAAGTGATTGCATCCCCTATGGCATGCCTGGCATCAACACAGCCTTTTGCGTCACAGGGTATCAAGGTCCGCTGGGCTGATATTGATCCATATACAGGGACATTAAATCCTGACAGTGTCAGAAAAAAGATTCATGTAAATACAAAAGCAATTATACACAATCATTTTTGTGGTTATCCGGGATATATAGATGAAATTAATGCAATTGGAAAGGAATATGGTATTCCGGTTATTGATGATGGAATAGAGTGTTTTGGAAGTGAATATAAGGGCAGAAAGATTGGAAATTGTGGAACGGATATTACCATTTTTTCTTTCAATGCAGTAAGGATTCCTAATACGGTGGACGGCGGAGCTATTATTATAAAAGATCCGAAACTGTACAGAAAAGCAGAATTAATTCGTGATTGTGGAATTGACAGAAAAAATTTCCGGGATGATCTGGGAGAGATTAATGCAGAGTGTGATATTACACTAACCGGATATAGCGCGACCATGAGCGATGTAAACGCTTATATTGGTTTACAACAGATGGGCTCCATAAAGAGAATTTTAAAAGCTCAGCGTCAGCAGGCTGCGGTATGGAAAAAGGAATTAGAAGAGAAAGAGGATATCAAGATATTGCAGCGAAGGGAAATCAATCCTAATTATTGGGTGTTTGGAATATTGGCGCCGGATAAGAGAAAATGTATCCAGGACTATAGGGAAAAGGGATGGTATGCATCGGGAGTGCATCTAAACAATAATGTTTATTCTGTGTTTGGAAAAGAGGAAACATTGCCAGGTGTACAGGAATTTTATAAGCATTTTGTGGCTCTGCCTTGCGGATGGTGGATAGGAGAGTAATAAAAAGCCATGAAAAGGCTTTACCGCCGTAAGAGATTCAAATTGATTTATTTAGAAGGAGATGTTATTTATGATTATGTAAGAGAATTTGATTTCCGGCTTTACAGAAACGTCCAGGTTTTACTAAGAAAATAGAGAGTAAAAATTATATTTATTATACAGATGATTTGAGTTAAGCGAAAGGAATGATAAAAATAATGAAAGTAATTTTTTGGGCATACCGCCAGTGGGGGATTGATGTATTTGAAACAGTTGAACGTCATACGAGGGTAGAAAAAGCTGTTCTTTGTAAGAAGAGGGAACAGGTACTCGACCTTCCTTTGGAAGACTTTGATTTGTTGCTGACTTGCGGATTAAGTGAGGAGCTTGGTGAAGAAATTGTTTCCAGAATTACTGCTATAGGAGTTCATTGTGCAGAACTGGATAGATATTCTTATGGCACACCAATTCAATTGCAGATTTTAGACGGGATAAAATATACGAAGCATAGAATTTTCAGCTTTACTTATGATGAGAAGTCGAAAAGGGCACACACGCACAACCGGTTATATGCAAATGAGGTGGTGTTAGATCTTTCAGGCAATATGTCAGATATTTGTGAGCAGCTGACAGCTACAAGTAAGGTTCTGTTCAATCAATACTTAGATGAGTATCCGAATAATGTTTGGAAGAGCTGGCCGGAAGAGGATATTATCCGTCCAAAAAGGAAGCCGGAAGACAGCTGTCTGAGTAAAGAGGATGTGGCAAATATGAACACGGAAGAGTTATATAATTTTTTTAGATGTTTAGAAGCGCCATATCCCAATGGATATATAGAGGATGAGAAAGGATGTTTATATATTGAAAGAGTTCGATATAAAAAGAAAGAGCAGTAAAAAAATCAGAGTTACATTTCTGGGGTATCGTTCATGGGCACTTACAGCAATAAAAGAAGTTTGTGAGATTTGCAGAATAGAAGTTGCAGACCTTATTGAAAGCAGGGAAGAGTATCAAAAAAAGGTTCTTTCATATAAAGACGGGTATGTAGACTGCATTGTTTTGCTGGGGTGGAGCTGGATTATTACAGAAGACATATTAAAACGTTTTTTATGTGTAGGAATTCATCCATCTGATTTACCTATGTTCAGAGGAGGAAGTCCCATCCAGCATCAAATCATTAAAGGCATGGAGACGACAAAAATTTCTCTAATGACTATTTCAGAAAATGGTGTGGATGTTGGAGACATTTGGGCAAAAGAAGAATGGGATATGACAGGGAATACTATGAAAGTAATTTTTGAACATCTCAAGGACAGCTCTGTAAAACTATTAAAGTATTTTTTTGATAATTTTTATAATCTGACTCCTGTACCGCAAAAATTAGAGGAAGGGAGCTATTATGAAAGAAGAAAACCGGAAGACAGCAAAGTAACCTGGGAATTGCTGAGTAACATGGATTTAAGGGATGTGTACAATTTAGTGCGTGCATTGACTGATCCATATCCTAATCTTTATGTAGAAGATCATGCAGGAAACAGACTTTATTTTAAGGAAGTCGAGTTTTCTGAAAAATTATAAGAACTCTGGAATAACCTCGTATATATGAGAGGCGTATATTTTGCACACAATCTGGGAAGAGAGGTTTTGTATGTTTCGAGGGAAGACGCTTTTAATTACAGGAGGGACAGGCTCCTTTGGAAATGCCGTTCTAAATCGTTTCTTAAAGACTGATATTCAAGAGATCCGCATATTTTCCCGTGACGAATTGAAACAGGATGACATGCGGCATTTTTATCAGAAAGAATATCCGGAATATAGTGATAAGCTGAAGTTTTATATCGGTGATGTGCGCGACATTCAAAGTGTGCGTAATGCTATGCATGAAGTGGATTATATTTTTCATGCGGCAGCATTAAAACAGGTTCCGTCGTGCGAATTTTTCCCGGTAGAGGCGGTGAAGACAAATGTACTGGGTACTGAAAATGTTTTGTCTGCAGCTATCGAAATGGGAGTAAAAAAAGTAATCTGCTTATCAACAGATAAAGCGGCCTATCCGGTGAATGCTATGGGAACCAGCAAGGCCATGATGGAAAAGGTAATTGTGGCAAAAGCACGTACCGTAGCACCGGAGAAAACGGCTATTTGCTGTACACGCTATGGAAATGTAATGTGTTCCCGCGGTTCCGTAATTCCGTTGTTTATCAATCAGCTGAAGGATGGGAAGCCACTGACTATAACAGAACCATCAATGACCAGATTTATTATGAGCTTAGAGGAAGCTGTAGAATTAGTGGTTTTTGCATTCCAGAATGCAGAATCGGGAGACATAATGGTTCAAAAAGCACCGGCATGTACAATAGGAATTCTTGCGCAGGCAGTAAAAGAACTGTTTCATTCCGAATGTGAGATGAAAGTAATCGGTATCCGCCACGGAGAAAAAATGTATGAGACGCTGTTGACAAACGAAGAATGTGCACATGCAGTTGACCTGGGGGATTTCTACCGTGTTCCGGCGGACAAGAGAGACTTAAACTATGATAAATATTTTAAGAATGGCGATACCGGACGCAATTTGCTGACAGAGTTTAATTCTAACAATACAGAGCTGTTAACGGTGGAGCAGGTAAAACAAAAGCTGCTGTCATTAGATTATATCCGCAATGAATTGGCGGAATGGGAGGAAAGATCGTGAATATACTTGTCACTGGAGCAAAGGGATTTATTGGGAAGAATTTAGTATTAACGCTTCAGAATATTCGTAATATAAAGAATAAGCAAGTTCAGACAGATATTGATTTTCGGATTTTCGAGTATGATCAGGATTCAGATAAAAAACTGCTGGAGATATACTGTAAATCGGCTGACTTTGTTTTTCACCTTGCAGGAGTGAACAGACCTCACGATCAGTCAGAATATATGGAAGGGAATTTTGGATTTACTTCAGTGCTGCTTGATACATTAAAAAAGTATCATAATACTTGTCCGGTTATGCTTTCGTCTTCTATACAAGCCGGTCTTGAGGGGAGATATGCAGGCAGCGAATATGGGAAAAGCAAAAAAGCAGGGGAAGATCTGTTGCTTTCTTATGGAAAAGAGACGGGGGCTCCTGTCTATATTTATCGCTTTCCTAATGTATTCGGGAAATGGTGCAGACCGAATTATAATAGTGCAATAGCAACGTTCTGCCACAATATTGCCTGTGGGGAACCGGTTCATGTGCATGACAGAAATGTAGAAATGACGTTGGTATATATTGACGATGTAGTGGAGGAGTTAATTCGGGCGCTCTATGGAAATGCTGCGATGGATGAAAAGGGTTACTGTTATGTACCGGTGGAATATCATGCTGCATTAGGAGAGCTTGTGGATATGATTTATTCTTTTCAAGAGTGCAGAGAAAAAGGAATTGTGGCCGATATGACGGAAGGAAGCCTTTCAAAGAAATTGTATGCAACCTATATCAGTTATCTGCCAGAGGATAAATTTTGCACACCCTTGAATATGCATGTGGATGAAAGGGGATCCTTTACGGAAATTTTGCGCACCATTGACAAAGGCCAGTTCTCTGTTAATATATCAAAACCCGGAACTGTAAAAGGAGAGCACTGGCATCATACAAAGAATGAAAAGTTCCTGGTAGTAAGCGGAAAGGCCTTGATACGCTTAAGGAAGGTGGGGATCGATCCGGTCACAAAAGAGCAGTATCCGGTTATAGAATACCATGTCAGCGGTGAAGCACTGGAATTAGTGGATATTCCAACAGGTTATACACATAACATTATTAACGAAGGTGAATGCGATTTGGTGACATTTATGTGGAGCAGTGAGTGCTTTGATCCGGAAAGATTGGATACCTACAGATTAAAGGTAGAGGAGTAGCAGAAAAGAATGAGTAAATTGAAATTGATGACAGTTATAGGGACAAGACCAGAGATTATCCGTCTTTCTGAAGTGATTAAAAAATGTGATATTTATTTTGAACAAATTCTGGTTCATACAGGCCAGAACTATGATTATAATCTGAATCAGATATTTTTTGAAAATTTGGGACTTCGGGCACCGGATTATTATTTGGATGCAGTTGGAGCTGATCTTGGGGAAACCATTGGAAATATTATTGCTAAAAGCTATAAACTGATGTCGGAGATAAAACCGGAAGCTCTTTTAGTACTGGGTGACACCAATAGCTGCCTAAGTGCAATTAGTGCAAAACGCCTGCATATACCTGTTTTTCATATGGAGGCAGGAAACAGGTGTTTTGATGAATGTCTGCCGGAAGAGACGAACCGCAGGATTGTAGATCATATAGCAGATGTAAATATGTGTTATAGTGAGCATGCAAGGCGATATCTTAATGCAGAAGGAACAGCAAAAGAGAGAACGTATGTGACAGGTTCTCCTATGGCAGAGGTATTGCAGGCAAATTGGGATAAAATCATGTCCAGTGACATTTTGAGCAGATTGGGGCTGGAAAAAGAAAAGTATATCTTATTATCAGCTCACAGGGAAGAAAATATTGATACGGAGAAGAATTTTATAAGCTTGTTTACGGCAGTAAATGCTTTGGCAGAAGAATATGATATTCCGGTTCTTTACTCATGCCATCCAAGAAGCAGACATTATATAGAGAAAAGAAACTTTATATTGAATGAGAGAGTGAGAATGCATGAGCCATTGGGATTTCATGATTACAATAACCTTCAGTTGAATGCATTTGCGGTAGTCAGTGACAGTGGAACACTGCCGGAAGAGACTAGCTTTTTTAACGCTCATGGATATCCGTTTCCGGCAGTGTGTATCCGGACAAGTACGGAGCGGCCGGAAGCTTTGGATAAGGGTAATTTTATTCTTGCAGGAATTTCTTCCAGCCAGGTACTGCAGGCAGTGGAGACAGCAGTTAAAATGGTTAAAAATGGAGATAACGGAACAGCAGTTTCGTGTTATACAGATGAAAATGTAAGTGTAAAAGCAGTAAAAATAATACAGAGCTATACAGGAATTATAAACAGAGTGGTATGGCGAAAGGATTAAAATTTCGCATCAATTATTATCCTGAATGCTTCAAAGAAAGCTAGTAACATATGCAGAAATCTTTTCAATATACTTTTGACAATCTAAAAAGCATCTAAAAATTCATTTTTGTTTGACATCACCCGATTCTGTTAATTAAACTAAGCTTCCAGGGATATGCAGATTCAGCGTGAAGGATCCGCCGGTGTATGTTTACCGTTTATTACGGGAGGCAGAAGAAAAGCCCGGGAGGCTGTATCTGCCTCTGGATGCAGAAGCTTCCTTGAGGCTGTCCTACAATACTTGTTAAAATGGGCAGCAGGCATTAAATTTATAGTCAGATATCAGAGAACTAATAATTCGAGGACAAAAACCCACAATTCGAGTACAAATCCACAAAATAGAAAAAAATATGCTATAATTCTTAAGGAAAGTATCAGATTCAGAGCAGAAAAAGAGAACAATTCTATACAAAAGATAAAGCTGCTCTGAATGTGATTCTTTCTAATTGTACCAAGTTGTGGCCGGATGGCCGTTATGTATATGGGGATAGTATCTTTTTCAGAAAGCCTCTAGGAATTTTTTATATTGAGCAATGTTCTGCTTAAATTTTGAAGGGTAGTGCTCCAATGCAAAAGAAAAGACAGCACGATGGAAAAAATATCAGGTTTTTTCACGTCCTGAATTTTTAACAGACTGGATTGGCTTCGTGTAAGTGCAATTTGTAAGTTTTCGTGGATAAGGTCAAAATAAGAGGATAGATAGAATGCTGACGTTGTAAATAAATAGCCATACAATGGATATAATAAGAATAAAAGGAGTTGTGAACTATGGCAAACACAAATATCAATATTCGTATGGACGCGGATTTGAAGCGGCAGTTTGAGGCGTTCTGTTCTGATATGGGAATGACAATGACAACGGCTTTCAATATTTTTGCGCGTAAGGCAGTTCGGGAGTATAGAATACCCTTTGAAATCAGCGGCGATGTACCGAATGCTGAAACCGTTGAAGCAATTCAAGAAGTAAAGAGAATGAAGGCCGATCCGGATCTAGGCAAGACTTATTCCGATGTCGAACAGATGATGGAGGAACAGCCTATGGGCAGTACAGGCAAATCTTCTTCTAAAAACAAAAAGCAGGCAGAGATATTTAGGAACCTTGAAAATTTATAAATTTGATAAAGGCAGCTAATAAAAGCAGGCATCAGTCAGTCGTGTTAAGAAATAGATTTTTTCTGGATAAAACAAAATATTATTTTTTAAGAGCCTTTTAAAAGACATTATTGGATTTTAGAAGGCTCTTTTTTTTACATAGTATTCAAAGTTAATAATGATATATAGAATACTTATATGAGGAGAAGGCAACATGAAGTATGATTTTAGCAAGATGGAACCAGTTCAGTTTGAAGAGATGGTAAGAAGCTTAATTCATGGAATGTTTGGACTTAAAAGTACGCCGTTTGGAGCAGGGCCTGACGGGCAGAGAGATTTTGTGGTTGAAGGACCGGTAAAAGACAGCGCGGGAGTGGAGCTTACAGGGAAAATAATCGGGCAGGTAAAGTATAAGAATATTGCTACGGGCAAACAGGATTATGCCTGGCTTGTCGAGCAGATTGACAAAGAGTTAAAAGGGTTTCAGGAAAAAGGTGAATTTCCGGATAACTGCCTTTTTTATACTAACATTGTACTGACGCCGGTAAAAGATACAGGTATTAGAGACAAAATTGATAAATATGTGAGCGGGCATAAGGGCAGTATTAAGGGATTTTATGTAAAGGGTTATGATGATATATGCGCTATGCTCGACAATAATCGAAATGTAGCCAGGGCTTACCGCCACTTGATTACATCCGGTGACACATTAACGGAGCTTATGGAAAATATGGAGGGGCAATCCAAAGATGTACATTTACCGGACGGAAATGTAATCCATAATGGACATATCGTATATTTTCCTTCGCTTCTGGAAGCAACCCCGTTTAATTATATCTATTTTTTAGTGAGTGAAAAACAAAAAGGAATAGCGGCATCGCTGGAAGAACTTTTAAGGCAATATTCAAGCCGGGTGCATATATGGAGGGAGCATACAGTTCAAAGCTTTCTGGAAGGAACGATTGAAACCCTGGATGAAGGGAATAAAGAAGGGATGCTGATCTACATGAAGCCGGATAGTGTAAACAATATTGAGCGGCTTATACACAAATGGAGAAGAGCTGTGGGTGATAACCCCATGTTGATCAATGTATGCGCAAAAGGTGAGGAGTTTACGGAAATTGCAGAACGTATAAAAGCAATTTTAGAGAAGATAGACTGGGGGCAGGAATTTAATAAGCAGAAAGAGGTTGAATCGCTTATTCTGATTCAGACGGACAGGGTTTCTATGAGGCAAAATGTTGAGAGCGTTGATAAAATCGGCAGAGATCAACTTGAGCATTGGCGCATTTTACTATCTGACAGGTATTACTTTGAGCAGGTACTAAACTGTTGCGGGAAGCCATTGGCAAAGCATTTACTCTGCCAGCGGATTCCGGTTTGTAAAGGGGTGGAAGATGTAGAGGCAGACAGAAGGTTACTTGAACGTTATGACAGAGAAAGATTTATAAGACAAAAATACTTGTGGGAGGATGAATAATATGTACAGGGACTGGTATGCAGCGTATGTGAATCAGATTTCAACAGAGGATACGGCTTCTTTCCTCTTTTTGACAGGAGTGTTGAGAAATCCGTCTTCAGATATTCCTTTATTAAAGTCTTCATTGGAGGAGGCAGAGAATCATCTGGAGTTTAATATGCAGATTTATATCCTCCCTTATCTGGCAAAAATAGCTGTAAATAAGGAGCACGTACTTCATAAAGAAGCAAAGGGAATCATTCGCCGGATTGCAGCTAATTTTTCTGAAAGTGTGGCAAATGAGGCAGCAAGGAATATTGATGAGCCGAATAGTGTACGTATGCAGATACGCAGACTGGGCAGCACGAATCCGGTTTCGGTTTCTTTATCGGGAGAAGACTATATTATACTGCCGGAATCTATAAATAGTATTATGTGCCTGTCGGCATTAATGAATTATGATAAAGAAATGATACATAGCATAGCCCAGGAGGAGTTATGTGCCGAGTTCCTTATTATGGCTTTAAAAGGCTGTTTTGGCCGTTACGCGATGGTGCTGGCCCAGGAAGTCTGCCTTCTTTCGGGATCGGCAAATTTATTTGAAGCGGCAAAGGCATATCAGAAGAACAGTAAAACATTTTATGAATTTCCGGATACCATAGAAATCCTGCTGAAATTTTATTTCCATGGGAAGTCGGCAGAAGAAATCCTGAAGACTGCTTTTGATCCTAAAATTCTGTTATTTGACAGATTTGCAGGAGAATGTGAGGAGAATACCGAGTTTTGGCTGTCATTGGGGCTGCCGCAGAACAGAGCGGAAAACCAGTATGTGAAGCAGCTGAGAATTTTATGGGAAAATATCGCTGTCTATTTAGCAATCCAATCGGCAATGAATGAACAGCGGCTGCTGCCTGTTATCGGCTATATTGCCGCGTATTGGGAAAAACAGAGGGCAGCATATGATGTGGAAGATATAAAGAAGTCACAGAATGCAAGATGTCCATGGATGTTTCGCGGCAATCAGGTGTACACAAAGACAAGGAGCGCTCCTTTCGCAGAATATAAATGGATGGGGAGCCAGGCGGTGGCTTTGAAAGCCGCAATGTCAGCGCCGCTTCTGTTTTTAATTTTTTCGAACAATAAGAAGAAGCTTCCGGAGTTTTTATATGAATTGCTTTTGAATCTTGCAGATGCATATTCTGGTTCCGGAGTCACCCAGTCCATTGCGGAAGGCTGTTTCCGGGGAAATAAAAACGCCCGGGAAATCTATTTTTCGGATGCTCTGATTTCGCTGCTTGCGTATGCAAAAAGACTGATAGGTTATGTGGGAAAAGGCTATCTTGACAATACGGTACCGGAACAATTGTTTCTGAACGTAGAAAAATATTCAAAGCATATATTGAACGGCGAGGATGCAGGCCTCTCTTTACAAAGGAAATATCTGCATTGCGGCCCGTCTGTTATGGTGTGCGTCTCTTTAGCGTATGAAGAGGCGTCTGCCGAGTTCCCGGAAGTGAAAAAAGGGGATTATTGGATGAAGGGGGGAGACAGCTCTTTTGCAAGAAAGCTATGTAAAATTGCATTGAATGATTTTTGGAATTATATTCGAAATTCGGAACTATATAAATCTTCACCAGAGGGATATGTTACAAAGCCGATCGATCTGGCATATGAGCATTTTCCGGATCTCATTAAAGAAGCAGATATTTATCGTGACGATTGGCTGCACCATGATGAGGGAAAAAAGCTTCCGAAAAACACACAGATCATGCTGCTGCTTCAATACGAAGCAAGCGAATGGAAGGGTGAGAAAGAATTTGCTTTAGGCAGCTATTCGATTAAGGATAAACAATATAGTATAGCTTTTGCAGCTAATATGCATCGGATTAATGCAATATTACAAGATAACGATTCCATAGATGAAATAGAAAGAGAAATACTTAACGATTGGATTATCGCTTTAATTAAAATGGATACTCCGAAGAGCTTTTCGCGCTCTTCGCGCTTTCTGGCGACGGAGGTTCTGGAAAAACTTCTCAAAGTGGATGCGGTCAGCCGGCTGAATTACAGGGGAGAAGGTCTGCCGGAGAAGGATGCAGTCAGCCAGTTGAATTGCAGGGGAGAAGGTCTGCCGGAGAAGGATGCAGCGGATATGATACAGATTGTGGTCGAAACGATTACAGATTTAAGCAGACAAGCTCCTTTTTATCAATATGCCGTTGCAGAAGTTATTATAAAAAGCGAGCTCCCGGACAATCTGTCAGTGACTCATGACATAATTAAATGCATATTTTTTCATATCCTTCTGTCTCAGGAAAAAGAGGCAGAGGCCGGGAATACAGTCCTGACGGATCCATATAAAATAAGTCAGCAGGAAAAGTCAAGAGACATCCGCAGACAAATAATTTACTGGTATCTTGGCAATATATCGGATCGGATTATTGATGAAGGAACCGAAGTCCGCGACAGACTTATTCAAATGATAGAAAAGTGGTATCAGAGGAGCGGATATAAAAAGGAAAAGCTTATTATTAAAGCAGACAGCATTAAAATAAAAAAAGGCAGTATAAGCATCTGCGATGAAGATACAGAGGATGATAAATGGTATGAATGGGAGCCGGATGTATTAGAAGCCAGGGAAAAGTCAGAGAATCAGACACAGTGGGAAGAGGAAGTATTTGTTAAAAAGGAAAAAGGAAGATATCATCTGCCGGAAAAGGGATTTTTGGAATTTCTTATAGAAAAAGGATTTAGCAGCCGTAAAGCTGTGAAAGTTGTATTTCAGAATATGGGGAAGGAAGGATATCTTTTTTCAGCAGGTACAGGAAATCATTATCGTATCCTGCCGGAATTTATGGAAGAAGGATCTTTAAAAAGCCTTCAACAGCGGATATATAAATATAAAGATGAAACGAAAGAATGGCCCCGGGGGCTATATCTGCATGTCAGAATTGATATGAATACGCATGGAAAAATCCCACAGCTGAAAATAGAAGGATTTGGAACAGAAAATTTAGATTATATGGGTCTGTTTTACGATTCAGAATATGTCAGATTAGAGGAGACGGATAAGCGAAAGATAAACAAAAAAGGAGTTATGGTGGAAGCCGGAACAAAAAATCCGGAAAAAGATATGGTTGTTGATGAGGAGGGCTGGGGTGCCTGCGCGCAGCGTTGTGGTAAAGTAAGGTTAAAGGCAATTGAAAAGAAAAGGCTTGAAGTGCCTGGGAGCGATGCAGACATCAAACGGCGCATCGAATACCTTTATGGACTTTATAAAAATGAGGAGGGCAGGGAATATTCTCTTGAGGTACGGCTGATGTCGAAAGGTAAAGCGGGAAATGGGAAAAATAGTAAACTGCTGCAGGGTCTGACCAGGGAACAGATGCCGGTAAAGATAGAAGCGGATAGTATTATGTTCGGAGAGTACAGATATTCTTTGAGAGCATATGCGGCCTGTATCGTCAGCTGGAGCCCTGCAATAAATGAAAGGCTGGATGATAAGAATAAATGCAGAGGTGTTATCTGGGAAATTTCCAAAGTTATAGAAGGAAATCGGCTGATAAAGGTTAAATATATCTACAATGATAAAGTTTATGAGGAACAGGTAAATTCTTCCGGGATGGAAAAAGTATTAAAAGTAGATACACTATATGTAGGAATGCCGGTTATATATGATAATATGAATAAAACAATTATCCCCGTATTTTACCATCCCAAAGACAAGCCGTTGATGGCAGGGCAGTATCGGGTAAGATATTTGTGGAAGATGAAGAAGCGCACCGAAAATGATGTAAAGAAGATTCGGAGTAAGGGCAGCTGTGCGGATCTCGGGGTACATCGCATAGGCAATGGAGAAGACGTCTTTCACTTAACACAGGATTTTGAAAGAGGAGAAGTATATGCCGTTAAAAAGAACAATGCCGCACAGGAAGAATTGGATGAATCCGCATTAAAAGCAGAGGTCACCATGTATGATGCATGGGATGATTTAATTGATGTACATCATTTAAAAGAGGCGGAAGAAGAATTTAAAGATGTTCCCGGCCTTTCAGATATACCGAATCAGAGCCGGCGTTTAGCGAAGCTCTATTTTGAACAGTATATGGAATGGAGAAGCAGCAGATCCTGGATGAATAATAATTGCCTGCATGCAGAGGGGGTTGTTATTGAAGAAAATGGAAATCGATTTTTCGAGATAAGGGAACCGTTAAAATATCTGCCATATAATGGAAATGATGTATCAGAGGATGATGCCGGTAAGTGGACAAAACGAATTAAGCTAAGAGAGGAGGGGCCTCAGCTTGCAGATTCATCTAAATGGGCATATGCAAAAATAGAATTATCAGAAGACGGAAGTTTTGAGGCTGATGTGGATCATACAGAGCCTTACAGCTGGGAGCAGTTCCAGAAATGGCTGTATAAAAAGTTCCGCAATAAAAATGAATATGAGCTTCCTTTGTTTTACAGAGATACAGCGGACAGTTATCTGCACTTTGAATGGGGAATAGGGAGGCATTTTATGCTTCCGGAAACCAGGCTTAAAGTGCTTGGGAGCAAAAAAGGTACGATAAGCCAGTGGTTTTATGGGGATAAGATCAGCTGTTTCAAGATTGAGGGAAAAGGCAGGGACGCTTTTCTGGTCGCAGAAATAGAAAATTATGATTTTTCTATTGAGCATAGAATAAAAGAGGATGCTGAAAAAGATATACTTCAATATGTAAAAGTCCGGTTTGATAAAGAAAGAGACAGGGTAACTGCAGAAGAGAGCACAGTTTCCAAACCGCGTCTGAGTAATGAAGAGCATGCATGGTCTTTTGAAAAGGTCAAAGCGGCAGGCTTAAAAGGCGATGTGGAAAAGAAGGTTAAGGAAGCATTGCCTGACGGTGGGAGAGGCTGTATCCTGGTTCAGCTGGACAGGAGAAAATCAAAAAAGCGTTTGATATTTGGAATGGCACAATTAAAGACTTTTAACAGCTTTATTATGTGCTTAAAAGGAGGCGAGATCTGCCGGAACGGAAATGATTACTATGTAACCTTTTCAACAGAATGTTCAGATTGTGCAATGATAGGGGATGACTCAGAAGTTTCCGTAAACGTATACCGCCGTTCTTTTTCCTATAATGAGAGTACGCTGCGGGTTTATTTTGAAAAGGATAAAAATGCTTTTCAAAAATATATGTTTGTAAAAATTTATAACAAAAACGGCGGATTTCAAGGCGATATAAAAAATCTGCCGTGGCGTCCGCAGCATATTGTCCGCGACTGGCTTAGCAGATACGGGGAGCAGGATGTGGTAACAGGTAAGAAGCATAAATCAAAAAATCTGATGCAGATAGAGATTAAACCCGGAGTATTCTGCGGAGCGGAATTTAGCGAGGAGATAAAGGAAGGAGTAACAGGGAGGCTTTATCTGAAAGGAGAGAGTGTATTTGTCAAGCCGATATCATGCAGTGATGACTGCTTTTTGACAGAAGGGCGGATCGTGGAGCTTTTAATGCTGGATAATGCATTTGGAAGCAATATGAAACCGGAGCAGTTTACAGCAGCCGGAATGCCGCAGATTAAACTGGGAAATCAAGAGCTGGCAGAAGAGCTGAAGAACAGACGCCCCCCAAGATACGGTAAGATTCTGGAAGGTTCCCTGCATGCGGCAGAGAATGTCCATTACGGCCTTTTAAAGGTGGAAGCAGAGGAGGGTACCGGAAAAGAGAAAATCGTTTTTTACAGGTATTGTAAAAACCAGGCACGGATTTTTTTCAACCGAATGACGTTTTTCGATGCAGGTATTTCTGAAATCAGAAAGCATATAAAACGTGGACAATGGCATTACCATGACAGGTTTACAAAGGTGCAAGGATATCACGGGCTTATTCCCTATGGGGAAAATAGTGATCTTCCTATAATATTCGATGCTGACTGGGGGCTGAGGTTCAAAGAGGACGAGCTGGAGAAATATATATATCCTCCGCATGAGATTGAGGAATTCGGACTTCCAGAGGAGCAGCAGGGATTGGATTACCGTTATCCGATAGCGGGCAGAACAGAAAAAGGTATTCTTGTAGAATTATCTCCCGGAAGAATTGTAAAAATTCCGGACAGCCTGTTGTACATTGTGGATGAAAATAAAACTGCCGGGAAGTTATGTACAACATATCTATCGGAAGGAGATGTTGTAAAATTATCAACAGTTGTACCGGAACCAGGAAAACCGATACAGATTCGTCTGACAGATGTTGATTACGGGCTGCGTTCACTTATCAGAAAAAGAGCATTTCTGCCGATTATTTCAAGCCAAAAAGGCTGCATGACAGCCGGAGGCGGATTTTATCAATTAAAGTATCCGGAAACAAGTATTCAGAATACAGATATCTGTATTCTGGATAAGACGAATAATCATATGAAATATAAGAAAACACTGCCCCAGCCCGAAGATCTGGTTTTCCTGGAATTAAATAGTAAAAAGGAAATAAAAGTAACAGGCTTTCCGGACTTATCCGTGCACATATCTAAAACAGCGATAGATCAGAAGAAGGCAGACGCTACAGACTGGTTTATGAAAGCATTTTCTTATGAAGAAGGCAGGAACAGGCTTTTCGGGATTATGCAGAACAGGATTCCCATGGCTGTGGATAAAATTGAGGATAATGAAATATATGTTTATTATCCTCATCCGCCGCTGCCGGAGGAAAATGAGGTTTTGTGCTGTCAGGTTATAGGTGTAGTGAGCAGGTCTACTGTGTGCTTACGCAGCGGTTCCCTCCTCTTTGCCGTAGATATCAGCAGAGAGATAAGGCTGCCCGGCCGGGAGGCTGCAGCAGAGATTGCCAAACGGCTGAGACCCGGAGAGAAGATATGGGTTCATTATGTGGATCATTCTTTTAGGATAGGCTGTTATAAGAGCAAACACTATGGAGGCAGGGAGGATAAAAGAAAGGTTATTGTGGAGGAAGTGATAGACTGTGCCGGGGAACACGGATTTTTATGTAAGGATGTATTAAGCCGCGAATTCTATTGGATGCCGGTAGAAAATATCTGCAGAGCGGAACATGTATCAGCAGAAGCGATAAATGAAATACCATTTTTAAGATTAAGGAAGAGAGAGCAGATATCTGTTGAGATTGATAACCGCGGATATGCTTCTTATTTGAAAAACAATATGTCCCTTTCGGTTCCATTTGATGCACTTAGGCCGGATGAGCGGAATAAGATTATTAAAGTAGTCGTGTGCTCTGAAATCGAAAATATTAAAACCGGCTGGAACCTGTATCTTTGTTACGAGAGACCCAGGGGAAATATTTATCTGCTCCAGGCAGAACTTAAGCATAAGGAAAATGAGAAACTGGATGCCTATTGTGTAAAGAAAGGAGAAAACACGGCTGTTTTAATGCCATGCAGTGAAATTCGTACTTCTATTCATTTGTCGCCGCAGCTTATAAAAGCAGTGCAGCAATCTTATCGTGGAATTGACGGGGATCAGAATCCGGAAACCCGGAGGGATAAGCTGGTTGCTTTATTGAAGGAATACAGCGAAACGTGCAGAGAGACAGGCAATGGCCTTCTATGCCTTTCAGAAAGAATGCAGGACTTGAAAGAATACGCTGATACAGACAGTGGGGTAATTGAATATAAGTCCGAAATACCGGGGGTTGTCAAACAGTATTTTGAGCAGCTGAAGTGTGAAGAGGGCAAAGAGGCACACATGAGTCTGGAAAATGCAATTTATATTTCGGCTATCGCCCAATCTGCCAATGGAGATGACTGGAAGGCGGCAGGGAGAAGCGTACTTTCCATAATTAAAAAGAATATAAGATACTATTGCTGTGAAGAGATTTTATTGGAAAAGTGGTTTCTGCTTTCTGAATATGGCGCTTGCGATCTCCGGACGTTATTGAATTCTGTGTATCTGGGCGGTGTTGAGTTAAAGGAAAAAGGAGAGGAAAAACGAACGGATCAAAAGAATGGAAGCCTGACAGTAAATCAGGTGGAGAAAATCAGAAATGCATGCGAGACGATCCTGCGCAGAAGGAGGGATAATGAATCAGATGAGATTGTAAAACTGGCTTTATGTCTGCTTGAAGTTTCAGGCCAGATGAAAAATTACCCACAGTATAGCAGCGAACTTCAGGAAGCTGTTGAAAAAACACGATGCTATGAAATGCTGGTTAAGAAAGAAAGTATAGAGGAAATGGCCGGGTTTGTGCTAAATCTGCCTAAGGATCATGCTTTTCACAGTATAGGCGCGCATGAACCGTTTGATATAATAAATATTTTTGATTCGTTATGCTGAAATCAAGGGCTGTCATAAGATAAGCCGTCAGTCTTTTCCGATGTCCGGTGTCTGACTGTCCGCATACAGGCTGTCTGATATTGGCGGATTTGAAGTCCGGTAAGAGCAGATAGTGTGTATGGGAACTGTATGGACACTGGATATGGAAATGGCTGATGGCTCATTTTGAGACAAGCCCTTTTAGTCTGTTCTTTATGATTGTGTTTTAGTATATTAAAAAACTATATGTTGGAAATAAATAATTCGAGGACAAAAATAAACAATTGAAGAACATACTCTCAAAAACATAAAAGGATATGGTATAATCCTTAAAATAAGCATGATACAAATTTATAGATGTTTACAGTAAGCGAAAGGGATGATTTAAATGGCAAAAGAAAAAAGTATCGAAACATCTGAGCTTCTTCTAAAGGGGAATATTATGTGTTGGGAAGGAACCATGATTCAGCTTTCTAATATTTCGTGTGTATCTACGGCACCATTAGACGAACTCGAATTTCCTAAACTTTCCATCTTGGTAATATTAGCTGGATTAGGAGTAATTAACCCAATGCCACCTATGGGGATTCTGTTAATGCTTGCAGGTGGCGTTTGGATTTATGCTTGGAATTATTTTAATAATTTGCGAAAACTTGATACTGTGTTAAGCATTAGCATGAATTCTGGTAATAACTTACGTTTCATTATAAGCAATAAAGATTTTCTTAAGAAGATTCTCCAAGTATTAGAGCAGATTATCATTGAGGGAGGAGTCGGGAATCAAAATGTGTCCATTGATATGCGTGGGTGCAAGATTGAAGGAAATGCAAGTGTACTTAATGATATGAAAATTTTATAATTGGAGGTGGAGTCCTCTATGGCTATAGAAATTAATTTAAGTGGTGCTAAAATATATGAAAATGCCAGTGTTCTAAATGGCGCAGTCATACATGAAGACAGTGATGTACATATTGATTTGAGCAGTTCAGAAATAAGTGGGCAATCGAAGGTGCTTGATAATCTGGAAATAAATTCATTATTGAATATGTTAGAAGATAAAAGTACATTTATGGATAAAAGTTCAAATGAGTATATGGAAATACAAAGGATATTAAAAGTAAGAAATTGGGATAAAAAAGAATTTATTACATGCATTAAAAAGCATTTGGCTGAGTTTTCGCAAGGAGTTTTGGCAAGCATAATAGCTAATCTGCTTACATGATGTATTGGTGTGGATAACCAGCAGCATTTTTAAGAAATACGGCCAGAACTATAATTGAGGATAAATTACCAAAAGATAAAGGAGAAAAGATTATGCAGCCTTACAGAGTCTGGGTATTTTCAGATTTAATCGAAAAAAACAAAAGAGTATTTAAAGTTCCGGTATATCAACGCAATTATGACTGGTCAAATATACAATGTGAAAAACTTTACCAGGATATAATGAAAGCAAATGAACGGGACCATAAGCATTTTACAGGGACTGTTGTTTACATCGTGGGTCTTAGCGGCAGCAACTTAAGCGAAGCGTTGATTATAGACGGACAGCAGCGTCTTACTACTGTCTATATTCTTTTAAAGGCACTTTACGATGCTGCAAAAGGGGTATCGGTCAGAATAGAAACTGAGATAGAAGAAGTAATGTTTAACAGGAATTGCGATGAAAAATACAAGCTGAAACTAAAGCCAGTGAAATCGGATAATGAACAGCTGTTACTTCTGATCAAGGATAAAATTGATGAGATGGACAGAAACTCCAATATCTATAAAAACTATATCACTTTTAAAAACTTGATTGGGAATACACTGGAATCCGGCCTGGAACTGAACGACATTCTTGACGGGATTAAAAAACTTGAAATGGTAGAAATTGTCCTTGATAAATCTCAAGGCGATGAGCCGCAGAAAATTTTTGAGTCTATCAATTCAACCGGGCTGGAATTAAGCCTGGCAGATTTGATCAGAAATTATCTGCTCATGGACGATGAAAACCAGGATGAGCTTTATGAGAATTACTGGTCTGCTATTGAAAAGAATACAGGTTACCGAAACCTGGGCGATTTTGTTATAAATTTTCTGAACTCCCAGATAAGCAAGTCTGTAAATAGTAAAAATGCATATCGTTTATTCACAGAACACTGTGAAGAGAATCATTTAGGCCATGAAGATATACTGAAAAAATTGAAGAGAACATCAAAATATTATGGAGCTTATATAGGCGAAAATAATATTTACAATGAAAAAATTTCAGCCTGTCTGAGAGCTTTTTATACAATTAAGCAGACAACAATAATTCCTCTTTTATTTAGGATTTTTGATGATTATGAGGACAGAAATATTGACGAAGAGACCCTTTGCAAGGTGCTGGGTTATTTACTTACATATCTTGTGAGAATAACCGCCTGTGAAATCAACAAGAATCTGTCAAAGTTTATGAGCTCCATGTATGACAGAGTGATTGACGGGAATTATGACAATTACTATGAAAAATTTGTAATTTTTCTTAATGATTCAAAGGCAAATGACCGTATGCCTACAGATAAGGAATTTGAGTATGCACTTATTAATAAGCCGTTATATAAGAAACCAATCTGCAAGTTTGTTCTTTCTGTAATTGAGAATTCCACCAAAGAACATCTTGACGTCAGCAATCTTACTATTGAGCATATCTTGCCGCAGAAAGAAAATTCTGCTGTTTGGAAAAAAGAAGTCGGCGATGATTATGGCACAGTGTATAAAAAGTATCTGCATACACTTGGAAATTTAACAATTACAGGGCATAACAGTGAACTGGGAACAAAGCCGTTTAACGACAAGAAGAAAATCATTCGTGATAATTCAAAGGCAAATGTTTTAAATAAGGAAGTTTTAGCGGCAGACAGATGGAATGAGGCTTCAATTTTAAAGAGAGCAAAGGCGCTTTCTGATATTTTGATTTGTGAATTTAAATATATTGAAAAGCACGCTGACGTTACCGAAACAAATGAATTGAGCTTTGGTGCTGACAGCGGCCTTGACTTTTCCAATACCAGGCCCGAGGAATTTTCGTTTGTCGGTGAATATGTTAAAGTGGTAAGCTGGGCTGATCTGCTCACCAAATTCATCAATATTGCGTATGACTTAGATTCGGAAACATTTCATGATTTAGCGGCAGGGGATTATTCAATCTTAAATGCAGATAAAATATATATAAGCAACGATGAAAGAAAACTTCGCAAGGCAAAACAAATTGATAACAGCGGTATTTTTTATGAAACCAATCTGTCATCAAATAATATTATTTCATTTATTAAAGATCTGCTATTAAAAATGAAACTGGAAATTGACGATTTTAATTTTTCTCTTTCAGATGCACCCTTTGATATTAATGATGAAAATACCTGGTCAGAAGGGCTGTTGCCGGTTGGAAAATTATTTTATAATCTGATTCAAGATCTGCTCGATAAATCAAAGATTCCGGCATCTGAACTTGAACAGTTGAAAACAAAAGAATATACAAAGGCGCTATTCCATGGCACAGATTATCCGGCAGTTGCAAACAACAGAACAGACAATATGGGTAATTCCGTTCATAAGCGCTACAGGGCGAAAGCTCTGCAGTTCAATGGCGCAGACATTTATATTTCCACACAGTTTTTTGAGTCTGACAGGGATGCTGTGATTGAATGGTACAAAAGGCATCTGAATTAGTTTTATCTCGCAGATGACGGTCTGGCTGAATAAGATAATACATGTCGTTGAAGCTTTTTCATATTAACGGTTAACTTACAGAATCAGCTAAATAAAAAGGAGTAAAAGCGTGAGTATTACATTATTTGATCCTATACTAAATTCAGAAGATGAAATGATTTTACGAGCAGGGCTTTAGGAGACAAGATACCATGCTTATACTTATTTAGACAGCTGAGCTGGAAGGGAGGATATAGACCATGTGTAATCTGTCAGAAAATATTATTGCCATAGGAATTGAACAAGGAATCGAACAGGGAATCGAACGAGGGATTGAACAGGGAATAAAAAAGGAGCTGCTTAACGCGATTGTAAGAATGATTCATGCAGGTGCTGCGAAAGAGCAGATATCATCATTCGGATATACCGGGGAAGAGTTAGCAGAAGCAGAAAGCATTTTGTGTACAGATATATAATGAGGAAGAATGCAAAATGAATGAGAAGGGGCCGTCTTATTGCGACAGCCCCTTTCCGGCGTATTAAAGAATATTTTTGATTATGAATAAAAGCTTTTCAATTTTTCAAAGCTTATATCCAGACCGCTCTGCCGCAATAGTTCTATGCGCTGTTCATAGAGTTTTTTGAGAATTGGTTCTATATCTTCGATGCGTCCATGATGTAACATTCTGTGGCAGTTTGGACATAGAGGTATGATGTTGGCTTTTGTATCAAGCTTATACTTAAAGTCTGCCTGCTGGCTGAGCGGGATTAAATGGTGCACCTCCAGATACGGAGTTCCATCGGGTTTCATAAAAGAATGATGGTTCTCATCAACGCTGCATCGGAAGCGGCTGTATTCTATTGCTTCCCTGCCAAGAGACGGATTTGCGGCTGGGCGGCGGCTTTTACCTGCACTTCCTTCTGAGTCTGGCTCAACATATTCAACAGGTGAATATGTTGTATTGCCCGGCTTTGCACAATCCACCAGGCTTTGGTAGACAGCATCGGAAATAGCATCTTCACTTTCGATTACCTCATCTGAAGAGTGTTCTTCTAAAACTGCCTCAATTGCTGCTCTTACAGGAATAGCTTTCTGGCTGACAAGCGAAGTATAGGTTTCGCTTTTTAATGCTCCGTTCTTTCTTGCAGTTTCGAAGACATAGCTATCCTTAAAAAAAGCGCGCGGCATTCCTAAAACAAAGAATTTCTCTGAATTGCGGTATTTCAGAAAAATGATGATGTCGTTTTCATACAGTCCTCTTCTTAAGTCTAAAAAAAGTCTTCCATCCTTACTGATTTTACTCAGCTGAACCTGTTTTTCCTGGCTTTTCCTGCACTCAATTTTTGTCATCATTGAGGTATCCTTCACAAGAAGTGATGCAGAAGCTTTTTCTTTGGTGAGTGCTTTGATATTGCTCTCTGAGATGCTCAGCATCTGACTTTTCCAGGGTGTTGATACTGCAGCATTGTCAAGAGCTGCGGAATCGTAGAAAAAGTTACGGGCCTTTGATGTGACGTGAATATGTGTCTGGTTGCTTTTGGAAGAAGCAGGCTTATTTTCCGGAAGAAGGCATACAGCCGGAAGGTTGAGAACTATGCCGTCATTAAAACGGCGGGCTGTAAAATAGTTATTAACTTCTGCCGGATCACATCCGATACTGGTAAAGTAGTCAATAATAAATGCAAGAAGATTTTTTTCATTTACTTTATTCATAATAAAACCCCTTTCTGATGTTTATTTATTCCCGTGGGCAACGAGCCAAGCAGACATGGCCCAGGCCACTCTCTCGCCCGGAACGGGCTCACCTTGTGCCGGCATGTCCATTTGGCGAGAGCCTGTCCCGCTTTATCGGGCACTGCCGCGAGGGTCAAATACCTCGCAGCGCTGCTGCGCAGCAAGTTTGATGCCCCGTAGCCTGCTGTTTGGTATTTGACTAAATTTGGAGGATTACCCTGCGGAATACACAAAATCCTCGGGAAACTATCTGTTTTAGTTATACCACAGTTCCTGTAAAAAATCAAGAACTCTCGGGAAAAAATTCTGAGAAATTTTTGATTTTTTCAGAATATAAATTTGCTTTTAAGGTAAACAGGTTTCAAGTGTGCAGATTGTTATTCACAAAATGGCCAGCCGGAATAAGAATTCAATATTCTATAGTCAAAAGTCAAAATTGACTGCATTTATTTTTATAAAATATTCTTAAAATTCGAGGACAAAAACCGACAATTGAAGAACATCCGCCCAGAAATAACGATGGATGTGATACAATCTATCTGACAGATCATATATATCAGGCATCAATGTTAAATTAATTAAGCTTAGGGAAATTACCAGTGCAGAGGAGGGCGGCATGAATATTGACACAATAAACGCATTAATTGCCGCAGTGACATCTTTACTTGTAGCTCTATTATCCCATATGTTAATTAGACAAAAAGAAAGAAAGCAGCTGTTAGAACGAGAGAATGTTTCCTTAAGCAGGAATTACATTAATCCTATGAGGTTCATGCTGGCAGAGAATTACTATCGCATAAAAGAGATCGTGGATGAGTCAGATAAGCATGGGAAAAACAGAAAAATTTTGATGATTGAAGATGCCTCAGAGATATTGGATAAAAATGAAAGCTGGTTTGCAGAGGACGGCTGTTATCTGCTTTCATCATGTTATATAACTGGGTGCCTGCTGGCTTATATGGAAAAAATCCGCGGCGGTGCACCCTTCTTTCAAATGTCGGGACAGAAAGATACACAGTTAATAGGACTGATAAACAGAATCGTAATTGATTTCAGCAGCGGGCTGAATATCTATTATGTGATACAAATGGATATAGGCAGGCACTTTTGTATTAACGAGACAGGAGAAGTGATCTCTTATAAGGAATTCTGCCAATGGATAAGGGATGAGAAAAATTTTAAATGGTATAAGTCACTGATTGATTATTATCTGAGAATTGGCCGGGGAGAGCATGAAAATGCACTGCAGCTTCTGGAACACATAAAACAATTATCCGGGTTTCTTGATAATATGGTAAAGGGCGGAGACTCTATCAGGCAGAAATTAATGGCTGAGTGTGATGGAAAAGAAAAGTCTTAACATGACAGCGAATAATTCTGTATTTGATGCCGTTACAATTATATTGAGGACGGCTCTATCAAGCCAGCAGCTATGCCGGGAATCAAGAGGCCATAATTAAAATGGATAAAGATTTAGTTTAAATGCAGTAAGGGAGGAAAGGCAAAATGTTCTTTTTACACTTGTCAGATATGCATTTTGGAATCAGCCAGAACGGCAGCGAGGATGAGACGGAATCAGCAATAAGAAGCAATTATATGGATGAACTGGCTGGCATAATATATACAGTCAGTCAAAACAAGAAAATTGATTTTATCTTAATTACCGGGGACATTGCATGGAAAGCTGCAGCCGGGGATTATAGAAAAGCGGAAAATTGGCTGAAAAATGTAATGAGACGGTGCGGAATATCCTCTGATCGGCTTTTACTCTGCCCGGGAAACCATGATGTAGAGAGAGAGGACGTAGAAGCGCTGAAATTTCCGGCAGATCAAAAGACAGCGGATAAATACCTGCGTGTGGAAAAGCTGGACAGGCTTCAACTGAGATTTGAGCAGTATATAGAATTTTTTCACCATATGAATTTGACGGAATACACAATCGGTTCAAGAAAGAGTCCGCTGGTGGGAAACAGGGATATGGGAGATTTCAGGGTAATCTGTCTGAACACGGCATGGTATGCGCAGGGTGACGTAGTGAAGGATAAAATGTGGGTTGGATCCGGATTGGTTGAGGTGATAAAAAGAGATCTGTCAAGAGATAAGAAAAAGCCCAATATAGTGATTATGCATCATCCTCATACTTCGTGGAATGAAGAGGAGCGCTGTGATTTCGGGCATAATACGAATGTGCTCAGGGAAGTATGCGAGATGGCTGATATTGTACTGTCCGGACATACCCATGAGACAAACGGTCTGAACATTAATATGGGAAATGCTCTGGTAGCTTCCAGCGGAGCCATTTACCAGGAAAAGCGTTATCCGCATTGCTTTTATGCATATGAAATAGATTTTACAGGTCAAAGCCCTGAACAGAAGAGAATCCGTTATTATTATTCAAGCGGACAATGGGATTGTATGGAGGAAAAGATCACATTACCGGGAGATAAGAAAAGAAGAGGTAATCTGAAAACGGAGGTTAAGGGCAGCCGGTATATAGAAACAGGTGCGATAGAGCAGGAAAACATTGTTACACAGTCAAATTTGTTCTGCATAGCCGGAAAAACAATAAGATTTCTGCCGATAATCTGCTCATGGAATGATAAAGAAGACGAATATTGCTGCGGAGATATTGAAACGTTCAATGAAGAAATAAGTTATAAAATACCACAGGATATTTATGAATGTTTTTTACAGGCAGCAAATGAACCGGAAGATATTCTTGAAAATGTCTATGAGGAAAAGGTGAGGATAGATAATTATTCTGTAAAAATTATGGGAGGGAACCAGCCGCATAAGCTCATTTTTAATTTTTCTAAAGCAGCATATAAAGATTTTCTGATTGTGAAGACGGTTATGGATCAACTGCTGGAGGCCGGAGGCACTGTAAGAAGTAAATATTTTAATTACATGCAGTCGCTGATTACAAACGAACTTCCAAATGTGTGCGGTGTCGGTATTTTCATTATTACGTCAGATGATAAAATCCTTATATCAAGATCATCAAAAAATGTGGCTGTAAATCCGGATCGCTATATCTATACAGCAAGCGGGAGTATGAATTGGGCAGGAAAAGACACAAATCCCTTTTTTGATATTATCAGAGAGTGCGAGGAAGAAATAGGGTATGCTCCCAGTTTGGAAAATCTTAAGCTTTACTCTTTCGGAATAGACTATGATAGTGGATATTATCAGTTTTCGTTTTACGAGAGAACGGACAGGACGGCACAGGAGCTTATGGAAAATGTTTCGATGGCAAGGGATTTCCATATAGAGTTACAAACGATCATTGCTGTGGATTTCGATTATAAATCAGTCTGGAAATTAATAAAAGAAAACCGCTGGGACGAAACGGCAAAAGCAAATTTAATTACTTTAATAGTAAAGAAATTCGGAAAACAGACTGTGGAAAAGCACATTGATCCAAATAGAAAGAAGAAAAATTTCAGGCGGCAGGTAATACAGGAATGGGAGAGAAGAGCGCAAAGGGAGGGACGCCTGGCTGTATTAAGCAACAGATACCCGGCGGCTCATATTTCAAGAATCTCGGAGGATTATTATAAAAAGGTAATTTCCTTTATTGATGATGATCTAACGGAGAAAACAGTGATTGAAGTAGGCGGCGGGATCGGGCTGTTTACAAAATATTTTGCAGAGCATGCAGGAAGTGTTACCTGTGTAGATGTTTCTAGAGGAATGCTGCAGAGGAACAGGGAGTTTCTTGGTGAAAGTCTGGCCCGAAAAGTCAACTATGTAAATTGCTTTTTCCAGGATTATCAGGAAAATCTGCATTTTGACTTGCTGATATGCTCTTTGGTATTGATACATAATGCAGATGAACTACAAGAGATTGTGAGCAATATGAAGCGAATTGCAGATACCATTTATTTATTTGAGCATGTGGAGGACGGCGCATTGGCAAGCAGATATACGGAGCCTAAAACTCAAAGTGAATATATTGGTTTATTTCCGGAATATGATGTTGAGAAAACGGATTCGCATATGCTGTTTACGGATAAGATTGCCTGCATCAAGCTTGTCCGCAGGAGATAAAAATTGCAGGCTGAGGTTTGGAGTAAGAGAACTTTACCGCATTTGTGGTTTTCTTTTGGCAATCTTTTAAAAGAAGAGGGGCAGGCAGAAAATGGCTTCTTACGGAGAATATACATACAATAACTATACATTATTAAATCCTTTAATCGGCAGAGAGGAATTCGAAAGCACATCCTTTCACGAATATACACATATGGTATTGACCGGAAGAAGCTGTATCGGGATGATGCTTTACTGCTTTGAAAAAATTAAAATTCCATACGGCTGCAGGCAGGACGAACTGCAGTATAAGACGATAACAGAATTTTTAAACAGGCACACGGACAAAGTGCAGGAAGGACTTGCTGTTTTTGTCCAGAGTGTTTTGAAATTGACATCGGAAGGGATTGAGGCATGCGATAAGTTTATAGAAAATCTGCTTTTTAATAACAACATTTATTATAAATATCTGGAGCCGCTGTTGTTTGTTATTGAGGTTATGAAAAAGGAGACATGCCGGGAAGAAATCCTGAAGACGGCAAATATCGTTTTCCTGTTCGGAATAGAGTGCATGAACGGAGAACTGTATCAGGAAAATCCGCTTAATTTTACGACAGGCAAGGCTGTTCAGAAAATGGTTTCAAGGCAGGATTTTTCAAAAAAATATCTTCCGGATAATCGTTTTAGGAAGCATTTGAAATATTGCAGGGGGAAGGCTGCATCCTGTAAAGAGATACAGGAATTTATCATGCCCTTACTGGGAGAGGATGTACTCAATCTCACCTTTAGCAGGAATGAAGAGCGTCTGCGCCATATAAAGGATTTTATTATAAACTTTTTTGGCAGCTCTGATAATATTTCCATTTATAAGAACAGATTGTCTAAGATAAATACAGTTGAGGCGAATCTGAATGAAATGTATTTTCAGCAGCTTCCAGCCGTTTTTAATGAGGAAGAAGTTATGACATGCTCCCGTAAAGCGGAAATTGACGAGCTGCAGAAGGCAGTGTGTGAAGAATATTCTATGATTATGCTGCATGGATCTTTGGAAGAGTCACTGCTTTATATTTATGAAAAGATGGGTGTGGATACGGGATTTGATTATGATAAAAAATACTGTTCGGAGAATGAACTGATTTCGCATTTTGACTTGGGGAAAAGAGAGATTCTCATGGTACTGGGTGATGTAAAGCGGATGGATGAACTGCTTTTGTCTCCAGAAAAGAAGTCTGTTATTGTGACGAGTTACAAGAATTATGATTTTTCGAAAAATAGCATAAATCTTCATAAAAATATATGCGATGAGATTTTTATATACTGTGACAGAACGTATAGCAATACCAGGTGTTATCTGGATTTGTGGAAAAATCGAAATGTATATTATCGATATATGGTTTATAACAATATGACTGTTCTTATTGTAAAAATTGCGGAGAAAAGGTTTTTCTTTCTTCCGATGACGTCGATTGCTGCCGTGGAAGCGGATGCGGATATCAAGGAAAACAGGATGAATATGCAGATGTGCTGTGAGGAAGCGGATGAGGGGTATGATCCGTATATCATTACAGGTGAAGATATGAGGGACAGGATTGATACGGTGATTAATTGTTTGTTTTTTATTACGGAGAAAAGGAAATAACGCGTGTATAAAAAGGGTGTTGCAGAATTTGTTTTTAATGATTGATTTCTATATTAAAAATGGAGTTTGGAAAGGATTGGGCAAAAAATAATTTTTATATTGGGATTTTTTGGTTTTGGGAAGCCGAGGATGACAGTATTTAATTTGTTTATTGGTTTTGTACAGCTGTTTTTGGACGCGAATAAAAATTTCGAGGTCAAAAACAAACAATTGGAGAACATTCGCACAAAAGTGTAAGAGAATGTGGTTTAATAAGAAATAGAGGGCTGGGCTTAATTAAGATTGTGGGATAGTAGGGAAGAAAATAAATGTAATCAAGAAATAAAGGATAATTAAAAGTTATCCGTTGGATTTGTATAATACAAAATTTAAAATTATATTTTGTCTAATATTGAAATTAGACAGTAATAAATAAATGTCCATGCAAATATACTGAA
>JAETRR010000001.1 GCA_021770065.1 Lachnoclostridium sp. | reverse complement strand
ATTCAAGCTTTGCAGCAGCTGTCCTTATAAGGATGAATTCTACGAAACGCTGGAAAACATCCGGGGATTACAGCCACAGCTGGAATGACAAGTAACTATGAACCTTGACAGCAGAAGAAGCGATATTTGTACACCTATAGGGATACTATCCCCATTTTTAGGCAAAAACCATATTCACCGACACTGCTTTCCGGTTCAAAAACAAGATAATGGCTTATCATGAGAAAATTAGAGTCTCATGAATAATTTAGGTTACCTATTCTAATATAGTAAAAAAGCATATCATTCCTATTTTGGGGAATAAGAAGCTTACAGAGGTAAATAAGGGAGATATTCATAGACTGTATAAGGACAGAGCAGAGTTTTCCAAATATGTTGTGAGACTGGTCAAGACAGTTATGAATGTCTCCTTTCATTATGCGTTAAAGTGTCGGCTGATTTCGTTTAATCCGGCAGAGGGAATCAATTTGCCCAAAACAGTGGAGCCGAGGCCATATCACACAAGGAAGATAGATACAACAAAAACATTGAATATGGAGCAGATTTTGAGACTTATAGAGGTGAGCAAGGATACTCCAATCCATATGCAGGTACTTTTTAATGTTCTTATGGGCCTTAGAAGGCAGGAGATTAATGCGGTTAAATATACGGATGTAGATTATATCAATCGTACATTGTCCGTAGAACGGCAGTTGGGAAAGGCGTTGAACCGAAACCCAAATAAAGTAGATGAAAGACCCACAACGAAAAGTGAATTGCCGCTTAAAACCTCATCAAGCCGAAGAGAACTGCCAATACCTGATTACGTTTTTGAAGCAATTCTGGAAGAACGGAAAAAATACGAGAGGAATAGAAGCAGGAGACGGTCGCAATTTCTTGATACAAATTATATCTGCTGCTCTAATTATGGAAGGCCTCGCAGCAAGGATTTCCATTGGTCTCATTATAAGGAACTGTTAAGAAATGCAGGGCTACCCGATATCCGCTGGCATGATTTAAGAAGTACCTATTGTACGTTGCTTTTGAAACAGGATTTTAATCCGAAAGCAGTGTCAAAGCTGATGGGGCATGCGAAAGAATTGATAACGATGGATGTATATGGAGACAATGTGAATATTATTCCAGAAGAAATACCAGAACTGCTGTCATATATGGAGGAGGTCATGCCGAAGAGAGCAAATACCGACAGTGATAAAGACGAGATACTGGATACTGTAATTAATATAGAAGAAATTTTGTCCATGAACTAATGTTCGAAATTGTGTGGACAAGGGAGAAATACCATGATATAATGAGCGTTAGCGAGAAGAGCACGTTTGCATATTCGGCAAGTGGCGAATGGCAATCATAAAACTACGGTTTATGATGTGATGTATTTCGGAATTTTACTCTTGATTTGTTCGGATCGTTTCAGTGTTTCCGCATGGTGTGGAAAACTAAATTGAGTAACCAAAATTCGTCGAAGCCCTCTTGGGAGAAAAGGTGAAGATGTGGCTCGACGAATTTCTGCCTAATAGACGAACTTTTTTACTATAGATTTTGGAGGTAGCTTTTATGCAAAATGAACAAAAAATCTTCAAGCTCCATTCAGAATACGCCCCCACGGGCGACCAACCGCAGGCGATAGAGGCACTGGTAAAAGGCTTTCAGGAAGGCAATCAATGCCAGACTTTACTGGGGGTTACAGGTTCCGGAAAAACCTTTACCATGGCAAATGTGATCCAGCAGCTCAATAAGCCGACTTTGGTAATAGCGCACAATAAGACCCTTGCTGCCCAATTGTATGGGGAGTTCAAGGAATTTTTCCCTGAGAATGCGGTGGAATATTTTGTGTCCTACTACGACTACTACCAGCCCGAAGCCTACGTCCCATCCAGCGACACATACATCGCCAAGGATTCTTCCGTCAATGACGAGATCGATAAGCTCCGCCTGTCTGCCACGGCGGCGCTGATAGAGCGGAGGGATGTCATCATTGTGTCCTCCGTATCCTGCATCTACGGTCTGGGCGAGCCGGAGAACTTTGAGAAAATGATGGTATCTCTCCGTCCCGGTATGCAGAAGGATCGGGATGAAGTCCTGCGGCAGCTGGTGGACATCCAGTATGAAAGAAATGACATGGACTTCAAACGGGGAACCTTTCGTGTAAGAGGAGACGTTTTGGAGATCATTCCGGCAAGCGAGATGGATACTGCTATCCGGGTGGAATTTTTCGGAGACGAGATTGACCGGATCTCCGAGATCGATGTACTGACCGGAGAGATCAAGGGCTCGCGGGAGCATGCGGCGATTTTCCCTGCTTCCCATTATGTGGTTCCGGCAGAGCAGATCCGAAGAGCTGCCAGGGATATTGAGGCAGAACTTGAGGAACGCATCCGGTATTTCAAGGGAGAGGACAAGCTTCTCGAGGCCCAGAGAATTTCCGAGAGGACAAACTTTGACATAGAAATGCTCAAGGAAACTGGCTTCTGCTCCGGCATCGAGAATTATTCCCGGCATTTGTCGGGCCTGGAACCGGGAGTGCCCCCCAGTACATTGATGGACTATTTTCCGGATGATTTTTTGATTATTATCGATGAGTCCCACAAGACAATCCCGCAGATCCGCGGCATGCACGCAGGCGACCAGTCCCGGAAATCAACCCTGGTGGACTACGGCTTTCGTCTGCCGTCAGCAAAGGACAACCGTCCCTTGAATTTCGGAGAATTTGAAAGTAAAATAGATCAGATTCTCTTTGTGTCCGCAACTCCCGGAGCCTATGAGGAGGATCATGAGCTTCTCAGGGCAGAACAGATCATCCGCCCGACAGGACTTCTGGATCCCAGGGTAGAGGTGCGTCCTGTGGAGGGCCAGATTGACGATCTGGTAGGTGAGGTGAACAAAGAGACGGCCGCGGGGCATAAGATCCTGATCACCACACTGACGAAGCGGATGGCAGAGGATTTAACTGATTACATGCGTGAGCTGGGCATCCGTGTGAAATACCTCCATTCCGATATCGACACCCTGGAGCGGACTCAGATTATCCGCGACATGCGTCTGGATGTTTTTGACGTACTGGTGGGAATCAATCTCCTGCGTGAGGGTCTGGACATTCCGGAGATTACTCTGGTTGCTATTCTGGATGCAGATAAGGAAGGTTTTCTCCGCTCGGAGGTTTCGCTTATCCAGACCATTGGCCGTGCGGCGAGAAATGCCGAGGGGCGTGTAATTATGTATGCGGATACTATCACAGATTCCATGCGTCTGGCGATTGACGAGACAGACCGCCGCCGTGAGATTCAGGAAAAATATAACCGGGAGCACGGAATTACCCCTCAGACCATTCAAAAATCCGTCCGGGATTTGATCAGCATTTCCAAAGAGATTGCCCGGAAGGATCTGCAATTTGAGAAGGATCCGGAATCCATGAGCAAAAAGGAGCTGGAAAAGCTCGTGGCGGATATCGAGAAGAAGATGAAGAAGGCTGCAGCAGAGCTGGATTTCGAGACGGCAGCAGAGCTGCGTGACCGTATGATAGAACTGAAAAAGCAGCTCCATGAAATGTGAGGGCATATGCGGGGAATCGAAGTATCAGAAAACAATGGATAAGTTATAATAAAACTATAGACGAATAAGTAAAAGAGGAGAAAAATGAAAAATTACATTCGAATTCGAGGTGCAAACGAGCACAACTTACAAAATTTAAGCATTGATATTCCAAGAGAAGAGTTCGTAGTGCTCACAGGCCTGAGCGGTTCGGGCAAATCTTCCCTGGCCTTTGACACTATTTATGCAGAGGGACAGCGCCGATACATGGAGTCTCTTTCCTCCTATGCCAGACAGTTCCTGGGACAGATGGAAAAACCCGACGTAGAAAGTATTGAGGGCCTGTCTCCCGCTATTTCCATAGATCAGAAATCCACAAACCGCAATCCCCGTTCCACTGTGGGAACCGTGACGGAGATATACGACTATTTCCGTCTCCTGTTTGCAAGAGTTGGAATTCCCCACTGTCCCAAATGCGGCAAGGAGATCAAAAAGCAGAGCGTAGATCAGATCGTGGATCAGATTATGGCTCTTCCGGAGCGGACCCGGCTTCAGCTTCTTGCACCGGTAGTCAAGGGACGCAAGGGCGAGCATGTAAAGGTGCTGGAGCAGGCCCGCAAAAGCGGCTTTGTCCGGGTGAAGATCGATGGAAACCTCTACGAACTTTCGGAGGAAATCAAGCTGGACAAGAACGTCAAGCATCTGATTGAGATTGTGGTGGACCGTCTGGTAGTGAAGGAAGGCATTGAGCGCCGCCTGGCAGACTCCATTGAAACAGTTATGAGTCTTTCGGACGGACTTTTAGTGGTGGACGTGGTGGACGGAGAGCTTATGACCTTCAGCTCCAGCTATGCCTGCCCGGACTGCGGCATCAGCATGGAAGAGGTGGAGCCGAGAAGCTTTTCCTTTAACAATCCCTTCGGCGCCTGCCCGGACTGCTTCGGACTGGGTTATAAGATGGAATTTGATGAAGAACTGATGATACCGGACAAGTCCTTGAGCATTGCAGAGGGTGCTATTGTGGTTACCGGCTGGCAGTCCTGCACGGATCCCTCCAGCTTTACTTATGCTGTTTTAAAGGCATTGACTGAGGAATACCATTTTGATCTGAACACGCCTTATGAGGAGCTGGATCCAAAGATTCAGCAGGTAATTATACACGGGAACGGCGGAAAGAATATGAAAGTCCGTTACAAGGGACAGCGCGGCGAGGGCGTCTATGATGTGGCTTTTGAGGGACTGATTAAAAATGTGGAGCGCCGCTACCGGGAGACCGGATCGGAGATTATGCGGCAGGAGTATGAGAGCTTTATGCGCATTACGCCCTGTAAGAGCTGTGGCGGGCAGAGACTTAAGAAAACTTCCCTGGCCGTGACCATTGCAGACAGGAACATCTATGAGCTTACTGCCATGTCCATTTTAAAACTCCATGAATTTCTGCAGAATCTCAAGCTGACTCCGCAGCAGGAATTGATCGGCGCACAGATTCTGAAAGAGATTCGGGCGCGTATCGGTTTCCTCATTGATGTGGGACTGGAATATCTGACGCTTGCAAGGGCTACCGGAAGCCTTTCCGGAGGAGAAGCACAGCGGATACGCCTGGCCACCCAGATTGGTTCCGGCCTGGTAGGAGTGGCCTATATCCTGGATGAACCCAGTATCGGTCTTCATCAGCGTGACAATGATAAACTTCTGGCAACCTTAAAGCGCCTTCGGGATCTGGGAAATACCCTGATAGTGGTGGAACACGACGAGGATACCATGTATGCGGCAGATTATATTGTGGATATCGGTCCGGGAGCCGGGGAGCATGGCGGAAAAGTGGTGGCAGCCGGAACGGCGGAGGAAATTATGGCCTGCCCGGAATCCGTTACGGGAGCTTATCTGAGCGGCCGGCTTCGGATTCCCGTGCCGGAAAACCGCCGTACACCTTCCGGCTGGCTGACCGTAAAGGGTGCCCGGGAAAATAATCTGAAAAAGATTGATGTGGAAATCCCGCTTGGAATTATGACCTGTGTCACCGGCGTCTCGGGTTCGGGAAAAAGCTCTCTGGTAAATGAGATTTTGTATAAAACACTGGCGAAAAAACTGAACCGGGCCAGAACTATTCCCGGCAGAAATAAGGGTATTCAGGGGGCGGAGCGGCTTGATAAAGTAATCGCAATTGATCAGTCCCCTATTGGACGGACGCCCCGTTCCAATCCGGCTACCTATACAGGTGTCTTTGATCAGATCCGGGATCTCTTTGCAGCCACGGCCGATGCAAAAAGCAAGGGATATAAGAAGGGGCGCTTCAGCTTCAATGTGAAGGGCGGCCGCTGTGAGGCCTGCTCGGGGGACGGAATTATTAAGATAGAGATGCATTTCCTTCCGGATGTCTATGTACCATGCGAGGTCTGCCAGGGAAAACGCTATAACCGGGAGACGCTGGATGTCAAATATAAGGGAAAGAGCATCTTTGACGTACTGGATATGACAGTAGAGGAAGCGTTAACCTTTTTTGAACATGTGCCTTCTATTAAGCGGAAGATTGAGACACTCTATGATGTGGGCCTGTCTTATATCAAACTGGGACAGCCCTCCACAACCCTTTCCGGGGGCGAGGCGCAGCGGATTAAACTGGCGACAGAGCTGAGCCGCCGGAGCACCGGAAAGACAATTTATATTCTTGATGAGCCGACCACCGGACTGCACTTTGCGGATGTGCATAAGCTGACGGAGATTCTTCAGCGTCTGGCTGAGGGCGGCAATACGGTTGTAGTGATTGAGCATAACCTGGATGTGATTAAGACGGCGGATTATATCATTGATATGGGGCCGGAAGGAGGCGACCGGGGCGGAACGGTGATTGCGGCAGGAACACCGGAGGAAGTGGCGGAACAGCCTGTTTCGTATACGGGGCAATATCTGAAGAAGTATCTGAGGAAAGAAAAAAAATAAGGGAAGAGGCGCTGGACAGAGCATCGGAAAGGGGTTGTACTTTCCGATGTTTTGGCATATACTTAGACAAGTAGTTTTATTAAATATCAGTGTGTCAGTACACTGGCTGCCAGTACCAGTGCTGCAGTTATGAATGACTTAAATCAGGAGTGTCGTATGAAGCAGGAGTTTTATGAAAGATTACGTGAGATCCTCGGGGGAGAGGATCGGGTACGAACAGATGAGCCGATGAAGAAGCACACAACCTTCCGGATAGGAGGTCCGGCAAAGTACTTCTGTATTCCCAAGACACCGGAACAGCTTTTGGCGATACTGGCTGCATGCCGCACGTTTGGAGAGAGCTACTACATTCTTGGAAACGGAAGCAATGTATTAGTCAGTGATAAAGGCTATAACGGCGTTGTCATTCAGCTGTTTCAGAATTGGAATGAGATTTATATAGAAGGTCAGACTTTATATGCACGTTCCGGTGCCCTGCTGGTGAAAGCGGCTCACATGGCGGCAAAGGAAGGCCTGACCGGACTTGAGTTTGCCTCTGGAATTCCCGGAACCCTGGGCGGCGCGCTTGTGATGAATGCAGGCGCTTATGGCGGGGAGATGAAGGACGTGGTGAGGGAAGCTCTTGTCTTAAAAGAAGATGGAGAGCGGTTAAGGCTTTCGAGGGAAGAGCTTGAGCTTGGTTATCGGACCAGCAGCGTGGCCAGGGAGCATTACATTGTTCTGGAGGCCGTTCTGGATCTGAAGCGGGGAGACAGGAAAGTTATTGATGCCCGGATGCGGGAGCTTAAAGATGCCCGGACGGGAAAACAGCCTCTGGAATACGCCAGTGCGGGCAGTACCTTTAAGCGGCCGGAAGGCTATTTTGCCGGAAAGCTTATTATGGATGCAGGGCTTCGGGGATTTTGTGTCGGGGATGCCCAGGTGTCGGAGAAGCATTGCGGTTTTGTGATTAACAGAGGAGAAGCAGCCGCGCAGGACGTACTGGATCTGATATCCCATGTGCAGAAGGAGGTCCGGCGGCAGTTCGGGGTGGAACTGGAACTGGAAGTAAAACTATTAGGGTTTCAAGGCAGCTGAGGAGCCGGCAGCGGTTCGGCACAAAGTTCTGCCGAGCTTAAATACAGGGAGGAATAAAGGTGCGCTTTGTAATTATAACAGGCATGTCCGGAGCGGGAAGAGGAACTTCCCTTCGGATGCTGGAGGATGCAGGATATTTTTGCGTAGATAATCTTCCGATCTCGCTTATGGGAAAGTTTTCGGAACTGGTCTATTCCGGAACCAGTGAAATTACGAAAGTGGCTCTGGGAATTGACGTGCGGAACGGACAGGCATTAAGCGATCTGCAGCATGCCCTGGAGGTACTGGCCATGGCCGGTTACACCTACGAGATTTTGTTCCTGGATGCCGCTGACGACGTACTGATAAAACGCTATAAAGAAACACGGAGAAACCATCCCCTGGCAGGGGACGGACGCATCGCGGAGGGAATCGAGAGAGAGCGCGAGCGGCTGGCCTTCTTAAAAAAACAGGCGGACTACATTATAGATACCAGCAGCCTTCTCACAAGGGAGCTTCGGGTAGAACTGGATAAAATATTCGTTCAAAACGGAGAATTCAGAAATCTTGTCATTACCGTTCTGTCTTTTGGATTTAAATTCGGAATTCCAAATGATGCGGATCTGGTATTCGATGTGCGCTTCCTGCCCAATCCCTATTACTATGAGGAGCTGCGCAGGCTGAACGGAAATGATAAAGAGATACAGGATTTTGTTATGGGGTTTGAGGCGGCTCACAGATTTCTGGATAAGCTGGAGGACATGATCCGGTTTCTCCTTCCGAATTATGTGCAGGAAGGCAAGAATCAGTTAGTTATTGCAGTGGGCTGCACGGGAGGAAAGCACCGTTCTGTGACTCTGGCCAACCGGCTGTATGAGCGTCTCAGGGAAAACGGAGACTATGTAGTCCGGTGCGAACATCGGGATATAGAAAAAGATGCCATTGTAAAAGCCCGTTAAACGGCAGATGATATGAGGTAACAAATGTCTTTTTCCAGTAAAATTAAGGAGGAACTGTCTAGGCAGATCCCCGGGGCCAGGCACTGCCGGCTGGCGGAGATTGCGGCGATCTTAGGCTTCTGCGGCCGGGTAACGGAAGAAGAAACCGGCCTTTTGCTGCTCCGGATGCATACGGAAAATCTGGCAGTTGCAAGAAAGTACTTTACATTGTTGAAAAAAACCTTTAATATAAGACTGGATGTATCAGCCAGGCAGAATAAAGGCCTTAAGGGAGGACACAGCTTTGAGGTTGTGTCTTATGGGGATATTTCTGCCGTAAAGCATGTGCTGGTTCAGAACCTTTGCTGTAAGCGCGCATTCATCCGCGGGGCATTTCTGGCATCGGGTTCAGTCAGCGATCCGGAGAAGGGCTATCACTTTGAGATTGTCTGTAATGATCTTAAGAAAGCGGCTCAGCTCTGCGATATGATCGGAAGCTTTGGGATTGAGGCCAGAGTGACGAAGCGAAAGAAGAATCAGATTGTATACATCAAAGAGGGCGCACAGATTGCAGATGTTCTGAATGTCATGGAGGCTCATGTGGCCCTAATGAATTTTGAAAATATCCGAATTCTGAAGGACATGCGCAACTCTGTGAACAGGCAGGTTAACTGTGAAACTGCCAACTTGAATAAGACCGTTTCTGCAGCGGTAAAGCAGATTGAAGATATACAATATATTAAAGCAACAATCGGGTTTGACCAGCTTCCCGAAGGTTTGACCGAGATAGCGGAGCTTCGCCTGGAACAGCCGGAGGCCACATTGAAGGAGTTAGGACAGATGCTGACCCCTTCCGTGGGAAAATCGGGCGTCAACCACAGGCTGAGGAAATTGAGTCTCATTGCAGAGGAGCTAAGGGAGCACAAGGAGGAAAGGTTATTATGATTAAGCAGGAAATCACGATTCGGATTCCAAACGGCCTGGAAGCAAGACCGGTGGCGCTGTTAGTACAGGTGGCAAGCCAGTATGGCAGTGAGATTTACGTGGAAAGTGATAACAAGAAAGTAAATGCCAAAAGCATTATGGGCATGATGACCCTCGGGCTTTACGCCGGAGAGACAGTGACCGTCTCTGCCAGCGGTGAGGACGAGGAAGAAGCCATGGCCAATATAGAGAAGTTTTTGAGCAGTAAGTAAAATGAGCGTTGCTGGTCACGGAGTGAGCAGTAACAAATGAACAGCAGACAGTCTCCGTTTCGGTTGGAGGCTGTCTTGTTTTTTGAAGTAAAATTTGATATGATAAGAACAATCGGGCAACGGCACCGGGAGAACAGCAGACGCAATGAATATGATTGCAGGGAGAGCAGAAAAGCCTTGCAGGGAAAGCGGGAAAGAATCATATGGGAAGCGGGAGAACAGCTGCGGATGAATATGCAGGCTTTGCGGCAGTCTATGATTTGTTTATGGATAATGTTCCTTATAAAAAATGGTGCGGCCGAATCACGGAGCTGCTAAGGGAATATGGAGTGAAGGACGGCCTGGTGCTGGATCTGGGCTGCGGAACCGGAACCTTGACGGAGCTGCTGGCCGGAGCCGGCTATGACATGATCGGGGTAGATGTATCGGAGGAAATGCTGGAGCTGGCCGCAGAAAAGAAGGAGGCTTCCGGCCATGATATTTTATATCTTCTCCAGGATATGCGTGAATTTGAACTCTACGGCACGGTAAAGGCTGTGATAAGTGTCTGCGATTCCGTCAATTATATTACAGAGGAAGCGGATCTTTTACAGGTATTCCGGCTGGTGAATAATTATCTGGATCCTGGGGGGATCTTCCTTTTTGATCTCAATACCGTTTATAAATATGAGGTTCTGCTGGGAGAGAATACCATTGCGGAAAACAGGGAAGAGGGAAGCTTTATCTGGGAAAATTATTATGACCCGGAGGAAAAGCTGAACCAGTACGATTTGACTCTGTTTATCCGTCAGGATGACGGACTTTACCGGAAATGTGAGGAAACACATCTCCAAAGGGCCTATTCCGCAGAACAGATCCGGCATCTTTTAAGAGAGGCAGGCATGGAGTTTTTGAAAATCTGCGATGCCGACACAGGGCAGGAGCCGTCGGAAACGACAGAGAGAATCCATGTAATTGCAAGAGAGCATGGAAAAGAGACAGAAGGAAACGGCAGAACAGGGATGATAGAAGGAGAAGCAGAGTAATGTCAGATTATATTGTAAGAGCGACGGCGGCGGACAACCAGATCCGCGCCTTTGCCATTACTTCAAGGGAACTGGTGGAAAAAGCCAGGCAGATTCACAATACAAGCCCCGTGGCAACGGCGGCCCTGGGGCGCTCCTTAAGCGCGGGCGCTATGATGGGTACGATGATGAAGGGGGAGCAGGATCTTCTGACCCTTCAGATCCGGGGAGACGGCCCCCTTGGGGGAATAACGGTGACAGCCGATTCCAGGGCACAGGTAAAGGGCTATGTAAATGAACCGGCAGTTCTGATTCCTGCCAATGCAAAAGGAAAACTTGATGTGTCGGGAGCCATTGGAAAAGGAATGCTCCAGGTGATCCGGGATATGGGAATGAAGGAGCCTTATGTGGGACAGACAGAGCTTCAGACTGGGGAGATTGCAGAGGATCTGACGTATTATTTTGCAACCTCAGAGCAGATACCGTCCTCCGTGGGACTGGGCGTGCTGCTGAACCGGGACAATACCGTATGCCAGGCCGGAGGTTTTATTCTCCAGCTGATGCCCTATACGGAGGACAAAGTAATTGATGCACTGGAAAAACGTCTGGCCGGCATGAACTCAGTTACGGAGCTGTTAAACCGCGGGCTGACGCCGGAGGGGATTCTTGAGGAGCTTTTGGGAGAGCTGGGGCTGGTTGTCAACGATACGATTCCCGCTGCATTTTCATGCAGCTGCTCCAAGGAACGTGTAGAGAAGGCCATTATCAGCATCGGAAGCAAAGAGATTCGGGAAATGATACGGGACGGAAAGCCCATTGAGGTAAAGTGCCATTTCTGCAGCGAGGCATACACCTTCAACATAGAAGAATTAAAAAAGATACTGGACAAGGCAAAGCGGTAAGGGGAAAATGCGGAATTGATTTAGGCTGAGGTGTACTGTGAGGAATATGAAAAAATTGTTTGCTGGACGGTAAAGTCGGGGAGGCGCACGAGAGGAACTTTCATGAGTGCCCTTTCGAATGAAAGTTTCTCTCATTACCGGTGTGTCGAAGCGACTTTACCCTTTAGTGCCATCGCGCAGCGATTTTAAATAGGAGGAAAACTTTATGAAGCATGGGTTTGTAAAGACAGCGGCTGTCACACCGAAGATTCGGGTGGCTCAGCCGGAATTTAACGGGTCGGAGATTATCCGCCTGGCAGAGGAAGCAGCCGGGAACGGCGCAAAACTGATTGTATTTCCGGAGCTTTGCATTACAGGTTACACCTGCGGAGATTTATTTCTGCAGAAAACCCTTATCAGAAAAGCAAAAGAGACATTATTTGCCATAGCGGATGCAACAAAAGAGCTGGATGCGCTGATATTTGCAGGCCTGCCCTGGGAGAAGCAGGGAAAGCTTTACAACGTGGCGGCCGTACTGAACCGCGGAGAGATCCTGGGAATGATACCGAAAACAAATCTGCCCAACTACGGGGAGTTCTACGAGCTGCGCCACTTTGCTCCGGGAAACCGGGAGGCGGAATATGTATGGCTCGGCCGCGGAACCCAAAAAGAGGAATATGTGCTTTTCGGAACCGATATGGTATTTGCCTGCGCAGAGCTGCCGGAGCTGGTAATTGCTGCAGAGATCTGTGAAGATCTGTGGGTTCCCGAACCTCCGAGCGTGCGTCATGCGCTGACCGGGGCCACAGTTATTGTGAACTGTTCCGCCAGCGATGAGACGGCGGGAAAGGGCCAGTATCGGGAGGAGCTGATCAGCAGCCAGTCCGCAAGGCTGGTGTGCGGTTATGTGTACGCCAACGCAGGAGAGGGAGAATCCACCCAGGATCTGGTCTTTGGAGGCCAGAATCTCATTGCGGAAAACGGGATCATTCTCGGCCGCTCAGAGCGCTTCCGGAACGGAATTACCTACGCAGATGTGGATGTGTACCGTCTGGCGGGCGAGCGCAGAAGGATGAACACTTTTCGGGTGGAAAATAGTGATGCCTATACAGAGGTGGGATTCCACCTGAACTCTGTAGAGACAAAGCTGGACAGACATATCGATCCACGGCCCTTTGTACCGGAAGACAAGGCGGATCGGGAGCGCCGCTGTGAAGAGATCCTTTCCATACAGGCCATGGGACTTAAAAAGCGGCTGGAGCATACAGGCTGCTGGTCGGCCGTAGTGGGAATCTCCGGCGGGCTGGATTCCACACTGGCTTTGCTGGTGACGGCCAGAGCCTTTGATCTTTTGTCTCTTCCCAGAGAGCAGATCATAGGTGTGACCATGCCCTGCTTCGGAACCACGGACCGCACGTATGACAATGCGTGCAAGCTCACAAAAAAATTGGGGGCAACGCTTCGGGAAGTGGATATCCGCGAGTCGGTGATGGCACATTTCTGGGATATCGGACAGGATCCGGAGAATCACGATGTTACCTATGAAAATGCCCAGGCCAGGGAGCGCACTCAGGTGCTGATGGGGATTGCCAACCAGAACGGAGGCCTGGTAGTGGGAACGGGGGATATGTCCGAGCTTGCCCTTGGATGGGCCACTTACAATGGGGACCATATGTCCATGTACGGCGTAAACAGCGGTGTGCCCAAGACGCTTGTGCGCCATCTGGTGCGCTATTATGCGGATACCTGCGGGGATAAGGAGCTTTCCGGGGTGCTTCTGGACGTACTGGATACACCGGTGAGTCCGGAGCTGCTTCCGCCTAAAGAGGGGGACATTTCTCAGAAAACAGAGGATCTGGTCGGGCCGTATGAACTTCACGATTTCTTCCTGTACTATGTGCTCCGGTTCGGCTTTTCGCCCTCCAAGATTTACCGGCTGGCAAAGCCGGCCTTTGAAGGCGTCTATGAGGATGCGGTTATTTTGAAATGGCTGAGGATCTTTTACAAACGGTTCTTTGCTCAGCAGTTCAAACGTTCCTGTCTGCCGGACGGCCCCAAGGTGGGAACCGTGGCCGTCTCGCCCAGAGGCGATCTGCGTATGCCGAGTGATGCCTGCAGTGATATCTGGCTGAAAGAGCTGGAAGAGTTATAAGCATTACAAAACTGGAGTAGGAGGAGTTATAGAGAGATGGCTTTTAAGATTATTACGGACTCGGCAACAGATTTGCCAAAAGAGATTATAGATGAATATCAGCTTCATGTGATCCCGACACCCGTCACAATCAACGGAACGGACTACTTTGACGGAAAGACCATCTTCCCAAAGGATTTCTACCGGATTCAGGCAGAGGGCGCGGAGATCAAAACTTACCATATCAATCAGTTTATGTTCCGGGAAAACTTTGAGCCTTATGCAAAGGCCGGCGACGAGGTGCTTTACCTGTGCTTTTCCACGGGAATTGCCGGAACCTTCAATGCGGCAAATCTGGCCCGTGAAGAGCTTCTGGAAGAATATCCGGATTTCAAAATTACAATTGTAGATTCGAAATGTGCATCCATGGGATTCGGACTGGGCGTCATTAAACTTCTGCGCATGCAGAGGAACGGAGCTCCCGGGGAGCTGATTGCGGAGGCGGCCCGCTACTTCTTTGACAATATGGAGCATATCGTAACGGTAGACACCCTGGAATATCTGTATAAGGGCGGCCGTTTAAGCAGAACTTCCGCTGTAGTGGGAGGCGTGCTGGATATCAAGCCTATCATTGAGGTGAATGACGACGGAGCCCTGGTAGCCTTTGAGAAAGTAAGGGGACGGATGAAATCCCTGAAGCGCTGTATAGAGCTTGTGGGAGAACGGGGCGTAGATTTGGAAAAGCAGGAGATTGGAATTGTCCACGGCAACGATCCCGAAACCTGTGCCAGGGTCAGGGATATGCTGGAAGAAAAATATCACTGTAAGAATATCATAGAATCCCAGGTAGGCTGTGCCATCGGGGCCCACACCGGGCCGGGTATCATCGGAATCGTATTCCTGAGTGCCAGTGAAGAGAAGTATGCGGAGTATCTGAAATAAAATGTTTTACAGGGGCTGCCGGAAAATAAGGCAGCCCCTGTGAATTGCAACAAATTCTTAAGAATTCCCCACATCAAAATTAAAAAAACCTTGTTATAATCAATAAGAATCAGTAAAATGGGAGAAGAGGTGATGAAAGATGAATACGAATACCATTTTAGTATGTGATGATGACAAAGAAATTGTTGATGCTATAGAGATCTATTTATCCCAGGAGGGCTATCAGATCCTAAAGGCTTACGACGGACTTCAGGCAGTGAATATGATGGAGAAGCATGAGATTCAGCTTCTCATTATTGACATTATGATGCCGAAGCTGGACGGCCTTCGGGCTACGCTGAAAATACGGGAGAAAAGCAGCATTCCTATTATCATTCTGTCTGCAAAATCCGAGGATGCGGATAAAATTCTGGGCTTAAATATCGGAGCCGATGATTACGTAACGAAACCTTTTAATCCTCTGGAACTGACAGCCCGTGTGAAATCACAGCTCCGGCGTTATACAAAACTGGGAAATGCGGCGGAGGAGAGCCAGAAGGTCTATCAGACCGGCGGCCTGGTGATGAACGATGATCTGAAGGAAGTTACCGTGGACGGAGAGCCGGTAAAGCTCACGCCGATTGAGTACAATATTCTGCTTCTTCTGGTGAAAAACCAGGGAAAGGTATTTTCCATCAATCAGATTTATGAGAGCATCTGGAATGAGGATGCCATCGGGGCGGACAATACGGTGGCAGTGCATATCCGTCATATCCGGGAGAAGATCGAGATCAACGCGAAGGAACCGCGCTATCTGAAGGTGGTGTGGGGAATCGGATATAAAGTGGAGAAGCTGTAGGAATGAAACGATGGGAATATTCAAGGGGCTGGAAGGCCCTTGCCCTTATACTAAATCAAGTCTGTGCGGTGGTACTGGTACTGTCCATTGCCGTATGCATGGTTTCTGTGGGAAACAACGGGTTCAGCCTGTTTCGGGAGGATGATGTTTTTGAGAACACAGCCTATTTTCAGAGGGAAGCCCGGGAACAGATTTTCCGATGCATCCGTGCAGCCAGCCGGGAGAGCCGGTTTGAGAAGAACGGTGTGTATGATGCCTCTCTTGTATTGAATATCCAGGAATATGCGGAGGAAAATCAGATTCTTCATACAAAGTCTGAGGACGGCGGATTGTGTTACAAGCTGACGGATCTGCTGAACTGGTCCCTGGACGGCTGTGAGTACAATACTCTTCTGAAGATTACCTATGATGACGGAAGGATAGGCTACATCTCCAAGAGCTCCAAAGACTATACGGAACAGGCGATCTATGATGACGGGACGGCAGTGGCCTCTGTTTCCATTTCCTATGACGCAGCCATGTCTTTTATCGAGGAGTCTATGACAGAGGATTCTGATGAAGCGGGGGATGCTTTGGGGGAGGGCACAGAAGCAGAAGAAATTTTTACTCCGGACAGTGAGACGGCAGGGCCGGATCTGTTTGGAGAAGGCCTCTTCGGCCAGGCCGTGATTCAGAATGTGGAGGAAATCCAGGCGGTTGAGGAGCGCTATGCTCCTGCGGAGTACAGCGATATTATTTCCTATGCGGAGGCACAGCGGCTGTCTACCCAGGAACTTCAGGATGTTTACATGGCCCTGGAAGATGTTCTGAATAATATTTACAACGATTATTATTCCTATAAGGAAAATCTTGAGCTTTTCAGCCCCAGTATGACCAATATGCGCTATCTGGTGCTGCCGGAAAATGTGACCCGGGTGACGAAGGAGGACTATGAGAAAAAAACTATAACAAATATTAAGAGCTTTGGAAAAACAGAGCTTACGGATCGGAACGGTCTCTTAGACTATATCCGGAGCCATGGGGACTATCTGATTTTTGACAGCGCGGACATGAGCTTTGAATCCAGCCATATGCCGGTTTCCATAAGTGAAATCAGCAGCTATCTGAAGAAATTTCCCATGTCTGTGGAGGGAAATTATATCCTGGCTGTTGCCATTGACCCGAGCTATGTGGCAAGTGATAATCTCCAGATATATAAGCAGCAGTATGAGGAAATACGGCCTATCAGCAAAATGTCCGTTTACGGGGTGATTCTGGGCGGTATTCTGTATCTTCTGACCCTGGTTTACCTGACTCTGGCTGCGGGGCGCGGGACGGACGAGGAGGACAGGAGTATTACACTTACCAGATTTGACCGGATTCGGACGGAAGGGGCCGTGCTGCTGCTGGTGATACCGGCATGGCTGATACTCCTGACAGGCGCTCTTATGTATAACCGGGTAAACGGGATTGGAGAGGCCGGAGTTTTTGGAGGGACATTTACTTTTCTGCTGAATTTCCTTTTCCTCTGTGGCTATTTAAGTCTGGTGAAGCGGATTAAGACCAGAACTCTCTGGAATAACAGTATGCTTTATGTCATATTAAAGAGCTGCTACAGGGTAGTGGAAAACTGGAAGGTGACTACAAAGGTGATGCTTTCCTATGGTCTGTTTCTGCTGGTAAATATGGTGTTTTTGTTCTTTGAGGGTACGGGATTCCTGCTGGCAGTGGTTTCTGATTCTGCAGCAGGCGTGCTTCTTCTGTGGCAGGCAAGGCAGCGCAAGCAGGTATTAGACGGAATCAGGAAGATCTCGGAGGGAGATTTGGATTATCAGATTCCCACGGAAAAGCTGTCCGGAGACAGCCTGCTTATGGCGGAAGCTGTAAACCGCATCGGAGAGGGGCTTTCTACGGCGGTAGAACAGAGCGTAAAGGATGAGCGCCTGAAAACGGATCTGATTACCAATGTATCCCATGATATTAAGACGCCTCTGACCTCCATTATCAACTATGTGGATCTGCTGAAACGTGAGGATATTCAGAATGAGAGGGCAAGGAATTACATTGCCATTCTGGAGGATAAATCGCAGAGATTGAAGCATCTGACGGATGATCTGGTAGAAGCATCCAAGATAAGTTCCGGGAATGTGAAGCTGGAGCTTGTAAGGATTAACTTCCAGGAGCTTATTAACCAGACCAACGGAGAATTCAGCGAGAAGTTCGAGGAGCGGGAGCTGCAGCTTGTGGTCAACATGCCCAGGGAACCGGTGATTATTGAAGCCGACGGGCGGAGGCTCTGGAGGATTATAGAGAACCTGTACGGAAATGTGGCGAAGTATGCCATGCCGAGAACAAGAGTTTATGTGGAACTGACGGTGGTGGGACATATGGTGCGGTTCCATATCAAGAATATCTCGGAGCAGCCTTTGAACATTGACGCGGGAGAGCTGACGGAACGCTTTATCCGGGGAGACGTGGCCAGAAGTACTGAGGGCAGCGGCCTTGGGCTGTCCATCACCAAGACCTTGACGGAATTGCAGAAGGGCAGCTTTGACATTTATCTGGACGGGGATTTGTTCAAAGTTACAATTATTTTCCCGGAGGCACCCAGGACAGAGGAGGTAAAGGAGAATTCTGTAAAGGAGAGTGCCAAAAGCCCGACACAGGAGGAAATTCTCACAGAATAAACTTGCAATCCCTGCCAGTGCTATTTATAATAAATTTAGTGTTGCCGGACAAGGCGTACTGCCCTTGACCGGCAATTTGACAGATACAGGATATTACGGAACTGGAATAGTCCAGCTAACAAATCTCAAATCCTGTGTGTCGAAACGACTTTACCCTTTAGTGCTGTCGCGCAGCGACTTAGAATAGGAGGAACAAAAAATATGATTCAATTATTTGAAGGCGGAGCCTATGTGCTGAACGGAACAGAGATTATTCCGGACAGCAGGGACGCGGTGAGTGTTCTCGAAAGCAGGCTTGGAAAAGCGCCCTCCAAGGAGGAAGCCAGGAAGCAGACCATTGCTTATGGAATTCTGGAGACACACAATACATCCGGCAATATGGAAAAACTGGAGATTAAGTTTGACAAGCTTACCTCCCACGATATCACCTTTGTGGGCATCATTCAGACGGCCCGGGCATCGGGGCTGGAGCGTTTTCCCATTCCCTATGTACTGACCAACTGCCACAACAGCCTCTGCGCCGTGGGAGGAACCATCAACGAGGACGATCACATGTACGGGCTGACCTGTGCCAAGAAGTACGGCGGCGTCTATGTGCCTCCTCACCAGGCGGTAATTCATCAGTATGCCCGTGAGATGCTTGCGGCAGGCGGGAAAATGATTCTCGGCTCGGACAGCCATACCCGTTACGGAGCCTTAGGCACTATGGCGATGGGAGAGGGAGGCCCGGAGCTTGTAAAGCAGCTTCTTAATAAAACCTATGACATTCCCATGCCGGGAATTGTAGGCGTCTATCTTACCGGAGAACCCGAGAAGGGAGTAGGCCCGCAGGATGTGGCACTGGCGATCATCGGAGCCGTATTTGAAAAAGGCTATGTAAACAATAAGGTTATGGAATTCATCGGTGACGGTGTGGAGAATCTGAGTGCGGATTTCCGGATCGGTATTGATGTAATGACCACAGAGACTACCTGCCTGTCCTCCATCTGGAAAACGGATGATGTGATTAAGGAATTCTATGAGATTCATGGAAGAAGTGAGGACTATCGGGAGCTGAACCCGGGTGCGGCCGCCTATTACGACGGAATGATTTATGTGGATCTGAGTGCAGTCAGGCCTATGATTGCCATGCCCTTCCATCCGAGCAATACGTATACCATTGAGGAAGTAAAGGAAAATCCGGGTGATATCCTGCGCGATGTGGAGAAAAAAGCCCTGGTGAGCCTGGGAGATGCGGTGGATTTTTGTCTGACAGATAAGATCCGCGGCGGAAAGCTGTATGTAGACCAGGGAATCATTGCCGGCTGTGCGGGCGGCGGTTTTGAAAATATCTGTGCGGCGGCAGATATTTTAAGGGGAGCAAGCATCGGACCGGATGAATTTACCTTAAGCGTGTATCCGGCAAGTATGCCTGTATATATGGAACTGGTGAAAAACGGTGCGGCAGCGGCGCTGATGGAAACAGGTGCGGTTATGAAGACGGCTTTCTGCGGCCCCTGCTTTGGCGCCGGTGATACGCCTTCCAACAACGGATTCAGTATCCGCCATTCCACGAGGAACTTCCCCAACCGGGAAGGCTCCAAGCTCCAGAGCGGCCAGATTGCGTCTGTGGCGCTGATGGATGCCCGTTCCATTGCGGCTACGGCGGCTAATAAGGGATATCTGACTGCGGCTACGGAGGTGGATGTGAAGTATACCAATCCACGGTATTTCTTTGACAGTAAGATCTATGAGAACCGCGTATTTGACAGTAAGGGTGCGGCAGACCCGGATGTGGAGATTAAGTTTGGCCCCAATATCAAAGACTGGCCGGCAATGCCTGCTTTGCCGGAGCACATGATTCTGAAGGTGGTTTCCGAGATTCATGATCCGGTTACGACGACGGATGAGCTGATTCCTTCCGGCGAAACCTCTTCCTATCGTTCCAATCCGCTCGGGCTTGCGGAGTTTACTCTTTCCAGGAAAGATCCGGCTTATGTAGGAAAGGCCAAAGAGATCCAGGCGGCACAGAAGGCGATTGAGGCCGGTGAGCGTCCGGAGGAGGCGGTTCCGGAACTGGAAGAGATCTTCCGGGCTCTGAATTCGTGGTATCCGGGTGTGGATAATACCAGCCTGGGCGTGGGAAGCACCATATTTGCAGTGAAGCCGGGAGACGGTTCCGCCAGAGAGCAGGCGGCCTCCTGCCAGAAGGTGCTGGGCGGCTGGGCCAATATTGCCAATTCCTATGCCACCAAGCGTTACCGCTCCAACCTCATTAACTGGGGGATGCTTCCCTTCCTGATTGACGAGGGCGATCTGCCGTTTGCCAAGGGAGACTTCCTCTTTATTCCGGAGATTCATAAGGCTGTCGAGGAAAATCAGAGCGAAGTGAAGGCTTATGTGAATGGAGAGCAGGAAAGAGAGGTGACTCTCCGTCTGGGAGCCATGACGGATGATGAGCGTGAGATTATTCTCAAAGGCTGTCTGATTAATTATTACAGAGGATAGCATTTGCTATTCCATAAAAAAATGATATAATTTAGAAAAACAAATAAGCATGGAGGTAGCAGAACAATGATAGCACTTGGATGTGATCACGGCGGATATGAATTGATGCAGGAGGTAATCGCTTACCTGGACGGGGAGGGGCTGGAATATAAGAACTTTGGATGCGACAGTACGGATGCTGTGGATTATCCGATCTATGCAAAGAAAGTGGCAAAGGCGATCCTGTCGGGAGAATGTGAAAAAGGCATTCTGATCTGCGGAACGGGAATCGGAATCTCCATTACGGCTAACCGTTTTAAGGGAATCCGTGCGGCCCTCTGCAGCGACTGTTTCAGCGCAGAGGCCACAAGACAGCATAACGATGCGAATATCCTTGCTATGGGCGGACGGGTAGTAGGCCCCGGGCTGGCAGTAAAGATTGTGGATACCTTCCTGAATACGGAATTTTCCAATGCAGAGAGGCATGTAAACAGAGTAAAAGCGATTGATAAAGAATAAACAGGGGGACAAAAGAAGATGTCGAAGGTAGTGGTAATGACACATCCGTTAATTCAGCACAAGATCGGTGTGATCCGCCGGGTGGAGACGGGATCCAGAGACTTCCGGGCCATGATTAGTGAGATTGCAAGTCTTATTACCTATGAGGCAACGAAGGATTTAAAGCTGAAAGATGTAGAGATTGAGACGCCTATCTGTAAAACAACTGTAAAAGAATTGTCAGGCAAGAAAATGGCTGTGATTCCTATTTTGAGAGCGGGCCTCGGCATGGTGGAGGGAATGCTCGCCATGATTCCGTCCGCAAAAGTCGGACATATTGGTTTGTACCGGAATGAAGAGACTCTGGAACCGGTAGAGTATTACTGCAAGGTTCCGGCGGACTGCAGTGAGCGTGACGTATTTGTGGTAGATCCCATGCTGGCTACAGGCGGATCCTCCGTTGCGGCCATTCAGATGCTGAAGGATAGGGGCGTAAAGAATATCCGCTTTATGTGTATCATTGCAGCACCGGAAGGAGTAAAGAGGATGCAGGAGGCTCATCCGGATGTGGACATCTATGTGGGAGCCCTGGACGATCATCTGAATGAACACGGCTACATTGTTCCGGGCCTGGGCGACGCAGGAGATCGCATTTTCGGAACAAAGTAAAGAGTGTGTACCGATTAAGGGACAGCGGAACTGGAATAGGAGACATCAGATATGGCAGGAAAAAGGAACGACTATATCAGCTGGGATGAGTATTTTATGGGAGTTGCGGCCCTGTCCGGCATGCGCTCCAAGGATCCGAGCACGCAGGTTGGAGCCTGCATTGTAAGCGAGAATAATAAGATTTTGTCCATGGGCTACAACGGCTTTCCCAATGGCTGCGATGATGATGTATTTCCCTGGGAGAGAACCGGGGAGGAAAATGAGACAAAATACCCCTTTGTAACCCACAGCGAACTGAATGCCATATTGAATTACCGGGGAGGAAGCCTGGAAGGGGCCAAGATTTATGTAACCTTGTTTCCCTGCAATGAATGTGCCAAGGCAATCATCCAGGCGGGAATCAGGACGGTGGTCTACGGCAGCGATAAGTATGCGGGCACAGCATCGGTACTGGCTTCTAAGCGGATGTTCCGGGCGGCGGGTGTGGAACTGGTAGAGTATCATGCTACAGGCAGGAAGATTCAGCTGGAAGTTTAAGGTGCTGTTATAAAGGGGATAGAAAGAGAAATAAGGGAGCAGGCTTTTCTGTATCTTGTCAGCAATAAGGAATCTCCCCGTTATGCGGGTTACTCCTTATTACAGCCGTACGTTGGATATCAGAAAAGCCTGCCGCTTTATTCCGGCATCCCCGCTCATCTCCAGTAAGCTTCTAAGGACGGCAGCAGCCTGCCGGAGTATACTTCCTGCAGCAGAGAATCCAGACGGCGCATGCAGAGGCAGACCTGCGTCTGCGCCAGCAGTCCCTGCTCCAGTGCGTCTGCTATTTCGTCCAAATCGACTACGCGGATGTCGCCGGAGGGGTAGAGAAGTACATCGGCCAGAAGATCCGTAAAAATGTAGGTGTCCGTATCCGGCTCATACGTCCAGTCGATAATATCGCAGTACCAGCAGATCAGCTGGTCTTCCCGGTTGAGAAACCGGCTGATTTTCCACCCTTTATCCAAAAGAAAACAAGAGACTCCGTGATCCAGATCTTTCTTGGGGCGGATCGTGTGCCAGCGGGTGACCAGCAGATTTTCTTTGCGCAGCAGGACTTCATCCCGATCCAGACGGATGCATTCGTTGGGAATCAGCCGTTTCCGGTATAGTATGGGTTTGTCGGCCATGAAAAACCTCCTTATATGTTATTTTTTATTCTTATTCAAAGTTCTTGACAAGCGTCAGAGAATCGTGCTTTACAAATTCCTGTTCCTCCGAGCGCCGGTTGTAATACGTGCGCTTATAAGTATCCGGATCCGGCAAGAGCAGAAATTCAGAGGGGGTGCATCCGGTGATTTCCTTAAAAACCCGGTTAAATGTGCGGATATTATTAAAGCCGCAGTTAAGTGCAGTCTCCGTAAATTTCTGTTCCGTGTTGCGCAGCTCGTAGACTGCGTGTTCTACACGGACCAGATTCAGATAAGTGACAAAATTAATCCCCATAAGTTTTTTGAAAATTTTGGAAAAATATCCCGTACTGAAATTCATGGTTCCGGCTGCGTATTCCAGAGAGATATTGTCTGCATAGTGGTCATCTATATAGGACAGAAGATTCTGAAAATCTGCAAGCATCCGGGTTCTCCGGTTATCCGGTGCGGAGCTGGTCTCTGCCCTTGGGTGAAAACGCTTTAACAGATACCAGAAGGTCTGAAGAGAAGATATCACGACTTCCTGGTAATAGGGCCTCTTTTCCTCAAGCTCTGACGAAACCGTATCGATCAGCGCAGTCAGACGGGCGGAGAGGCCGTAGCGCTCCAATTCTTCTTTGGTCACAAGTGGGTGTACAAAATGAGGGTTTTCAAAAAGGGAGCCCAGAATCGAAGTGTCAAATATAATAAAATCCAGGGAATTGTCCATATGGTGGGAATCACTGTAGTGAATCTGCCCGCTCTCGCAGACAGCCAGATCTCCGGCATGGGCAGTGAAGTTTACGTCCGTGATGCTTAAACGGCAGGAGCCGGAGCGCACGTAAATCAGCTCGATTTCCTTGTGCCAGTGAGCAAGGAAACCGATATTTTCGTAGTTGGAGTGCCATACCATAAAATCTGAATCATAGCTGCGTACTTCGTGAAAAGCCTTCATACTGCCATAACCTCGATAAAATTTTATAAAAGATCAGAACGGTTCAGATAATTGAATTGTCACAAAAGATTTCTATATTCTTAGTGAAAGTATATCAATTAGTACAAAAAATGTCCAGATATGAATCGAAATTTACGTGCAATTTTCTGAAAAATATTATATAATGGAAATACCTAAGAGTGGAGCGGACGATGCTCCGGTTTTACAAAATATTATAAAATACAAGTATGGAGGGTATGTAAAGTGGCAAAGAACAGATTAGTGGGCGAATATCCGGTTATCGGCATCCGCCCGACCATTGACGGCCGCAGAGGCTATCTGGACGTAAGAGGATCTCTGGAAGAGCAGACCATGGGTATGGCGAAAGCTGCGGCAAAGCTTTTTCAGGAGAATCTGCGTTACAGCAACGGGGAACCGGTAAAGGTTGTCATTTCCGATACAACCATCGGACGTGCCGGTGAGTCTGCGGCATGTGCGGCTCAGTTTAAGAAAGAAGGCGTAGATATAACCCTGACCGTAACTCCCTGCTGGTGCTACGGCTCCGAGACCATGGATATGGATCCCATGACAATCAAGGGCGTGTGGGGACTGAATGCAACCGAGAGGCCGGGAGCCGTGTATCTGGCATCCGTATTGGCAACCCACGCGCAGAAAGGGCTGCCCGCATTCGGTATCTATGGACATGATGTACAGGACGCAGACGATCCCACTATTCCGGAGGATGTAAAAGAAAAGCTGCTCCGGTTCGGCCGTGCGGCAGTTGCGGCGGCAACTATGAGAGGCAAATCTTACCTGCAGATAGGTTCCATCTGTATGGGAATCGGCGGCTCCATTATTGACCCGGCCTTTATCGAGGAATATCTGGGTATGAGAGTAGAGTCCGTGGACGAGGTAGAGATTATCCGCCGGATGACAGAGGGCATCTACGATGAGGAAGAATTCCAGAAAGCTCTGAAGTGGACGAAGGAGAAGTGCATTGAGGGCTTTGACAAGAATCCGGAAGAAGTTCAGAAGACCAGAGAGCAGAAGGATGCCGACTGGGAATTCGTAGTAAAGATGATGGTAATTATCAAGGATCTGATGAGCGGAAGCGACAAGCTGGATCCGAAGTTCTCCGAGGAAGCAATCGGACACAATGCTATTGCAGCCGGCTTCCAGGGACAGAGACAGTGGACAGACTTTTATCCCAACTGTGACTTCCCGGAGGCAATGCTCAATACCTCCTTTGACTGGAACGGAGCAAGAGAGCCTTACGTTCTGGCAACGGAAAATGATACGCTCAACGGCCTGGGAATGCTCTTTATGAAATTATTGACCAACCGCGCCCAGATTTTTGCGGATGTTCGTACATATTGGAGCGGTGATGCGGTAAAGAGAGTAACCGGATACGAGATCGAAGGCCATGCAAAGGATGCGGATGGATTTATCCATCTGATCAACTCCGGTGCAGCCTGCCTGGACGCATGCGGCGAGGCAAAGGACGAGAACGGCAATCCTGTTATGAAGGAATGGTGGAATGTAACGGAGGCAGATCAGGAGGCTATCATGAAAGCCACCACATGGAATGCGGCAGACCACGGATACTTCCGGGGCGGCGGATATTCTTCTCGCTTTGTAACCAACGCTGAGATGCCGGCTACCATGATCCGCTTGAATCTGGTTAAAGGCTTAGGACCGGTTCTGCAGATTGCAGAGGGTTGGACTGTGAAGCTTCCCGAGGACGTAAACGATGTTCTTTGGAAGAGAACCGACTACACATGGCCCTGCACCTGGTTTGCGCCCAGATGTACCGGCGAAGGCGCATTCAAGACTGCATACGATGTGATGAATAACTGGGGCGCGAACCACGGCGCAATCAGCTACGGACATATCGGAGCGGATCTGATTACCTTCTGCTCCATCTTGAGAATTCCGGTCTGCATGCACAATGTACCGGAGGAGAAGATCTTCCGTCCGGCGGCATGGAATGCGTTCGGCATGGACAAAGAGGGACAGGACTATAGAGCCTGCAAGGCTTACGGTCCGCTTTATAAGACAATCCGGTAATCGGGCCGGTTCAAAGCCTGCCGGAGCAGGTATTAAGAAGAATGTAAGATCCGAATATAGTAAAAGGCAGCAGGTTTTGCGGTTACGGTCCGCAAAACCTGCTGCCTTTTAAAGTAAGTACTTCCCTGCAAAGGATTAATCTTCAATTGTATCAATATTATCCTCCGTGGCGATGGTGATCGGCACCCTGATATAACTCGATTCGGGTTTCTGACGCTTGACAATATAGTCAAACAAAAGCTTCACCAGCTGGTAACCCTGCTGAGAGGCACTCTGTCCGATGGCGAAATCTACAGTTCCGTTCTGCAGGAGAGCAACGGTATCGGGAACCAGATCGTGGCATACAATCTTCAAATCCTGTGATTTTCCTGTAAATTCCAGTGCGTTTCCCACACCCTTGATTCCGCCTCCGGTGATATAAATGCCTTTTAGGTTCGGGTACCTGTTACAATATTCCAGAGTGGCTTTAAATGCGTCTTCTTTGCGATCCTGGTTTTCCTGGATCTCTACAATGTTCAGATTAGGGTATCGGGAAGAAAGCTTTTTCTGGAAACCCTTCAGACGACACTGATGGCAGGAAAGATTATTGGAGCTGATGATGATTCCCACATCGCCGCCGTCCGGCAGCAGGCGTCCCATTAGTCCGGCAGCGGTCTCTCCGCCCTTGACATGATCCTGTCCAAGAAAGCAAAGTTCGTGAATCCCTTCAATCTTGGAATTGAATGTAATGATAATGATTCCCTGGTCGGACAGCTGGTTTAGCTTGCTCTTTACCTGGGAATCATCAATTGGCAGGAGGGCGATTCCTGCATAACCATTTGCACTCATATCGTTCAGAAGAGTGACCAGCTCGGCTGGTTCCAGGGTAGTCATCATTTTCACATCAACAATAAGGGAAAAGGGAGAGAATTCTTCCTCTGCCTGTCTGATTCCTTTCAGAGTGGCCTGGATATAGGGATTGTATTCCGGTGTGAGTACGATGCCGATTTTAGTTGGTGTCTTGCTTTGTACCAGGGCTTTTCCCAGAAAATTGGGGTGATAATTTAATTCTTTTGCGATCAGCAGAACCTTTTTCCTGGTTTCTTCCTTTACGCCGGGACGCCCGTTCAATACTTTATCTACAGTGCCCCGGGATACGTTAGCTAACTCTGCGATCTGCTTGATGGTAACGCTCATGTTCTGCCTCGATTGTTCTGTTTTTTACAATTCTATACACAATAAAGAGTATCAAAAAACATGTCGACTGTCCAGTATAAAAAGTAAAAACAGAAAAATTTGGAATAACCGTAAAAGAGCCGAATCAGGAAAAAATCAGTGCAAAAATTTTTTGTCAGAAATGTGCTCGAGCTCTTATTTGTTTTGGATGAAATAAAAAAATTAGTAATATTAAACAAAAATACGATAAATAAATTGTAAAAAATACATATTGTCAATTTATAGGGGGGGGGGGGTATAATGAAACAATAAAAGAGCTCGAGCACAAAACGGAGGTAAATATTATGAAGTTTGGAACAGGATATTCTTTCTGGGGAACAGAATGGAAATGCGATTATATTGAGATGGTGAACCGGGTAGCAGACATCGGATTTGATATTCTGGAAATCGGTGCGGATCATCTGTATCACATGACGAATGCAGAGATCGAGGCGCTGAAGGCAGAGGGAGACAAGAGGGGAATTGAGTTTACAACCAACAGCGGTCCGGCTAAGCAGTATGATCTGTCCTCCAAGGATGAGGCAGTGAGAAAAAACGGGCTCTCTTATTTCAGGGATATTCTGCACAAGATGGATCTTTTGGGATCCAAGAGCCTGGTGGGCGCGATTTATTCTTACTGGCCCGTGGATTTCTCCATTTCGGATAATGATAAGGAAGGCGCCTGGGAGAGGAGCATTCCCTGTTTAAAGGAGATTGGAGATGAGGCGGCAGAATTGGGGATTGAGTGTGCCCTTGAGGTTTTGAATCGAAATGAGACCTACATACTGACGGATTGTGCAGAAGCTATAGAGTATGTGAAAAGAGTAAACAGTAAAGGCGTAAATATTCTTCTGGATACTTACCATATGAACATCGAAGAGGATAATATGTATGACGCACTCCGCAGGGCGGGCGAGCTGCTGGGACATGTACATGTGGGCGAATGCAATCGGAAGCTCCCGGGTATGAACAACAGTATTAACTGGCCGGAGATTGGAAAGGCTTTGCGAGATATCAATTATCAGAAGGCTGTTGTCATGGAACCCTTCCTGCTTTCGGGAGGAGATGTAGGAAGAGACATCCGCGTCTGGAGAGACTTAAGCGGCAATGCAGATGAGGCGCAGATGACCAGATACATTACGGACTCCCTGGCATATCTGAAAAAATGCTGTGAGGGCTGAGAATCATTGTTAGGGAAAGGAGCAGAGATGGGAGAAACATATAAGCTGGAGATACAGGGTGTCTCCAAGTCTTTTCCCGGTGTAAAAGCGCTTGACAATGTAAATATTGCATTGAGGCCGGGAACGGTTCATGCAGTGATGGGAGAGAACGGAGCGGGAAAGTCCACACTGATGAAGATTATCAACGGTCTTTATAAAAGGGATGAGGGTAAAATTCTGCTGGACGGAAAAGAAGTTCATTTTTCGGGACCGGAGGAATCCGGGGCGGCCGGGATTGCGATGATTTACCAGGAACTGAACTTTTTCCCGGAACTGACCGTGGCCGAGAATATGTTTATGAGAAGACAGCCGGGAAAGGCGGGCCTGGTGTCCTGGGGGCAGATGATGGAAGATGCCAGGAAGATTCTGGAGGAGAACGGGCTTCACTATGATCCGTCAGAAAAGATTAAGAACCTTCCGATTGCCAGTGTCCAGATGCTGGAGATTATCAAGGCAGTGGCTTTTAAGGCACAGGTAATCATTATGGATGAGCCTACGTCCTCGATCTCGAACAAGGAAGTCGAGTTCCTGTTTGAGACGATTAGGCGGCTGAAGGAGCAGGGTATCAGTTTTCTCTATATCAGCCACAAGATGGAAGAGATTTTCCGCATTGCGGATGACATCACGATTATCAGGGATGGAAAGAGTATTATTTCCGGAAGGGTAGATGAGTTCACAGAGGATTCTATCATTACCCACATGGTTGGCCGTTCCATTGAAAATATTTATCCGAAGGAAAATGTGCCCATCGGGGAAGTTGTATTTGAAGCAAAGAATCTTTCCACCGAAGGCATGTTCAAAAACGTGTCCCTGGAGGTCAGAAGGGGAGAGATCGTGGGAATGGCCGGTCTGGTAGGGGCTGGCAGGAGCGAGGTATGCAGGGCTGTTTTCGGGCTGGATCCGCTGGAATCGGGAGAGATTACCCTCTGCGGAGAGCGCTATGTACCTAAGGATGTCACTCATGCCATTAAGAATAAGATTCTGATGATTACGGAAGACCGGAAAAAGGAAGGAATCATCGGTGTACGGAGCTGCCGGGAAAATATTACACTGACCAGCCATCACATCAAGAAGGGCATTTTTATGAATCTTAAACAGGAGATCAAAGATGCAGAGAGGATGTCAGAGATGCTTAAAGTCCGCTTTGCAGGCATTGAGACGCCCATTGGGTCTTTAAGCGGGGGCAATCAGCAGAAGGTACTGCTGGCCCGCTGGCTGATGCTGGAGAGCAGGCTTCTGATTCTGGATGAACCCACAAGAGGAATTGATGTAGGTGCCAAACTGGAGATTTACAATATTATTACAGATCTCGTGAAAAAGGGATATGCAATTCTGATGATTTCTTCTGAAATGCCGGAGCTTCTGGGAATGTGCGACAGGATTTATGTTATGAGCCAGGGGTATGTGTCAGGATGTCTGGACCGTGAGGAGTTCCATCAGGAAGCGATTATGCAGATGGCAGTAAAAAACGTAGCGGAATAGAATGGCCATCGCGCAGCGACTATAAACTAGGAGGAAGTATATGAAGTCTAGAAAAGTGGATATGAAAAAGTATTCCCTGATATTAATTCTGTTTGGCATGATGATTGTCTGCAGTCTGTTAAACAGCAGTTTTCTGTCGGGAACCAACCTGATGAACATTCTGAAGCAGGTGAGTATTGTAACAATCTGTTCCTTTGCACAGGGAATGATTATCATTACAGGCGACATCGACCTGTCAATCGGATATCTGGCCGGCATGGCGGGAACCTTTGCATGTATCATATTTGTGGCTACCCAGAACCTTTTCCTGGCATTTATGGCGGGTGTTCTGATCGGAGCGGTAGTAGGAGCCGTCAACGGATTGTTTGTAGCTTATTTTAAGCTTCCTGCCTTCATCGTAACTCTGGCCATGCAGACAGTATGCTTCGGAATCATCTGCCGTTACACGGGCGGACAGAATGTCTATAAGATTGGCGATTTCAAGGTGCTGGGACAGAGCTATATAGCAGGAGTTATTCCTATTACGGTAGTGTTCATGGTGGTGATGTTTGTTATCACTCATGTCGTTCTGAAGTATACAAAATTCGGCCGTTATCTCTATGCCATCGGCGGAAACAAGGAGGCAGCGATTGCAGCCGGTATCCAGGTGGTAAAGGTGAAATGGAGTGCCTTCATTATCTCCGGAGTGTTTGCGGCAATTGCAGGTATGGTTATGATGGGAAGGCTCAACGCCGGAATCCCGAGCGAAGGCCAGGGCTATGAGACAGACGCTATCACAGCTACGGTTATCGGCGGCACCAGCTTTGCGGGCGGTGCAGGTACGGCCTTCGGAACCTTCCTGGGCTCCGTGATTATCGGAGTACTGAACAACATTATGAACCTGATGGGCGTGGATTCTTATGTACAGATGATTACCAAAGGATTCATCATCATCGGGGCCGTGCTGGTAGACAGCCTGTCCAAACAGGGCAGAACCGGCATTAAGATTATGGCATCATCTTCTGATGCAAAGAAGACTAAATAGAAAAAGCAAGGAGGAAAAGAAATGAAAAAGAGATTGTTGAGCGTATTGATGGCGGCAGTAATGACAGCGGCATTGCTGGCAGGGTGTGGTTCCAAGGAAGAGCAGCAGCCTGCACAGACAGAGGCTCCGGCAGAGGGCGGAGAAGCCGAAGCGGAAGCGCCTGCTCCGGAGGCAAAGGAAGGCGCGTATAAGGTGGCATTCCTTCCGACGGACATGTCCGCAACCTTTGCATCATGGCTGGCGGAAGAGCTGACCACAGCTTTCGCGGCATATGATGACATGGAGCTGACCATCATGGACAGCAAAAATGTGCTGGAGACTCAGCTGAGCAATATGGAGACCTGCGTGGCTCAGGGCTATGATTATGTAATCCTGCTTCCGCTGGAACCGGCTGCTGAGGATGATTATGTAGCACAGTACATTGAAGAGGGGACTCCCTTTATGAACATCAATCTGGATGACCTGGGCGTTGAGAAGGCTTCCAGTGTTATCGCGAATCCCTATGACCTGGGTACTGTAGTTGCAGAATTTGCAAAGGAACATCTGGATGCTGACGCAAATGTAGTAGTGCTTCTCGGACCGTCGGGAAATACAGACTCCATTGAGCGTCGCCGGGCATATGACGATGTTTTATTAAACGGCAGCAATATCACAGTTCTGGAAGAGCAGATTGGGGACTGGGAGAAATCCAAGGGCATGGAGTTTATGGAAAGCTGGATGCAGGTACATGACGACATCGACGCTGTTCTTTCTATGAATGATGCAATGGCAATCGGAGCGATTGAGGCCGCAAAGGATGCCGGAAGGCTGGATCAGATTCAGTTTTACGGTGTAGACGGCCTGGCTGATGCCGCTGTAGCGATTGAGCAAGGCGAGCTGAATGCTACTGCCCTGCAGGATGCACAGGTAATGGCAACCGAGGCTGCCCGCATTGTACATGAGGTTCTCACCGGTGAGAATACGGAAGGCTATGAGAAGATTCAGATTCCGGTAACTTTAATCACTCCGGACAATGTAGGCGAGTTTATTACCAGATATACAGAGAACGGAATGCTGACAGAGTAGTGTTAAAAGTTCTGTGAATGGAGGAAGAAAGTATATGAAGCAGGCGGTTTTAACAAAAGCGGAAACCATTGAATTCAGCGAGATTGAAAAACCGGTCATCAAAGCCGACGAGGTTCTGGTAAAGGTGAAGAATATCGGAATCTGCGGTTCTGATATCCATGCATACTACGGACAGCATCCTTTTATGTCATTTCCTATCCGGCTGGGCCATGAGATGTCGGGGGAAGTCGTGGAAACAGGAGCTGATGTAAAAGGCATCAGCAAGGGCGAGCTGGTAACTATGATGCCCCAGGAGTTCTGCAGAGAGTGTGAGCCCTGCAAAGCGGGAAGATATAATATCTGCAATACCCTGGATGTAATCGGATGCCAGACTCCGGGAGCGGCCTGTGAGTACTTTAATGTTCCGGCTGCCCTGATTAAGAAGATACCGGAGGGAATGTCCGCCGAGCTGGCCGCTACGGTAGAGCCGGGGGCGGTAGGCGTCCATGCGGTGAGAAGATGCGGAAGCGTAGAGGGAAAAAATGTCGTAGTTATGGGCGCAGGCACCATCGGCAACGTGACTGCCCAGGCCGCTATGGCGGACGGGGCAAAGAGCGTTCTGATTACGGATCTTTCCGAGAACCGTCTGGAGACTGCCAGAAAATGCGGGATTCCCCATACGGCAAATACCGGTAAGATAACCATGAAGGAAGCCGTCCTGGAGGCGTTCGGCGCGGAAGGCCCCGACATCTTCTTTGAGTGCGTAGGCATTGGAGCGACGGTCAACCAGGCAATCGAGTGCTCAAAGAAGGGAAACGATATTGTGGTTGTAGGCGTATTCGGCAAAAATCCGGAAGTGAATCTCTCCTGGGTACAGGACAGGGAGCTGCGTATCTGCGGATCGCTGATGTATGTGGAGAAGGATTTCCAGGATACCATTGACTACATCGCATCGGGAAAGATTAAGATGGAACCGCTGATTTCCAGGGTATTTCCTTTTGACGAGTATCCGGAGGCATATAAATATATTGAACAGAACAAGGACACCAGTCTGAAAATTCTGATTGAAATGTAACGACATTGGCGTCGGCATACAGGTGCATTACGCCCTGGGTGCCGGCGCTGTATTTTTTTCGCGGAAAAGAATAGGATTTTGAGGAATGTGCCATGTAAGCATGGAAGGAGGAACTGCAGAATGAGTAACAAGTACAGAGAGTTTGACATTAATTTCGGCCTGGAGGGCAGAACGGCTCTGATCACCGGAGCGGCGGCCGGTATCGGACAGGCGATTGCTGTTATGTATGCGAAAAAGGGGGCAGATATTATCTGCTTTGATCTGCATGAGGCGCCGGAGACCAGGGAGGCTGTAGAGAAGTGCGGACGGAAATTTTTGCAGATTACTGCGGATATTACCAGGGATGAAGATATTAAGAATGCGGTAAAGACAAGTATAGAGGAATTCGGAAAGATTGATATTCTGGTGAACTGTGCGGGCATAGGAATCCTGGAGAAGATAGAGGAGGTGAGAGATGAGGTCTGGCAGAAAACGCTTGATATTAATCTCACGGGCAGCTTTAAGATGACCAGAGAGGTTGGTAAAGAAATGCTCAAAGCCGGCGGCGGAAAGATTGTCTGCATTGCTTCCCAGGGCGGAGTGGTGGCCCTGGACCGTCATGTGGCATACGGATGTACAAAGGCAGCCATTATCCAGCTGGTAAAACAGTGTGCTCTGGAGTGGGCCCGGTACAACATCAATGTCAATGCCATCTCACCCACAATCGTAATGACTGCTCTGGGAGAGATGAACTGGAATAACGAAGCGGGAGAAGCCTTCAAGAAAACGATTCCGGCCCGGAGATTCGGTTATCCCGAGGAAGTTGCGGCCTGTGCGGTATTTCTGGCCAGCGATGCGGCAAGCCTCATCAACGGAGCGAACATTGTGCTTGACGGCGGATTTACCATAGGATAAAGGAACTGTGTGCCGAAGCGACTATAACAGTAATATCCCTCACAGTGCACAAATCGATTTACAGACGCATGTATATGCGGCTGGAAATTGATTTAGGTTAAGGTGTACTGGGAGGGATATTACGGAACTGGAATAGGAGGAAGTATATGGCGGAAATATTGACAATGGGCGAGCTTCTGGTGGAGATTATGCGTCCCCGCGAGGATGTTCCCCTTTACGACACGGATCATTTCAGAGGGCCGTTCCCCAGCGGAGCGCCCGGAATCTTTATCAGTACAGCGGCAAGGCTTGGACATTCTGCGGCAATTATCAGCGGCGTGGGGGCGGATGATTTTGGCGAGAATATTATGCGCAGGCTGAAAAAGGACGGCGTGGATGTGAGCCGTGTCCTGGTCAGTGACAAGGGCAATACCGGTGTGGCATTTGTAACTTATTTTGCGGACGGAGAACGGAAGTTTCTGTTCTATATGGATAATTCCCCCTGCGTAATGGCAAAGGCGCCTGAGACACCGGAAGGGCTGGAGGATGTAAAGTATATGCATATCATGGGCTGCGCGCTCATGTCCAATGTGGATTTTGCCCATGAGATTGTAAAGACTGTGGATATGATGAAGGCACAGGGAGCGAAGATCAGCTTTGATCCCAATGTGCGGCTGGAAATGATGAGGGATCCGGCTGTGTTAAAGATTCTGCAGGATGTGTTTAAGAAATCTGCAATTCTGATGCCGGGAGTCTCGGAACTTAAGATGCTGTCCGGAGAGGAGGAACTGGAAAAAGCAGTTGAGAAGGTATTTGAAAATCCGGAGCTTGAGCTCCTGGTACTTAAAAACGGTTCCAAAGGTTCCAGGGTTTATACAAAAGACGGACTTCAGGTAGAGATGAGCGTTTACAAAGTAAAACAGGAGGATGCCACGGGAGCCGGGGACAGCTATGACGCGGCCTTTATCTGCGGCCTGGCAGAAGGAAAGAGCCTGGAGGAAGCCGCACAGATGGGAGCGGCGGCCGGAGCGCTGAATGCGGCAGCCTTCGGACCCATGGAGGGAAAGATTTCTCCGGAGACAGTCCGGGAAATGATCAGAGCAAACACCTGAGAAAACAAGAATGCAAAGACGGCATGGGAAGTGTTCCGATGCCGTTTTTGCTGCGCTGTACAGTTGACAAACCGCCGCAGCTATAGTAGGATGAAAACAGAAAAATCCGGAAAATTACTGGAAAATAAACAGAGCAGGAGGATGTGGATATGGCATTTGTAACATCGGAGAAGATGCTTCTGGATGCCCAGAAGGGCGGTTATGCAGTAGGAGCATTCAATGTGGAGAATATGGAGATGGTAATGGCAGTAATTGCGGCTGCGGAGGAGCTGAATGCACCGCTGATGCTTCAGACCACCCCTTCCACGGTAAAATACGCAGGACTGGATATGTATCTGGCCAATGTAAAAACTGCGGCGGAAAAAGCGGACGTGCCCGTCTGCATGCACCTGGATCACGGCGACAGCTTTGATCTGGCTATGCGGGCTTTAAGAACCGGATACAGTTCCATTATGATCGACGGCTCCCACAGTGTATTTGAGGAGAACATTGCAGTTACAAAGGCCGTAGCGGATGCCTGCCGTCCCTCCGGAATTCCGGTAGAGGCAGAGCTTGGCAAGGTGGGCGGCAAGGAGGATGATCTGGACGGCGGCAATGGAGGTTACACAGATCCCATGGAAGCAAAGGAATTTGCGGAGCGCACCGGAATCGGTTCTCTGGCTGTGGCCATCGGGACGGCTCACGGGGTTTACAAGGGAGAGCCGAAGCTTGACCTTGACCGTCTGGCAGAGATCCGCAAGGTGGTTTCTATTCCCCTGGTACTTCACGGAGCCAGCGGACTTTCCGAGGAGGCGGTGAAGGAGAGTATCAAGCGCGGAATCTGTAAAGTGAATTTTGCCACGGAGCTGCGGATTGCCTATACGGACGGCGTAAAGGAATTCCTGGCAGCCAATCCGGATGCCTTTGATCCGAAGAAATACGGTAAGACAGCTATGGAGCATGTGAAGGAGATCGTGAAGCTCCGCATGAAGATGTGCGGCTGTGACGGAAAAGCATAAGTAAGGCAGGAAGCAGGAAAGAGGGAACGATTATGAAGGGCCATCCGCTGGAGCAATTTTACAGAGAGAATGTCAGCCGTTTAAAGGAACAGATGAGGAAGCAGGAAAAGGAACGGTCAGAGCAGATAAGGAGACAGGTTCGGGAAGAACAGAAAGCATTTTATGAAAAGAAGCTCCAGGAATCGAAGGAAGCCAGACGGCGCGAACTGCGTCTGATACAGGATGAGCTGACCCGGATTACGGAACAGGCAGCAGGCCTGAAAGAACAGATCGATCGGGCGCTGAATGAGAAAGAAGCGTAGTGATAAAGTGGGTGCCGCTGGAGAACAATCTTTTGCGGCACTTTCTTTTGCGGCTGCGATGGAAGAGGAAGAGGTAAAAATGACAGTTGACAGGAAAACGGCAGATCGGGGAAAGACGCAGCACCTGATTTTTATCGGTCTGTTTCTTTTGATAGAGATTCTTTTGATTAGGCGCAGCTTTTACGGCTTTAACACGGCGGATGAGATGTACTATATCGGCGCCTCGGAGACCCTGTACCGGGGAGGAAAGCTGCTGATTGATGACTGGCATCCGGCCCAGCAGCTCAGCAGTTTTCTGCTGCATCCCGTTTACAGTCTGATCCGCATGGGGCTGGGTTCTACGGAAGGAATTGTTATGGCAGGCCGCTTCCTGTATCTGGCGTTTGAAGGCATTATAACCGTGCTTTTATATCTGCGGTTTCAGCGAAGAGGGAAAGCATCTTACGGACCGGCATTTTTGTTTCTGATCTTTGTGCCGTTCGGACTCTGTGCCATGTCCTACAATTGCATTGAATTTGGAATGATGACGATACTGCTGGCTGTCCTCTCCGCTGATATGGAACATTCCGTACCGGAATATCTGCTCTGCGGGATGCTGATGGCAGCGCTTGTTCTGGCCAATCCGTTTGCGCTTCTCATGTATGCGGGATACGGCGCCCTGTGTCTGGGTGTAACCCTTTGGAATCATAAAAGAAAGCAGGAGACAGAAGGCGCCCTCTGCTTTAAAAATTTTATCTGGATGACTCTGGGAGCCGGAATTATTCTGCTGTTTTTTCTGCTCTTTGTGTTCCAGAGAGGGACAATTTCAGAAGTGCTGGCTAACATTCCCCATATTTTGGGCGACCAGGAACATCAGAGCAGCGGACTCTGGTATAAGACAAAGCGGTATTTTGAACTGTGTTTTAAAAGCTATCGGTTCATGTTCTGCGGACTGGGGCTGGTTTATCTGGCTACGCTTCTGGATCGGAAGCGCTTTGAACACAGTGTGATATATATGGCTCTGGCTTCTGTGTGCGTGTTTCCGGCACTGTTTTATTATGGATTTATTGCGGAGCATATTCCGATCAACTATCAGATGCTTCCCCTTGCCTTTTGGTGTCTGGAAGCATACCTTGTTACGGAGCATAAAGATAAACGCCTGTTTTACGGCTGGTATCTGCCTGCAATGGCTTTTACGATGATTGTGCAGTATGCAACCAATACCGGAATCGTTAATATCAGCGCAGCTTACAGTCTTTGTTCCTGTGTGGGGATTATGTTTGCCGCGCAGTGGCTGAAAGAAATCCGGAGAGCAGAAGGAAAAAGATCCCTGTTTTTAAAGCGGACGGCCGGTGCGGCCGTGTGTGCGGTAGTCCTTCTGCAGTTTGCGGGGAGTTTTCATCTGCGGATGAATTATACATGCGGAGAGGATGTTATGCCGCGTCTTACACAGAAAATGGAACAAGGACCGCTAAAAGGCGTCTACACCACACCGGAAACTGCCCGATGGTACGGGGAAGTGCTTGCGGAGCTGGACGGCCTGAATCTGACTTCCCGGGATCGGCTGCTGGTAGTCGGTGTGGCTCCCTGGATTTACCTCTATGCGAAGGCAGACTGCGGCAGCTATTCCACCTGGCAGGTTCATGAGGGAAGTGCACAGTTGTACGATTATTATGCCCTGCACCCGGAGAAGTACCCCAATGTCATCTATATCATTCACTGGGCGGATGATTTTCCCAATTGGAGATTGTCAGAGTATTTCGTGAAGGGCGGATATGAGGTAGTATACAGAGGAACGGGAACAGTAATGATGGCGCCGGACAGAATCCGTGATATGGGATTGAATGAGAATTAAGACAGAAAGGCATGAAAGATGGAAAAGGCATTGGACGGAGAACAGAGAAGAGCGGAAATCGTCCGGCTGCTTGCCGGAAGCAGAAGTCCCGTTTCGGGAACCGAGCTGGCCAGAAGGCTTAAGGTGAGCCGTCAGGTGATTGTACAGGATGTGGCTCTTTTACGGGCCGTGAATAAAAATATCCTTTCCACCAATAAGGGATATCTTTTATTTGAACCCGGCCGGGAGGCAGGAGAATGCAGAAAGACATTGTGCGTCCGTCATTCAACGGAGCAGGTTCTGGATGAGTTCTATGCCATTGTTGATTTGGGCGGAAAGGTTCTGGATGTAGTGGTAGAGCATGAACTTTACGGACAGATAGCAGTGGATCTTATTATAGCCAGCCGGCAGGACGCAGAGGAGTTCTGCCGGAAAATGAAAGAGAACCGGGCAAAACCGCTGAAAGAGCTGACGGAGGATATTCATTACCATACCGTTGTGGCAAAAGATGAGACAACTATGAATCGAATTGAAAATGTTCTGCGCGAGAAAGGTTTTCTGATGGAAGGTTGACTTTCCGGCTAAGATGTGATAAGCTGTCCCTTGACTGACAAGACAGTTGGCTTTACAACTGTAAAACACAGAAAAGGGGAGCAGTTATGGAAAAATTAAAAAAGCTGGGCAATCATATTTTTATTGACGGATTAAGCGGTATGGCCCTGGGACTGTTTGCCACCCTGCTGACAGGTACAATCATTCAGCAGATCGGGCTTTTGATCGGAGGCAGTGCGGGAGATACCGTTTATTTCTTTGGAAAGATGGCGGCAGCCGTGACAGGTGCGGGAATCGGCGTGGGTACGGCCTGCAAGTTCAGAGAGAGCCCTCTGGTGGTGCTTGCGGCAGCCACGGCAGGAATGATGGGGGCCTTTGCGTCCGGCATTCTGGCAGGGAAAGTTCTGGTGGATGGAGCTATTGTTTTATCCGGCCCCGGAGAGCCTCTGGGAGCCTTTATTGCTGCCTTGACAGGTATTGAGCTGGGGCATCTGGTGTCGGGAAAAACAAAGGTTGATATTCTGGTGACACCGCTCACCGTGATTTTATCCGGCTCTGTAGTGGGGCTGGTTCTCGGACCTCCTATCAGCAGCTTTATGGGAGCGCTGGGAGCCCTGATTAACTGGGGAACCGTTCAGCAGCCTTTCCTCATGGGAATTGTGGTGTCGGTTCTTATGGGAATGATTCTGACACTGCCCATTAGTTCGGCGGCGCTGGGTATTATTCTGAATTTGTCCGGAATTGCAGCGGGCGCGGCAACCATCGGCTGCTGCTGCAATATGGTAGGCTTTGCAGCAGCGAGCTATCGGGAGAACAAAGTCGGCGGTCTCCTGGCTCAGGGGCTTGGTACATCTATGCTGCAGGTGCCCAACATTATCCGAAGACCGGTGATCTGGCTTCCGGCTATTCTTGCCAGCGCTGTTTTAGGCCCCATAGGGACGATGGCAATGAACATGCAGAGCAATGCTTCCGGATCCGGTATGGGAACCTGCGGACTGGTAGGGCAGATTATGACCTGGCAGGTGATGGCTCCGATAGAGGGACCGGCGGTTACCCTCATTAAGATTCTTGTGATGCATTTTATTCTTCCTGCACTTCTGACGCTTCTCTTCTCGGAGCTTATGCGGAAAAAGGGGTGGATCCGTTACGGAGACATGAAACTGGATTTATAGAGAGATTACATATTAATGAACCATCTGTTCGGGATGCTGTAAAACAGACTGCAGCTTTTCTTATACCCTGTTGTATATCAGAAAGGCTGCAGGTCTGCTCTACAGCTCTTTTTTTGCTCTGAGAGCTTAAAAATTTAGAAAAAATTTAGATTTTTAATAATACTTTTTCTGCAAGTCTTCCATATCCATGCTATAATAAAATAGTTATGAAACTTCGGACAAAACTAATTATTACATTCCTGATTTTAATACTGGTTCCGGTTTTGTTTACAGGAACGGCTTTTTTCGGATTTGGAAGGCATCAGATTAGTGCCATAAAAGAGCTGTATGGCGTGGAGGTAGAATCTCTGCTCCTGGATATGATTCTTACGATGGTTATGATTCTGGTGTTTACCAGCGTGATTTTGACGGCCTGGATTTATAAGAGCATTGTGACGCCCATCCATCATCTCCAGGTGGCAACGAAAAAGATCACCGAGGGCAATCTGGATTTTGAGATGCCGGCAGGAGGAGACGACGAGATAGGAGAGCTCTGTACAGACTTTGAGGAAATGCGCAGGCGGCTTAAAGAGTCTGCGGAGGAAAAAGTGGAATCGGAGCGTCAGAATAAAGAACTGATCAGCAATATTTCCCATGATCTGAAGACGCCGATTGCTGCGGTGAAAGGTTATGTGGAGGGGCTGATGGACGGAGTGGCGGATACCCCGGAAAAGCAGGAGAAATACATCCGCACGATCTATAATAAGGCGAACGATATGGATCGCCTGATCAATGAGCTGAGTTTTTATTCCAAGATTGATACGAATCGTATTCCTTATACTTTTGGGAAAATCAATGTAAATGCTTATTTTGCAGACTGTGTTGAAGAACTTTCGATCGAATTGGAGGAGCAGGGCATTGAGCTTTCCTATTCCAATTATGTGGAGGAGGATATCCAGGTTATTGCCGATGCCGAGCAGATTAAGCGCGTGATTAATAACATTGTGGGAAACTCCATAAAATATATTGATAAACCCAAAGGAAGGGTCAATATCCGGGTAAAGGATGTAGGGGATTTTATTCAGGTTGAGATTGAGGACAATGGAAAGGGGATCGGAGCCAAAGATCTTCCCCAGATCTTTGACCGTTTTTACCGGGCGGATGTGTCACGCAACTCATCCAGAGGAGGAAGCGGCATCGGTCTGTCCATTGTAAAGAAGATTATAGAGGATCACGGCGGTCAGGTATGGGCTACCAGCAGGGAACATACTGGTACGGTTATGTACTTTGTTCTTAGAAAATATCAGGAGGTTCCGGTAACATGAGCAGAATATTGATTATCGAAGATGAAGAATCCATCGCGGATCTGGAGAAGGATTATCTGGAGCTGAGCGGCTTTGAGGTTGAGATTGAAGGAGAAGGCCTTACGGGACTTGAGAGGGCTCTGGCTGAGGATTTTCAATTGGTGATTCTGGATCTGATGCTGCCAGGCGTGGACGGCTTTGAGATCTGCCGTCAGCTTCGGGAGGCGAAGAATACGCCGATTATCATGGTTTCCGCTAAAAAGGATGACATTGACAAGATCCGCGGCCTGGGTCTGGGCGCGGACGATTATATGACGAAGCCTTTCAGCCCCAGTGAACTGGTGGCCAGGGTGAAGGCTCATCTTACCCGTTATGAGCGCCTGGTGAGCAGCAATGTGAAGGCCAATAAGGTGATTGAAATTCGGGGAATTAAGATTGACAAGACGGCCAGAAGAGTATGGGTGAACGGAGAGGAAAAGAATTTTACTTCCCGTGAATTTGATCTGCTGGCTTTTCTGGCGGAGAACCCTAATCATGTGTTTACTAAGGAGGAGCTGTTCCGCAGGATTTGGGATATGGATTCTGTGGGGGATATTGCCACTGTGACTGTGCATATTAAGAAGATTCGGGAAAAGATTGAATTTAATTCCACGAAACCGCAGTATATTGAGACTATCTGGGGGGTGGGGTATCGGTTTAAGGTGTGAGGTGAGCGGTAGATCCCGTGGGCGGACGGGGTGCCGCAAAATAAGACAGCAGACTTTTCCATATCCTATGTTCGGACGGTTCTCGTACATCCTGTCTGCCATGTTCGGACATTGCCTTGTAATACTTCTGTATAACAAAAAGAGTTCGAGGCAATGTCCGTACATGGCAGACAGACTGTACGCGAACAGCCGTACACTGGATATTGGAAAAGTCTGCTGTCTTATTTTGCGGCACCCCTGTTTTTGGCGGTTACTCGTCTAAGATGGGCTGCCGGTTTTGATATTTTTTGACAAGGGCCTGTATTCGATCGTAGGGATCTAGGAGATCGCTGATGGATACGTCGTGGTTCAGGGTGTCGATGAGGAGGGCGATATATTTGCTCATATCACAGTTGATGTAGTAGGGGCGCTCCAGGAGCTCCGGGGGCTGGTAGACGAGGTTCGTGGTAAGTACACGGGTTATCAGCCCTTTCTCATAGGCTGCGTCGAAATGTTTCAGGCCGTTGGTAAACAGGCCGAAGGTGGAAAAGACAAAAATGCGTCTGGCTCCGCGCTTTTTCAGTTCGCCGGCTACTTCCAGCATACTGTCGCCGGAGGAAATCATATCGTCTACGATGATCATGTCTTTTCCCTTGATTCCCTCTCCGAGGAATTCGTGGGAAATGATGGGGTTTCGTCCTTTTACTACTTTTGTATAATCCCGTCTTTTATAGAACATGCCCATGTCAAGGCCCAGCACATTGGCCAGGTAAACGGCTCTTGACATTCCGCCCTCGTCCGGGCTGATGACCAGCATATGTTCACTGTCTAACTGTAAATCGTCTACGTTTCCAAGCAGTCCTTTTACCATCTGGTAGGCAGAAGGAATCGTCTCAAAGCCGTGAAGGGGGATGGCGTTCTGCACCCGCGGATCGTGGGCTTCAAAGGTGAGGATATTCTCGACGCCCATTTCTGTCAGTTCCTGCAGGGCAAGTGCGCAGTCCAGAGATTCCCGGGCGGTACGCTTGTGCTGGCGGCTTTCGTAGAGATAAGGCATTATCACCGTGATGCGGCGCGCTTTTCCGCCGATTGCAGCGATAACACGCTTTAAATCCTGGAAGTGATCGTCCGGAGACATATGGTTGGTATATCCATAGAGATTGTAGGTCAGGCTGTAGTTGCATACATCTACCAGAAGATAGAGGTCGTTGCCTCTCACGGAATCTGATATGGAGCCCTTGGCTTCGCCGGAGCCAAAACGGGGAGTTTTTGCCTCAATGAGATAAGAGTCGCGCTCGTAACCTGTAAAAGCAATGTTGGATTTGTGCTCCAGCTCGCTGGAGTGGCGCCATTTTACAAGGTAATCGTTGACCTGTTGTCCGAGCTTCTGGCAGCTTTTTAAAGGAATCAGGCCGAGAGAACCTACAGGGATGGTTTCCAATACGCGTTGACTGCGCTGTAACAACATAAAATCCTCCATTTCCCAGCATCAGGTGCTGGATTGTAGTTTTTTCCGGATCCGGATATCGGATCCGGGAAGCTGTCGAATGGTATAGCTGCTGATGATGCGGGACAGGGTACGCTCTGAATAAGTATTCTTAAGAGCCTCCATATCCAGATTGGAAGAAATCAAGGTGGATTTTCTTCTTAGAATCCGCTCATTAATGCACAGGAAGAACTGTGATATGGTAAAGGAGTTGGGGAGCTCTGTTCCCAGGTCGTCAATGATGAGCAGATCGCAGTCGAAAAGATAGGGGTAAGCCTGCTGCCCTGCTTCCTGTCCGTGATGATCTCCGAAGACCGCCCTGGAGAGAAGCTGGAACAGTTGAAAAGCCGTCAGATAGACGACAGAATGCCCCGAATCCATCAGCTCTTTTGCAATGCAGTTGGAAAGAAAGGTCTTTCCCGTACCGACTTCTCCCAGCAGAAGCAGGTTCTGGAAGCTGGTATCAAAGGCCTCGATAAAAAATCTGGCATCCATTACATGGCGCTTCATAGTCTCCCGATCTGCGCCTTCGTACCAGGTGTAGGAAAAGGTACGAAAATTTTCCTGCTTTAGAATCTCCTTAAGATGGGACTGATGGTACAAAAGATCGATTTCGGCCTGCAGAAAGCAGTGGCATTTTTCCGTTCCGATAAAGCCGGTATCCTGACAGTCGGGACAGGTAAAAGAAGGCTCCAGATCTTTTAAAGTATAGCCTTCGGCTTCCAAAAGCCTTTTTTTTTCATTTTGAAGCAGGGAGATTTCGTTCTCCAGGCTGCACTTTCGCTCCCGGTTATCTGCTATGGCAGAACGTACTTTTTCTGCCTGCAGAGAGACGAGGGAGGCCTCCAGAGAGGCGAGCGCTGGTATCTGCTTTTGTATCCCGGCGAGGCGTTCTTCCAGTTCTCTGCGGTTTTTGGCCTGTCGATTGGCATATGTTCGCAGGATCGCCTCATACTGGCTGTTCATCAAAGGCAAGGTGTAACCTCCTATTATAGTCGCTGCGCGACAGCACTAAAGGGTAAAGTCGCTTCGGCACACCTGTAAGTGAGAGAAACTTTCATTCGAAAGGGCACTCATGAAAGTTCCTCTCGTGCGCCTTTGCGGCTTTACCGTCCGGTAATAATGCTTCTAAATAAGCATTTGACGTTTCTTAGCCGGACTATCAGTGGTTAATGAGCTGCTTTTCCAGCTCCTGAAAATTGTAGCTTCGTTCCCGGAAATTATGAAACCGGCTTGACTGGGCTGTTTTTGGGGCAGCAGAACCCTCCGTCTGCTTTCTGGCAGCCTGATGCTGCTCGTCCAGGGCATCCAGATCTGACAGGCGGGTAACACCCCGGGTTTTCCAGCGGCTTAAAATGCTGTCTGCATATTCAAAGCTTGGCTGATGAATGGCCGTCATGGTACGGCTGCAGGCTTCCGCAATAAGTTCCTGTGAAAAATTCCAGTCTTTCAGCCATTTGTTCATATAGGCGATCTCGCCTTCTACCGGATTACGCCCGGATATGCCAAAGGCTTTCAGAATAGAAAAATAGGCTTTGCTGTAGGTTGAGGTCTGTTGTTTTGCCTGGACAACGGTTGTGCAGCCGCTTTTGTGCCAGCCGAGTGCTGTGGATTCTATGTATCGAAGGCTTTTGTGCCCCTTGGAGACACAGTACTCTACCAGGTATTCGATGAGATCTGCGCTGAACCCCAGGGTATCATGGAAGTACAGGATTCGGGAAACCTCTGTGGAGCTTAAAGTTTTTCCAAGATACTGTTCACAGATGAAAAGGAGCTGCCTGGTTTCCTCCCGGGAGAAAGGAGCAGTCCCGGCAGAGGGCGCGGGAAGTTCCCCGCCGGCCGGGGCGGACGCTTTAAAAGAAGGGCTTTTCCTGGAAGCGGCAGCCTCTGCGTTCTCCTGTGTCAGGCAGATGCCGGTGAGGGCTTCGGATTCGTCGTATTCCAGCTTTAACAGATGCATTTTTTCCCAGTATTTTAAAGCGCGCTGTACATCGCTTTCCGTGTGATCGAATTTGTCTGCAATCAGGGAGATGGAAAGCTCCTGTATGTCGGATTTCAGACAGCGAAGAAGATAGAGATATACTTTTACATACTCTCCGTTGGCGGCAGGCATATATTCGTCTAAAAACACATCAGATACCGGTGTATGGTCTGTATGGGACGGGCCGTGAAGCTGAAAATGGGTCATGGCGGTATCTCCTTTTCGTCTGTAGTGCAGCCTGGTTTTACTCATTGCTTTCGTGTACATTTTACCATAACTAAACTAAAATGCAATCTTCTTTTTCCGCGTCCTGCCCCGAAGAAAACCAGTGGATAATTCCCTCCGGGTATGTGGATAATGTGGATAACTTTGTGGAGAAGTATTATTTGCAACCGCAAAACAGAGCTTGTACACTTGAAAAATACGGGAAAAGGATATTTTTGAAAGAAAATTTATGTCAACAGTTTGTCCACAGTAAAATCCACATGTTTTTTACACAAAAAAGGTGTAAAAACATGTGGATAATGTGGATAACTAGCGGCGTAAAAGGTTTTCTCCAATATTTATCACGTTTCCGGCGCCCATAGTTATACACAGATCGTTGTGCAAACATTTTTTTAATAAAAAGTTTTCAATTTCCTCAAAGGAAGGAAAATAATGGACGTCTGTTCCAAGCTTTTCCAGTTCCCGCGCAAGGGTTTCGGAACTGATTCCCAGCGTATCGGTTTCCCGGGCGGCATATATATCGGCCAGAATGACGTGATCCGCCAGAGAGAGGGCCTCTGCAAATTCGTGCAGGAAGGCCTTGGTCCGTGTGTAGGTATGGGGCTGAAATACACACCAGGTTTCCCGGTGGGGATAACGGGCGGCCGCCTCCAGAGTTGCCCGGATCTCTGTTGGGTGATGGGCATAATCGTCAATGATGGTAAAGCCGTTCACTTCTCCCTTGTACTGGAAGCGCCGGTCAGTGCCGGAGAAGGAATGGATTCCTTTTTGGATATATTCCGAAGAAATGCCGAGAGCGTCTGCTGCGGCAATGGAAGCCAGTGCATTCATCACATTGTGGATGCCCGGAACGGACAGCTGTATCGGCATAGGAGCGGAGCCTTTTTTTATCAGCTGGAAGGAGGCGCAGGCCATGGCGTCGTAGGAAATACTGCAGGCCCTGTAATCGCTGTCGGGGCCGGTACCGAAGGTTATCACAGGGCAGGAAAGCCCTTCCGTGATCTCCTGCAGGTTTTCGATATCACTGTTGATAATGAGAAGGCCGTTCCCGGGGAGCAGGGCGGCAAAACGCCGGAAAGAGCGGCGGATATCATTAAGATCCCGGAAGAAATCCAGATGATCTTCTTCTATATTTAATATAATCCCCATGGTGGGATGAAATTCCAGGAAGCTGTTTGTATATTCACAGGCTTCGGTCAAAAAGGTCTCTGACCGGCCCACGCGGATATTTCCTCCGATTGAGGGCAGAATGCCGCCTACTGAGATCGTCGGATCCGAATCTGCATATAAAAGTATGGAAGAGAGCATGGAGGTTGTGGTGGTTTTCCCGTGGGTTCCGGCAACTGCAATGGCAGTCTTATAGTTGGCCATAATCTGTCCAAGGAGCTGTGCCCTGGAAAGCATGGGAAGCTTACGTTCTTTTGCGGCGGCAAACTCCGGATTGTCCGGGTGGATAGCGGCTGTGTATACAACCAGATCACAGTCCTTTGAGATGTTGGAAGCATCCTGCCCGATATGGATGCAGGCTCCCAGAGATTCCAGATGCGCTGTCAGTTTGGAGGGCCTGCTGTCGGAGCCGGAAATCCGGAAATTCTCTTTTAGCAGAATCTCGGCAAGCCCGCTCATGCTGATTCCTCCGATGCCGATAAAATGAATGAAAACCGGGTTATGAAAATCAATATGATACATCAGATACACATCCTGTCCTTTCATTATTTCTGCGGATTTTTTTGTTTTCCTTTATCAGTATAACCTTATTTTATGAAAATGCAATGAATATGCAAGAAAAAATACAGAAAAGTGGAAAATTTAACAAGAAACAGCGGCTGAATTGAGACAATATAGAAAAAATGCCGGGAACATTGTGAAAAACTTGTCGCAAAATGTTTAAAATAATTTCATAATTTTACAAAAAAATGTTCACTATTTACAAGAGTTATGGTATAATTCGTATTGTAGACGAACTAACATTACAACAAGAGGTGATTACGTGATTAAGAAAGAAATGATTGCCATGCTTTTGGCAGGCGGCCAGGGGAGCCGTCTTGGGGTATTGACCGCCAAGGTTGCAAAACCGGCCGTTTCGTTCGGCGGAAAGTACAGAATTATTGATTTCCCATTAAGCAATTGTATCAATTCGGGCGTTGATACTGTCGGTGTGCTGACACAATATCAGCCTCTGCGCCTGAATACCCACATTGGAATCGGAATGCCCTGGGATCTGGATCGCAATATCGGCGGCGTTACGGTTCTTCCGCCCTATGAAAAGAGCACCAACAGCGAATGGTATACCGGTACGGCCAATGCTATTTATCAGAATCTGGATTATATTGATACCTACAATCCGGAATACGTGCTGATCCTGTCCGGCGACCACATCTATAAGATGGATTATGAAGTGATGCTTGACTTCCATAAGGAAAATAATGCGGATGTAACGATTGCCGTTATGCCGGTACCTATGGAAGAGGCAAGCCGTTTCGGTATTATGATCACGGACGGTGAAAACCGGATTACCGAGTTTGAAGAGAAGCCCGAGCATCCCAGGAGTAATCTGGCATCCATGGGAATCTACATTTTCAGCTGGAAGATTCTGCGCAATGCCTTGATTGAGATGTCCGGCCAGCAGAGCTGTGATTTTGGAAAACATATCATTCCTTACTGCCACGAAAACGGCAACCGTCTGTTCGCCTATGAGTTCAATGGCTATTGGAAGGATGTAGGAACTCTGGGCTCCTACTGGGAGGCTAATATGGAGCTCATTGATATCATTCCGGAGTTTAATCTGTATGAGGAATTCTGGAAGATTTATACCAAGAGCGATGCGGTTCCGCCTCAGTACATTTCAACAGAGTCCAGGATCGAGCGCAGCATTATAAGCGGCGGCTCAGAGATCTACGGCGACGTATACAACTCCGTTATCGGATCCGGAGTAACGGTTGGCAAGGGTACGGTAGTCCGGGATTCGATTATTATGAAAAATACGGATATCGGGGAAAACTGTACCATTGACAAGGCGATTATTGCCGAGGAGGTGGAGATTTCCGACGGTGTTGAGCTTGGCGTGGGAGAGGACATTCCCAACAAAGTGCAGCCTAAGATCTATTCCTTCGGGCTCGTGACGATCGGAGAGAATTCCTATATACCGCCGAATGTAAAGATCGGAAAGAATACGGCGATTTCAGGAGACACCACGCCGGATGACTACAAGGAAGGCGTTCTGGAAAGCGGCGAGACATTGATAAAGGCAGGTGACAGATAATGAGAGCGATTGGAATTGTACTGGCAGGCGGAAATAATCACAGAATGAGAGAACTGTCCAATAAGAGAGCCGTTGCAGCGATGCCCGTGGCCGGAAGCTACAGGGGAATCGACTTTGCACTCAGCAACATGTCCAATTCTCATATTCAGAGGGTGGCGGTGCTCACACAGTATAATGCGCGTTCCCTGAATGAGCATTTAAGCTCATCCAAATGGTGGGATTTCGGAAGGAAGCAGGGAGGACTTTACATTTTTACTCCTACGATTACCGCAGATAACAACTCCTGGTATCGGGGGACGGCAGATTCCATCTATCAGAATCTGGACTGGCTGAAGAAAAGCCATGAGCCGTATGTTGTGATTGCATCCGGTGATGCAGTTTACAAGATGGATTACAATAAAGTGCTGGAGTACCATATTGATAAAAAAGCGGATATTACCATAGTATGCAAGGATCTTCCGGCAGGCTCTGATACCTCGCGGTTCGGTGTGTTAAAGACGGATGAGGAAGGGAGAATCCTGGAATTTGAGGAGAAACCCATCGAGACCCAGGCAAACACCATTTCCTGCGGAATCTATGTAATCCGCAGAAGACAGCTGATTGAGCTGATTGAGAAGTGTGCCCAGGAAGAACGCTATGATTTTGTGCGTGATATTCTGATCCGCTATAAGAATCTGAAGCGTATCTATGCATACCGGACTACCGATTACTGGAACAGCATCTCTTCTGTGGAGTCTTATTATGAGACGAACATGGACTTTTTAAAGGCAGATGTACGTAAGTACTTTTTCAAGACCTATCCGGATGTATACTCCAAGGTGCTGGATCTTCCTCCCGCCAAGTACAATCCGGGCTCGGATGTGAAAAATTCCCTGGTAGCCAGCGGCTGCATCGTCAATGGAACCGTGGAAAATTCTGTTCTGTTTAAGAAGGTTTTTGTGGGCAACAATTGTGTTATCAAAAACTCCATTATTCTGAATGAGGTTTATATCGGAGATAATACGTACATTGAAAACTGTATCGTGGAGAGCCGGGATACCATTCGTGCCAATTCCCGTTATGTGGGGGAAAACGGTGTGAAGATTGTTGTGGAAAAGAACGAGCGGTACGTTCTGTAAAACACGGATATATAAGACGTAGAAGAGTTACAAGCAGATTTATGCCTTTGATAAAAGGAGGAAACAAAAGAATGCAGATCACAGATGTACGCGTGCGCAAGGTGGCAAAGGAAGGAAAGATGAAGGCCGTCGTGTCGATTACCATTGACGACGAGTTCGTAGTACATGACATCAAGGTTATTGAAGGGGAAAAAGGCCTGTTTATTGCAATGCCGAGCAGGAAGGCGGCCGACGGAGAATATCGGGATATTGCACACCCCATCAATTCCGGGACCCGTGATCAGATTCAGAAAATTATTCTGGATAAATACGAAGCAGCATTGTTGGAAGCATCAGAGGAAGACTGACAGGGACATAGATAATATTATGAATCAAGTAATACAGGGACGACTGCAGAGGCGTCCCTGTTGTTTTTTTGGTTATGCCTTGCAAAATGGAAAAATCTCCTGTAGTATAAGAAAGGTGTTTTATTTTTGATAACAGGAGAAACAAGATGTATCTGATTGCCGGTCTGGGAAATCCCACGAAAAAATATGAGCATACACGCCATAACATCGGATTTGATGTGATTGACTATCTGGCGGAACAATATAATATTAGTATGAGTACCCGAAAATTTAAAGGCATCTGCGGTACAGGTGCGGTAGACGGAGTCAGGGTTCTGTTTCTTAAGCCCCAGACCTTTATGAATCTAAGCGGGATCAGTATCCGGGAAGCCGTTGACTTCTATAAAATTGATCCGGCCCGGGAGCTGATTGTGATTTATGACGATATTGATCTGGCGCCCGGGAACCTGCGGATCCGGAAAAAGGGCAGTGCGGGAGGGCACAACGGGATAAAGGATATCATTGCCCATCTCGGAACGCAGGAATTTCCCCGAATCCGGGTGGGAGCGGGAGCAAAGGCAGAGGGACAGGATCTGGTCAGCCATGTGCTGGGGCGTTTTTCAGTGGAAGATCGGGAACTGGTGGACAATGCTGTCAAAAACGCTGCGGATGCAGTCCGTCTGATGGTACATGGAGATACGGATGCCGCCATGAATCAGTATAATAAAAAGGTTGTAAAAGAATGAAGGCTTTTCTGGAACCGTTAAAAAAGCTAAGTGCATATGAGGAAATCTATGGGAAGCTGAAGAAAAACCAGGGGGTACTGCAGCTGTCCGGCTGTATGGATTCCCAGAAGGTCCATATGGCCTGCGGACTGGGATGGGAGTTCCCCTTCCGGGTGATTCTGACCTATAGTGAGCAGAGGGCAAAGGAAATCTATGAGGACTGCCGGTACTTCGATCATGAGACCGTACTTTATCAGGCAAAGGATTTCCTCTTTTTTCATGCGGATATTCAGGGAAATCTTCTGGTACAGCAGCGTATCCGGGCATTGCAGGCCCTTCTTACCAGGCAGCGGCTCACGGTGGTGACTACCTTTGACGGGTGCATGGATCGGCTGAAACCCCTGGAAGAGGTGAGGCGGGAACTGCTCTGTATCGGAACGGAAAGCCTGGTAGAGACAAAGGCTCTGAGTGAGCGGCTGATTCGTCTGGGATATGAGCGGACCGGGCAGGTAGATGCGCCGGGACAGTTTGCGATCCGGGGAGGTATTGTGGACATATACGGGCTGACGGAAGAGAATCCCTGGAGAATTGAACTCTGGGATGAGGAAATTGATTCTATCCGGAGCTTTGACGCAGAGAGCCAGCGCTCCATTGAGAATTTAAGCGAGATTGTAATTTATCCTGCCGCGGAGCTTATTCCGGAGAAGGAGGAGGAAGCCGTAAGCTTTCTGGAATATTTTCCGCCGGAAAAAAGTGTATTTTTCCTGGATGAACCGGCAAGATTACTGGAGAAGGGAAGCTCGGTAGAGACGGAATTCCGCGAAAGCCTGGCTAACCGGGCGGAACGGGGAGAGGCGCTTCCTGAGGAAGCCCGGCTTCTTTACGGAACGGAGGAAGTAACGGCCCGGCTGAACAGAAGAAACTGTGTGGCTCTGTGCATGCTGGAACAAAAGTCCGCGGTTTGGGATATCACGGGAAGATACCAGATTGAGGCAAGATCCGTAAATCCCTATAACAACAGCTTTGAGCTTCTGGTAAAAGATTTGAAGAGATGGAAGCGGGAAAAGTATGCGGTGGTGCTGATGTGTGCCTCGGGTACCAGAGCAAAACGTCTGGCCGCCGATCTGCAGGCGGAGGATTTGAACAGCTTTTACTCGGAGGATCAGGAGCGGATTGTCCAGGAAGCAGAGATTATGGTAGTTCACGGGAGTATTCACAGGGGGTATGAATATCCCATGGTGAAGTTTGCCGTGATCTCCGAGACGGATATTTTCGGCAGGGAGAAAAAAAGGCGGAAACGCCGGAAAATCTATGAAGGGCAGAAAATACAGAGCTTTTCCGAGCTGAGCATCGGCGACTATGTGGTCCATGAGAATCATGGTCTCGGCATCTACCGGGGAATCGAGAAGGTAGAAGTAGACAAGATTATGAAGGACTATATTAAGATAGAATACGCCAGGGGCGGCAACCTCTACATTCTGGCAACCCAGCTGGAAATGATTCAGAAGTATGCCGGATCGGATGCCAGAAAACCCAAGCTGAACCGTCTGGGAGGCAGCGAGTGGGGGAAAACCAAATCAAAAGTCCGGGGCGCCGTCCAGGAGATTGCAAGGGATCTGGTGGAGCTTTATGCGGCACGTCAGGAAAAGGACGGCTATGTATACGGGCCAGATACCGTATGGCAGAAGGAATTTGAGGAGTTATTTCCCTTTGAGGAAACGGAGGATCAGCAGCTTGCCATTGAAGCGGTAAAGAGAGATATGGAGAGCAGCCGCATTATGGACCGTCTTATCTGCGGAGACGTAGGATACGGAAAGACGGAGATTGCCATTCGGGCGGCGTTTAAGGCAGTTCAGGAGAATAAGCAGGTGGTCTACCTGGTGCCTACTACGATCCTGGCACAGCAGCATTACAATACCTTTGTGCAGCGGATGAAGGAGTTCCCCGTGCGGGTGGATATGCTGTCGCGGTTCCGGACTGCGGCGGAGCAGAAGAAGACTCTTACGGATCTGAAAAAAGGCCTGGTGGATATTGTCATTGGAACTCACCGTGTACTGTCGGCGGATGTTGTTTTTAAAGATCTGGGGCTTTTGATTATTGATGAGGAGCAGCGTTTCGGCGTGGCCCACAAGGAGAAGATCAAGAAGCTGAAGGAAAATATTGACGTGCTGACACTGACGGCGACCCCTATACCGCGGACCCTTCATATGAGCCTGATTGGGATAAGGGATATGAGCGTTCTGGAGGAAGCGCCCCAGGATCGGATCCCCATTCAGACCTACGTGATGGAGTATGATGAGGAGATGGTCCGGGCGGCAATCAGCCGGGAACTGGGCCGGGGCGGACAGGTCTACTATGTCTATAACCGGGTGAATACGATTGTGGAGATAACGGCCCAGCTTGCAAAGCTGGTTCCGGAGGCAAATGTTGTCTTTGCCCACGGACAGATGAAGGAGCAGGAGCTGGAGCGTATTATGTATGATTTTATCGGCGGTGATATTGATGTGCTTGTATCTACCACGATTATTGAGACCGGACTGGATATTTCCAATGTCAATACCATGATTATCCATGATGCGGATAATATGGGCCTGTCTCAGCTCTATCAGCTCCGCGGCAGGGTAGGACGCTCCAGCCGGACGGCCTACGCGTTTCTCATGTACCGGCGGAATAAAATGCTCAAAGAGGTGGCGGAGAAGCGTCTGGGAGCCATCCGGGAGTTTACGGAGCTTGGAAGCGGCTTTAAGATTGCCATGCGTGATCTGGAGATCCGGGGCGCCGGCAATCTCCTGGGAGCCCAGCAGCACGGGCATATGCAGGCGGTGGGATATGATCTGTACTGCAAGATGCTGAATGAGGCAGTGAAAAAACAGAAGGGTATCCCGGTGCCGGAAGAAGAGTTCCAGACCCTTGTGGATATAGAGCTGGATGCTTACATCCCGGATACTTATATCAGCAGTGAAAGCCAGAAGCTGGATATCTATAAAAGGATTGCGGGCCTTGAGTCTGCGGAAGAATGTGAGGATATGCTGGAAGAGCTTCTGGATCGGTTCGGGGATCCGCCGAAATCCGTATTGAATCTTCTTGCGGTGGCCGACCTTAAAGTAAAGGCCCACAGAGTATATGTAAAAGAGATTGTGGAAAGGCCGTTGGAGATCAGATTGTATCTGTATGAAAAGGCAAAGCTGAATCCGGCAGCATTTCCGGAATTTACGGCACGTTTTAACGGACGCATGCGGCTTATTACGGGAGAGAAACCAAGTCTTTTGTACTTGAGAACAAAAAACAGCCGTGAGGAAGAGAACGTGATGGAGCTGGTGCAGGGGATACTGGAGGAAATGCAGGTTCTCCGGGAGGAAGAGAAGGAATGAACAGAAGATGCTTTTTGATGCTGCCGGCAGTGCTTCTGCTGGCAGCCCTGTGCGGGGGATGTAAAGAAAATAAGCGGCAGGAAACGCCGGTGGCGAGTCTGGGAACAGAGACAATCTCCTTGGAGGAAGCCGTATTTTACACAAGAATGCTTCAGGAGCAGTGGGAGGCGGCTTACTATGATTCCTATGGGGCAGATATGTGGCAGCATGAGCCGGAATTCGGAGAGGGAGAGGGAAGAGCAGATACCCTGGAGGAGGCTCTTAAACAGAATGTGATGGACACGCTCACAGAGATTCATCTTCTGTGTGCCCACACAGAGGAGTATGGAGCGGAGCTGACGGGAGAGGAAAAGGCAATCGTGGCTAAGAGGGCAGAGGCGTTTATGAGGGACAATACTCCGGCTGTCTTAGAGGCGGCAGGCGCTGACAGGGAGTCGGTGGAGCAGTTTCTTCTGTACAATGAGCAGGCTGCAAAGACGGCAGAGGCTCTTAAGGAAAAATACGAGCCGGAGATCAATGAGGAAGAGGCCAGGGTGGGAAAGCTCACTTACTGCTTATTTGCCACAACGGGAACCTTTGATGCAGAGGGAAATCGGACGCCTTTTACGGAAGAGGAAGTTCTGAAGATACGGGAAGCCGCAGAGCGGTTTGCCGTCCGGGCCAAAGAGCTTAAGGATATTACGGCGGCAGGGGCAGAGATTTCCCATACAGTGATTGATGTTTACTTTAACGATCTGACAGACGGGGGCGCCCACGAGCTGGTAGCCCGGGCTGCCCGGGAGATGGACATAGGAGGCGTGTCAGGGGTGATTGAAACCCAGGAGGGCTATTACATTGTTCAGAGGACGGCCGAGTATGATGATGCAGCCACAAAAGAACGGATAGAAGAGATGGAATATCTTGCAAGAGAGGATTACTGTGCCCGGATGGTTGACTTATGGAGAGAAGAGACGCCCCTTGAGATTGCAGATGAGGTATGGGCTTCGGTACGGGTGGATAAACTGATTACGGCAGAACCGTGAAATGTCTGTGTTCCGGCAAAAGAATCCTTGCCTATGCCGAAAAAACAGATTATAATGGACAAAGAATAAATACAGGAGCTTACGGGAAAGCATACGGGGCTTCGGAAAACGGAAAGGTAGACAAAGAAGATGAAGAAAAGGACAAGCAGGATCTTATCTCTGGTATTTGCACTGGCTTTTGCGCTGACAGGCTGCTCCGGGAGCGGTCTGAACGGTTCTGAGACCATTGCGGTTCTGGATGAGGCCACCAATATAAGACTGGGAGAGTTCAGCCTGATGCTGCGCTATCAGCAGGCACAGATGGAAAGCTATTACGGAAGCATGCTGGGCGGCGGCATTTACCAGCAGGAGATGCCGGATACGGGGGAAGTCTATGGCGACACGGCCAAGAGAAGCCAGATGGATGAGTTCCAGCTTCTGTATGTTCTGGAGGCGGAGGCTCCTGGTTACGGGGCTGCTCTGACTGAGGAAGAAAAGGCGGCAGTCACTGAGGCGGCAAAAACATTTCTGGATAATAATACTCCGCAGCTTAAAAAGGCAGTCGGCGCGGAGCAGCAGGATGTGGAGCATCTCCTGACTCTGCTGACCATTCAGAATAAGATGTATGATGCCCTGACAGCGGATGTGGATACGGTGGTTTCCGATGAGGAAGCGGCGCAGAAGCGCATCGCCTATGCTTTTATCTCCACCACGGGAACGGAATCAGACAGTGAGGGCAATATCATTCCGCTGACTGATGAGGAGAAGGCCCAGAAAAAAGCGGCGCTTCAGGAGGTCCTTGATGCGGCGGCGGAGAGCGGAGATCTGGCTGCAGCGGCAGAGGGAAAGGAGAATATTACTGCCAGCACTGCAACCTATGGAGCAGACAGCAGTTCTCCGGCAGAAAGCGTCCGGGCAGCGGCAGATACCCTGAAGGACGGTGAATTTGCAGAGATTATTGAGGCGGAGAGCGGATATTATGCGGTGCAGATGCTCAGTACTTTTGACAGAGAAGCTACGGACAGTCAGAAGGAAACCATTATCGGGCAGCGCAGAGATACTCTTTACAATGAAAAATGCGAGGAGCTTAAGGCGGCCCATACATTTACTGTGGTGGATGAGGTAATGGCAAAGCTTGACTTTAACCAGACATTTGTGCTGAAGACAGAGCAGTAACGAAGTGTATCCGGAGCATGCTCCGCAGTTCTTGAGATATTACAGAAAAATTAAGGAAATATTAAGTAAATAATTAAAGAAATATTAGAAAAATGGGATATCCTAGCAAATATCCCATTTTTTTGTTACAATTTTTTTATGTAAACGGTTGAAAAGCAGAAAAAAGGGTGTTATACTAAGACTACTGTTAACAAAAAATCGGCCCATATTAACAGGGACAGGGTGTAATGAAGCAAATGAGGAGAAGGTATATGAAGGGAAAGCGTTTTTGGGCGCTCAGCCTGTCGGCTGTGCTGACAGTGTCCATGCTCAGCGGCTGTATCCGGCCGCAGGTAACTGATGATATGATTCCCACGGTGACAGATCTGGGAATGGCGGAGGAATCAATTCCGGTGGAGGAAGAGGCCACCGTTATGGGACTTTCCATGAATAAGTCCTATATGGCAGAGCTTACAAGACTGGACGGGGACAATACCCAGGCAGCAACGGTGGATGAAAAAGCCATACCTGTTGTGCTTAAGGCTACCTCCATGGACAAGGATCTGAAGGTGAAGATTGTCAATCAGAAGAATGGCAGGGTTATCACGGGAACCGTGTTTGAGGTTACGGTTACGGATTCCAATAAAAAGGCACAGAATTATAAGGATGAAGATAAGGACGGAATTATTTACATAAAGAATATGACGCCCGGAAGCTGTACGGTTTCCATGAAGTCTTCCGGATCTTACAGCGCGCCGGATGATATTACGGCAGAGGTTAAGGCGAACATCGAATATAAGGTTGTCGACGTTACGGATGAGATCAAGAAAGAAAGCGAGATCAATGTAGCGAAGGAGGATTCCAATACGACGGGCAACAGCGATGCCGGTACGGCGACTGTGCTGACGGATACAGTAGAGTTTGTAGAATCCACAAAGACAGAGATAATGAAGCAGAAGGTGGACGAATATGGGACGCCTATGTATGAGAAGATTATCAGTGAGCCGGCGAAGCACCATGTAGACGATAATAAGGACGGCAGCTGTGACCGCTGCGGTGCCAAGATGGCCTGTGAGCATACATATACAGAAAGTATTACAAAAGAGGCAACCTGTACAGAGGCAGGAACGAAGACACTGACCTGCAGCAAATGCGGCGATACGAAGACAGAAGCAATTGCGGCAAAGGGGCACAGCTATAAGGACGGGGTATGTACGGTCTGCAGTGCAAAAGATCCGAACTATCAGGCTCCTCATACACATGAACTTAAAGAAGTGCAAGCAGCCACCTGTACGGTAGAAGGCAGGAAAGAGTGCAGCTGTGGGAATAAGTCAGAGGTGATTCCTGCACTGGGACATGACTTCGGCGAGAATAACGGGGAAGCGGTCTGCAGGAGATGCGGAGCGGCTAATCCGAATGTTAATAATCCGAATGTTGATAATCCCGATGTCAATAAGCCCGATAATCCGGATACGCCGGCAGAGAGTAATGGAGGCACAGTAACTATAGATGAGCAGACAGCCCCGTCGGCTTCCCTGGTAAACCATGCCCTGCGCCTGGTCGGAGCAGCCGGCAGTGAGAAGATTGTCTATGACACAACAAGCGCTCCCGTCATGGAAGGCACCGGCACGTACAAATACACCGGGTGGCAGACCATTGACAATGCGACGTATTTCTTTGATAAGAACGGCAATAAGGTAACGGGCTCCCAGATTATTCAGGGTATTCAATACACCTTCAGCAGTGAGGGCATCCGTTCCGGAACCATCGGTATTGACGTATCAAAATACCAGAAGGGCATCAACTGGCAGAAAGTAAAGAATGCGGGAATTAACTTTGTTATTATCCGCTGCGGATACCGTGGATACGGTTCCGGCGTGCTTGTAGAGGATCCCATGTATGCATCCCATATCAGCGGCGCCAAGGCAGCCGGCCTGCGTGTGGGCGTGTACTTCTTCAGCCAGGCAGTCACTGAGGCCGAGGCCGTAGAGGAAGCCAGTATGGCAGTGAAACTTGCCAATCGCTACGGAATCAATATGCCCATTGCCATTGACAGCGAGTATGCTGCAGGCGGACGGGGACGTGCGGACGGCCTGTCCAAGGCAGAGCGGACCAAGATCACCATTGCGTTCTGTAATACGGTAGCCAATTCCGGCCACACCCCGATGGTGTACGCCAGCAAGAACTGGTTCTCCGAGCACTTAAGCCCCTCTCAGTTCCCGGGCAGCTACCGCATCTGGGTAGCCCAGTATGCAAGCAAGTGTACCTACGGCGGACGCTATGATATCTGGCAGAATACCTCCAAGGGGCAGGTAGACGGCATCAGCGGTAATGTAGATATGAATGTAAGTTCTATCTGATCATGCTGCGCATAGGGCATCCTTGAACTTAGTTTTCCGTTATGCGGAAAAGGGATTTTTACAATAAAAAATCTGAAGCACTGCAAAATAGAGAATAAGAATAAAAGGCGTCTCACCTTCGTATAGAGGATGAGATGCCTTTTTTCTAAGTTTAATTTAGAGACAATGTTCTGTGCATAGGAGGTGCTTTTGGGGTATCGATCAGTTTCTTTTGTAACCAAATGTTTTCCTTGCCACCCCCAGCTCTTCGTTGGCGAGAATCACATGAATCGTCACAGGAGATTCGGGGAGAGATATCACTGCATTTTCACTGTAATCCAGATTTTTTTTCGGGTCAAGGAGAATCCCCATATGCTTTAACTGCTCACAGACAATTCTGCGGATGGTACATCCATGTTCTCCGATTCCTCCGGTGAAAACAAGATGGTCAAGACCGCCCAATTCCGCATAATAGGAACCTATGTAACGGACAATGCCGTTGCAGAACACATCGATTGCCAGCCTGGCCCGTTCGTTCCCGGCTCCGGCGGCTTCTTCAATATCGCGCAGATCATTGCTGACGCCGGAGATTCCGAGCAGGCCGCCCCTTTTCGTGAGCCCTTCCATGATTTCATCCAGCTTCATACCCTTTTCCAAAAGGAAGGGAATAATAAAGGGATCCATATCGCCGTTCCGGTTGGACTGAATCAGACCGGCCTGAAGAGAAAGTCCAAAGCTGGTATCCACGCTTTTTCCGTTGTCAATGGCACACAGAGAACCGCTTCCGCCGAGATGGCAGGAGACGGCTTTTCCGGTAGTACCGTAAAGCTCTGTTAAGGTTTCTGCTACATAGCTGTGGGAGGCGCCGTGATACCCCAGACGCTCAATGCCGTATTTTTCATACCATTCATAGGGAATTCCATACAGCTTCCGCTCCAGCGGAATCGTGGTGTGGAAAGCCGTCTCAAAGGCTCCCACCAGCATGGCATCCGGCGTCAGCTTCTGGAACTGACGGATAGCTTCAAGGTAGGGAATATTGTGGGCCGGCGCTACTACAAGATATTCCTCCATGCCTTTTAATACTTCCGGCGTCAGCTCGTGAATGCCGTAATGATCTTTGGAAAGTACGGTTTTAAAACCTACACGCTCAAGCTCCTGCAGATTGGAAAGTACGCCGTATTCCGAATGGAGCAGGCAGTCCAGAAACATCTGGATGCCTTCCGTATAAGTAGGGATTGACAGTTTTTCGCGGAGAATTTTAAAACCGTCCGGTTTCTTAAAGTGGAAAACGGCACTGTCGGTGCTTCCTACCCGTTCTACTCTGCCTTCTGCCAGAACCTCATCCCCGGGCATGACAAATAACTTAAATTTTAAAGATGTACTTCCGGCATTACAAACTAAAAGCTTCATAATGTCCTCCTGTTCCGCATTTTTTATAAGTATAACAAAAACTGCCTTTCGGCACAATAAAAAAAGAGGACAAGAAGGGAAGAGAGGAAAAATGTGTTTTTAAGGTATAAAAATTTCCTGCCTACAAATACTATTTCCAGAAATGGTCAGTACAGTAAATGGAGGAATATTTTTATGAAAGCTACAGGAATTGTCAGAAGAATTGATGACCTGGGAAGGGTGGTTATTCCAAAGGAAATTAGACGGACACTTCGCATACGTGAAGGCGATCCACTGGAAATATTTACCGATCGGGAAGGGGAAATCATATTAAAAAAGTACTCACCTATCGGAGAGCTCGGATTGTTTGCAAAGCAGTATGCGGAAAGCCTGGCTCAGACTACCGGCCTTATGGTCTGCATCGCGGATCGTGATGCCGTAATTGCAGCGGCCGGAGGAGCCAAAAAGGATTACATGGGCAAGGCGATCAGCCATCAGCTTGAGGATGCTATCCAGGAGAGGGAAAACATTCAGGCATCTGCCGGAGAAAAGCGGTATGTAAAGATTGTAGATGAAGATATGGAGGACTGTTATGCACAGACCATCAGCCCTATTCTCTGTGAGGGCGATGCAATAGGAGCGGTTGTATTGTTCAGCAGGGATCCTAAGGCCAAGATGGGAGAGGCAGAACAGAAGCTTGCGTTTTCTGCCGCCGGATTTCTGGGCAGACAGATGGAGCAGTAGAAATTCCAAAAGGAGGTTTCCGGGCAGTAAGGCTTGCGGTTTTATTGCCCGGCAGCCTCCTTTTAACATAATAGAAAAATGCGTCCTCTATCGGGCTGACTGTCTCACAAGATTTTCCAGCTCGGCATGCGTGCCGGCAATTGCATCCTGTACCTCAAGTTTTTCATCTAAAAGCTCATATACCCACCGGCACACAATCGCATCAATATCGTTTTGAGAAAGAATGGTGTGATTTCCCAGATCCGGAGGTACTGTGGGTCTGGTATATTGGTAAGTAGAGTGGTACAGAGGCAGCCATGGATACAGCTTGATTAATTCGTCATTGGTATAAGTTGATGTGATTGCTGATTGGCCGCCCAAAAGCGCAAAATAATTGGCAATCTGTTCGTTGCAGATCCATTGCAGAAAAGAAAATGCCTCTTTCTTTTGGGAGGAGCGGCTGCTGATTCCCAGACTCCATCCGCCGAGGAGCGGGCTGCGTCCCGGAATATGATGATATCCGATAGAGCCGATCATGCTGCTCTTGCGAAGATCTACCACATCTGTAAGGAAGGAGGGATAGGTAATCAGCATAGCGGTGTCTCCCTTTAGAAAATCCTGTACAACGCTCACATCCGTAGCAGTACGGTAGTCCGGCTTGGCAAGGCGGACGGAGCGCAGAAGATTCAGATATGCTTTTAAAGATGCGTCCCGGTCCAGGCAGACATTCCCTTTGCTGTCAAACAGACTGCCACCAAAAGCGCGCAGCCGCATATACAGTTCCGGAGCCAGGCATTCATCATAGGCGGCGGGAATTGAGATGCCGTAGTCGATTGCTTTTGTCTGGTTTGTAAAAAAGTTTGCGATCGTATTGAATTCCTTTAAAGTTAAAGGAGGACGCAGGGTAATATTGTTCTGACGCTCATAATCAGCCTTCAAATCGGGATTTTCAAATAAATCCTTCCGATAGTAAAAGATTTGGGGGGCATACATAAACGGAAGCCCGTAATACCGGTGATTGAATATACTGAAATATTTCAGGCAGTCAGGAAGAAAGATATCCAGATCCATATTTTTCAGATCAGGTGTGATATCCTCCAGAATATTTTCGGAGGCCAGAGCAGAAAGCCAGGGAATATCATACATCACCACATCATACGGAATTTTGGAAGGATCGCGATGCGTCTGCTGTATGGTTTCATACAGATAATGGTGGGAGAGAATCGTCACTTCCACATTCATGTGATACTGGTTTTCGAAGTTGCGGAGAAGGCCCAAAAGGGCATGAACCTGCGGAGTGTCAAGCATCAGGATATGTAAAGTCTTATCCGAGGCTGCTTTGACAGGGGGATGCGGCCCGGGCAGCAGTCTGCGCAGGGGAGTATGGCTGGTGATGTAGGTGTCTTTTAATATAACCTTCTCATTTTCCTTCGTAAGCGGTGAATCCAGCTGTTCCAAAAGCAGGGTGGCGGCTGTTTGTCCCAGCTTAATAGCGGGCCGCACTGCAGAGCCGGAGGCAAAGGAATGGGTATAAAGATTCCAATGCTCTTCTCCCAGGGTAAGGACAGGGATATCCTCCGGGCTGTAGCCGAGAATAGTGAAAGCCTCGATCACTCCTACGGCAAGAGATTCAGAGGTGGCAATAATGGCTTCCGGTGTTCTGGAATGCAGAAGCTGAATGGTTTTGCGGAAAGAATCCTCTTTGCTCAGATTTGTCCGGATTAAAAAGGAAGGATCGGGAAGGATTCCGTTGCTCTCAAGGGAATCAAAAAAGCCATGAATACAATTACTCTCGCATTCAAAAGCTTCCGGCCCGGAAATCAGAAAGATTTGAGTATACTTCTGCTCTAAAAGCCGCTCTGTGATCCGCTGGATCATAGAATAATTGTCAAAGGATACAAAGTTTGCGTCCAGGCTGCGGATATCCCGATCCAGCAGAACCAGCGGCCGCTTGTCCGAAGTGAAATGATCATAGTAAAACTTCCAGTTATCCGGCTGGCAGGAGACGAGAATCAATCCGCGTATCTGTTTTTTCAGAAAATTGTGAATGGTATTCTGTTCAAAATCCGGAATGTCATAAGAGAAAGCCAGGTTGGTATAATAACCGGTATTTTGAAAGGTGCTCTCAATTCCCTGAAAAATCTGTACATAGTAAGAATCATCAAAGTTGGGAAGGATAACGCCGATATCTGTGTAGAAGCTGGATTTGAGGCTTTTGGCGGACAGATTCTGCGCATACTGCAGGGCATCAACCGCCTTCTGGATTCGGGCAGAGGCCTCTCTGCTTACAGGCTTTGTCTGGTTCAGATAATTGGAAACAGTGGCGATCGATACGCCGGCCATATGAGCTACATCTTTGATGGTTGCCATGTTGTTGTCCTTTCTGCAGGTGTCGTTTTTATGGGGCGCTGGTAAATACTATTATTTTAGTTGAGGTACACTATAACATAAAATATGGAAAATGTAAAGTAAAACGTTTAAATAAAATTTAATTTAAATATAGTAAAAAGCATTGACTGAATGAAGAAAAAGAGTATAAAATAAAGACAGAAAGAAATACAACTCAAATTAAGAACCTTAAAGAACAAAAAGGGAGAGGATGGAATGGAAGTAAGCAGTAAACAGAAAGCAGTACAACCAATGGAAAAATTGCAGAAAATGCTGCCGGCAGTATTGCTGATTGCAATCAGTATAGTAGTTACAATACTAAATCCAATATTCTTAACTTGGAATAATATCAGTAATATCTTAATGCAGTATTCGGGGGTTGCTTTTATTGCCATTGGTGCAATGCTGGTATTGATTAGCGGAGGCATTGATTTTACTTCGGCGGAAATTATGGCATGCGGTTCAGTAATCGGAGGATTGTGGTATCTGCATGGAGGAAATAATATACTGCTGCTAATATTAGGGTGTGTCGGTGTCGGCGTAGCGGTTGGATTCATAAACGGCGTATTGATTGCCTGCCTTAAATTTCCGCCTTTTATAGCAACCCTGGCAATGCAGTCAGTTGTCCATGGAACAATGTTGTTTTTTGCAGAAGGAAAAATCATTCAGCTTTCCGGAGCAACGGTAGAGTTTTTAGGAAAAGGGCGTATTGCAAATATTCCGGCAGCATTTCTGATTTTAATTGTATTCGCAGCACTGATGCAGCTGGTTACGAAATATACAAAGCTTGGAACATATACCTATGCATTGGGAGGGAACGAACAGGCGCTTACTTATACAGGGGTTAATGTTAAGAAATACAAGATACTGATTTATATGACAACGGGACTGTGCTCGGCTTTGGGTACAATCTTAATCACTACCAGAATGGCAGCTATTTATTCCAGTGTAAATTCAACGCTTCTTTTAGACGGAATTGCGGCTACGGTAATAGGGGGAACCAGCATTACCGGCGGAAAAGGAAATGTCATTGGTACAGTAGTCGGAGCTATGATTATCGGCGTAATCGGAAATTCTCTGATTTTACTGAATGTCAGCTCAAATATGCATGATGTAGTAAAAGGAAGTATTATTGTTTTTGCCCTTTTAATTGATGTTTTGGTTAACCGGCAGGGAAATAAGGATTGATATCCGGATAAAACCGGGTACAAATAAATAAAAAAAGGGAGGAGAAGAAAAAGATTCAAAAAACACGAAACAATTAATGTGCGGGGGAACTGTTGAGCACAGAAACAAGAGAAGAAAGGAAGGTATTGCAAAATGAAAAAAGTAACAGCTTTATTACTTGTGGGGATGATGTTTTTAATGGCAGCGGCTTGCGGGGGAAAATCACAGACAGAACCGTCAAAAGAAAATAATGCGGCAGCTCCGGCAGAGACACAGGAAGAAGATGCGGAGAAAAATGCGGAAGAAGCGGGCGGAAAAAAGCAGATAGCATTTGTGTGCATCAATATGGAAGGAGCCTTTTGGGTAGATATGATGCGCGGCGGAGAAGTAGCGGCGGAAGACTATGGTGTAGATCTTGTGTTCAAAAGCGGCGAAGGTTCCCTGGAAAAGCAGATTTCACTGATTGAGAACCTCGTTGTGCAGGGGGTAGACTGTATCATTGTGGATCCCCTTGACAAACAGGGGATTGTACCTGCAATCAATAAAGCCGGAGAAGCGGGGATTCCGGTGATTACAGCCGGAAATGAGATTGAGACAGATTACAATGTATGTACGATCTACAATGACGCTTATGATGTGGGCTGTATCACAGATGTTATGTGTAAAACAATCGGCGAAAGCGGAAAAGTTGCCTGCGTAGTAGGAGCTCCTGGAAGTGCTGTTTCCGATGCAAGGCAGAAAGGCTTTGAGGATGCAGTAGCAAATTATCCGAATGTTGAACCGTTTGTCCTTCCGGCAAAATGGGATGCAACGGTAGCGCAGCAGATGGTAACAGACCTGCTGGTTGCGGAACCTGATTTGGACGGTGTTATCTGTGCTGACGCAATCGGATTCCAGATTGTACAGGCGGCAGAGGCGAGCAACAGAGAAGACCTGCTGGTGACAAATTTTGCAGGGATGACAGATAATATCCCGGGTGTAGAGGACGGAACATATCTGCTTGATCTGCTGATGGGCGGCGCAAGAGTCGGATACTGGAATGTGGCGACAGCAGCGCAGCTGGCAAATGGGGCAGATATTCCGCAGAAAATATATCTTCCCACATCTGTGGTTGTGTCAGAGAATACAAAGGAAAAGCTGGATGAATGGGGATTAACCGATAAAATGACAACCTGCACTCCGGATGAGGCAATGGAAATACTGGAAGGTTTTTCGGAGGAATTTGGTCCGGACAGCTACAAGGTAGAAAACTATCAGCCCAGATCCTGAGCATGAATTCTGATAAGGGGAAGGTATAACCAGATAACTTTATGGGCGCAGGCTGTATGCATGCGCCCATATAAGAAAAGGAATAGAAATGGGGTAAGTATTGTGTTCAAGAGATTCAAAATAAATGACATAGATGCACAGAAGAAAAAGTATATGGTTTTATCCGCTTTTATCGTGCTTATGATGATTGTGTTTTCTATAATCTCTCCTACATTTTTAAGTGTTCAGACATTTATGAATCTCATTATGCAGTCGGCGTCATTATTGATCATAGGAATCGGCATGACATTTGTCATTATTACAGCAAATACAGATCTGTCTGTAGGATCTCAGGTGGCGCTGTGTGGCGTTGCAGGTGCAATGGCGGTCAGCAGTTTTCCGGATAACAGTATAGTGGGAGCATTGGTGGGTATCATGGCCACAATACTTACAGGAAGTGCAGTCGGACTGTTTAATGGATTTATGGTAGGGGTATGCGGGGTGAATTCTTTTATTACAACGCTGGCGTCCATGACACTGGCGAGGGGACTTACCCTGGTTATTTGCGGCGATGCGCGTGTAGCTGTAAATAATACAATTTACAACTACATGGCCCAGGGGAAGATAGGTATGTTTCCCGGGGTGGTCGTTCTTCTGGCTGCAGTAGTGGTTTTGGGATACGTACTGTTAAATCATATGAGCTTTGGAAGAAGGACATATGCAGTCGGCGGAAATCCGACCGCAGCAAGAATTGTCGGTATTAACCCGGCGAGACATATTATATTGGTTTTTGCTTTAAATGGTGTTATGTGCGGACTGGCAGCCATTGTTACGGTCGGAAGAACCCTGTCTGCCCAGCCTTTAGCAGGCCTGAACCTGGAATTTGAGATTATTACAGCGGTTGTTTTAGGCGGTACCAGCCTGATGGGCGGAATCGGCACAATAACAGGCACTCTGCTGGGCGCAGTCTTGATGGGAACAATTTCCACAGGATTGGGAATGGTAAATGTGCCGGTATTTTTCAATTATCTGTTAAAAGGGATTTTAATTCTGCTTGCCGTTTATTCGGATATATCAACTGCAGAAAAGGATAAGAGAAAGCTGGCAAAGACATTAAAGGCACAAAAAAGATTAGAAAAGACGCCTTTGGAATCATCGGATAATTGGGCGGCGGCCATGCAGAGAGTCAAAAATGATGAACATAAGGTTCTTGAATTAAGCGGTATTTCCAAAGAGTTTCCGGGAGTAAAAGCACTGGAGAACGTATCTTTAAAGATCAAGAGAGGTACTGTGCATGCCTTAGTCGGCGAAAACGGTGCAGGTAAATCAACACTTATGAAGATATTGGCAGGAGTCTATATGCGGGATGAGGGTGCGATCCTGGTCGATGGAATTCCGGTTGATATCAAATCACCGATGGATTCTCAAAAACTTGGGATATCCGTTATTTATCAGGAGCTGGAATTAGTACCAGAACTATCCGTATACAGCAATATATTTTTGGGAAAAGAGAAGACAGGAAAAAACGGCATATTGTTTGATACGAAGAAAATGAAAAAGGAAGCAGAAAACCTTCTTCATAAATTTGGACTGGACATAAATGTAAACGCAAAGACAAATAAGTTTACGGTCGGACAGCGGCAGATGATAGAGATTGTGAAGGCGGTAGGTTCCAATTCATTTGTGATTGTTATGGACGAGCCTACTTCCTCTATTACAAATGCAGATAAAGAAAAGCTTTTTGATACCATACGGGAACTGAAAAAGCAGGGTGTGGCAATCATTTATATTTCCCATCGCATGCAGGAAATTTTTGAGATTGCGGATGAAGTAACGGTCCTAAGGGACGGGAAGCATATTATGACAGCGCCGCTTAATGAAGTGAATGAAGCTGATCTGGTAAAACATATGGTAGGCCGGGAGCTTAATAACATCTACGGACGCAGTCATCTGGAGCCGGGAAAAACCGTGCTGGAGGTTAGAAACCTAACGAAAAGGGGCGTCTTTGAAAATATTAGTTTTACGCTTCATGAAAGCGAAGTGCTGGGCTTCAGCGGCCTGATAGGTGCCGGGCGATCGGAAATTATGCGCTGCATTTTTGGACTGGATAAATATGACGAGGGAGAGATTTTCCTTTACGGACAAAAAGTAAAGATTAAAAATCCAAAAGATGCTGCCAGAAAAGGAATTGCATTTGTTACAGAGGACAGGCGGGGAGAAGGAATTGTTCCTTTGATGTCTGTGGGAGCAAATATTACAATGCCGATTTTGACACAGCTGTGTACAGCAGGATGGATTAGAGAGAAAGAAGATGCAAAAACGGCGCAGGAATATGTGGAACGTTTACAGATAAAAACACCCTCTATAAAACAAAGTATTGGGAATTTATCAGGCGGAAATCAGCAAAAATGCTGTATTGCAAAGTGGCTGGCAACGCATCCGAGAATTATTATTCTGGATGAACCTACGAAAGGGATTGACATCGGAGCAAAGGAAGAAATCCATAAAATAGTAGATCAGCTGGTGAGGGAAAAATACGCAGTGATTATGATTTCTTCAGAGCTTCCGGAAATTATAGGAGCCTGCGACAATATTATTGTGATGTATGAGGGGAAAATCAGCGGCGAATTCAATGCAGATAAAACCGTTATTACACAGGAACTTCTTATGACAAGTGCTGCAGGAGTCAATTAAAGATATGGAGGAAATGATATGAATAAATTAAAAATGGCTTTGGTAGGAGCCGGAGTGATTGGGCATGTACACGCAGTGGTTCTTCATGAAAATGAGAAGATTGATTTTGCTGCAATCGTGGATATAAACAAAGAAGCGGCAGTAGAATTGGCGAAGGAATACGGCTGCCGTGCCTATGGTTCCATTGAGGAATGCATCGAAAAAGAAGAGATTGATGCGTTTGATATATGTGTAACAGAAGATTTTCATGTGGAACCGACGCTGGCGGCAATTCGTGCGGGGAAAGCTGTTTTGCTTGAAAAACCTATAGCAAAAACAGGAAAAGAGGCTGATGAAATAGCCCTGGCGGCAAGAGAACACGGAACACGGATCATGATTGCTCATTTACTCCATTTTGATTCGCGCTATGGAGTGCTGCTGGATACGGTGAAAAAAGGAGAGCTGGGAGACGTTTCCAGCGTGTATGTGAAGCGCTGCAATACCCTTTCTACATGTAAAAGGATAGGCGGCAAAGTATCCTTTATGTATTATCTGGGAGTACACGACATTGAACTGATGTGTGCTTATGCGGGGGGAAGGCCTGTTCGTGCATATGCACAATTTCCAAATAAGATTTGCGGGCAGTATAAGGATGACGACGGAATTTTCGCCATTGTAAATTTTGATAACGGCGCGGTAGGATGCTTTGAGATTGACTGGTCATATCCGGAAACAATGCCGATGCCGGTCTGGTCTTACGCAAGGGTAAACGGAACGAAGGGGTCGGGAACAGTAGAAGCAGGGCCGCAGGGACTGACGATTGCCACAGAAGAAGCATTTTCGTATCCGGATACAATGTTATCACCGGTATATAATGGGAAAATGCATGGAGACATGGCATTGCAGATCGATCATTTCGTGGACAGCATAAGAAACGGAACGGAATTTGAAGTAAATATGCAGACGCCGATTGACGCGGTAAAGATTATTGATGCATGTTTTGAATCTCAGAAAACAGGACTTCCGGTGGATATTGTATGCGAGGGGGAATAACAGATGAAAGTAAACGGGGACACTTTCGGCAGACGGGAATTGCTGAGGCGTGCAGGCGGAATTGAACAGATAGCAGATATTCGTCCGGTACAATATTTTTCAGGAGATGCGAACCTGGTAAAAGCATATGACATAGATACGGGAGGGGGTCTGGAATTTTCGGTAAATGAAAATAAATGCCTGGATATTTTTAAAATGAAATATAAAGGAATCAATCTTGGCTTTGCATCGAAAGCAGGCCTGCACTCTCCCTATAATGCAGATCAGAGAAATACATCATTCTTATATTCGCAGGGATGCGGAATGCTGTATACGGCAGGATTGGCAAATGTAGGAGGAGCATGTGCGGATGAGGGAGACGAGCAGTATGGCCATGGAAGGGTCAAAAATATTGCTGCCCGCAATGTATCTGCAAGAGGAACATGGGACAAAGACGAGTATCGGATAAAAATATTAGGTGATATGCATGAGGCGGCATTTTTTGGGCGGAATCTGGTACTTCACCGTGAGATTGAGACAATGGCAGGCTCCAGGAGCATACATATTACAGACACCGTGGAAAACCTGGATTTTAAAGAAGACGGATTTATGCTGTTGTACCATCTGAACACAGGTTATCCGCTGCTGGATGAGGGAGCGGAATATGTAACTGCCATACGCAGAATAGAGCCGATGAGCGACATCTCCAGGGAGCATCTGAAACAGGCAGGTGAAATAAGCGCACCGCTGGATAATGTGCCGGAAGATCTGTACTGCATAGAAGCAGGCTGTGATAGGGATGGTTATGGGGCGGCATGTCTGGTAAACCGGACTTTGATGATCGGCCTGTATGTGAAGTTCCGTGTGGACCAGCTGCCTTATATGGTGGAATGGAAAAGCATGAAAGCCGGAGATTATGCACTTGGGATGCTCCCCGCAAACTGCAGGCCGATTGGCAGGCTTGCCGCGAAAGAACAACATGATTTAAGAATGTTAAAGCCGTTTGAATCCTGCACAATGGAACTTGAAATAGGCATACTGGACGGCGAGAAGGAACTGGAGAAGTTTCTCGGCTATATCGCGGTTATGAAGTAACAGGTATGGATAAGGGATCTGATTATAGATAAGGAGTGGGTTAGATGGGATATGGAAAAAAGGTATGGATATTTCCGGATGCAGAGCTCCCACCGGAAGGAGTAAATGCAATTCCGGGTCATGAGTCGCTGATTATTACGAATACCGGAGATGAGGATGCCCATATCAGAATAACACTGCTTTATACGGACAGAGCGCCTGTTACGGACATAAAAGCGGTGGTAGGGGCAAAACGCGTGAGATGCTTAAGAACAAATGTGAAAGAGGATTTTGGAGGGCACACAGCAATTTTTGGCGAGCAATATGCAATTATGCTGGAAAGCAATGAACCAATTGTAGCACAGTATGGACGGGCAGAACCAAGAGCAGTAGCCTTTTATACGACACCAGGTTATTGCTGTAACGAAAAATAGTCCGGCTAAGAAATGTCAAGTTAGTACTGTCGCGCAGCGACTTTAAACAGTAATATCCCTCACAGTGCACAAATCAATTTACAGGCACATGCATCTGTGACTGGAAATTGATTTAGGCTAAAATGTACTGGGAGGGATATTACGGAACTGGAATAGGAGGATTTTATATGACAGACTATGGAACCATCCGGATACCGGATCAAGAGTACAAAGAGAGAGCCCGGAGGGCGGCAGAAATTATGCAGAGGGAAGGACTGGATGCCCTTATTGTGAATTCGAATGAATCAGATTACGCAAATGCAAGGTATTTTTCCGGCTATTGGCCGGTGTTTGAGCGCTGCGGCGTGGCCATTGCTCCTACGGGGGAGGCAGCACTGATGGTGGGACCGGAAAGTAAAGAGTTTGGTGCGGATCGTTCTAAAACAGATAAGGTTTTTGTCTTAAAGGCATACAGAGAAGGCGCAGATCCGTCATATCCGGAGCTTAAGGCAGATACTTACCAGGATGTGTTCAAAGCACTTGGGATTACGGGAAAGAAACTCCGCATCGGCGTGGCCAGCTATCTGGACACTTCGGTTGTCATCATGGAAGCAATTAAGGACGCATTTCCGGAGGCGGAAATTGTGCGCGCGGATTCGATTATGGTGGAGCTTCGTTCCATTAAATCTGTAAATGAGATCAATTGCCTGAGAGAGGGCTATCGTATTGCAGAACTGGCCACCCGACAGGTGATAACAGAAATCCGCCCTGGTATGACAGAGCTTCAGATGGTGGGTGTAGCGCAGAGAGTTATCTATGAAAACGGGGCAGAGTATGAAGGACTTCCCATGTATGTATTTTCTGAAGCATCCACGCGCCACGCAATTTCCCGTTCCGGCTATCGAAAGTTTGAAAAGGGCGATATTGTACAATTGAATTTATCCGCAAAAATTGACGGATATTCTGCGTCAATCGGCTATCCTATTGTTCTGGGCAGGCTGGAGGGAAGGCGGCGCGAGGTGGTGATGTTCGGTCTGGAAGCACATAGATGGACACAATCACAGGTAAAGGCAGGGGTGCCCGCTGCCGATATTGCCAGAGAATTTTACAAATATTACGTGGACAATGGCTATAAGGACAACTTTGTGTATGGGCCGCTGCATGGTACCGGAATGATTGAAGTAGAGGCACCCTGGGTAGAGACAATTTCTGACTATGAACTGCAGCCGAATATGACCTTCCAGATAGACACCTTTATCTCGTCGGATACCTTTGGAGTGCGCTGGGAGAAGGGAATAGCCGTTACAGAGACAGGCTGTGATATTCTTTCCCCGGAGATTGGAACTTTGTATGAGCTGGAAGTTTAACAAAAAGGCAGGGGAGGGAAAATAAAAATGCAAATGGTAGATACATTTCATCAAGAGCTTGAAGATGCTAAAAAAAGAAGAGTTCCCTACATAATTCCGATTGGAACGATTGAATACCACGCCCTTCATGCAAGCTGCGGTACAGACACTATGGTGATTACGGGGGTGCTTCGCGAGCTGGAAAAAACAAAGGAGATGGTAGTATGCCCTCCGATCTGGTATGGGGTAGCCAGCTATGCGGTAGGCGGACCTGAGACGGGTACGATTCAAGTAGATGCAGATGTTTATGAGAATTATATTTACTGTATTTTAAAATCCATGATTTACGGAGGAGTAAAGAACATATATTGTGTTGTCCATCATCAGACAGAAGAGGCCGGTTTAATGCCGATGACTCTTGCCTGCCATAAAGCGGCAAAAAAGGTAATTATGGAATATATGGAAGATACCAGAGGAAAAGGCTGGTGGGGAAGCAATGATTATGCAGACTACTATGAAAATCTGGGTACGGGAGATGATCCGTTTTCCTATATTAAGGTAATTCCTCTTCTCTCTGCAGAGGCGCAGCACAAGTGCGGCGGGTTTGATCATGCGGGGAAATTTGAGTCCAGCCTTATGTATGCCCTGTACCCGGATCATGTGGATTTGGAGCGGACAAAGCTTAATACAGAGTGGTTTGCTCTGAATTCAACAGAGGCAAGCATGGAGCTGGGGCAGCATATGGTGCAGTGCGCACTGGAAACCCTGGATAAAATCATCAAATAGGAAGCAGCTATGACAGAAAGAGAAAAGGCAGAAGCCGGTCTGCTCTATGACGCCAGGTATGACAGGGAGGTTGTGGAGGGGCTGAGAAGAAGCCAGGAATTATGCTATGATTATAATGCACTGCGCCCGTCTCAAACTGCGGAACGGGCGCAGATGATCCGAAAAAATTTTAAAAGCACGGGAGAGAGATTTGTGATAGAGCAGCCGTTTCGATGTGACTATTGGGAACGTGTGAGCATCGGAGAAAATTTCTATTCCAATTATAATTTTGTAATACTGGCAGGCAATATGGTGGAAATCGGAGATAACGTCATGTTTGCCCCGGATTGCGGCCTGTATGCGGCAGGGCATCCCTTTGATACGAAGCTGCGAAATGGGGGCCTGGAATACGCATGGCCGATCCGCATCGGGAATAACGTATGGATTGGAGGCGGAGTTAAGATCATGGGCGGAGTAACCATCGGGGACGGAACTGTAATTGCGGCCGGAAGCATTGTGACGAAGGATATTCCGTCAAACGTACTTGCAGGCGGCAATCCCTGCCGGGTGATCCGGACAATCACAAAAGAGGATGACAGAAAATATAAAGAAGGCTTTCTTCCGCATTAAAAAACCTTCCCTTCCCGGCCGGAAACGTGTACAATAAAGAAAAATACGTGCTTAAGGCGAGGAGAAAGGAAGGAGATCAGATGAAGAATTATCGCGCAGAACTGGTAGGCGTATTCGGCGACCCGGTAGACGGCAATCCCACAGGAGTAACCATGGAAGCTGCCTTTGAGGAAAAGGGCCTCAATTACCGCTATTTGACCCTGAAGGTGCTTCCGGAGGATCTGGAGGATGCCATGCGTTCCTTGCATGTCCTGCATATGAAGGGAATCAACCTGACCATGCCCCACAAGATAAAGGTGATTTCCCTTCTTAATGAGTTGTCAGAGGCAGCAGGCATCATCGGAGCGGTGAATACGGTAGTGCTCCGTGAGGACGGAACGCTGTTCGGCGAGAATACGGACGGAAAAGGCTTTGTGCAGGCGCTGCATAACCGCGGAATTTCCCTGGAAGGAAAACGCATCACACTGCTTGGGGCAGGAGGGGCGGCCAAAGCCATTGCGGTAGAATGCGCTCTGGCAGGAGCGGTTTCTGTTACCATCATAAACCGTACCCTGGAACGGGCACAGGAGCTGGCAGATACCTTGAGAAAGCACACCAATGCAGAGGCATCCTGTGAGCAATGGCAGAGCTGCCACAGAATTCCGGAGAATACGGATATCCTGATTAACGGCACTTCCATAGGCCTTCATCCGGACGGAGATCAGAAGCCGGACATTGATTACAAGGGGATCACAGCCCATATGACAGCAGCGGATGTAGTATTTAATCCGGCAGATACCCTCTTCTTAAAGGAAGCGGAAAAACAGGGCGCAGTTGTGGTGAACGGTCTGGGCATGCTGGTCTGCCAGGCGGCGCTGAACTTTAAGCTCTGGACAGGCGTGGAGCCGTCGCTTAAAGTAATGGAGGATACTCTGCGAAGAGAATTTGAGTAAAATCGTTTTTTGAGGTTGAAGGGGCTGTCGGGAAATAAGGCAGCCCCTTCTCAATGTGCAGGATTTAAATATAAGCTATAATACATCTCTTTATGGGACAGCGGCCTTTGCCGGTTCATTAGAAAAATCATAGTAATATTAGACAAATGCAGGGCCTGAAAATTGTGAATTTAGACAAAAAATAAAAAATTCATTGACAGAAATATTTATTGTGTTATTATATTTACGTAGACGTTTACAAGACATATGCATAGCTTGATGAGGATTGTTACTGGGAAGCAGGCAATACCGAAAGCAGAAGAAGATTGCTTTTGGTGGCCTGTATTTTTTGTTTTTCCGGAATGCATATCCGGCGGACAAAGAGAGAATTCAACTCAGAAAGCGAGGGATGGTTCTGAAGATAGTGAAAGTACTGAACAATAATGTGGTCATTTCTTTGAATGAAAAGGGAGAGGACATTATTGTAATGGGAAGCGGAATTGCTTTCCGGAAAAAACGGGGAGATACCATAGAGAAGGATAAGATCGAACGTATCTTTTCCCAGCAGGTTCCGGATTTGGCGGCAAAATTTCAAAAGATACTGAGTGAAATCCCTGAAGAATACCTGGAGATTACCGAGAAGGTCATTGAAAATGCCAGAAAGAAGCTGGAACACGATTTTGATGATAATATCTATCTTTCTCTCATGGACCATATTCATTTCAGTGTTCAGAGATACCGTGAAGGAATGCTGATCAAGAATCAGCTTCTGACTGAGACAAAGATGATGTACCGTGGGGAGTATGAAGCGGCCATAGAGGCTCTCGAATTGATTAACAGGACCTTTGAGGCAGAGCTTCCAGAGGATGAGGCAGGTTTCATTGCGTTTCACTTTGTGAACGCAGGCATGACTGGTTCTATGGAGGATACCGTACAGAGAACACAGATTGTGCAGGATACCCTGACGATTATCCGCAATTACTTCAAGATGGAGTTTCAGGAGGATTCTCTTGATTACTATCGTCTGATAACACATCTGAAGTTCTTCGTACAGAGAATGATGGATAAAAAGCCGTTGACATCTACAGACGGCGACAAACAGCTATTAACGCTTGTAGAAAATAATTATAAGAAATCCTATGAATGCGCACAGAGGATTGCAAAATACATTCATTTGGAATTCGGATACCAGGTAAGCGACGAAGAGAAGCTTTATCTGACAATTCATATTGAACGGGTGAGAGAACATAATGCTTAGGATTGTGACTCGTAATGGAGGCAAGACCTGAATTAATGTATCGGAAGAGATATCTTAATTTGGGTCTTTTTATTTTACTTAGTTTATAAAAGAAAGGCGGAAGGATTATGGATGCAAAAAAACTGGCCGGACAGATTTTAAAGGAAGTCGGCGGCAAAGAGAACATCAAGGAAATGTTCCACTGTGTAACAAGGCTGCGGTTTTACCTGAAGGATAAGTCCTTGGCAGATTTAGAGAAAATCAAAGCATTGGACGGAGTAATCGGAGCACAGTATCAGACAGAGCAGCTCCAGATTATCATTGGAAATGAGGTAAATGCTGTTTATGATGCAGCAGTTGCCCAGGTAGGATTTGTTCATAACGAGGAAACCATGGCCCAGAAGCAGAAATTTAAAGCAACCGGATTGTTTGAAACCATGGCGGCTATTTTCCTGCCCACTATCCCGGTACTGGCCGGGACCGGTATGATTAAAGGTCTAATCACGATTTTGACTTCCTACTGCGGTTTTGATCCGGCTTCGGATTTTATTACGGTACTGACTATTGCGGGTGACTGCGTATTCTATTTCTTCCCATTCCTGGTAGCATGGTCCGCATCCAAACGGTTTAAGACGGATACGGCCTGCTCCATGGCCCTTGCAGGATGCCTTTTGTATCCTACTATGACAGCCGGCCTTGCGGAAGGAGCTGCGCCCTTGCATTTCCTGGGAATGCCGATTCCCTTTGTAAAGTATGCGGCCAGCAGCATTCCCATTATTTTGACTGTGCTGGTGCTGAGTTTTGTATATAAGTGGATTGATAAAGTGATTCCCAAGGTGCTCCGGCTGGTGTTCACGCCCATGCTTGTAATGCTGATTATGGCGCCCCTGACCTTGATCGGAATTGCGCCTCTGGCAAATTACATTTCCAGGATCTTAGTGACCATTGTAAAATTCCTTTACGACCTGTCCCCCGTCATCGCCGGTGCGATTGTAGGCGGAACCCGTCTGCTGGTGGTGTTGACCGGTATGCATCTGTCCCTGGGCGCTATCTGTATGGAGAACCTGAATCAATTTGGCTATGACTTCCTGCTTCCTATGAACACTATGGGAACTCTGGCGCTGTTTGGTGTCTGCATGGGCGTTATGGTAAGGGCAAAGAAGAGCGAAAATAAATCCGTAGGCGCTTCCACCGCAATTTCTTCCTTCATTGGAATTACGGAGCCTGGAATCTATGGTGTTCTGTTGAAGTTTAAAAATGCATTGATTGCTGTTATGATCGCAGGTGCTGCAGGCGGAGCAATTGTAGGAGCTTTTGGAGGACGGGCAACTGCTTATGTAAATTCCTGTATTTTATCTCTTCCCGTATTTATGGGAGAGGGCTTCTGGGCTGTATGTCTTGGTATGGCCGTAGCAGCCGGACTTGGTTTTGTGCTGGTTATGGTCATGGGGCTTTCTGAGGAAAAGGATGGTTCGGGGACGGAGACAAAGGAAGAGCATCAGGCGGCAGCCGCAGCCGGAGGAAAGAAGAATTCAATTATCTATGCACCCATTACCGGAAATCTGATTCCCCTTGAGCAGGTAAAAGACGTGGTATTTTCTTCCGGAACCATGGGAAAGGGAATTGCCATAGACCCGGAGGATGGCGTGGTAGTGGCTCCGTTTGACGGTACGGTGACGGCGCTGTATCCTACCAGGCATGCAGTAGGTGTTACCTCCGAGGATGGAGTGGAATGTATCATTCATGTAGGAATTGATACGGCAAACCTTCAGGGAAAGCATTTTGAAGTAAAGGTAACAGAGAATCAGAAGGTAAAGGCCGGAGATGTTCTCTTAGAGGCAGATTTGGCAGCGATTCTGAAAGAAGGATACTCCCTGGTAACACCGGTTCTGGTGACAAATTCCGGGGACTATCTGGATGTGCTTCCCAATGAGACGGAAGGCATGATTGCAAAGAGTGAAGCTTTATTAACTGTAATTAAATAAAAATCGAAACAGGAGGAATGAATTATGTATAATAACACATCACCGCTGAAATTCCCCGAAAATTTTCTCTGGGGCGGCGCAACGGCGGCTAACCAGATTGAGGGAGCGTGGAACGAGGACGGAAAAGGAATGACCATTGAGGACTGCCTGCCCTACCGTGAGGTTGGAGTTGCCGATTTTACAAAGCAGTTTGCATTCTCCAGCAAGGATTTGGAGGAGGCATTATCAGCAGGACCGGAGGCCAATTATCCAAAGCGAAGAGGCATTGACTTTTACCATTACTATAAAGAAGATATTAAAATGTTTGCCGAGATGGGCTACAAGGTATTCCGCATGTCCATATGCTGGTCCCGTATTTTTACGGATCCCAGAGATGAGAAACCCAATGAAGCCGGAATTGCATTTTATGAAGATATGTTCAAGGAATGCAGAAAATACGGAATTGAACCCCTGGTAACCCTCTCCCACTATGATCCGCCGGTAGTTCTGGCTACAGATTACCGGGGATGGTACTCCAGGGAAGTCATAGATCTTTTTGAAAAATACGCCCGTGTGTGCTTTGGGCGCTTTGGAAAATATGTAAAGTACTGGCTGACATTCAATGAAGTAGATGCCATGCTGCGCCATCCCGTGACAAGCGGAGCGCTGATTGAGGATCGCTTTACAGATGTACCATTTGAACAGGCTATTTACCAGGCTATGCATCATCAGATGATTGCAAGCGCAAAGGCTGTTAAAATAGGCCATGAACTTCTTCCGGATGCTCAGATTGGGTGTATGATGACAAAGCTCTGTTTCTATCCCTTTACCTGCAAGCCGGAGGACAATTTGGCAAATCAGCAGCGCATGAGAGGTATTTACCGCTATGTAGATATTCAGGTGTTCGGAGAATATCCCAAGTATCTGAAAAAAGAGATTGAAAATAAGGGTTATACGATTCATATGGAACCGGAGGATGCTCAGATTCTAAAAGAAGGCTGCGTGGACTTTGTATCCTTCTCCTATTATATGACAAGCTGCATGGCGGCTAATACGGAGGGGTTAGACATGGCTCCCGGCAATACGGTGAACGGTGTTAAGAATCCTTATCTGCCGTCTTCTGAATGGGGCTGGCAGACAGACCCCACAGGACTTCGTATCTCTCTGGTGGATCTGTACGATCGTTACCGCAAGCCTTTGTTTATTGTAGAAAACGGCTTGGGTGCGAAGGATGTAATTGCTGAGGATGGCAAAATTCATGATCCCTATCGCTGTGAATATTTGAAAGACCATGTAAAGGCTATGAGCGATGCCATCAATGAGGACGGCGTGGAGCTGTGGGGCTACACCTGGTGGGGCTGCATTGATCTGGTAAGTGAATCCACAAGGCAGATGTCCAAGCGCTACGGCTTTATCTATGTGGATGTGGATGATTATGGAAACGGCACCTTCAAGCGGATTAAGAAGGACAGCTTTGATTACTATAAGCAGGTAATTGAAAGCAACGGCACAAATCTGGAGTATTAACGGCATGATTCGTCATTTTTAAAAAGCAGATTGAAAAATGCGGCAGCACAAAATGCAGATTTAATGCAGGGGCTGCAGGGAAATAAGACATTGAGTATCAGAAAAGTCTCATGTTTTATTTTCCCTGCAGTCTTTGTTTTTGCCTTAAAAAAGAGGAGTTTTGGAATGGTGTGTCTACCAATTAGAGAAAAAATGTATTTGATAGACCTGCTGTTTAATGATATACTGTTATCATAGAATAATCCAAGAGGAAACAGTCAAAAATGAAATTAATTATTGAGAGTGGACAAAAACCTACGGAAGAACAGCTTAAAGAAGTTGAAGCGGCAAAAAAAAGCTCAATCAATTTTGATAAGGACTGCGAAGAATTGTCACCGGCTATGATGAAAGCATTTAAGAGTGCGGTTGTGCAGCGAAATCGCAGGAAAAAGGCTTAAGAATTGTTGAACAAACAAATATATAAGACACAAATGCAGATTTAATAGGGAATTATTTATCTGATACAATATGTTTACAAATTTGATAAAAATATGCTATACCATTGGTGTAGCATATTTTTATATGGTAGAAGGTACAATATTCTACGATATACAGGATTCTTGAGACAAAAAGGGAGTGCAAAAGGATGGACCAGAAACGAATCCTGGTAATAGAGGACGAAAAACCCATAGCAGACATTTTAAAATATGGATTTGAGAAGGAAGGCTTCGAGGTGGCCTGTGCTTACACGGGAGGAAGCGGCCTTGGGAAAGCGGAAGGCTATGAGCCGGATATGGTGCTCTTAGACTGGATGCTTCCGGACATTGCCGGTGTGGACGTGTGCCGGATGCTTACGGAGCGGCACAACATTCCCATCATTATGCTGACTGCCCGAGGAAATGTGGAAGATAAGCTTTACGGCCTGGAATCCGGTGCGGACGATTACATTACCAAGCCTTTTGATCTCCGCGAGGTAGTAGCCAGGGTGCGCACCATCCTGCGGCGCTTTGACCGTGTCCGGGGTATCCGCGAGGAAGAGCCGGCGGCAGAGGGTCTGACCGTGTCCGAACAGGAGCGCATGGTCTATCGAAACGGTGAGCCTGTAGAGCTGACCCCCAAGGAATACGATCTGCTATTGTACTTTTTAAAACATCCCAGACAGGTATTTACCAGAGTGATACTCTTGGAGCAGATCTGGGGCTACGACTACGCAGGTGACACCCGGACCGTGGATATACACATTCAGCGTCTGCGCCGCAAGACGGGGCTTGGAGACAAGCTGGTCACTGTATTTGGAGTGGGATACAAATATGTACCATAAAAAATCTCGTGAAAATGGAACAATACGCTTCGGGATCCGCATGCAGATGACAGTGGGCCTCGTTGCCGTGTTCCTGGTAAGCGGGATTTTTTTATACTGGATCTCAGATCGGCAGCTGCAGAAAAGCCGGGAGGATCAAATTATAAGAGAGCTTCAAACCATCCGGGAAAATACGGAGATCTACGTGCGTCAGCTTCTGATTTTAAACAATGCCAACAACGATGAGGAAAGCTTTAACAGCCTTGCGGAAACAATCGTGCAGGAAATGTACGGTTCCTCCGGGCGCTATGAGCTGGCAGCCTACTCCAAGGACGGGGAGCTTCTGGCCTACAACTATCGGAAAAACCACAGCGACGGCAAGGAAGGAGGCGCCGGGGAGCTTACGGAAGCAGTAAGCGGAAATACGGCCTTCACTCTGGTATACTCCGAGGCGGGTACACTGGAGGTCTGGTTTGCCATGCCGGTGATTGTGGCGGAGAAAAATGTGGGAATTATCCGCTACTGTATGGATTATACGGAACTGTGGCAGCAGGGCGAACAGATGAAAGGCATTATCATCCGGGCTGCTGCGGCCGTATTTGCTGCGGCTTTTATCCTGATTTTTCTCCTGCTGGACCGCATCATCAAGCCCGTTCAGCGTCTGACCAAAGTATCCCGTCAGATGAGCCTTGATTTGGAGCAGGATGAAGTCAATACGGAGCTTTTGGCAGGGCTGGCATCTTCCGCCAGACGGGATGAGATGGGGGAGCTGTCCAGACACTACAGCGCCATGCTGAATAAGGTTGGCCAGTATATTCAGAAAATGCAGGATGACCGGGATCAGATTCTGAAGCTTTTAAACAGCCGTCAGGAATTCTACAATAATGTGACCCATGAACTGAAAACCCCTCTTACCACAATTCAGGGCTATGCCCAGCTTATTGAGGCGGACCAGGGAAATGATGAAGAGCTGATTGAAAAAGGTATGGAGCATATTCTTCATGAGAGCACAAGACTTCACCGGATGGTAATCCAGCTTCTGGAAATGGCGGACCGGACGGAACGGGAGGAAAGGGCGCAGGTGGATATGGGAAATCTGATCCGGAGCGTCTCCGAGGCCATGGAGATCAAGGCGAACCGTTATGGGGCGTATATTCGCCTGAAGCTGGAGCAGAACCTTTATGTGTGGGGCCAGGAGGAGCGTCTTCGTCAGGTATTTATCAATCTCATTGATAATGCGGTGAAGTATGGGGAGGAAGGCTCTGAGATTCGGATTTCCGGGGGATACCGGAAGGGCCGGGTGCTCTTTTCCGTGTCAAATAAGGGAAAGCAGATGAGCCAGGAGGAGCTAAAGCATATCTTTGAACCCTTTTACCGGGCGGACAAGGAATTTTCCAGAGAACAGGGGAGTGCAGGTCTGGGGCTTTCCATCTGCCAAAAGATTATGCGGGAGCATAAGGGCGTGATCTGGGCGGAAAACCGTCCGGAAGGGAGAATTGGATTTTTCCTTCTTTTTCCGGTATTGGAGAGACAGCAGGGGACCTAGGCAGGAAAGGAGAGAGACTGTGAAGAAACAAAGACGTATGAGATGGAACATAAGTGCTCTCCTTCTTAGTCTGTCCCTTTTGGCAGGCTGCCGGAGAGTGCCGGAACCCAAGACTATGCTGCTGCCGGAGGAGGAGACGGAGCAGGGCGTTGCCCTTGAGGGAGAAAAAGGAGATCGTTACGCTGTCCGCAAAATGTACAATGAAGACTATGAAACCCTCTGGTATGGAGGATATACGGCCTTTTTGCCGGGAGCGGGAGAGCACAAAGTACGGCTGGCTGAGAGCGGCACGGACGGCCTCCGGGTGCGGAGCCTGGATTACCGCTACGGTTTTTATGATTCGGGGCTGTTTCCTGTGGGAGAGTTAATGGCATCCATCGGACTTGAAATATCCTGGCTGGAGGGGACCGAGGATGAGAGGAATATGGAGACGGAGTTCTTTTCTCCTGACGGAAAGTATCTTTTGTATGTAAGGAAAGATACGTCTTTCGTGGGAGGACATCTTTATCTGATGGATCTGGAGAGCGGACAGGAGGAGCTTCTCCTCAATGGAGATGAAGGAGCCGGAGGGGAATATTCCGGAGATGAGTTTATCATACTTACGGCCTGGAGCAGAGATGCCTCCCTTTTGTGTTACGGTTTTTACCCAAGATATGCGTCCGTCTGGGACAGCTATATGGGAGAGAAATTCATACTGTATTTTCGGGATATGGAGACAGGGAAGACGGTTAACCGTCTCAATTACTACTATGCCGGAACCATAGGGAAGCCGGGAAATCTGGAGGGGACGCGTCTTTATGTAGATTGGGACGGGAAGAAAATACTTACGGCTCTTGTTTCGGAGAGGGAGGAGAATGAATGGAGCAATCAGGAAGCTCCACAGTCAATTATTGATTTTTTTTCTCAGGAAATTCCGGAGCCGGGGATGGAGACAGAGGGGGTGGTGATGCCGGGTGTGGCAAGCTGTCCAAGGGATACAAAGCTGTATCTGGATGCGGAAGGAGAATGCCTGTACTTTACCTCTGCGGAGGAAGGGATTGTAAGCCTTGCTTTACCGGACGGGGCTTATACAAACAGCATGCCAATCGGTCCGGCAAGAGGAATCCGGGATTTCTGTGTGCTGGACGGCGGCGAGGCATTTGTGGTGGCGGAGTACGACCGGGATCATATGGGCGACACGGGGCCCCAGGATATCTGTCTGTATACCAGTCTGGAAGCAGAGCCGGGGATGGACGCAGGAGAAGAAGCAGGGATGACAAGGCGCGTGTTGTACCAGAACGCGGGTTATGTGATACGTCTTCAGTATGATCCGATTTACCGAAGGCTTCTTGCCGAGACCGGTGTTCCGAATGTAACGAATACGGAGAAAAATACGCAAGAATCAAAAGGATATGCCGTTACCGACTACAGGATACAGTGGGAATCCGGACGCAGGGCTCTGGTACTGGAGTTTTAGCGTAAGTTGAGCCATGCAAAAAGAATCAGGGCAGATACTCTGTGAGCTTGCTCACTAAGAGTATCTGCCCTGATTCTTTTTATAGGGCGAAGCCCGTAAAGCTTGGAGCTGCATATGCAGCTTCAAGCTTTACCATGGCGGAGTAAATTGAAAAACAATATTAACATCCGGATACAATTTTGTTACAAGTCGGAAAATTTGTCGAAATAAGGCGATGCTAAGATTATGGTAACCAAAAAGAAGAGAAAAGACCAGGGGGCACAGGAGGAGTATTGCGGAAGCTTTACCCTTTAGTGCTATCGCGCAGCGATTTAAAACAGTAATATCCCTCACAGTGCACAAATCGATTTACAGGCGCATGTATCTGCGGCTGGAAATTGATTTAGGCTAAGGTGTACAGGGAGGGATATTACGGAACTGGAATAGGAGGATATCATATGTGCGGCATCTGCGGAGTTGTGGGAAAGAAAAAAGAAAATTGGGATAGAGAACAGATATTAGAGGAAATGAAGGATGCCATCCGGCACCGGGGTCCCGATGACGGGGGAAGCTGGCTGAGCGGCGATGCGGCCCTGGGATTCCGGCGCTTAAGCATCATCGATCTGGAAACGGGCGCCCAGCCCATGGAAAATGAAAACGGCAGCAAGGTTCTGGTATTCAACGGAGAGATCTACAATTATCAGGAGCTTCGAAAGGAGCTGCTAAAAGCCGGACATCAGTTCAAGACACGCTCCGACACGGAAGTTCTGATTCACGGCTATGAAGAGTGGGGCAGCGAACTGCTCTCCCGTCTGCGCGGAATGTTTGCCTTCGCGATCTGGGACGAAGAAAAAAAAGAACTCTTTGCGGCCCGGGACTATTTCGGAATCAAGCCCTTTTACTACACCATAGCAGGCGAAAGCCTCATCTTCGCCTCCGAGATAAAAAGCATACTCAAGTATCCGGGATATCAGAAAGAGCTGAATGAGCAGGCGTTGGAGCAGTTTCTCTCCTTTCAGTATTCCGCCCTGGAGGAAACCTTCTTCAAAGGTATTTACCGGCTGGAACCGGGAAGCTTTCTTCGCTGGAAAAGCGGAAGCATCATCCTGGAGATTCAGAAATACTTTGAACCCTCCTTACAGCCGGAGACAGGAAAAGGAGAAAGCGAGTGGTTAGAAGCCGTAGACCGGACGATAAAAGATTCCGTAAAGGCTCACGAAATAGCCGACGTAGAAGTCGGAACCTTCCTTTCGGGCGGCGTAGACTCCGGCCTGATCGCTTCCGAATTCGGAGGGAAAAAAGCCTATACTGTAGGCTTCGGCCAGGAAGGAAGCCGCTACAATGAGATCCGGTACGCCCGGAACACGGCTGAACAGTGCGGCCTGGATCACAAAGGCAGAAGAATCCGCGAGCAGGAATTCTGGGAGGCCGTACCCGAAGTCCTTTACTACATGGATGAACCCTTAGGTGATGCCTCCGCAGTAGCGCTCTACTTTCTCTCCATGGAAGCGGCAAAAGATGTCAAAGTTGTAGTGTCCGGCGAAGGAGCCGACGAACTTTTCGGCGGCTACCGCATCTACTGCGAACCGGAAGCCCTCCGGCGTTACCAGATGCTGCCCGGAAAACTGCGTACATGGCTGGCCTGCCTTGCACGGCACTTTCCAAACTTGAAAGGCAAAAACTTCTTAATCCGCGGAAGCAAAACCCTGGAAGAGCGTTTCATCGGCAACGCCAACATCTTTACCCTGGAAGAACGCCGTGCCCTGCTTTGCAAAAACATCGGAGCCCGAAGCCCCCAAAGCTTCCTGGAAGAAGACTACGACAGAACCCTCGGCCTTCGGGATGCCGACCGCATGCAGGAAATCGATCTGCGCCACTGGCTTCCTGGAGACATCCTCCAAAAAGCCGACCGCATGAGCATGGCCCATTCCCTGGAGGTCCGCGTCCCCTTCCTGGACCGTGAGGTATTCGCCGTATCCCGGCGCCTCCCGCCCCACATGAAGCAGAGAGGCCGCATAACAAAATACATCCTGCGCAAAGCCGCCGCCTTCAAGCTGGACACCGACACCAGCGAACGCCCGAAGCTGGGCTTCCCCGTCCCCATCCGCCACTGGATCTGCGAAGAAGAAGGCCAGGCCCGCATGCGCAAAGCCTTCACTGGACCGGCTGCCCAGCGCTACTTCCGCCAGGAAAAACTAATGGACCTATTAGAAGAACACCTCAAAAAACACAAAGACAACAGCAGAAAGCTATGGACCATCTACACCTTCTGCATCTGGTACGAGATCTACTTCTGCGAACAATAACCCCTCCGCTGATTCCTTTAACTGATACAGCGCCCAGAAAAAACCTGCAGCCTAATACCAGCCAAAGCCAGGGCGCTCCACAGAAGAAGGCCCCGGGCTTTTCCGATATCAAGTGTCCGGCTGCTCGCGCACACCCTGTCTGCTCCGTACGAACATTGCTCAAAGCCTTGACGCTATAAAACGTCTCAAAGCAATGTACGTACGGAGCAGACAGGGTGTACGTGAACCGTCCGAACACGGATATGGAAAAGTCCGGGGCCTTCTTCTGCGGAGCGCCCGTCCGCCTACCCTTCTTGATTCATCTGATCCAGCAATCCCGCCTTAATCCGAAACAGCTTATCCGAAAGATCCACATAAACCTCATGGGGATTCGTCAATCTCCGCGTCTCATCCCAAAGCGTATTCTGCTCCCTGGTGCAGTAATCCCGAATCTCCATCACACTTGGAGAGGTATAAACACACTCCCCCTTTTGGAACACCGGCACCAAAAGCTCCCGCATATGATAAGACCCGCCCTTAAGCTTCGTCTTCTTCCACGTCTCAACCGAATCAAAAATCAAAAGATCCTGTGAAACATCAAAAGTCTCATCCGCAAGAGAAATCAGATCCGCCCGTATCTTCCCCGTCTCATTATCATAAATCCGAAAAACAGTCTTATTCCCCGGATTTGTAATCTTCTCCGAATTCTCCGAAAGTTTAATCTTAGGAATAAACTCCCCATCCTCATCCATCACCGCCGCCAGCTTATACACGCCTCCAAAAGCAGGACAATCCGCCGAGGTAATCATATTCGTTCCCACACCCCAGGAAGTAATAGCCGCATTCTGCCCCTTCAAGCTGGTGATGAGATACTCGTCCAGATCGCTGGAAGCCGAAATGACAGCATCCGGAAAACCGGCCTCATCCAGCATCTTCCGGGCCTTTTTCGACATATAAGCCAAATCCCCGCTGTCCAGCCGAATGCCATAGAAGGTTAGGGGAATCCCGGCCTCCCGCATCTCCGTAAACACCCGGATAGCATTGGGAACACCGGACTTCAGCGTATCATAAGTATCTACAAGCAAAATACAGGCATCCGGATAAAGCTCCGAATACTTCTTAAAAGCCGTATACTCATCCGGAAAGCTCATAATCCAGCTATGGGCATGCGTCCCCTTTACCGGAACATCAAAAAGCTGTCCGGCCAGTACATTGGAGGTTCCGATACATCCGCCGATCATAGCGGCCCGGGCTCCGTAAATCCCGGCATCCGGTCCCTGAGCCCGGCGAAGGCCGAATTCCATAATGCCGTCTCCTTTAGCTGCATGAACTACACGTGCCGTCTTTGTAGCTATGAGACTCTGATGATTGATAATCGTCAAAATAGCCGTCTCCACCAGCTGCGCCTCCATAATCGGTGCAACCACCTTCACAAGGGGCTCTCTGGGAAATACAACCGTACCCTCCGGAATCCCGTAAATATCTCCCGAGAACCGGAACTTACTCAAGTAATCAAGAAAATCTTCGTCAAAAAGCTTAAGGCCTCTCAGATATTCAATATCCTTCCCGTCAAACGTGAGGTTCTTAATATAATCAATCACCTGATCCAGGCCGGCCGCAATGGCAAATCCATTTCCGGAGGGGTTCTTCCGGTAAAAGGCATCAAAGACAACCGTCTCATTGGAATGATTTTTAAAATATCCCTGCATCATAGTAAGCTCGTAAAGATCCGTAAGCAGTGTCAGTTTCATTGTACTCATAATATTTTCCACTCCTTGTTCCTGCGCAGCAAGCCTGATATCCCGTCAACTCATTGCGTGAATTTGATTTGTGCAGGCAGTGGGCCGGGCAGATGTACCGGCCTGTCCATTATAATCGGACAACTGTCTTGTCACATGACAAACAGTATCTGTGAATAGTTTAACAATAGCACATTTAAAGGAAAATAACAAGTCACTCTTCCATTTTTCAATAAAATATATTACAATAGTGAGAATGTGAAAAGAGGAAGAGGACAATGGTAGATTTTTTGGTACATAAATTTGTAAAGGATTATGAAAATACGGAAAATGCAGGGGTGCGCACCAGCTACGGCGTTATGGCAAGCATGGTGGGTATCTTCTGCAATATACTGCTGTTCGCAGGGAAATTCACCGTAGGACTGATTCTGCACAGTGTATCTGTTCTGGCAGATGCATTCAACAATCTTTCGGATGCGGCTTCTTCCGTCATCGGTTTTGTGGGAGTTAAAATGGCCAGCAAGCCCGCGGATCAGGATCATCCTTTTGGCCACGGCCGGATTGAATACATTGCTGCTTTGATTGTGTCATTTCTTGTAATAGAGGTAGGATTAAGCTTTTTAAAAACTGCCGTGGGGAAGATCCGAGAGCCGGAAGAACTGGCCTTCAGCACAGTTTCCATACTGGTTCTGCTGGCCTCCATTGGAGTGAAGCTGTGGATGGCGTATTTTAACAGGAAGCTTGGGAAACGGATTCATTCCAGTGTGATGATGGCGACGGCCGCGGATGCTATGGGGGATGTGGTTACCACCTCCGCTACGGTGCTGTCCCTCTTGTTCTGCCGTATTACGGGAATCAACATCGACGGCTTTGTGGGTGTGGCGGTAGCCCTTGTGGTTATGTGGGCCGGCGTGGGGATTGCCAAGGATACCCTGGAGCCTTTGATTGGAACGGCAGTGGATCCGGCACTTTACCAGCAGATTACAGATTTTGTGGAGAGATATGAGGGAATTCTGGGCAGCCATGATCTGATTGTGCACAATTACGGGCCCACCAGAAGCCTGGCTTCCATCCATGCGGAAGTGCCCAATGATGTGAGTATTGAGACTTCCCATGAAATCATTGATAAGATTGAGCGGGAGGCGGCGAAAAAGCTGGGAATTTTCCTGGTGATTCATATGGATCCGGTGGAGGTGAGGGATGATCGGGTAGCGGATGTGCGGATGAAGGTGACGGCTGTGTTAAAAGAGCTGGACGAGAGGCTGACCCTCCATGATTTCCGCATGGTGGACGGGGAGAAGCAGATCAATCTGATTTTTGACGTGGTAGTACCCTTCGCCTACCAGGGAGCGGAGTTAAAGCAGCTTAAGGAAAATATTACAGAACGGGTGCGCATCCTGGATTCCAGATATCAGTGCGTGATGACTATGGAGAAAGGATATGTGGCCCAGAGCTGATAAGGTCTATAAAAGGAGTAATAGAATTTGCTTTACAGTATTCATAATAAGTTCCATGAAAATTTGCAAAAAAGTACTTGCTTTTTAGAATAAGATGTGTTATAGTAATATTCGCTGAAAAACAAAGGGCTATCGCCAAACGGTAAGGCAACGGACTCTGACTCCGTCATTTCAAGGTTCGAATCCTTGTAGCCCTGTTTAGTAAACCCCGGTGGAGGAATCTGCCGGGGCATTTTTATGTCCGAAAATGGAATATTCCCGAGTGGATAGAACCGTTTGAAAAGAGCAGAAAGCCAGTAAGAATTAGTGCTTTTGGGCTTTACCCCTGTTTTTTTAATGTAACATATGTAAAACGACCATATTTTTAACAGAATCCGCAAATAGATTTACAAGACTTACGAAGCTGTCTATAATTTTTTATAATAAAAGATAGAGAATCCAAAAGGAAATACAGAGGGCCGGATCATCCTTCAGCAGAGGTGTACAGCTTTCTTGCCAGGGTTTCCAGGATGTAGACAACCGGAACCTGGGTGGTGATGTTGGTGCCGTTTGTCATAAGCTGCGGTACATAGTAGGAAATACTGCAGTCTGCCAGTTTTGCCAGCGGAGAATCAGCTTTGTTGGTGATTGCAAGCAGGCGGCTTCCCTTCTGCTTCAGCTGGTTAGCCAGCTTAAGCATCTGGTAGGTGGCGCCGGATTCGGAGAGTACTATGGTGACTGTGTGATCTGTCATATCTTGAAGAATGGGAAGGAAAGGATCCTCCACATAGAGGCTGAAGCGCCCTATATTGGAAAAGTATCTGGCACCATATTTTCCAAGGATTCCCGAGGAACCGATGCCTATAAATATGATATGCCGGGAATCTTTCAGAAGCTGGAAGGCATTATCGATACTCTCCTGAAAATCTTTGGAATCCATTCTGGATACAAAGCCTTTAAAGGTGGTTTCAACAGTGTCATTCAAAAGAATCTGCTTGTTTTTTAGATATTCCTTGTAGCGCAGACGAAATTCACTGTAGCCCTCACAGCCCAGCTTTTTGCAGAAGCGAAGAACTGTGGCTGTGGAAACATGGGCTTCGTCAGCCAGTTCCTTGATCTTCATATGCGGAATGCGTTCTTTATTGCGGGTGATGCAGTTGTAGATAGATAATTCCAGTTCGTTGAAGCCTGCAAGCAATTTCGGTGTGAACATAGTTACCCTCCATTCTATAAAACAGATTTAAGACGGTTTTCGGCAATTACGCAGGTTACCGCTTACACAACGGCCAGCAACATTACGCAGTCCTGACAGATATAGTACAATTATAAAAGTAATCGGCAGATTTGTCAAAGATATCAGCGCAGATTAAGAAACAGCAAATTAAGAAGGTTACTGTTTACCCCGTGACCGGTAACTTAAGAAGCACCCTGCAGGAGGGGAAAGGAGGACATGCAATGGGAAATTTATTTCAGTATCAGCAGATTGCGCAGATGAATGAGAGGGAGCTGGTGGTTTATAATTATGTTTCTTCCCATTTAGAAGAGGCAGGCAGAATGAATATCCGGGAACTGGCGGCGGCCTGTAAAGTTTCAACGACCACGGTTATGCGGTTCTGCAGCAAGCTGGAGTGTGACGGCTATACAGAGTTCAAATACCGGCTTCAGCAGGTTTTAAAAAAGAAATGGGAAGCCGTAGCCTATGACTCATCCAGTATTCCGGCAATCCAGTATCTGCAGAACCTGGCCGGGGACAGGGAAATCCAGGGAAAGATTGAACAGGCAGCCCGGTGGTGTGCTCAGGCAAAGCAGATCCTCTTTCTGGGGGAGGGAGCCAGCGGAACCATAGGGACATATGGCGCCAGACTGTTTTCAAGCACGGGCGTACTGGCGTTTGCCATTACAGATCCCTACTATCCGCCGCCGGGGAAGGATATGGAGGATACGGTGGTGTTTGTCTTATCGATATCCGGAGAAAATGCCCATATGCTTTCCCTGATTAACAGCTATAAGAAAAGGCGCGTCAAGCTCATCAGTATCACCAACACCGATCAGTGTACGGTTGCACGAATCTCCGGGCTTAATTTTGCATACTATATGCCGCTGATCTATGCATGGCCGGAGGTCAGGGAGGCCTGCCTGACTACTCAGATTCCGGCAGTCTGCCTTCTGGAGCTTGTGGCAGGAAAGCTCACGGAAAAAAACAGCCCGGCACCTGAAAGGTGATGAACAATTATTGCCCAAAAGAACATATGGCGTGAAAACAGACAAAAGAAGTCGCCCTAAAAGCACTCTTTTGTCTGTTTTATTTATGTAACAAATGTCAAAGGGGTAAACCATTGTCAAAAATCCACAGAATAATTGAAAACATCATAAAAATGTGGTGTAATTTGGATGCTGAGTGAACAAAGCATATGCGCAGATGCGAAAAACGTGTCACAAAAACAATGGATCCAAAAAACAAGTTTAAAGGAAAATATCTATATTATGAAAAACAACGAAATTTCAGAAGACTTTTTATGGGGGGGAGCTGTGGCAGCCCACCAGTTGGAAGGCGGATACGACAAAGGCGGAAAGGGTATATCTATTGCTGATGTCATGACAGCCGGGGCAAATGGAGTGGACAGGCAGATTACAGAGGGAATACTTCCGGGGGAAAATTATCCCAACCATGAGGCAATTGACTTTTACTCCAGATATAAAGAGGACATCCGGCTGTTTGCCGAGATGGGTTTTAAGTGTTTCCGTACTTCCATTGCCTGGACCAGAATCTTTCCGAATGGGGATGAGGAAGAGCCCAATGAGGAAGGGCTTCGGTTTTATGATGATCTCTTTGATGAACTTAGAAAGTACCATATTGAACCGGTTATTACACTGAGTCATTTTGAGATGCCTTATCATCTGGTAAAGAAATACGGAGGCTGGAGGAGCCGAAAGCTGATTGATTTCTTTGTACGTTTCTCGGAGACTGTCATGAGGCGCTACAAGGATAAGGTAACCTATTGGATGACTTTTAATGAGATCAATAACCAGGGAAGTGCCTTTTCACCGTGGTCTGCCTGGACAAATTCCGGAATCATCTACAGGGAGGATGAGGATGTGCAGACGGTTCTGCAGCAGGCGGTTCATTATGAAATGACAGCCAGTGCCAGAGTGGCAGCTTTGGGCCGCGAGATTAATCCGGATTTCCGGATTGGATGTATGCTGGCTATGGTGCCCTACTATCCCAGAACCTGCTCTCCGGAAGATCAGCTGGCTGCTCAGAGGGCCATGGAGCATAGGCTTTTCTACTATGGCGACCTTCATGTTTTTGGAGAATATCCGGCTTATATGAATGCTTTCAGAAAGAACAACGGCATTGAACTGGACATCACCGAGGAAGATTTGGCATGGCTTAAGAAAGGCTGTGTGGATTATATTGGCCTCAGCTACTATATGAGTTCAACAATCAGTTCTGTAAAAGTGGAGAACAGCAAGAAAAGAGCTGAAGGGATTTATACTGCTGTGAATCCCTATGTGAAGGCAAGTGACTGGGGCTGGCAGATAGATCCCAAGGGCCTGCGCTATTCCCTGAACCTGCTTTACCAGAGATATCGTGTGCCGCTGTTTATCGTTGAAAATGGCTTCGGAGCCTATGACAAGGCAGAGGAGGACGGAATTCATGATAATTACCGGATTGAATATCTGAAGCTCCATATTGAAGAGATGAAGAAGGCCATGTCGGAGGATGGCGTACCGGTGATAGGTTATACGCCCTGGGGCTGTATTGATTTGGTCAGTGCGGGAACAGGAGAGATGGAGAAGCGTTACGGGTTTATCTATGTGGATAAGGACAATAAAGGAAACGGAACTTTGGAGCGCAGGCGGAAGGATTCCTTCTATTGGTATCAAAAAGTGATTGAGAGTAACGGCAGAGAGCTTTGAGCAGCTTTTAACAAGTGCTTTATTTCCATTAAGGGGAATAGCGATAAAAAATCTATAAAAGGAGGAATGTAACATGGTTATTCGTTTATTCTGTGCGGCAGGTATGTCCACAAGCTTACTGGTGGCAAAGATGCAGGAGGCAGCAAAGGAGAAAGGAAAGGAAGCGGATATAGCCGCATTCCCGATTCAGGATCTGGATCGTATGGCAGAGGCCGGAGACATTGATGTAGCTCTTTTGGGGCCCCAGGTAGGCTTCCAGCTGGAAAAGGCGAAATCCATCTGTACGCCGAAGGGCATTCCGGTAGACGTGATCCCTATGGCCGATTATGGGATGTGCAATGGCATGAACGTGCTTAAATTTGCTTATAAGCTGGCAAAGAATAAATAAGTTCGCTGTAAAAATATCCTTTCGTGCTGTCATACAGCAACTTAAAACAGTAATATGCTGTCAATGCACAAATCAATTTACAGACACATGTTTTTGTGGATGGGAATTGATTTCGTTCAGAGTGTATTGACAGGATATTACGGGACTTAAAACAGTAATATGCTGTCAATGCACAAATCAATTTACAGACACATGTTTTTGTGGATGGGAATTGATTTCGTTCGGGGTGTATTGACAGGATATTACGGGACTTAAAATAGGAGGAGAAATATGGGTAAGTATATGAATGAAAAGATTATCCCCAAAATCATGGCCTTTATTAATACCAAGGCAATTCAGTCCCTGAAGGATGGTATGGTATACTCCATGCCGCTGTTGATTGTAGGTTCCATTTTCCTGATTCTGGCCAATTTCCCGATTCCGGCAGTGTCCAATGCGCTGGCAGATTCCGGAATTACGGATATATTGAATCAAGCCTATGGAGCTACCTTCAATATCAGCGCAATGATCGCTGTTGTCGGTATCGCTTACAATTATGTTAAGCTGGAAGGACAGGAGCCTTTAAGCGGCGGCATCGTTGCCCTGGCCGTGTTCCTGCTGCTTCAGCCTTCATCAGTTGTGACGGAAAACGGTGATGTGGTCGGTAATATTATCAATAAGGACTGGACAGCCGGAAAGGGTATGATTGGTGCAATTCTGATCGGCTGGATTGTGGCTTTTGTCTACTGTTGGTTTTTAAAGAGGAACATTCGTATCAAGATGCCGGCAGGCGTACCGGGAGGTGTTGCCAATGCCTTTTCCGCACTGATTCCGGCGGGGGCCATTGTTGTAGGGGCAACGGTTATTCATGGTATCTGTGATATGGGGCTGCACACTACAGCTATGGAGCTTATCTACCGTATTATCCAGACTCCGCTGCAGGGTATGACGGATTCTCCGGGAGGAGCAATACTGATGTGCTTTATGGGGCCGTTTCTCTGGATGTTCGGTGTTCACGGTTCTACCATTGTTGGCGGCATTATGTCCGGGCTTCTGCAGGCTAACTCCCTGGCAAACCAGGCAATTGTTGACAGCGGAATGGAGCTGACAGTTGCAAATGGCGGACATATCGTGACCCAGCAGTTTTATGATCAGTTTATCAATGTAACCGGCGCCGGTCTGACTATCGGAGTTGTAATCTATATGGTGGCTTTCGCAAAATCCAAACAGCTGAAAACTCTGGGACGGCTGGAAGCCGTACCGGCACTGTTTAACATTAATGAGCCGATTTTGTTTGGTATTCCGATTGTTATGAACCCGATGCTGGCAGTTCCCTTTATTGCCATGCCGGTAATCGCCTGCGTGATCCAGTATGCTGCTCTGGCAACGGGACTCTGTCCCCTTTACACTGCGATTCAGGTGCCGTGGACCTGTCCGCCGATTATTTCCGGTTTCCTGGTTGGTGGATGGAGAAGCGCATTGCTCCAGATAGTAATCTTTATTGTTTCTTTCTTCGTATATCTGCCATTTATCCGCAGAGTGGATAAAATGAACTTGAAAATGGAGGAAGAGGCCGCCAAGGGCAATGACGAGGATGATGACTGGTAAAAAAAGATGAAAAAGGAAAGGTGAACTCTATGAGCGAAGAGTTAGTAATGTCATGTTTTCAACTGATTACATACGTAGGAACGGCACGTTCCTGTTATATTAATGCCATTCAGAAAGCCAAGGAAGGAAAGTATGATGAGGCGGAAGCTCTGATGAAGCAGGGAAGGGATGCCTTTGTTCAGGGGCATGACGGCCATGCGGATTTGCTGGCCAAAGAGGCAAACGGCGAACTGAAGGAGAGCGGCCTGCTTCTGATTCATGCAGAAGATCAGCTGATGAGCGCAGAAGGTTTTCAGACTATTGCCGAGGAGTTTATTGCGCTTTATAAGAGACTGGACGGAGTGAAATAGGCTGTCAGGCAGAAAGCCGGACTGTGGAGGACTAATATAAGTATATAGATAAAGGGTATGGGACGGGAATCTGGAAAATGGGTTCCCGATTCTCTTTTACGCACTCAAGACGCCCGGAGAGGTGTATAATAAATGGACGGCCTATTCAAAATAAAAGAACAGAGAGGGTATTGGTATGGGAAAAACTTGTTTATGTATGGATGTAGGAGGAAGCTCTATTAAGTATGCAAAACTGGATGAAAAAAGAATTCTGATGGACTATGGGAAGGTTCCTACACCCCATGAGGGAACGGAAGCATATCTGTCACGGCTCCAGGAGATCTACCGGCAGTTTGAGGGGCAGGTGGAGGGAATCTCCATGTCCGTACCGGGAATTATCGACAGTAAAAATGGAATCTGTATTACGGCCGGAAATCTGAGATTTGCGGATGGGCTTCCTCTGGCGGAGGAAATGGAACGGCGTTGTAAAGTGCCGGCTGCAATTATGAATGACGCAAAATCCGCAGCTCTGGCAGAAGCTGCGTGGGGAGCCCTGAAAGACTGTAAGGACGGCATAGTTCTGGTTCTGGGAACCGGTGTTGGCGGAGCTCTGGTAAAGGACGGTGAGGTTCATATGGGTTCTCACTTTGCAGCCGGAGAATTCAGCTTTGCTATGATGGGAGAATGGGCGGATCAGGAGTCCAACATTTGGGGGCTTGTAAGTGGAAATCCACGCCTTTTGCAGATGGCGGCCAGAGCCAGACGAATTGAGCCTGATACGATCAACGGGGAAGATGTTTTCCGCTGGATCAATCAGGGGGATACGGACATGCTTGAGGTGTTGGACGAATTTACCAGACCGCTCGCAAGGATGATTATGAACCTGCAGTTTATCTATGATCCGGATCGATTCGCCATCGGAGGCGGAATCAGCAGACAGCCAAAGCTTCTTGAGAGCATCAGAAAAAATTTGGATCGTTTTTATGCAATTTATCCTATTGATGTACCACCGGTGGAGCTGGCGGTCTGCCGTTTCTTTAATGAAGCGAATCTGATGGGGGCTTATCGTAATTATCTGAGGACTTTTGGGGCGGAGCAGTAGCCGCCAACCAGTGGAGGGAGCATATCTGTAGGACGGAGTGGATTTGAAATAAAGGTTTTCGGGGTATTTTATTCAGCACGGCAGGGGGCTTTTCAGACAGTCCTCTGCTTTGTTTATGCATTTCTTTTTCTAGCCAATTTCTGCAAATTATGCTACAATACCATTCAGAGGTGAAAAAGCAAAATGTATTCATTCAACAGCAAAGTCCGCTACAGCGAAGTGGGCGAGGATAAAAAGCTTTCTTTAAACGGAATTATCAATTACTTTCAGGATTGCAGCACCTTTCAGTCGGAGGAGCTTCAGGTGGGAGTAGGAGTGCTGGAGAAGATGCATCGTGTCTGGGTGCTTTCTTCCTGGCAGATCGTGGTGGATCGTTATCCGGATCTGTGCGAGGCGATTACAGTCTCCACCTGGCCCTATTATTTTCAAGGGTTCTGCGGTTACCGTAATTTTGTTATGAAGGATCAAAAGGGGCAGATGCTGGCTTACGCCAACACCCTCTGGAGCTTTCTGGATACGGACACTGGGCGCCCGGTACGGATACCGGAGAGTATCGAGAAGGCATATGTGATGGAAGAAAAACTGGACATGAATTATGCGTCCAGAAAGGTTCCTATGCCGGGGAACGGGGAGAGGAAGGAAGCCTTTGCCGTGCAGAAGCATCATCTGGACACCAACCATCATGTCAATAACGGCCAGTATATCCAGATGGCAAGGGAATATATTCCCGAGAACTTCCCCATAAGGCAGATGCGTGCAGAGTACAAGAAATCGGCTCTTCTGGGGGATATGATTTATCCGGTGGTGCAGAAAGAGGACAACCGTTATATGACGGCTCTCTGCGATGAGCTGGGACGTCCGTATGCTGTGGTTGAGCTTTCGTAATTTAAAAGGCTGAAAATTGGAAACAGATGTACTGAAAAGAACACGGGAAACTGGATGCAGGTGCGTCTGTTTGACTTGTGGAGGAAAAATATGGAGGATAAGGCACATGATATTGCTGGGAAAAAAACAGGAACTGAGAATTATAAAAAAAGTTGATTTCGGTGTGTATCTGGCCGAAAAGGAAGGCGACGCGGATAAAGTTCTGCTTCCGGGGAAACAGGTACCGGAAGGTGCAGGGCCGGGAGACAGCCTGGAGGTGTTCGTCTATAAAGACTCCAAGGACCGGCTGATTTCTACTACCCGGGAGCCGAAAGTGGAGCTTGGAGGCATTGCCGTTCTCAGGGTGACGGAGGTGACGAAGATAGGGGCTTTTCTTGACTGGGGGCTGGAAAAGGAGCTTCTTCTTCCTTTCCGGGAACAGACAAGACGGGTCAGCGCCGGAGAGGAGGTGCTGATTGCCCTGTACGTGGACAAGAGCAGCCGTCTCTGTGCAACTATGAATGTATACAAATATCTGGAGACGGACGCGCCCTACAAGGCAGAGGACCGCGTTACGGGTACGATTTATGAGATCAGCCGTGAATTCGGTGCTTTTGTGGCCGTGGATAACAGGTATTCCGCGCTGATTCCCAAAAAAGAGTTCCATGGGAACGGGAAAATCGGCGATCGGGTGGAGGCACGCGTGACAGCTGTGAAAGAAGACGGAAAGCTGGACTTAAGCATTCGGGAAAAGGCGTATATCCAGATGGACGAGGATGCGGAATATGTGCTGAAAGTTCTGGACGAGTATGACGGTGTCCTTCCCTTTAACGACAGGGTATCGCCTGAAATTATAGAACGGGAGCTGCATCTTAGTAAAAATGCATTTAAAAGAGCCGTGGGCCGCCTGCTGAAGGAAGGCAAAATAGAGATAACCGAGAAACGCATTCTCCGAAAATGATGAATTATTAACAAATTTAGAAAAAATGGAAAAAAGTGCTTTCCAAAGTGCTTTTCAGCAGTTATAATAGGGAGAAGAAAGGAGTGAAAAAAAGATGAAAGTTCAAAACATTTCTAACATCGATAAGTTCTTTGAAGTAGTAGACAGCTGCCAGGGTAAGGTAGAACTGGTAACAGGCGAAGGCGACAGACTGAATCTGAAGTCCAAACTCTCCCAGTATGTGTCTATGGCGAATATCTTTTCCAACGGTGAGATTCCGGAGCTTGAGATTATCGCATACGAGAAGGAAGATATCGACAAATTAGTTTCATTCATGATCAATGGTTAGATAAAACGCGGTAATGGTTCCGGAAAGGAACGGTTGCCGCGTTTTTAAGTTGGTAAAGTATCCGGAGGGAGCTGTCGACGGCAGATCCTGCAGGTATTGGCGGCGGCCGCAGTGCCATTCGGAAAACCGCTGCTCAGTGTTCTATAAATTCTTTTTCTTATATACGAAGTAAAGTCCAATCCCCGTAAGTACAACAAGATAAGCAAGCAGGATCAGAATACCCATAAGGTTTACGGGTTCTTTTGTCGCAATGCCCCTTACCATACGGCTGGTTTGGGAAAGAGGCAGGGCGGCAATAAATTCCCGAACCCCGTGGGGAATGCGATCCGTGGAAAAAAAGGTGTTGCACAGGTAGGCCATAGGCATAATAAAATAATTGGAAAACCGGGGTACATCCGCATGGCTGCGGGCCAGAAAAGAGACCACAATGCCAAGGGCGGAAAAAACCGCCCCGTTTAAAAAGAGAATGAAAATGGAGATTCCGTTAAACACAAGGCCGGTCTTGACGGGCCACACCAGAAACAGAATGATAGCGCCTGCATAGAGCCCTCTGAGTGCTCCTGCCAGAATCTGTCCGGCGATAAACTGCCAGAGAGGTGTGGGTGAAATAATCACCTGATCAAAGGCCTTTTCATAAAGCCGCTGTACATTCAGATTTTGGGCGATGGCATTGAAACTTCCGTTCATGGTGGTTAGGGATACCACGCCCGGAATCAGAAAATTGAGGTAGGGCATTCCGTTCATAGTAGTCCGGATTCCCCAGCCGAATACAATCAGATACATTAACGGGGCAACCAGGGCCGCCAGGGTGATACGGGAAAAATCCCGCAGAAATTCTCTCCATTTTTCCCATAAAATCGTGATAATTCCCATAAGATACTCCATCTGACGCAATTTTAGTAAATACGAACCAATTTAATTTTGGAGCTCCTATCCGATATTTACGAAAAAGCGTTCTAAAACTTTTATTTTATGACAGACGTTTGCCTACCTGCTCCACAAACACATCCTCCAGCGTAGTATCCCGGAGAGTACATTGACCGGTAAGGCTGCTAAGGCAGGCAATCGCGTCGGAACGTTCATGGAAGTAGCGGCTGTGCATTCCGTCCGGCAGTGTCTGATCAATGGCATAGGCACCCAGATTTTCGATTAAATGAGCCGGTGTGTCAATCTCGTTCAGTTTTCCGCTGTTCATCAGGGCTACACGTCCACAGAGGGACTGGGCCTCCTCGATGTAGTGGGTGGTCAGAAGGATTGTTAATCCCTGTTCGTTTAACTGCCGCAGCAGCCCCCACATCTGCCGTCTGGAAATGGCATCCATTCCGGCGGTGGGTTCATCCAGGAGAAGAATCTCGGGTTCTGTCAGGAGCGCACGGCAGACCATCAGCTTGCGCTTCATGCCGCCGGATAATTTGCGGATGGTTTTTCTGCGGTGCTCCGTAAGGCCTGCAAAGGCAAAAAGCTCCTCCGTGCGTGCCCTTATCTGCTTCACCGGCATAAAGTAGAGCCGCCCTTGATACTCCATGATTTCATCCATATCCATATCCTGGCGCATGGAATACTCTTGAGTGATGACACTGACTTTTCGCTTAAGATCCTGCCGCTTTCTGGTTAAGATCCCGCCGTCAATCCGGATCTCTCCGGAGGTGGGAAGCAGTAACGTGGACAGCATACCGATAGTGGTTGTTTTCCCGGCTCCATTTGGGCCTAAAAGACCGAAAAATTCACCTGTCTCAATCCGAAGATTGATGGAATCCACAGCAGTAAAATGCTCAAATTTTTTGGTGAGATTTTGAAGCTCAATCATGCTTATCTCTGGACTCCTTTGCAATAATCAGAGAATAGTAGCCGGCATCATCGGGGATCTCTTCCGTGCTGCAATAGATATGTTCATTTTCCATGCCGCAGTTTTCTACCATAACCACATCCCGGCCGCTGGCTTTCAGAATCTCCTTGACCTGCTGCATTTTGTGTCCGGATTTCATTAGAACATAGTTGCCGGGCAGGGAAAGACTGCTGTTCAGCTTATGAACGGCAGGCAGGATATGCAGCTGCTCGTCCCATTCGGCCAAAGATGTTCCTGTCCGTGCTGCCGCAGCGCAGAAAGAGGTAATGCCGCTTACAAGTTCTGCTTGATAGCCCCGGTTTAGAATGCGCTTCTGCACATAGAGGAAGGTAGAATAGATAGTCGGATCTCCCAGAGTAAGGAAGACCACATTTCTGCCCTCTTTCAGATAAGCTTCGATGATATCGGCCGCTTTTTCATGGTTCCGGTTCATCTCTTCCTTGTCGTGGGTCATAGGCATGTCCACGGAGAGAAGTGTTTTTTCTGTTAACTCCGGTACGGCCTGAACGGCAATCTGGTAGGCTACCGTTTCTCTGGCATTAGGCCCGGGAAGGGCAATCACTTCATTTTCACGAATGAGGCGCACGGCCTTTAGAGTCATAAGCTCCGGATCACCGGGGCCGACACCTGCACCATATAAGATTCCAGTCATAAGCGTCCTCCTGTCTCATTCCGGTTTCACACCTGCAGGTGCTGCTTCCGGTTCTTCTGTAAATGCATGAGACTTATTATACGGGGGTTATAAGCATTTTTCAACTATAATTTCTTATAATTTTCCCTGTTATAATCCATTATCCCTAAATTATTCCCGATCCGTATTGCATTTTCACAGGCAATGTGTTATATTACCCTCGTAGCTTCGCAGGAAGCGGGCTGCAGGTGTCACGCCGTCCGGATGCGGCGTGGTGAAAAGGGAAACAGGTGAAAGTCCTGTGCGAACTCGTCACTGTAAGCAGGGAGCAGGATGCCAGATAAGCCACTGAGAGATTGGGAAGGCGGCATTGCTGTGAGGATCTGCAAGTCAGGAGACCTGCCTGCGGAAAATTCGGGAGGAATCTCGGTGTACCATGCATTTGACAGATGGATGGATAGACACACCGGCCCCGAGGCCACGAGTAACTGGTCGCAGATGTCATAAAAGATACAACATCATTGCGTCCTCTTACCGATGCCTTTCCCGAACAAGGAGGGCATTTTTACATTTAACCGGGACGGCCTGCGGCGCCCCCTAATGCTGCCTGGCATCGACTTTACCCTTTAGTGCCATCGCGCAGCGATTTAAACAGTAATATCCCTCACAGTGCACAAATCGATTTACAGACGCATGCATTTGCGGCTGGAAATTGATTTAGGCTAAGGTGTACTGGGAGGGATATTACGGAACTGGAATAGGAGGAACAAAATGAAAAGAAAAATGTCAGTTATGCTGGCCGCTCTTATGGTGCTTGTTTTTTGCCTGAGCGGATGCAGCAAGGAAGCGGAGCCGGCGGCATCTGCCCCGGCAGAGGAAGCAGAAGTCCCGGAGGAGACATCTGAGGAGGCAGAAGCCCCGAAAGAGGAAGCTTCCGATCAGGACAAGGCGGATGAAGCAGCCGCTTTGATTGATGCAATCTATGTGCAGACGAGAACGGATGAGACGGATGCCCAGTGTGCGGCGGCCAAGGCGGCCTGGGATGCACTTACGGATGCTCAGAAAGAGCTGGTAGAGGGCGAGGAAGCGGATCCCGATTACTTCGGGAGAGACACCGGAGACGCTTCTAAAGACGATCCCCTTAATCAGGATGAGATTGGAGAGAACGAGCTTTTGGTGGTCAGCTTCGGTACATCCTTTAATGACAGCCGTGTGGCGGATATTAAGGGAATTGAGGATGCCCTGATTGCGGCAAATCCAGACTGGTCTGTTCGAAGGGCGTTTACGGCCCAGATCATTATCAATCATATACAGGCCAGAGATAATGAGTTTATTGACAATATGGATCAGGCTTTGGAACGTGCAGCAGCCAATGGGGTTAAGAATCTTGTAGTGCAGCCCACTCACCTGATGCACGGTGCAGAGTATGACGAGCTGATGGAGGCCGTTGAGGCTTATAAGGACAAGTTTGAATCCGTAAAGGTTGCAGAGCCTCTGCTTGGCGAGGTCGGTACGGATGCTGCGGCTATCAATGCAGATAAAAAGGCAGTGGCAGAGGCGGTTACGGCAGAAGCCGTAAAGACAGCCGGCTATGACAGCCTGGATGCGGCAAAAGAGGACGGTGCGGCATTTGTGTTCCTGGGACATGGAACCTCCCATACGGCCAAAGTTTCCTACAGCCAGATGCAGACTCAGATGAGTGAGCTTGGTTATGACAATGTATTTATTGGAACCGTTGAGGGAGAGCCGGAGGAGACGGCCTGCGAGGCGGTAATTGAGGCAGTAGCGGAGGCCGGTTACAAGAAAGTAGTTCTTCGCCCCTTGATGGTGGTGGCAGGTGATCATGCCAACAACGATATGGCCGGGGATGATGAGGATTCTTGGAAGAGCTTGTTTACGTCATCCGGCAAATTTGACAGTGTAGATACACAGATTGCGGGGCTTGGACAGATTCCGGCCATTCAGGATTTGTATGCTGCTCATACCGCTGCGGCGATGAAGTAGTTATAAAAGTCCGTGGATAAGTAAGGAAGAAGAAAATGAAAAGTAAAATCATCTTATTAGTCAGTATGATTACTGTGATTGGAGTGCTTTTAAACGGCTGTACCTCTTCGGGCAGACAGGGGGGAGCGCAGCAGGAAAAGACGGCTGAGGAATCCGAATCGGATCCGGCTTCGGAGGAAGAGGCTTCTGAAGAGGAAAGCAGGGAAGACGGAGAGGAAGATCCGGCCCCACAGGCGTCTGACTTGGAGGACGGCACCTATACGGCGGAATTTGATACGGACAGCAGCATGTTTCATGTGTGCGAAGCCCACGACGGAAAAGGAACTCTCACCGTAGAAAATGGAGAAATGGTGATACATGTCTCTCTGGCTTCTAAAAACATTGTGAATCTTTTTCCCGGAACGGCGGAGGATGCCGGTAAGGAGGGTGCAGAGCTTCTTGAACCGACTACAGATTCCGTTACTTACAGTGACGGCATAACAGAAGAAGTCTATGGATTCGATATTCCTGTTCCGGCGCTGGAGGAAGAGTTTGACTTGGCGCTCATTGGAACAAAGGGAACCTGGTACGATCATAAGGTCAGCGTCTCGAATCCCCGGAAAGCAGAATAGGGGTTACATATCTGGCTTTGGATGACGAACATTCGGGGGCTGCCGCAAAAGCTGAGGGCTTTATCTTGCGGCAGCCTTAGATTTAGATTTAGATTTATATTTATGATTGGAGAAATCATTATGAAAAAAAGGAAACTGCTTCGGATGTTTAAAGTATCGGTTTTTGTGAGTCTTCTTGGCGGATGCCTTGCTTTTCCCATATTGCCGGCCTATGGTGCGGGAGCCGGGGAGCCGGAGGCGGCACTCATCGATATGGAGGACGGAGAGTATGCCATAGAAGTGGAACTGACAGGGGGAACGGGAAGAACTGTGGTATCCTCCCCGGCAGTGCTGACGGTTCTGGACGGACATGCTTATGCCCGGATTGAGTGGAGCAGCACACATTATGACTATATGCTTGTGGAGGGTAAAAAATATCTTCCGCTTTATGAGGAGGGCTACTCCACTTTTGAGATTCCGATTACAGTTTTCAATGAACCGATGGAAGTAATCGCAGACACTACGGCTATGAGTACGCCCCATGAGATTACTTATCAGCTGACCTTTGATCTGGATGGCGTGATGTCAAAGAATCAGACGCCCCAGGCGGCAGCCCAGCGTGTGGTTTATATGGTGATTGTCATTATTCTTATATGCGCTGTTGTTTCCTATATTAATAAGAAAAGAAGAATGGGCTAAAGGATCATTTGGAATGCATGGAAGTTGAAGGAGTGTATGGAGGATGAAAAAAAAGCTGACTGCAATTAGTCTTGCTGGTTTACTAATGCTTTCCCTGACTGCCTGCAGAGCCGGGCAGAAGGGGGAGGGGGCAGAAAATAATAAGGATGTCAGTTCAGAGCTTACCTGGGAGAGCAGCATGGAGCTTCGCTATGCCAATGAATTCGGGGTGGACTATTATGAAGATGGCTATAAGCTGCTGACCATTGCTCAGGATGGCCGTTACCTTGTGGTTCCGGAGGGAATGGAAGCGCCCGCGGACTTAAAGAGCGACATCATTGTGCTGCAGCAGCCTGTTGAAAATATCTATCTGGTGGCGTCTGCAGTGATGGATATGTTTGTGTCTCTGGATGCCCTTGACAGAGTTGGATTTTCCGGCTTAAAGGCGGACTCCTGGTATATTGATGAAGCAAGAGAGGCTATGGAGCGGGGGGAGATTCTTCACGCAGGCAGTTATGCGGCTCCGGACTATGAGCAGATAGTGTCAAAGGGCTGCGGACTGGCGGTGGAAAATACCATGATTTATCATACACCAGAGGTTAAGGAGCAGTTGGAAAAGCTGAAAGTTCCCGTGCTGGTGGATTATTCCAGCTACGAGAGCCATCCTCTTGGAAGAACAGAGTGGGTCAGACTGTACGGGGTACTGACCGATAAAGAGGCAGAGGCAGAAGCAGCTTTTGAGAAGGAAGCAGAGGCATTTGAGGCTGTAGATCAGGGAGAGAAAACGGGAAGCACAGTGGCTTTCTTCTATATTACTGCCAATGGGGAAATCAATGTGCGCCGCTCCTCGGATTATCTCCCGAAAATGATTGAGATGGCCGGGGGCAGTTATGTGTTTGAACATCTGGGAGATGAAGAAGATACGGCTTCTTCTAATGTGACTATGCAGATGGAGGAATTCTACGCTGCGGCCCGTAATGCGGACTATATTATTTATAACAGTACCACTACAGAGGAGCTGTCCTCCATAGAAGATTTGCTGGAAAAAAGCAGCCTGCTGGAACGGTTTCAGGCAGTACAGGAGGGAAAGGTTTACTGTACGACGAAAAATCTCTATCAGTCTTCTATGGAGCTTGGAACCATTATTTCCGATATGCACAAAATGCTTATGGACGAGGATGGCATGACTTATCTGTATAAGTTGGAGTAGGTGATGAAGAATAGACGGTATGTGTTATCATTTTTCATATTAGGAATTTTAGTTGTTTTTTTTCTGGCGCTGAATTTGTGTGCGGGAAGTGTACAGGTGCCTATAAAAGAGGTTCTGAATATACTCTTAGGCGGGGATGCGGATGGAATGTTTACGGATATTATTATGGAAATACGCTTCCCCCGGGCTTTGGCGGCAGCTGTTCTGGGGGGCGGGCTGGCCCTGTCAGGTTATCTCTTGCAGACTTTTTTCCACAATCCCATTGCAGGACCTTTTATTTTGGGCATTTCTTCCGGGGCAAAGCTGGTAGTTGCCCTGGTGATGGTGTTTGCTCTGGGACGGGCCATTCATATCAGCTCCATGGTGATGATTGCTGCTGCCTTTGTGGGGGCGATGATTTCTATGGGATTTGTTCTTCTGATGTCCCGTATGATGGATCGGATGTCCATGCTGATTGTGAGCGGGGTCATGATTGGGTATATCTGTTCTGCAGTGACGGATTTTATTGTAACCTTTGCGGATGATTCTAATATTGTGAACCTGCATAACTGGTCGAAAGGGAGTTTTTCCGGAATCAGCTGGGAAAATGTTGCCCTCATGTCAGTGGTGACCTTTCTGGCCTCGGCTCTGGTGTTTTTCATGTCTAAGCCCATCAGCGCTTATCAGATGGGAGAATCCTATGCAAAAAATATGGGAGTGAATATTCAGGTATTCCGCTCCGTGCTGGTGGTTTTATCCAGTGTGCTTTCCGCCTGTGTGACCGCATTTGCCGGCCCGGTTTCTTTTGTGGGAATTGCGGTTCCCCATTTGGTGAAAAGCCTGTTTCGGACTGCGAAGCCTATTTTGATGATTCCGGGCTGCTTCCTGGGGGGAGCGGTTTTCTGCCTGCTGTGTGATCTTCTGGCACGCATTTTGTTTGCTCCCACAGAGCTTAGTATCAGCACGGTAACCGCAGTTTTCGGAGCGCCTATTGTAATTTTTGTTATGGTTCATCGAAGGAAAGAGAAAGCAGAGTGAGTCATATGGAAGAATTCTATTTTTATACGGAGGGCCTTACCGTAGGTTATCAGGGTGTTCCGCTTATTAAAAATATTGAGATTCGGTTGAAAAAGGGGGAGATTCTTACCCTTATTGGACCTAACGGTGCAGGTAAAACTACTATATTAAAGAGTATTATCCGTCAGCTTGAACCTCTCGGAGGATTGGTGCATCTGGATGGACGGGAGATCCGGGGGCTTTCGGGAAAAGAGCTTTCGAAAAAGCTTTCGGTGGTTCTCACGGAGCGTGTGCGTCCGGAGCTGATGACCTGTGAGGATGTGGTGGCTACAGGGCGTTATCCTTATACCGGGAAATTCGGGGTTCTCCAAGAGGAGGATCGGAGGATTGTACGGGAGTCCATGAAACTGGTTCATATTGAGGAGCTTATGGATCGGGATTTTACCAGAACCAGCGACGGGCAGAAGCAGCGTGTGATGCTGGCCAGGGCCATCTGCCAGGAGCCGGATATTATTGTGCTGGACGAGCCCACTTCTTTTCTTGATATTCGTTATAAGCTGGAATTTTTGTCTGTTCTTCAGGGGATGTCAAGAAGCCGGAATCTGTCGGTGATTATGTCGCTTCATGAACTGGAGCTGGCGGAGCGGATCTCTGATAAGATAGTGTGTGTAAAAGGAGATAAGGTGGATAGGTTCGGAACACCGGAGGAAGTGTTTGTTCCCGGGTATATTGCCGATTTGTATGAGATGACAGCGGGGAGCTATGATGAGAAAACAGGGAATCCGGAGCTTGAGCCTGCAAAGGGGGAGCCGCAGGTTTTTGTCATTGCCGGAGCCGGAAGCGGAACAGCGGTTTTTCGAAGACTGCAGAGGGAAGGAACGCCCTTTGCGGCGGGGGTTTTGTGGGAAAATGATCTGGATTGTCCCCCGGCAAAGGCCCTGGCTTCAGAGGTGGTGCTGGAGAAAGCTTTTTACAGGATAAGTCAAGAAAAGGTGCAGAGGGCGAAGGAATTGATTGATGGATGTAAGAGAGTGATATGCACTGTGGATTTGGAAGAACCGGGGGAATGGATGGAAGAACTTCGGGAGATTGCAGGGTATGCGGTGGAAGCGGGGAAGCTGCAGCTTGAAGGGAACAAAGATGTAGAATAAAATTGTAAAAAGAGGGGCTGACGGCTTATTGCGACAGCCTCTTTTTGTATGTAAAGAAAGCGCATCCGGGGTTTAGCGGCTGCAGTACGCGCAGATTATAATAACATTATAGTTCAAATTGATATAAAGATGAATTTTAAATACTAAAATCAGTGATATATACTGGATGTTCTCGGAAATATGCACAGGAATTTCTGATGCAGACTGCCATTACTATAAAAATATAGAAAAAAAATAAATAATAACTATTGATTTTTTATAAAAATTGTATTATCATATTAATAACATCGATGGAGAAATAAATATTACACAGGTGGGATATGAATATTATATTTGGTGTGGATATAGGCGGTACAGATATAAAATTGGGGATGTTTCAGGAGGACGGACAGCTTCTGTCCAGATGGCAGATTTCAACCAGGGTAATGAACAATGGGCAGCTTATTTTTGATGATATTGCGAAGGAGATCCGTCAGAAGATGAATGAGCAGTCTGTTTCCCGAAGCTCTGTTCTTGGAATTGGATGCGGGATCCCCGGGCCGGTAGATAATCAGTCATTCGTCCGAAAATGTGTCAATCTGGGAATTACCAATATTTATCCGGAACAGGAAATAACTAAACGCATGGGAGGAATGAGCGTACAGATTGGAAATGATGCCAATGTGGCAGCCCTTGGAGAAATGTGGAAGGGAAGTGCACAGGGAAAACGCAATATCCTTCTCGTCACGTTAGGAACAGGAGTTGGAAGCGGCATTATCATTGACGGTAAGATTGTGAATGGTCTCCATGGTCTGGCCGGAGAGATAGGTCATTTTACAATAGACCCCGAGGAGACAGAGAAGTGTACCTGCGGTGGGACAGGACATCTCAATCAGATCGCATCTGTATTCGGAGTTCTGCATTATGCAAAAAGATTTCTGCAGGAGGATTCGGCATATTCCGTTTTGAGAGAAAAGAAGGATTTCAACTGCATCGATTTAACCGATGCAGCCAGGAAAGGAGATGCGATAGCTTTAAAAACCCTGAATTATTGTATGGGATGCCTTGCAAAGGGGCTGGCTGTCACAGCACATGTGATAGATCCTGACATCTTTTTGATAGGCGGAGGAATGGCGAAGGCAGGTCAGTTATTGATAGATATCATCGAAGAACATTATTTATCCAATCTTTATTTGATGCCCGAGAGGACAGAGATTAAGCTTGCCGCATTAGGAAATGATGCAGGGATTTATGGTGCGGCAAAAATGATTCTAGACAGGAAGGGAGATTAGAGATGCTATTTACGGAAAAGGATGTGTGCTATGAAGAGGTAAGGCCGCCGGAGGATTTATTTGTGAATGAGCCGGTGGAGCTTACAGACGCAACAATTCACGAACGGCTTTCCAGAACTTATGATGCCATGGCGGAGAGAGGATTGGATATTCTGGTCATTTATGCAGACAGGGAGCATTATGGCAATTTCAAATTTTTAAGTGGATTTTCACCGCGGTTTGAGGAGGCGCTGCTGGTTCTTCATAAGGATAAAAAGAATTATTTTATGCTGGGAAATGAAATGATGGGAATGGAAGCCCACAGCCGGATTCAGGCAGAGGCAATTCATACCTCATATTTTTCCCTTCCCAATCAGCCTATGGAAAAAGAACCTTTTCAGAAACTGCTTGAGAAGGCCCAAATTGTGAAGGGCTCTGTAATAGGAGTTGCGGGATGGAAGCTGTTTACAAGCACGGCAGAGGACAATGAGCAGTTATTTGATGTCCCCTTTTATATTGTACAGTCACTCAAAGAACTGGCAGGCGAAAAAGGCCGGGTAGTGAATGCAGCGGATATATTGATTCATCCGGGCAGCGGTGTTCGGATTCGGGTCAATGCAAATGAAATTGCTTATTTTGAATATGGAGCAATGCTTGTATCAAGCAGAATATTGGATGCGATGAATCGCGTCGATGCGGGAATGACAGAGATGGAGATAGCAGACGGGCTGGAGGCCCTGGGACAGCCGATTACTGTACAGACGATCTGCGCCGGGGAAGACCGCTTTCGCAATGCAGTTGTCCAGCCCAGAAATAAGAGCATAGAACTGGGAGATACGATCTCGATTACTCTGGGCATGTGCGGCGGATTAACGGCCAGAAAAGCTGTTATGGCCAGAGATAAAGAGGATCTGCGGGAAACGGACAAAGCTTATCTGGACCGGATGGTAAAGCCTTATTTTGCGGCGGCGGCTACCTGGTATTCATCCGTTCATGTGGGAATGAGAGCGGGAGACCTTTATGATTCTATTGAGAGCTGTATCCCTAAAAAAATCTATGGCTGGAAATTAAATCCGGGCCATTACATCGGAGAGGAAGAATGGCTGTCTTCCCCCGTATATCCGGACTCAGATGTGATTTTGGCCAGCGGCACTATGCTGCAGATGGATATTCTCATAAGCCGCAGGGGCATGAAGGGGGTAAACGCAGAGGACGGAATCGCCCTGGCAGATAAAGCGCTTCGGGAGGAGCTGAAGGAACAATATCCCAAGGTATGGGAGCGCATTCAGCGCCGCAGGGAATATATGATCCAGGAGCTGCGGATTCCTCTCCATGAGGATGTTCTTCCCCTGTCTGATTTGGCAGGTTATCTCAGACCTTATATACTGAATCATTCAAAAGCTATGAAATTAGTGCACTGACACGCTGATATTTAATAAAACTACTTGTCTATTCGCCCATCTGCCGCGTTGGATTTTCTAGTCGCAGCCACCGCTGCGCCGTCGAAAATCCGCCTTGCAGATGAACGAATATCCTGCGCAGTTTTACTAAATATCAACATGTCAGCACACTAGCATAAAAGTGGTAGGAAGAGAAAAAACTCTTTTTATAAAAATTAAACAAAACGGAGGAAAGAAAATGAAAAACAAAGTATTGGCAGTGGTTTTATCTATGGCAATGAGTATTTCAATGCTGTCGGGCTGCAGCAGCGAGGCAGAGCCGGCGGCACCGGCACCAGAACCGGAAGCGGAAGCAGAAGAAGCGCCGCAGGAATCTGAGCCGGAAGAGGCAGCGGCGGGCGAGGACTATTACATTGAGTGGGCAGACCAGCAGTGGGGACTTTCCGCAGAGGAAATAGAACAGGTTAAGGCTTTAAATCTAAGCTTTGCAATTGAGACACCTACAGAGTCTGAATTTGGTTATGGACAGATGAGAGGCTTTGAGGATGCGTGTGAAGCTCTTGGAATCAAGGTTGCGGGAGAGACTGCATGCGGTTTGGATCCGGCAGTGCAGCAGGCAAATATGGAGAACTTTATCTCTATGGGAGTAGACGGAATTGTGTGTCAGCCTCAGGACGCAGACACTGCGGCATCCAGATTTGATCCTGTTGTGGAAGCGGGAATTAAGCTGGCATTTACCGGTTCCCATCCTGACGGCTATTCGGCCGGAGACCAATATGTAACAGAAGTAACAGATGAATTTGCAAAGGAAGGCGAGCTGGCGGCAGACTACCTTGCAGAGGCTATTGGAGGCAAGGGAAAGATTCTGGCAATTAAGATTTCCAGTGTAAATTATGTTTCCAATACCCGGGACAATGCATTTATTGATGCCATCAATGAAAAATATCCGGATATTGAACTGGCAGAAGTGGGCGGAATTGAGTCTGCCAGTGACGCGGCATCTATAGCAAGCGGACTTTTAGCAAGACATCCGGATGCAGACGGAATGTTTGTAACCTTCTCAACGCCCGCTCTTGAGGTTTTAGATATAGTGAAGAGCCTGGGGATGGAAGATTTTAAGATTGTTACCATTGACCTGGATACCGTATGCTGTCTTGACATGATTAATGGGGGAAATATTGCCGGTATTGTGTGTGATTCTGCATATTATTATGCGGCAGCTGCAGTTGTAGGGTTAGCAAAAGATTTCCTGGGCCAGGAAGTTCCGGGTGAATTAGCGGGACCCGGCAAGCAGGTAACGCTTGATAATATGAGAGAAATGTGGCAGTGGTCTTTTGGTACAGATGTACCGGATGATCTGTCAAAGGCATTGGAAGGAATAGGAAAGTAACAGCAGGTATAAGGGGCTGTCGGGAAATAAGATATCAGAAAAGTCTGCGGCCTTATTTTCCGACAGCCTCTAAATCAGAGTAGGAGACACGGCATGGATCAAAAGGCTCTAAATATGAAAGAAATCTGTATAGGCTTTAACGGTGTTCAGGTGTTGAAAAACATTGATTTTTCTTTGGAGGCAGGACAGGTTTGTGGTCTTGTGGGAAAAAACGGAGCCGGAAAAAGTACACTTTTAAAAATTATACAGGGGCTCTATCGGGCGGATCAGGGAAGCATAGAGATCTTAGGACAGGATGTTAGGGAATCTCATGGAAAGGCGTTTGATTCTGTGGGAATGATATTTCAGGAACTAAGCCTTATCCCTGAAATGAGTGTATTGGAAAATGTTTTTCTTAATTATGAGATAAAAGAACACAACATGATTCAAACTCGTCAGGAAGAATGCAAAGTACAGGAGTTTATGGAGAAATATAATATTCATATTGATATTTATGAAAAGGTAAAAAACCTGAGCTCCTCAGATAAACAAATGGTAGAAATCTGCAAAGCCGTATTGAAGGATAAGAAGATTCTGCTGCTGGATGAACCGACAGCAGCCTTAGATGATGAACAGGCAGCAAAGCTGTATCATATGGTGAGCCAGCTGAAGGAAAACGGTATTTCTATGATTTTAATCACGCACCATTTGAAGGAAATTATAGAGAATTGTGATACGATAGCAGTGATTCGGGATGGAATCATGACGTTACATGCAGGTACAAAAGAAGTAACCATGGAAAAGATGATAGAGGCAATGTTAGGACAGGAACAGACTGATCTTTCTTTTGCAAGAAGTATCTCAGAGATCGATAAGAGCCGGCCGGTTCTGGAACTTCGGGAGGTACAGACAGAAGCTATCCGGACGCCGCTATCTTTACAGGTCTATCCGGGAGAGGTAGTTGGTCTTGCCGGTTTAAAGGGCTGCGGAAGGACAGAAATTTTCAGAGCAGTCTTTGGTCTGGATCCGTTAAAATCCGGAGAAATCTATGTTTCCGGGAAAAAGCTCAGGCTGAGGGGTACGACGGATGCCGTGAAGGCCGGTATCTTTCTGATTCCGGAGAGCCGCCGCTTTCAGGGACTTAGTGTAGAACATACAATTAAATTTAATATAGAGATTCCGCTGTTAAAGAAGCTGACAAAGAGGCTGTTTTTGGATGAGAAGGAAGGAAACCGTACAATCGATGAATATATCAGACGAATGAATATCAAATCAAACAGCAGAGAGGACAAAGTAAAAAGCTTATCAGGAGGGAATCAGCAAAAGGTTGTAATTGCAAAAGCGCTGGCCACAGATCCTAAGGTGTTGCTGATGGATGATCCGACATATGGAGTAGACGTGGGAGCAAAGGCTGAGATTATGAAAATTATTGATGAATTTAAGAAAAAGGGAGGAGCCGTATTGCTGGCATCCTCTGAGATAGAAGAAGTAAACCAGAATTGTAACCGGATTTTGATTCTGAAGAACCGGAAACTGTCAGGGGAGCTGCAAAATGAAGATTATCTTACGGTTTCTCAAGATAAGCTGGCAGCAGCAATACAGTAGAGGAGGCAGGAAAGTTGAAAAAGAAGTTTGATATCAGACAGTCGATTATTTACATTGCCTTTGCAGCTTTGTTTATTATTTTTTCGGTGACCCTAAGGAATGTGGGAGTTGGATTTGCGTCTGTGAGCAATCTGATGAATATACTTAGACAGACCTGCCTGGTGGCGGTTATGGCAGTCGGAATGACTTTTGTGTTAGGAGCAGCCCTGATTGATTTGTCTACAGGCCCTATGGTGGCATGTACTTCCCTTATCTGCGCAATTTTTGTGCAGAGATTTGGTGTGGCAGCAGGCGTGTGTGCAGGGCTTATCTTTGGAATTCTGGCCGGTATGGCAAATGGATTTCTGATTGCATATTTGAAAATGCCGCCCTTCATTGCTACCCTGGGAACACAGACTGTCTTCTCGGGATTGGCCAGGACAATGACAAATCTGCAGTCTGTGCCGATTACGAACCAGACCTTTACAAAAATTTTTGGCGGAGGTAATGCAGGTGTCATTCCGTCCGTGTTTATCTGGATGGTAGCGGTTATTGTACTGGGAGCTTTGCTGATGTACAAGATGCCTTTTGGGCGGAAGGTTCTGGCAGTGGGAGGGAATGTTACCTCGGCCCGTTACTCCGGAATCAATATTGAGGCGATCCAGATGAAGGTTATGGTTTTAATGGGATTCTTATGTGCTCTGGCCGGAATTCTCTGGGCGGGCCGTTTTGGAGGCGGCCGGTATACACTGGGGGAGGATTCCGGTACAGCGGTTATCGCAGCATCTGTTTTGGGCGGAACCTCTATGATGGGCGGAGTCGTATCTTTATTTGGAGCAATCGCAGGCGCTCTGATGATGGGAATGCTTGATAATGCACTGGTTATGTATGGATTGAGTGTGTACCAGCAAGAGATTGTAAGAGGCCTGGTGATCATTCTTGCAGTAGCCGTGAGTACTGTAAGAGAAAAAACAAACTAATTGGAGATAGGAGGAGTATACAATGAAATGGCAAGTCATATATGATTATATTGAGGAACACAGAGACGATCTGATTGGACTTTTGCAGGAGTGTATCCGTTCAAAGCCGGTAAATCCATTGTATGCACAATTACATGGATATAATGAGGCGGCCTGTGAACAGATTATAGCAGATAAACTGAAAGAGCTGGGAGTGGAGCTTTACACTTTTGATGTGAATTTGGATGAACTGGAGCCATATCGGGGAAAGCCGGGATTTATAACGGGCTATACAGACAAGATTGATTTTAAGGATCGCCCCAATATTATAGCAAAGCTTCCGGGAACGGCCCCGGAGGAAGGGAGATCCATTCTGCTCATCGGACATTGTGATGTAGTGGCAGCCGATGATGTGGATCAGTGGAAGTATCCTCCCTTTGCGGCAGAGATTGAGGACGGCGTTTTATACGGAAGGGGCTGCGTGGACGAGCTGGGCGGATTAATCAGCCAGCTGATCGCAATGGAAGCAATCATTAAGACAGGCAACCGGCCGAAGGGAGATATCTGGTTCTCCAGTGTGGTATGTGAGGAATCGGGAGGAACCGGGGTTCTGGCCGTAGCAGATTGGTTTAAAAAACGTGGGATTCATATTGACGCAGGAATTATGGGAGAGCCGACAGATCTGGATATCAGTCTGCTGTGCCGCAATATCCAGTGGGGCGATATGACTATTTACGGGCGGACAGGCCATCTGGAGGAGTGGCAGCCCCACTGGAGCCAGGGCGGACCTGTGGATGCTATCGAAAAAGCGAGATACATCATGGATCAGATTGATCGGTTAAATAAAGAATGGGAAAAGCGTCCGGATAAAAATCATCCATTAGAAAAGCTTCCATGCCAGGTAAAGGTAGCTATGATACAGGGGGGACATCATCGGTCAAGCTATCCGGCTGTCTGTGAGATTTCTTTTAATATTCAGGTGCTGCCCCAGGAGACTGATGAATTCGGTTTAGGCTCCGGAGTGATGAAAGAATTTGAAGAATTTATTCAAAAGGTCAGTGAGGCAGATCCCTGGTTGCGGGACAATCCGCCTGAGATCAATTGGGTTTGTGAGGCAGATTGCTCAGAGGTTCCGAGAGATTTTCCTTTTGTACAGGTATTTGAGGAAAATGCCAGGGCTGTGCATGAAGGAAGCCGGCTTATAGGTTCCGGTTTCCATACGGATACGGGCTGGCTCATGCGTGTCGCAGGGATACCTGTTGTAAATTACGGGCCGGGCAATCCGGCGCTGGCACATAGTACAAATGAAAGATGTAAGGTTGAGGACGTGGCCGCATGCTGTAAAACAGTTGCAATGGTTTGCATGGACTGGTGCAACAGTGTTTAGTCAGGAGAGAAAGGGGCAGAAAAGCCTACCAAAATTTGTATTTTCATGCTATAATGAATCCATAACTTTTACCGGCGGGGATAAAATGCAAACTCAAAATCAACAAAACATTAAAATGAATAATCTGAAAATGGTGTTAGAAATCATAAAGGAATATCAGAATACAGATATTTCACGAGCGGACATTGCAAAGATGACGCATATGAGTGCTACAAGTATTTCCCGGATTGTGGATACGTTGATTTCATGCGGGCTGGTAAAAGAAGATGCGGCAATCAATTCGGACAAAGTGGGACGGAAGGGAACCAGGCTGAAAGCGACGGCAGACGGCCTGATTACTGCAGGCGTATCGATTGACTCAGACAATGTCAGCTTATGCGTAATGAATTTTTCGGATGAGATAATTGCTTCTAAGACGGTTTTGTTAGAGAGCCGGCATTACGATCCGGATGAGATTGTGGAGATGATCGATTCCATGTTTACACTGCTTTGTGCTGAGATCCCTTATACCAGGCAGCAGATAAGGGCGATAGGCATTTCCTGTATCGGCAATGTGGATTATAGAAAGGGAGACATTTATTTTGCACCTCAATTTGGGTGGAGTCATGTGGATTTTGGAAAAAAGGCCGGTGATGTACTAAAGAAGCCGATTTATATGGAAAATGATTTGAAAGCGGCGGCTATCAGTGTTGTCCGTCAGGAAAAGGGATACAAGCAGGCAGATATTACTTATTTGTCAATCGGAATGGGTGTTGGATCTGCAGTTATACTCAAAGGGAAAATAGCAAGAGGAAGTAACAATGCTTTTGGCGAGGTAGGACATGTAATTGTGCAGCCGGGAGGACGTAAATGTGACTGCGGACAGCGGGGGTGTGTGCAGACGACGCTGACGCGCAATAGTTTAATAGAGGAATGCCGGGATGCAGGATATGACATTACGCAGGTTGAACAGATCTTTGACCTGTACAGAACCGGAACGGAGTGGATGGTAGAATTTATTAATAAGACGGCCTCTGACCTTGCAATGCTGATTAGAAATCTGGTTTATATGTATAATACTAATTATATATTAGTAGGCGGGGCGCTGATTGTGGATTTTCCGGAGCTGTTAGATCTGGCAAGAGATAAATTAGCCGATTTGATTCATTCTAATTTGTATTCCGATTTGAAGATTATTCAGATTAAGACAAGAAATAACAGCATGACGGGTGCTGCTTTTATCGCACAGAGGAACAGCATTGATGAGATTATAACGAATGCGGGGTAATGAAAGAAGGAGTGGTTTATAGCCGGGAGGTGCGATTGCACCTCCTGTTTTTTAAGAGTGAGTTGGAAGAAGGGACGGATCGATACTGACAGAATATGCAAAGGAATTATCGTAATTGCTGCCGCTCAGTAATTTCTGGGAAACATTTTATATCTGCAATTTTACAAAAACTGTATATTCCTCACTATCTATAATTTTTATTGTATATTTAGTGCCATTTTTTACTATTTTTACTAATTGATCTTTTTAATGTCATTTGTTATATTGTATATATTAAAACTAAATGGCTGTTACTGGTAATGCAGGCAAGACCACGCAAAAGATACGTCTGACGGCGTATTTTTGTCGTGGTCTTTTTGTGTTCAAAAACAGGCCAATGAAAGGAGTTTATTATGGATTACAAAAAACTAGGATATGATTTACTCCCGCTGGTAGGCGGAGTAGATAATATCAGTAAACTGACCCATTGTGCAACCAGGCTTCGTTTTGAGTTCTGCGACCGAAGTAAGGTTGACAAAGCTGCAATCGAAAATACCCCCGGCGTTATCAGCGTGGTAGAAAAGGGCGGCCAGTTCCAGGTGGTTGTGGGAAATGATGTGCCGATTACCTATCGGGTGCTGATTAATGAGATGGGGGGAACTGCAGCAAAATCATCTTCTGACTCTTCTTCCGATGATGAGAAAGAAAAGCCTGGAATCATCACGAATATCATCAGCGTGATTTCAACTACTTTCACACCGGTCATCCCGGCCCTTATCGGAGGCGGTATGATCAAGGCCGTACTGTCGATCCTTGTGCTCTGCGGCCTGGATGACAGCAGTTCTACTTATGCAATTTTAAATCTGATTTCTGATGCAGCATTCTATTTCATGCCTGTACTTCTTGCATATGGTGCGGCAATTAAATTTGAATGCAACCCTGTTCTGGCAATGACACTGGCATGCGCCCTCCTTCATCCCACGTGGACGGGCATGGTTTCTGCCGGTGAAGGAGTTAATTTTTTCCACATTCCGGTACAGCTGGTAGATTACTCCTATTCTGTAATTCCGATTATATTGAGTGTGTGGCTTATGTCATATGTGGAAAAATTTGCGGAGAAATACACGCCATCCATCATCAAGTTTTTCTTGAAACCGCTGATTATCCTGTTTATCTCGGTTCCGATTGCACTTGTGATTATAGGACCTCTTGGAAGCTTCCTAAATTCCGTGATTGAAGCCGGTGCCAATGTCATTAATGCAAAAGCAAGCTGGCTTCTTCCCATGCTGATGGGTGCATTCCAGCCGTTCCTGGTTCTAACGGGTACCGCCTGGGCCATGACCCCGATTGCTACCGTTCAGATATCTTCCCTTGGATATGAGATCGTCAATGGGCCGGGTATGCTGGCATCCAATATCGCACAGGGCGGCGCAACCCTTGCAGTGGCATTAAAAACAAAAAACAGCCAGTTAAAACAGCTGGCAAGCTCTTCAGGATTTACAGCAGTTATGGGTATTACCGAGCCATGTCTCTATGGTGTTTTGCTTCGATTAAAGAAACCGTTTATTGCTTCCATGATTGGCGGAGGTATCGGCGGTATTTATGCAGGTATTTCCGGATTGGTGCGCTACGCATTCGTCTCTCCGGGCCTTGCGGCACTTCCTGCTTTCATTGGTGAAAATCCGATGAATATTGTACATGCAGTCATTACCTGTATCATTTCTTTTGCAGCGGCCTTTGCAGCAGCATGGGTACTGGGATTTGATGAACCGTCAGATCCGAATCAGGCAAAAAAAGAAACTATTCCGGCCGCAAAACCGGCTTCCAGGCCTGCAGCAGTGGCTGCGCCTATCAACGGAACATGCATTCCTCTTTCAGAGGTAAATGATGCCGTATTTTCACAGAAAATACTCGGAGACGGTGCCGCAATTATTCCATCAGAAGGAAAAGTCTATGCACCGGTAAATGGCACTGTTTCAACCGTATTTGATACCAAACATGCCATTGGCCTGCTCAGTGAAGATGGGGTAGAACTGTTAATTCATATTGGAATCGATACAGTAAATCTGGAAGGAAAGCATTTCGCCGCACATGTAGAGTCGGGGCAGAAAATTAAAAAAGGAGATTTGCTTGTTTCCTTCGATCAGGAGATGATTCAAAGGGAAGGATATGACACAGTAACTCCGGTTCTGATTACGAATACGGCAGAGTTTCATTCGATTCGTACAGAAGCCGGCGGCAATGTGAAGGCTGGAGATGTTCTCTTAACCGTCCAATAATTGATCGAAGGGAGTGCAGATATGCTTTATTCTAAATTAAATGATTTTCCGGAGAAATTTCTCTGGGGAGCATCTACTTCTGCCTACCAGGTAGAAGGCGCCTGGGATGAGGATGGGAAGAGTCCGTCCATCATAGATATGTATGAGCATCCAAAAGAGTATGCGGATTTTAAAGTGGCAAGCGATCACTACCACAGATATAAAGAGGATATCCAATTATTTGCAGAAATGGGACTGAAAGCTTACCGGTTTTCCATTGCCTGGACACGAATTATCCCCGACGGGACAGGGGAGGTAAATCCTGCCGGAATCGCTCATTATCGGGATGTGATTAAAGAATGCCGCAAATACAACATAGAGCCTGTTGTCACCATGTATCATTTCGATCTGCCCTATTGCCTGGAGGAAAAAGGCGGTTGGAGCAGCCGGGAGACCATCGATGCTTTTGAAGCTTACGCCAAGGTGCTGTTTACCAATTTTGGCGATGATGTGACTTATTGGCTTACCATTAATGAACAAAATACAATGATTCTGCATCCGGGAGCTATCGGTCTGCCAAAAGGCGGAAAGCTTCCTTCCAAAAAAGAATTATACCAGCAAAATCATCATCTGATGCTGGCACAGGCGAAGGCTGTGAAGCTGTGTCACAAGCTGTGCCCAAGAGGCAAGATTGGACCGGCACTGAATCTAACGGCAATGTATCCGGAAACCTGCAATCCCAACGACTCCATTGCAGCCCATAACTGGGAAGTGCTTCGCTGCTGGAATTTTGCAGATGTTCCGGTATTTGGCTGGTATCATCCACTGGCCTGGAGCTATCTGACCCATCGGGATCTGGAGCCGGAAGTTGCATCGGAGGATCGTGAGATCCTTATGGGCGCAAATCCAGATTTTATTGCAATGAATTATTATTCCACAGCAACCATTGCCGCCAGCAGAGGAGACAGTTCCGATGTGTCCGCAAGAGCCGGGGATCAACAGATTATGCTGGGCGAAGAAGGAGTTTACCGTGCCGCAGAAAATCCCTTTGTATCCAAGACAAAATATGGATGGGTGATCGATCCGGAAGGTTTCCGATATACGCTTCGAAAGGTATACGAACGGTATCGTCTTCCTATTCTGATTACAGAAAACGGAATCGGAGCGCCGGATCAGCTGGAGAGCGGGCAAGTTCATGATGATTATCGAATTGAATTTATCCGTCGGCATCTCCATGCAATGCGGCTGGCAATTACGGACGGGGTTGAGATGCTTGGCTATTGTCCTTGGGCCGCTCTCGACGTTGTCAGTACCCATCAGGGGTATCAAAAGAGATATGGCTTCATCTATGTGGATCGTGATGAGTTTGATTTAAAAGAGATGAAGCGAATTAAGAAGGACAGCTTCTTCTGGTATCAAAAGATCATTGAAGAAAACGGAAATTCTCTGTAAAATAGGGATAAAGTAAAAGAGGGTTGTGTCATGAGGGTACTAAAAATACTGAACAATAACTATTTGCTGGTAGAAGATGAAAATGGGCGTGAGCAGATTGTTATGGGAAAAGGTCTGCGCTTTTGCAATGAGGCCGGAAAAGAGTTAGAAGGCGGAACTGTCCAAAAAATCTTTCTGCTGAAGGATGAAAAAGCTGCCCGTGACTGGGAACAGATGCTGGAAAATGTACCGGATTCCTATGCAGAAGCAATTCATATGGCTATCAGTCTGGCTGACGAAGTTATGCCGGGAACAATTAGTGAGCAGGTTTTTATTACCCTATTTGACCACCTGGTTTTTGCACTGGAACGCCTGGAAAAACACGTTGTGCTGCAAAACCGGCTGTTGTGGGAAGTACGTCAGTTTTACCCAAAGGAATTTTCGCTGGGAACGAAGATGATTCATTGTATAAATCAAAAGCTTAGTGTCAATTTACCAGAGGAGGAGGCGGGCAATATTGCATTTCATTTGGTAAATGCCCAGACGGAAAATCCAGATATGGAACGGACCATGCTGGCAGTACGGATGTTAAAAGATATCTCAAATATTGTGTGCTTTACTTTTCCCGGGAAAATCAAAACAGACTCCATCCACTATTCCCGTTTCGTCACACATATCCAGTTTTTCCTGCAGCGTGTTCTTGAGCACAAAATGCTTTCCGGCAATGATCTGGCCATATTTGAACAGATTATTGTTCAGTCACCGGAGAGTTATAGCTGTGCGAACAGGATCGGCAATTATATCAAAGGTTCTTTAGGGGTGGACATCTCACGGGAGGAATTGTTGTATTTAACAATTCATATTTCCAGGATCATTATGTAGGATTATGAGACTGCCGATTTGGGCGGTCATCAATATGATTTTTTTTATAAAGAAGCAAAAGCCCTTTTAAAAGCAGGTCCTCATCCAAATGAATCTGATGCCTGCACAGGGGCGTGATCACAGAAGCCAGTCCGCCGGTGGCAACAATGGTACAGGGTTCCCCGAGTTCCTGTTCAATGCGGTCTATAAGCCCGTCCAGGGCTCCGGCATTGCCATAGAGAATGCCGCTTTTAATAGAATCCACCGTATTGCGGCCAATCAGATGTTTAGGCGGATCAATAGATACTCTGGGAAGCTGGGCGGTACGGGAGGCTAACGCCTCCAGGGAGATGGCAGCACCCGGCAGAATCATTTTCCCGATAAAAGCTTTATTCCGGTTGATGACCGAAACGGTAGTAGCCGTACCCATATCAATTAAGATCTGGGGAACAGGATAGCAGTTGATACCGGCAACGGCTCCTACTACCAGATCGCTTCCCTGCTGGGCGGGATTGTCCACTTCCATCTTAAGGCCGGTTTTGATACCGGGCCCCACCACCAGAAATCTGGAACCGGTATACCGTTCCGCGGCAATTTTGATCGTATCCGTAACAGAAGGAACCACAGAAGAAATAATACCCCCTTCAACCCGGGAGGCGTCAATGCCATAAAGAGAAAAGGTCTCCCGGAGAATCACGGCATATTCCAGGCTCGAGGACTGCTGATTTGTCTCAAAGCGCTCATGAAAGAGCAGTCGATCCTTATCAAAGCATCCCATTACAATATTCGTATTTCCAATATCAATCGTCAAAACCATAATTAAGCCAGAGCTCCTCCTAAAAATAAAAATTGCGAACATCATTAAAAGCCTGTAAAGTAAGTGGATTTATCAAACAGGATATTGCCATGTAGAACAACAGCGAATACCCTCCGCAGGCAATATAACCGCCTGCAGAGGGTAATAAAATTCATCAGCAGAGAACCGCAGCCTCCTAACGGGCAACCGCCATCTGTCTTCGGAAAAACACCAGAAGGGCCTTTCCGAGAGCCGTCACCAGAACAGCCGCCGCAATAGCCTCCGGAATTCCCGAAGCCGTCACAGTCCCCATAATCAGCCCCCACACAGCATCCAGAGCAACCTCCTTGGCCGTCGCATACTGTGAAGCCAGAAGTCCGTAAATACTCCCCATTACAAAAACCGTATTTGTCAAAGACCCGACAAAACCGGTAATCGGAAGCGCAATCCAGGGCGACATATGAATCTTTTGAAGGCCGATCCAGACCCATCCGGACACAATGCCGATCATAATCCGGCATCCGATGGCGATCCAGAGCGTCTTCACAACACCAGGCAGATCCTCCGCAAGAAACGGCGAAAAAGCAAAAGAAAGCAGCGTAGGAGCCGTCGTATTGCTAATCATCGAGCAGACTCCGAACACGCCCCCCAGAATCGCTCCGGCCGAGGGTCCCAGAAGAATTGCCCCGATAATCACCGGAATATGCACAGTTGTTGCCTTGATAATCGGAAGCTGAATCATTCCCAGCGGTGTATTCGCCAGCAGAATGACGATCGCAGCCATAAGTGCAACACTGACCATCCAACGAGTGTCTTTTCTTGATTTCTCCATATTCAGTTTTCCTCCTAAATGTTATTATTCTCCAAAGGGAGATACAATACATCTACCTTTATACCACAGATCCGAAAAAAAATATACAAAAAAATAATATTTTTATGATATACTAAAAACAGTCGAAACAAAAACACAAGACACTGCCGGGAAACAGGGGATGAAGCCGTTACTGGTCACGGAGTGAACAGTAACATGGAGCCCCGTCCGGTGATCAGCACGAACATAAAAGGAGCAAGTCCCCATGTTAAAAGGAAAAACAGTCATCCTGGCCGTATCCGGCAGCATTGCGGCCTATAAAATCGCAAACCTGGCCAGAATGCTGAAAAAACTGGAATGCAGCGTCCAGGTATTGATGACAAAAAATGCCGTGAACTTCATCAACCCCATCACCTTCGAAAGCCTGACCGGAAAAAAATGCCTCATCGACACCTTTGACCGGAACTTCCAATACAGCGTCGAACACGTAGCCCTGGCCAAGCAGGCCGATCTTGTCTTGATTGCCCCGGCTTCCGCCGACGTCATCGGAAAAATAGCGGGGGGCATCGCGGACGATATGCTGACCACCACCGTCATGGCCTGTCCCTGCAGAAAACTGGTATCCCCGGCCATGAATCATAACATGTACCACAACCCGATTGTCCAGGACAACCTTGACAAGCTGTCCCGTTTCGGTTATGAGATCATTCCCCCGGACACAGGAATGCTGGCCAATGGCGACCAGGGGGACGGAAGAATGCCGGAGGAACGGGTGCTTCTGGAATATATTTTAAAAGAGATTGCTTTTGAAAAGGATCTGGCAGGCAGAAAAGTATTGATTACCGCAGGAGCTACCAGAGAATCCATTGACCCGGTAAGATTTATTACCAATCATTCCAGCGGAAAGATGGGTTACGCATTGGCAAGGGCTGCCATGCTGCGGGGAGCGGACGTTACGCTTGTGGCTGCGCATACGGAAGCGGAACCTCCCATGTTTGTCCGGATTGTGCCGGCGGCATCGGCGGAGGATATGTTTGAAGCAGTAGTAAAAGAAGCAGATACCATGGACTATATTATCAAGGCGGCGGCGGTGGCAGATTATACCCCGGCAGTTACAGCGGCGAATAAGCTGAAGAAATCCGATCAGGATTTAACCATAGAACTGAGACGCACAAAGGATATCCTGAAATACTTAGGAGAGCATAAAAAAGAAGGCCAGCTTCTCTGCGGTTTTGCCATGGAGACAGAAGACCTGCTTGAAAATTCCAGAAAGAAACTGGAAGCTAAAAACTGCGATCTCATCTGCGCCAACAGTCTTCGGGAAGAAGGTGTGGGTTTTGGTACAGATACCAACCGGATCACCCTGCTCACCAGAGAAAAAGAGATCCCGTTAGAACTGATGACAAAGGAGCAGGCGGCCCACCGTATTCTGGACACGCTCCGGTACGAGCTCTCAAAATGTTACTGTTCACTCCGTGACCAGTAACCTCAAAATAACAGCTTCCGATGCGGCATCATGCGGCGGAAACTGCCATTCACTCACGGAGGAAGAGAATGTCATTTGTACACTTGCATACCCACACAGAATACAGTCTCTTAGACGGTTCCAATAAAATCAAGGAGTACGTAGCCAGGGTAAAAGAGCTGGGCATGAAAGCCGCCGCCATCACGGATCACGGCGCCATGTTCGGCGTCATTGACTTTTACCGGGCCGCCCGTGCAGAAGGCATCAAACCCATTCTGGGCTGCGAGGTCTATGTGGCTCCGAATTCCCGTTTTGACAAAGAACTCACCGGAGGAGAGGACCGCTATTACCACCTGGTGCTCCTGGCCGAAACAAACGAAGGCTACGCCAACTTGATCAAAATCGTATCCAAAGGATATGTAGAGGGCTTCTACTACCGTCCCCGGGTAGACATGGAGGTATTGGCACAGTACCATAAGGGCATTATTGCCCTGAGCGCCTGTCTGGCCGGAGAGGTACAGCGCTATATTGTAAAAGGCCTCTACGACGAAGCCAAAAAGACGGCTTTGAAATATGAAGGAATTTTTGGAAAAGGGAACTACTTCCTGGAACTCCAGGATCACGGTCTCCCGGATCAGAAAACCGTCAACCAGGCGCTTCTGCGCATGAGCCGGGAGCTTCAGATTCCTCTGGCGGCCACCAATGATATCCACTACACCAATGCCGACGACGTAAAACCCCACGATATCCTTCTCTGCATCCAGACAGCCAAAAAGCTCCAGGATGAGGACAGAATGCGCTATGAAGGAGGCCAGTACTACGTAAAATCCCCGGAGGAAATGGAAGCGTTATTCCCTTATGCAAAGGAAGCTTTGGAAAATACGGGGAAGATAGCAGAGCGCTGCAACGTGGAAATCGAATTCGGAGTTACAAAGCTTCCGAAATTCGATGTGCCCGAGGGCAGCACTTCCTGGGAATACCTCAATAAAATCTGCTTTGAGGGGCTGAAAGAACGCTACCCCGACGACGACGGAAGCAGAAAAGAGCGTCTGGAGTATGAGCTTGGCGTGATCAAAAACATGGGATATGTCGATTACTTCCTGATTGTGTGGGACTTTATCAAATACGCCCGCGATCACGGCATTGCGGTAGGTCCCGGCCGCGGCTCTGCTGCAGGCAGCATCGTTTCCTACGTTATGCATATAACCAACATCGATCCCATGCGTTATCAGCTTATTTTTGAGCGGTTTTTAAACCCGGAGCGGGTATCCATGCCGGATATTGATATCGATTTCTGCTATGAACGGCGGCAGGAAGTTATCGACTATGTCGTGCGAAAATACGGCAAGGACCGGGTGGTTCAGATCGTAACCTTCGGTACCATGGCAGCCCGGGGCGTTATCCGGGATGTGGGCCGCGTCATGGATCTGCCCTATGCTTTTGTGGATTCCATTGCCAAAATGATTCCTGCCGAGCCGGGGAAAACCGTGACTCTGAAGGATGCCTTGAAGATGAATCCGGAATTTCGGACGAGCTATGAGAATGATCCTCAGGTCCACGAGCTGGTGGACATGTCCATGCGGCTGGAGGGCCTTCCGCGCCATACTTCCATGCATGCGGCCGGCGTGGTCATCTGCCAGAAGGCAGCGGACGAATATGTACCCCTGTCCAGGGCTGCTGACGGTTCCATCACCACCCAGTTCACCATGACTACATTAGAAGAACTCGGTCTTCTGAAAATGGATTTTCTGGGGCTGCGGACGCTGACGGTGATCCAGGATGCGGCCGGACTTGCGGAAAAGAGTTTTGACATCCGCCTGGATATGGAGCGGATTGATTATGATGACAAGGCTGTATTTGCCTCTATCGGAAGCGGAAAGACGGACGGTATATTTCAGCTTGAGAGCGCAGGCATGAAAAACTTCATGAAGGAGTTAAAGCCTAAGAACCTGGAGGACGTGATAGCCGGAATCGCCCTCTACCGTCCCGGCCCCATGGACTTTATTCCCCAGTATATCCGGGGCAAGGATCACCCGGAAACCATTTCCTATGACTGCCCGCAGCTGGAGGAGATACTGGAGCCGACCTACGGCTGTATTGTCTACCAGGAACAGGTTATGCAGATTGTGCAGCGGTTAGCCGGATATACTCTGGGAAGAAGCGATCTGGTGCGCCGGGCCATGTCCAAGAAAAAAGCCTCTGTGATGGAGAAGGAACGCCGGAATTTTGTCTACGGCAATCCGGAGGAAGGAGTTCCGGGCTGTATCAGTAACGGAATTCCGGAAAAAACTGCGCACAAAATCTTTGACGAAATGACGGATTTTGCAAAATATGCCTTTAACAAGTCCCATGCCGTAGTTTACGCGGTGGTGGCCTATCAGACCGCTTACCTCAAATATTACTATCCGGTGGAATTCATGGCGGCTCTGATGACCTCCTGCATTGACAATCCGTCAAAGGTGTCCGAGTATATTTTAACCTGCCGCCAGATGGATATCGCCATTCTTCCGCCGGACATCAACGAGGGGGAGGCCGCGTTTTCCATCTCGGACAAGTCTATCCGCTATGGCCTGTCCGCCATCAAGAGCATCGGCCGGCCTGTGGTGGAGAGCATTGTGGCAGAGCGGAAGCTGGGGGGAAACTTTAAGAGTCTTACAGACTTTATAGAGCGGATGACCGGAAAAGAAGTCAACAAAAAGACCCTGGAGAATCTCATAAAGGCGGGAGCTCTGGACAGCCTGGGCGGGAACCGACAGCAGTATATGATGGCCTACGGAAGTATTATGGACAGCGCGGCTCAGAGCCGCAAAACTACCATGACCGGACAGATGAGCCTCTTTGACCTGGTGGATGAGGAGGAAAAGGAGCACTTCAGAATTCAGCTTCCCAGGGTGGAGGAGTATAAAAAGGAGCTTCTTCTGTCTTTTGAAAAAGAGGTTCTCGGCGTCTACATCAGCGGGCATCCCCTGGAAGAGTACGAGGAACGCTGGCGGAAAAATATTACGGCAGTGACCACGGATTTCCAGCTGGATGAGGAGACCAATAAGACCCGGGTGCGTGACGGAGAGATGGTGATTATCGGGGGCATGATTACGGGAAAAACCATTAAGTACACAAAAAATAACCGTGTGATGGCTTTCCTGCAGATCGAGGATCTGGTGGGAACCGTAGAAGTGATTGTTTTTCCGAATATTTATGAGCGCAATTCCGGAATGCTTATGGAGGAAGCCAAGGTATTTGTCAGCGGTCATGTAAATGCAGAGGAGGAAAAGGCAAGCAAGCTGATCTGTGACCGTATTTTTTCCTTTGACGAGGGGAAACGGGAGCTTTGGATACAGTTTCCCAATCAGGCGGCCTGTGTGGAGCAGGAGGCGGAACTTCTGGAGCTGCTCCATGACAGTGACGGCAGTGATCCTGTAGTGCTTTATGCATCGGCGGAGAGAAGCACGAAGCGGCTGGGAACCGGAAAAAACGTCCGTGCGGAGGGAGAGCTCCTTGCAAAGCTTCGGGAGCGCTTCGGGGCAGATAATGTAAAAGTTGTGGAGAAACGTATTGAAAAGCTGAGAAGAATGCATTAGAATAATTAACAGATTTGATATGCGATAATTGTATAGAAGCAGTAGTGTCCGGGACACTACGGAACCGGAAGGGAGAAAAGCATGACAAAAGAGATTAACACCATCGGAGTATTAACAAGCGGAGGAGACGCCCCGGGAATGAACGCGGCTATCCGTGCGGTTGTCAGAAAAGCCCTTGCCAATGGAAAGAAAGTCAAGGGAATCCGCAAAGGTTATTCCGGCCTTTTAAATGAAGAGATCATAGATATGACGGCCAACGATGTATCCAACACGATTGAGCGCGGCGGAACCATCCTTTTTACAGCCCGCTGCAAAGAATTTATGACGAAGGAAGGCCAGGAGCGCGGCGCCGAGATTTGCGAAAAGCACGGAATTGACGGGATCGTGGTCATTGGCGGAGACGGTTCCTTTAAGGGCGCACAGGCACTGGCGAATCTTGGGGTAAATACAGTAGGCGTACCTGGTACCATTGACCTGGATATTTCCTGTACGGAATATACCATCGGCTTTGACACGGCGGTGAATACGGCCATGGAAGCCATTGACAAGGTGCGCGATACCTCCACCTCCCATGAGCGCTGCAGTATTATAGAGGTAATGGGAAGGAATGCCGGATATATTGCCCTCTGGTGCGGCATTGCCAACGGCGCGGAGGATATTCTGATTCCGGAGAATTACGATTACGATGAGCAGAAGATTATCAACAACATCATTGCCAACCGGAAGCGCGGCAAGAAGCATCATATTATTGTAAATGCCGAGGGCGTGGGCCATTCTACCAGTATGGCGCGGCGGATTGAGGCGGCTACAGGAATTGAGACGAGAGCCACTATTTTAGGTCATATGCAGAGAGGCGGAAGCCCCACCTGCAAGGATCGCGTGTATGCATCCATGATGGGTGCTATGGCGGCGGATCTGCTCTGTGCGGGCAAGACAAACCGGGTAGTGGGCTATCAGCATGGCCGGTTCCAGGATTTCGACATCAATGAGGCTCTGGCTATGGATAAGGGGATCGATCCTTACCAGTATGAGATTGCACAGGCGCTCTCGAAGCATTAAGGGAAATCTGCAGGCAGGGAATGGGCTATATGATAACAAGTACGGCGAATCAGCAGGTTAAGCATCTGATCCAGCTAAATAAGAAGGGGCGGCTTAGGGATGCAGAGGGTATTTTTATAGCAGAGGGCCCCAGGATGTTCCGGGAGGCGCCCAGGGACTGGATAGAGAAAATATATCTGTCAGAAACCTATTTTAAAAATCAGTGGAAAGAAAAAGAGACAGAAGTACCCTGTGAAATAGTCCGGGATTCCGTATTTAAGGCCATGTGTGACACCCAGACCCCTCAGGGAATTCTCTGTCTGGTAAAGCAGCGCCGCTGCCTGCTGGCGGATCTTCTGAAAAAAAAGAATCCGCTGCTGCTTATTCTGGAAAATATCCAGGACCCGGGGAACTTAGGTACGATGATCCGGACAGCAGAGGGGGCAGGGGCGGACGGCGTAATACTAAGTCCGGGCTGTGTGGATTTGTACAATCCCAAAGCCATCCGCTCTACCATGGGATCCGTATACCGTGTACCGTTTTTCAGAGCCGGGGATTTAAAAGAGACCATAGCGGAGCTTAAAAAACAGGGAGTGAAGACGTTCGCGGCTTATCTCGACGGATCCGAAAGCTATGATGAACCGGATTACAGAGAGGGAACGGCATTTCTTCTGGGAAATGAGGGGAACGGCCTTACAAGGGAGCTGGCATCCTGTGCCGATACCTGCATCCGGATTCCCATGGAGGGAAAGCTTGAGTCGCTGAATGTGTCGGCGGCCTCTGCAATTCTGTTGTATGAAGCATATCGCCAGAGAAATTTATAAGTTTGTTACAGGGGCTGTTTTACATGCCGATTTGTCCGGTTATGGGCATATTGGTATGTAAAGCCCCACTTTTTTTGTGTTTTTTGCTGAAAATGTTCCCGCGGCCACCACTTTTGTGTTTATACCCTTGACAAGAGCCCTGCTTCCTGCTAAAATGGCATCGTAACAAAATTGTAATATTTGCGATCATATTTGTAACATAATAACCGGAACGCATATATTACACAGGGAGGTTCTTATGAAAACAATCAGCAGAAAGCTGCCGGTTTTACTAAGCCTGTTACTGATTTGGGTGATGTCATCCGGATTTGAGGGAATCGAGGAGCTGGATGTAGAGACAACGGCCGGCATAGAGTCTGTGATGGACGATTTGACAGGAGAAGATTTTGAAAAGCTGCAGATTGAAGAAGAATGGCAGGAAAAAGTACTTGCAAATGTTGAGGATTATGTGACGGTGCGTTCAGAGCCCAATGCGGAATCTACCGCTCTGGGGCGCATGTTCAAGGGCGACGGCGGTGAGGTTGTAGAGCGTCTTGAGGGCTGGACGAGAGTGCAGTCCGGCAATGTGAACGGCTATGTGAACAATGATTATCTTCTGTTCGGTTACGAAGCCTATGAGCAGGCCCAGGAGGAGGTTACACTGGTAGCCACATCTCTGACGGGCGGCCTGCGCATCCGTTCCGAGGCCAGCATGGAGGCAAAGATTCTGAAGAATGTGGGCGAGGGAACGAAACTGGATGTGGTAGCCGGTGAAGAGACGGAAGGAGCCGAGTGGATCCATATACAGTATGCGGAGGAAAAGACAGGCTATGTGTCAGCGGAGTTTGTCAGTGTGGAATTTGAGCTGGGCGAGGCCATGACCATGGATGAGATTGAGAAAAAAGAGGCTGAGGAAAAGCGCGAGAAGCTGAAACAGCAGAGGGATTCCTTTAAGGCAAACGGTAATGAGGTTACGCTTCTGGCAGCACTCATCCAGGCAGAAGGCGGCAATCAGCCATATGACGGCCAGGTGGCTATCGGAGCGGTGGTAATGAACCGTGTGAAGAGTCCGGGATATCCGAATACCATTGCGGATGTTATCTATGCGCCGGGTCAGTTCGGACCGGTAAGCAACGGTACCATGATGCAGTATATCGGAGGCCCTAAGGCAAGCTGCATGCAGGCGGCACAGGAGGCTATCAACGGCTATACGACAATTGGCAGCTATACACATTTCAGACGGGCGGGCTCAGAAGTGGGTTCGGACAGTATTGTGATAGGAAGCCACGTATTTTATTAAAGAATGAAAGGAAGAGGCTGCGGAGAACTTGAGACTCCGCAGTTTTTTCCTGTTTAGAGACAGCCTTTGAGCGCTGATAAGCCGCAGCGCAGCTATGTGGGTGTTTCAGTTTGAAGTAATTTCCCGAAAACGCTTCATTACCTGTGAAAGAGAACGCACACCTGTACAGGCCCCCAGAGATTCCACCGCAAGGGAGGCCGTCATATTGGCAAAACGTCCGCAGTCAGCCAAATCCATCTGTTCCGAAAGTGCATAGAGAAATCCGGCGGCGAAATTATCCCCGGCTCCTGTAGTGTCGACGCAGTTTGTATGCGGATAGGCAGGGACAGAAAGACACTCTTTTTTTGATTTGATAAAGCAGCCTCTGCTTCCCATTTTAATGACCATACAGGACACCCCACAGGCCAGAAAGGCATCTGCAATCTCATCGGGATCCGCAAGGCCGGACACGGCTTTTGCCTCCTCGTAGTTGGGAAAGAGATAATCAAGATACTGGATGGCTTCCCGGATATCCGGGAGCCGCTCATTATTTTTACAGCGTGTCATATCAGCGCAGAGAATGCAGCCCCGTTCTTTGGCGGAACGAAAGAGAGAGGCCATATCCGCAACTGTAAAACAGGGGGACACAAAGATACTGGCAAAGCAGAGGACAGGAGCTTTTTCTAATGCCTTTATATTTATATCCGGAAGGGACAATCTGCGCAGAGAGCCGTTCCGGCTGGTGATAAAGGAGCGCTCGGCTTCTTCATCCACCAAAACGATATTGATTCCGGTATCCAGGCCGGCTTCTATGACGGTGTCCTCTGTGGAAACCCCGTTTTCCCGGAGGTAATTCAGAAGAATCTGTCCGCTTAAGTCATTGCCGGTTTTGGTGATAAGGTTTACCCGTTTTCCAAGCCGGGCCAGGGTAACGGCTTCATTACAGGCATCGCCGCCCGGAGTAAGGGTGACGCGGTCTGCAGGACAAGAGCGTCCGAGAAGCTGATTTTTAGAAACAGGCTGAGCCAGAACATCCAGAACTGCGGCTCCGATGATGGTGATGTCGTACATAGAGATTCTTATTTTTTTCCTTTCCAGATTGTAAAAAATATCTGAGCCTATATTATCATACGGATGGCAGGTTTTCAACGCTGCTTATCTTTTTCATCCAGATGTTTCAAATAATACAGGGTATCCCCGGCAATGGTTCCGGAAAGCAGCAGAACAGCCAGCAGATTGGGAACAGCCATAAGGGCATTCAGCGTGTCGGAGATGCTCCATACCAGCTCCAGCCGCATAACGGGCGCAAAAACAAGGACCATAATCCAGAGAAAGCGGTAAGGGAATAAAGATATTTTTCCAAACAGATATTCCAGGCACCGCTCCCCATAGTAAGACCAGCCTAATATGGTAGCATAGGCAAAGGTGATGATGCCGAAGATAAGTATAGGCCTGCCGATATAAGGGATCTGGGAAAAGGCGGCGGCAGTCAGTTCTCCTCCGGAAAGAGTATCCCAGGAGACAGTACCTCCTCGCAGAATACTGCTGACCAGAACCAGTCCGGTGATCAGACAGACAACGACCGTATCCCAAAAAGGAGCAGTAGAAGCAATCAAAGCCTGCCGGACCGGATTGCGTGTACGGGCGGCTGCGGCAATAATAGGCGCCGATCCCATACCGGCTTCATTGGTAAAAAGTCCCCGGGCAATGCCGTAGCGGGCGGCCAGCATGATACCGGATCCGGCCAGTCCGCCGGTTATGGTCCGGGAGCTTCCGAAAGCAGAGGATAAAATCAGAGAAATACTCTCCCCTAAAAAGCTTCTGTTTAGAAAGAGAATGATAAAACAGCCCCCCAGATAGGAAAGTGCCATAAAGGGGACAAGCCGTTCACAGACTTTGGAAATAGAGTGAACGCCGCCTAAAATAACCATGCAGGTGATAAGTCCGGTTACAACTCCCACAGTTAAGCAGATAAAATCGGGACGTGCTTCCAGAAGCCGGGCAATAAAAGAAGAAGTTCCTTTTACGGCAGAGCGGACAGAGGAATCAATAATAACAGCGATCGCATTCACCTGAACGCCGCATCCGATACCGAAGGAGGTAAGAACTCCGAAACAGGCAAAAAGAACTCCCAGCCATCGCATCCCCAGTCCCCGTTCCAGGGCATACATGGCACCGCCCAGCATCGTTCCGTCCTTTGTCCGCACCCGGTACTTGACCGCAATCAAAGATTCCGCATAGCTGGTGGCCATGCCAAAGACTCCGGTAAGCCAGCACCAGAATACGGCTCCCGGTCCGCCCAGGGCAATGGCGGTCCCCACACCGATGATATTGCCGGTTCCCAGGGTGGAGGCAAGAGAGGTGGAGAGGGCGGCAAAAGGACTGATATCACCGCAGGAATCCGGGTCCTTTGTTAAGGAAAGCCGGATCGCCAGCGGAGTTTTCCGTTGTATAAACCCGGTTTTCCAGGTCATAAAAAGGTGGGTGCCGAAGAGGAGCACAATCATGGGCATGCCCCAGAGGTAGTGGTTGATGGTTTCTATGAAAGAAGTGAAGGCGGTCATTTGAAAGCTCCTTATTGGGAGATTGTTAAAATTATATGCGAAGAGTGAGACAGAAATTAATGGGATGGGGCCGGAGATTCAATGGCAGCAGGCTTGAAGAATTTAAGCGTGCGTATCCATGATTCCGAGCACTGCTGCGTGTATGTGAGAAAAAGGATTCATTAAGGTATGAGACAGCCCTTTATCCGGTGTATTTGATTACAAGGAATTATATAGGGGCATTTTCGCAGATGGAATATTTACGGATGGAATATAAGGCTGAGGATTATAGGGAATAGCAAATAAGCCAATTCGAAGATATCATACAAATTTTGCGTAAGTTACGTATAAATGCATTAAAATAGCATTGTTAAAGGGGATAATATTTCAAATAATTAAAATATTACCCCTTTAACTTGCAAATAATGATTTTAGAGGGTATACATTAAGTTTTGATGAATATTTGTGGATGGAAGCATTCTTATGGAAAACAATTCAGGCGGAAAGGATAACTATTCTAAATATCTGATTACAAGAAATGACCTGATTCAACATCGTAATGGAATTCGGCATGTTAATATTGCGCATTTTATGAAAGCTAACGGTATGTTTAGTGGGCTGTCAAAAATATAATAGATTCTTTGGGGTTTACAATCATCCGGACAATTTGTTCGCGGCAGGCGCAAAAGATGCAGGCAATTTTTAGGGCCGAAAAATGTTTATTGGTTTTTCCAATAAACAGCTTTTCGGCCTTAGAAGTTTACATCGCTTCTGCGAAGAAAAATGACTTGTTATGCAATTGGAAAGAAGGTATAATGTTAGAAAATATTGTTTTAGGGAGCATTGTATGCAGAAAATAGAGATTCATAAATTAGGGCCGGTAGATCACTGTGAATTGGAGATTGGTGATTTTACTGTATTTACAGGTCCGCAGGCCTCTGGGAAGAGTACAGTTGCGAAAAGCATATTTTTCTTTAAAAATATAAAAAATATCCTGTTTGCGCAGTTTAAAAAACAATGCCTGTTGAACCACACATTGATGGATGATGAACTGAGACTTTCATTGAAAAGGCGTACAGAGCGAGAGATACGTTCCAATTTTCTTCAGATTTTTGGCACCACATGGCACATGGATATGTCTATGTGTCTTTCCTGCTGCTACAAGAATGAGACGAGTATCATGGTTTCATTGAAGGAAGATTCACTGTCCCCTAATTATATATGGATTGAACTCAGCCCTGATTTGACGAAGTTTATAAACTCATTGGAATATATGATGCCAAAAGAGCCAGCCTTAGTATCTCAGGAAGCATTGGAGGATGTCAAAGAAAAAATCAACAGCTTCTTTGATGATAATGCGGAAATTGTATATATACCGGCAGGGCGCAGTATGATTACGCTGCTGAGTACACAGCTGAATTATATCTATAGTTCTATGGACGATACACAGAAAAAAAATCTGGATTATTGTACACAGAATTATCTGGAAAGAATTTTACAATTAAAGCCAAGCTTTTTTCTCAGCATTACACAGATGATCCAGAACACTATGCGCTTGACTGACACTAAGATAAATAAGCAGCTTCTTTTTTCTGCTGCAGAGTTGATGAAACGTATTTTGCAGGGAGAATACAGAAATGTAGATGGAGAGGAAAGACTTCAAGTTTCTGAGAACCGTTATGTAAAAATTAATTTTGCATCTTCTGGACAGCAGGAAGTTGTCTGGATTTTAAATGTCATATTTTACTATCTGCTCAACAATAAAAAAGCATATTTTATTATTGAGGAACCGGAATCACATTTGTTTCCCAATGCACAAAAGCTGATAACAGAATTTATAGCTATGGCTAAGAGTGATGGAAAAAATCAAATTTTTATTACCACACACAGCCCGTATATTTTAGGTACAATTAATAATTTGCTGTATGCCGATAGAATTTCCGGAATTGTGGATAAAACGGAACTGAATAAAATTATTTCACAGGATACATGGCTGCAGTTTTCCAAGTTGTCGGCATTCTTTCTGAAAGACGGGCAGGTAGAGTCCTGTACGGATAATGAATTTGGGTCTATTGAAAATGAAGTGATAGATGGGGCTTCAGCAGATATTAACCGGGACTACGAGCAGATGGTATTATTGAAAGAAAAATACTTGTCCGGGGAGGTGGAGTAGTATGCTGCTTACCCAAGACAAATCTCTTTGTGAATCCCGGCAGAAAATCATTGTTTCAAGGGATGCAGGGACACAAAGAAAGCATCGTGCAAATAACCCACAGCAAAAATATAATGTCCGGCATTACAAGCTGGACGGAAATATTATTTCGCAGAGGACTTGCTGCGATTTCCTTTTGATAAATGATAGTTTGAAAAACGCTTATTTTATAGAGTTAAAGGGCGGCAATATAGATGAAGCAGTTCCGCAGTTAGAGGCGGGCTATCAACTGTTCCGTTCCGAGCTTACAGGGTATAAATTCTATTTTAGAAGAAACATTATAATCCAAAGAAATTTCCAGGTCATTTTTTAAGGCGGAATATTCTTTACATTATTTCCGGAAGTTCTTTCAATTTCTGCATAAACTTTTCCGAAGCCTTAGAAAATACTTGATATTTTTTCCAGATAATGCTCATAGATGCTTCCCTTTTGGGTGCGAGAGGGCGGAAGCACAGGCTGCTGCCGGAGGTATTGATGATTTTATCAAATCCGATGGCATATCCCAAGCCTTCCTCAACCATTAGGGAAGCATTGAAGAGCAGGTTAGAGGTTGCAACGATTTCCAATTCTGATATTTCTTTTTGCAGCCAGGCTGTCAATTCCCCGTAATTATCTTCCTGTTGTGATAAGATCAGAGGTTTGTCCCACTTTTGCATGATCCACAGAACCGAATACGATTCCAAAGTCAATCAATCCCTTATCTAACTGCTCCATTACAAATACGGCATTTCCGCTGGCAATATGGTAATGAATGCCGGGATAGGCCCCATAAAGCTCCCGTGCGGCTTTTGCCGCAAAGCGGACGGCATCGGTTTCGCCGGTTCCGATATAGACATCGCCTACGATAATCTGATCAGAGAAGTTAATGGAATATGACTCAAAAGAAGCGATTATTCAAAATCTGAGGGATGCAGGATGCAGTGAGGATAGTATTGAATGCTGTATGGCCTGCCTGAACAGAGGCAAAAAAGCAGGGCTTTTGAAGCAGCTGGAAAATCACAGAAGATGCCTTTTGAATAAGGTACATGAGGAGGAGAATGCAGAAATGAAGATGCGTGTACAGGTCGGCGGCAGCACATTTACTGTCGCTTTGGAAAACAACGCTGCGGCAGAGGCCCTGGCGGAGATATCGTTCTGAATTAGGGGAATCAGATTGTTATGTTTTACAGCTCCAATTCATGGAGCTATACAAGACTTGGGCACATTGAAGACCTGACAAAATACATCGGCAGATACAGATGAATACCGCTATTGCGGCGTATACGGGCGCAATTATGATCTGTAATGGATATGCCTGCATTGCACTGGGCAACAAGCTGCAAGGGCGTAAACTCCCCGTTGTCGCTGTAGAGGCTGTGGATATGCAGGTCAACCATGAGCTGCGGTTACCATATACTGTATAAAAGCAGAGGAATCACGGGAATCAGTAAAGGTAAGGCATAGATTGGTGTAACCTGAGGGCAGCATTTTCAACATTTGCATTGCGGCGGAATTGGATTTTAAATCACAGGTTGTATTGTCAGAGAGATGAAGCAATACATTACCATAACATTTTTCAAGGGCCTCTGCAAATTTTTTCATATTTGGAATGTACATAAATCGAATCATAACTAGATCTCCTGTTTTGAGTTTGCTGTTGTATTCAGATGCATCTAATGATATGATTATATCAACAATTTTTGATGAAAGTTAGAACAATATCTCCATTTTTATATGATAAAATCTTCAAAAGGAGCACATTATGGCATTGGCGAATTGTACAACGATAGCGGGGGCGGATGGCCGGGAATTAAAGGAGCGGCTGTCAACTCTGCCCTTTAGCTCCTCCGCTGGAAATTTTTGCTAAAGAGAGCTGCTTATGTGTTATCATATAGGTATATCTCCTTTCAGACGGATGGTTATTTAGGTTCTGGTAAACTCTATTTTACTATAAACCTTGAGGGGATATTTTATCTTGACAACAAAAATGTCGTATTTATACGGCTTTAGGTGTTTCGCAAACGCCTTAGTAGAATAGAAAGAGGAAGGAGAGAAAAATCATGGGACATCTGGCAAGCAGAGACGCTTACAAGAATCTGGAGGACCGCATCAACTGGTTTACCCAGGGTGCGCCGGTATCGGATACTCTCTACAAGATTCTTCAAGTGCTCTATACAGAAAAAGAAGCCAAATGGGTAGCCCTGCTGCCCGTGCGCCCCTTTACAGCAAAAAAGGCCGCCCGTATCTGGGACACCAGTGAGGCAAAGGCGGAAAAGTTTCTTACCCACCTGTGTGAAAAGGCTTTACTGGTAGATTCTTACCACAACGGCGTGCGCAAATTTGTTATGCCGCCTCCCATGGCCGGCTTTATCGAATTTGCCCTGATGCGCACCAGAGGGGATATTGATCAGAAATATCTGAGTGAATTGTATTACCAATATATGAATGTGGAGGAGGACTTTGTAAAAGATCTGTTCTTTGTGACGGAAACCCGTCTTGGACGTGTCTTCGTTCAGGAGCCGGTGCTGACAAATGCCAATACCCTGCACATTCTGGATCACGAGCGTGCCAGCCATATTGTGGAGGAGGCTGAGTATATCGGTCTCGGTACCTGCTACTGCCGTCACAAGATGCTTCATGCAGGCCATCCCTGTGAGATAGACGCGCCTTTAGACGTGTGTCTTACCTTTGGAAATGTGGCTCGTTCTCTGGCTGAGCATGGAGGCTATGCCCGTCTGATTGACAAGGCCGAGGCTATGGATGCCCTGGAGCGTTCTTATGATCATAATCTGGTGCAGATCGGGGAAAATGTCCGGGAGGATCCGGCCTTTATCTGTAACTGCTGCGGCTGCTGCTGTGAGGCATTGCAGGCAGCACGGAGGTTTGCGCCCATGCAGCCGGTGGCAACTACCAATTATATTCCCGAGGTGGATAAGGAGATTTGCGCAGGCTGTGGAAAATGCGCGAAGGCATGTCCGATCTTTGCGATCTCTATGGAGGAAGGGGAAAACGGCAAAAAGAAGGCTGTGGTTAATGAAGAGATCTGTCTGGGCTGTGGTGTCTGCGCCGGGAATTGCCCGGTGAAGTCTATTGAGATGAAACGCAGGCCGGTGCAGGTGATCACCCCGGTGAACAGTACGCACCGCTTTGTGCTGCAGGCTATTGAAAAGGGGACTCTGCAGAATTTGATTTTTGATAATCAGGCGTTTGCCAATCACAGGGCAATGGCGGCTGTGTTTGCGGTGATTCTGGAGCTTCCGCCTTTGAAGCAGGCGCTGGCCAGTAAGCAGTTTAAGTCTATTTATCTGGACAGGCTTTTGGCTGGGCAGGTGAATAAGAAGTAGAAGTGACGGACGGGAGTCCGCAATGCAAAGCTCGGAAAATCGGGGATTTTCCGAGCTTTATGGCTGTCGCCATATATCCCGAAAAAACCAAAGGCTGCCTGGTGAGCGAGCTCCCCATTCAGCCTTCGATTTTTCCGGGATGCATTGCTCATAGCGTAAAAAAATTTCCATTTCAAGAAATTGTTCCTTTTAGTATTGCGCATTCACGGCAGGATATACTATATAGTGTTACTCAAAAACTGCAATACTGGTGTGCTGGCCGAATGTGATGAAACTGATTCGCAAATAGCCAGGACACGGAATATGGAGGAATTTTGTTATGAAAAGACAGATTTTGTTTTTGACGGCAGCGCTGACGGCCGCAGTGCTTGCCGGATGCAGTACGACAGATAACAATGGCAGCGATGATCAGAACGGATCTTCCGGAACCGTTGTGGAGAATGTTGTGCCAAATCACGGAAATACGCAGGAAAATACGGAAAATAGCAATCAAAATACAACCTCCGGCACAGATCAAAATGTTGAGACAGGCGAAGAATACAAAATGGGAGTGGGAATTGTGTCGCGCCTTAAGAGAGCTCAGAATGCCGGCGACACGGACGGTTCCGCAGAGATCAACACCATAGTGGCTGCAGTTGCCATAGACGGGCAGGGCCGTATCACAAATTGTATCCTTGATAAAGTGGAAAACAAGCTTTCTATTTCCAACACAGGCTCCATCGGCTCCCCGGCCAATACGGAATATTCTACTGCGAAGGAGCTGGGGGACAGCTACGGCATGAAGGGGGCGTCTCCCATTGGAAAAGAGTGGAATGAACAGATTGCTTCCTTTGAGCAGTACGTTATCGGAAAGACCATAGAAGAGGTAAACGGGATCAAAACCGATGATCAGGGCTACGCTGAGGAGAATGATTTGACCAGCTCTGTAACCATTTCCATCAGTGATTTCCAGGCGGCTATCACCAAAGCGGCGGAAAATGCCCGGTAAAAGCGGAAATTTTATTTCTGCAGGGTATTTAACTTTTACTTGTGATAAACAGCATTTTCCTTTATAATGAAAAAAGCGGAAGAAAATGCCTATCCCTGTGCATGATCGGACAGGGATAGGCATTTGCACAAATTCTATGGATGCATAAGATAATAGAAAGACCATTCTGTTACTGTTCACAGACAATCTCATTCGCTTAAACCAAAGATCCCAAGTTTAATTGAATGAGACTGCAGCTCGGCAGCAACAGCATACCAGAAAGAACAGAGGGGGAAAGTTATGCAGAAATTCTATAAAAGCCTTCCATTTAAACTGCTGGTTGGCGTAATTGCAGGTATTATTATCGGCCTGGCAGCAAATGAAACCGTTATGAACGTGGTGATTACCGTCAAGCAGGTGCTCGGACAGCTCATTACCTTCTGCGTGCCGCTGATTGTCATCGGCTTTATCGCGCCGTCTATAACCAAGCTGGGCAACAACGCGTCCCGGATGCTCGGCGTGGCTCTGGTGCTGGCCTATGTGTCTTCCATCGGAGCGGCCCTGGCTTCTATGGCCGTCGGCTTTGGCTTGATTCCTCATCTCTCCATCGTAACGGATGTGGAGGGACTAAAGGAACTTCCGGCCGTATTATTTGAACTGGAGATCCCGCCGGTTATGTCCGTGATGAGCGCCCTTGCTTTTTCCCTGCTGGCGGGGCTTGGGGTAACCTGGACCAAATCCAGGCAGTTGGAAAATATTCTGAATGAATTCCAGTCAGTGGTTCTGTCTATTGTAACGAAGGTTGTCATTCCCATTCTGCCCTTCTTTATTGCCTCAACCTTCTGCGGTCTGGCCTATGAAGGGAGCATTACCAGGCAGTTTCCGGTATTCCTAAAAGTCATTGTGATTGTGATGGCAGGACATTATCTGTGGATGCTTCTGCTCTATGCGCTGGCAGGAGCTTATTCCGGAAGGAATCCTATCGAAGTAGTAAAGCATTACGGCCCGGCCTACATCACGGCGGTGGGAACCATGTCCTCCGCTGCAACCCTGGCGGTGGCTCTGCGCTGTGCAAAGAAGTCTTCCGTTCTGCGCCAGGATATGGTGGATTTTGGAATTCCTCTTTTTGCCAATATACATCTGTGCGGCTCCGTGCTTACGGAAGTATTTTTTGTGATGACGGTTTCCCAGATCCTGTACGGAAAACTGCCCTCACTGGGAACCATGGTTCTGTTCTGCCTGCTCCTCGGCGTATTTGCCATCGGAGCGCCGGGAGTGCCGGGAGGAACGGTTATGGCTTCCCTGGGGCTTATCACGGGAATCCTGCTCTTTGACGGTACGGGTACGGCTCTTATGCTCACCATTTTTGCGCTCCAGGACAGCTTCGGAACTGCGTGCAATGTAACGGGAGACGGTGCGCTGACCCTGATGCTGACCGGATATGCGGAGAAGCACCATATTAAGGCAGAAGAAGCAAAACTGTAAAAAGTAAAGACGGAATATTTCGGGGCTGTTGTAAAGAGAGCTGTCTGGTAAAAATTGCCGGGACTGTCTCTTTTACAACGGCTCTTTTTATTTAAAAAAATAAATGAAAATCAAAACCTTTTAAAAAGCACCGGCGTCTAATAGTTACAGAAGCGCTGGTGCGAAGCTACTTTACCCTTTAGTGCTATCGCGCAGCGATTAAACACGGTAAAGGCGCAAAGGCGCACGAGAGGAACTTTCATGAGCGCTTTTTCGAATGAAAGTTCCTCTCAATACCAGTGTGTCGAAGCGGCTTTACCCTTTAGTGCTATCGCGCAGCGATTAAATTAGGAGGAAAGAGAGGATGCGAGCAGAAGCATTACAAAAGAAGGTGGAAGAAATAATTCTGGATTCCTACGAAGCTATGTACCGCCTGGCTTATACCTACGTGCGCAGCGAAGAGGATGCGCTGGATATTGTTCAGGAGAGTGTATACAAAGCCATTAAACATTCTGCTTCCGTAAAACAGGAGAGCTATATCAAAACCTGGCTGTGGCGGATTGTGATGAATACGGCTCTTGATTTTATCCGGAAAGACAGGAAAGAGATAGCGGTGGATGCCTTTTTTGAAAATGGAAAGGAGGACAGTTACCGGGATTTTGACACCATAGAAGCCCTGAAAGTGTTGACAGAGAAGGAAAAAACAGTTGTGGTGCTCCGGTTTTTTGAAGATCAGAAACTAAGTGAGATTGCAAAAATACTGAATGAAAATACCAATACGGTAAAAACCATTCTGTACCGGAGTCTTAGAAAGCTGAAACTGGAACTGACGGAAGGAGAGCCAGGCTATGAGGGATAAAAAATTGGAAGAAATGAGACAGGATTACAAAAACATCAGAATACCAGAGGAATTGCGGGAGAGAGTAGAGACAGGAATCAGTCAGGCAAAGGAGGAGACAAAGATGAAAAGCAGATCAAAGATACTGGTGTATACAGGAAGGGTAGTGGGAGGCGCGGCAGCGGCTATGCTGATGATTACGGTGATGGCGAATTCCGGAGCGGCCATTGCCCATGCCATGGCAAAGATTCCGGTGATTGGCGCTATTGCAGAGGTAGTAACCTTCCGTGAATACGAAAATTCCGAAAATAATATGGAAGCAGACATCAAAATACCGGAGGTCAGCGTGAAGAACGAGGATGGTACCGTGAATACAGATACCACGCAGAAGATCAATAAAAGTATTCAGGAATATACGGACGAGATCATTGCCCGGTACGAGGCAGATGTGAAAGCGGCAGGAGAGGGCGAGGGGCATATGAATGTGGAACTCGACTATTCTGTTATTACGGATAATGATCGTCTGTTCTCTATTCGGTTTGATCAGCTTCTGGTGATGGCGAGCGGGGCTCAGATGGTGAAGATTTACCATATTGACAAGCAGACAGGAGAGGTGATTCATTTATCCGGGCTGTTCAAGGAAGGCACCGACTATATTACTGCTGTCTCTGAAAATATCAAGGAACAGATGAGGGAGCGGATGGCTGCAGACGAATCCCTTATGTACTGGGTAGATAATGAAGACATGCCGGAATCAAATTTTGAATCCATAAAGGAAGACACTGCCTTCTATGTAAATGAAAACGGGAAGCTGACCATTGTATTTGACGAGTACGAGGTGGCACCGGGCTATATGGGAAGCGTAGAATTTGAGATTCCGACAGAGGCCGTGCAGGATCTGGTGCAGGACGGATTTTTGAAGTAAGAGAAACATATGATAATCCACTAAAATGTTCTTGACAAACGAGGTCTATAAGTATAAACTTAAGGCAGACAGAAGGTCTATAATAATAGACCTAAACAGATAAAACATCTATCAAAACAAAGGGAGAGTATACTTATGGATTATCATATCAACGAAAGCGAATACCGCTTAATGGACATTCTCTGGGATGTACAGCCTGTCAACTCCATGGAGCTGGCAGGTTTGTGCAGAGAACAACTGGGATGGAAAAAGTCCACTACCTACACCATTCTCCGCAATCTGGGAGAAAAGCAGATTCTCCGAAATGAAAATGCGGTGGTGCAGGCCCTTGTATCCAGAGGTGAAATTCAGAAACAGGAAAGCAGAGATTTCCTCAGGAAAAAATTCCGCGGGAGCCTGCCTGCATTTATCGCCGCCTTTCTCCAGGAGGAAAAGCTGACAAAACAGGAAGCAGAGGAGCTTCAGGAACTGATTAATCAGGCATCGGAGGGGGAAGAAGCCTAAAGCTTAAAAATCCCAGACTGCTTGAATGATGCAGGAAATGCATCAGAAGGAGGAAACAATGACGATATTTTTTAATCAGTTACTGCAAAACAGCATGTCTGCAGCAATATTGATTCTGGCAATTCTCCTGTTCCGGAAGATCACGGGTGAGCTGTCCAAGCTATATGTCCATATTTTATGGCTGATCACAATGTTAGTACTGGTACTTCCGCCCGTTCCCCTGGGTACCCTGCATACTCCGCGCAGTCTGCTTGCAGAGACAGAATTCACATTTTCCGTAAAACAGCCCGGCACAGAGCCGGAAACGGAAACAGAGGATCCTGCAGGAGCAGAAGCACAAAACGAATCCGCAGAGGCGCCCCAGAGCAGTGAGAACCAGGCTTTGGGGGACACACCGGAGAACTTTCTTCACAGAGGGCAGGGAATCGGTATGCAGTCCGGTATCTTTGAACCGGGCGTTACAGAAATATTTTTAACCCTGTGGGCATTCGGAGCGACAGCGCTGACAGCTGCAGTCCTGGCCGAGTGGATGCACCTAAAGAAAAGAATCACCGCCGCTGTCCGGATTCAAAAGGATGTGTGGAGCACAGCACAAATATCAACTCCCTTTGTCATGCCGGGCTTTCCCTCCAGAATCTATATACCCGAGGAACTGGAAAAGGAAAAAGAACAGTTGGAAGACATTTTAAAGCATGAGCGCAGACATATCCGCAGCCGTGACCCATGGATCAAATGCCTCGCCGTCCTGGTTCTGATCCTGCACTGGTTCAATCCCTTTGTCTGGCTGGCGTTCCGCTTGATGAACCGTGATATGGAGATGTACTGCGACGAATGTGTCCTTCGGGGAAAAAGCATAGAAGAAAAAAAGCATTATGCCCAGACGCTCTTAAATTTTGCCTGTAAAAGCAGAGGCCTTACACTTGCCGTCTGCTTCGGAGAGAGCAATACAAAAAAGCGGATCCGGCACATACTCAACACAAAACGTCCCCATGCGGCAGTAAGCATCCTGCTCCTTTTTATGGTCAGCGGATGCGGCCTGTCCTTCCTGGATGCGGGTGAAAATGAGCCCGGGAAAGCAGTTGTGGATGTTTCAAAAGAAGAACTCCTGCCGGATGCATTGTCCGGAGGGGACACAGCAGATGCCGATGAGGGGGCTGCAGAGTCCGGAGGAGAAGAAAAGCATTGGACGGAAAAAGACGTTGTCGGAACCGGACGCTCCGATACAGAGCCCGGCTTTGACGCGGCAGAGATGAGCTTAATGAGTGAGACGGAACAATTTGCCGTCTACAGTATGCGTGAAGGGGAGGCAATGGCGGTCAAAACACCGGAGTGCCTGGTGCTTACCGACGTTCCGCCCATTTCCAATTATGAAATAGCTCCCCTGCTTCTGGAACAGGATTTTGACGGCGACGGCGAGACAGAGCTGGCGATCATCACCTACGTTCTTCACGGAACGGGAATTTCGATACGCTCCTTGTTTATGACAGATCATACGTCAGACGGTTCCTGGAAAGTCTATCAATACCTGGACGAAGACTATATGGCAGAACTGACGCCGCATTACGGCACCCTGTACACGGAAGAGGGAGTACGTCTGACCGTTGACGGAGTACCTGTCGGCATCGCAGAAGAAGTGGAACAGGAAGATCTGGACAATGAATACGGCTATTATGCAGGATCTCTCATAGATTTCCGGTTTGTAGAAGAAAAAATATATCTCCGCTCAGAACTGCTTGGATATTCAGACATAAAGCTTGCAGGGCAATATCCGGGCCATGAACTGGATGCCCGGGTAAATTATCTGGGAGAAGGGAAATGGCAGCTTACTGATATAAATTACGCGGACGCCGGAATCACTGAAGTAATCGAATACGCCGTTCCACGGTATCTTGCAGGTAAGACAAGCGAGATCAACGAACAGTATACGGTTCCCGGCACGCAGTTATCAGATTTCGGAGAGCCGCAGGAGATAGCCATTCTCTCCATCACCTATCCGGCCGAAGACGTAGCCGGGGAAGCGGTTGAAGCCTATGTAACCATCCGTCGGGACGGAGAGGACGCTCTGGACTATTTACACGTTCCCTTGAAAAGAATCCCCCTGGAAACCGGCGGTTTCGGATGGCGGATTGCAGGCGAAATCTACATGGAACGGTAGGCCTCATTTTTGCAGAACCGCAGCGGCTGTGCTGATTCTGTCATCTTCCGATCCTCTGCCGCAGCTTCCGTTTCGGTTTTTTCCGCTCACGGAATACTGTTATCCGTCCGATGAAGCATACAATCCGCACCAGAATTACACCGGCCAGGATTCCGATGCTGTCAATCATCACGTCCCGGCTTGAAGGCCCCCGTCCGGCTACAAAGGACTGGTGGTATTCGTCCAGACAGGCGCAGGCCACACAGAAGCCTCCGGCAATGATAGTCAGGGCAATTCCGCGCAGCCGGTACACGTACAGCGGAAATGAGACGCAGACTGCAAGCAGAAAATATTCCGTAATATGGGCCAGCTTGCGCACATAAGGGTGGAACATTTCCGTATAAAGATTCAGCTCTGCCGTACTCCAGCCCGTCTCAAAGGATTCACGGGTGATTTCCAGAAGCTTATGAGTGGCTCTCCAGCTTAAGTTCCCGGATACTTCGCCGGGCTGGGCGGAGAGCTGAAAAATCACATACAGCATAAACAGAGCCGGCAGGAAGGAGAAAGGTTTTAAAATAGGTTTTATATATCGCATTGTTTTAGAATCCTCTTTCTTGGTTATTCAAAATTCTCAAAAACAGGCTGAAAATCTGTCTTTGGTGTATGAATGAAAACTTTTTTAAATGAATGAAACATTTTTTATCCACCGATGGTTAGCATAGCACAGGCAGAGGAAAAAATCCAGAGAAGAAACCTTAAGGAAATATAAAGTTGATTTTAAAAATGAAAAGGGTTATTCTAAATAAGAGAATCTTTTTGGCTATGGACTTAAATAAGAATAGTATTCGTTCGGACCGACTGATGAACGGAATATGGAAAAGATTCTCCTAAAAATCAGGAACTGTGAAGCATGGTTCCGGAAAGGAAGGAAAGAATTGAATACAATTGTTACGTATCAGGCTGCGGCATCCAGATCGGGAGGCAGCTTTTTTGGGATGCCCGCAGCGCAAAAAGGGAGCAGCGGCATCTGGCAGACGGCGCTTTGGAGTCTGCAGCAGACTATGGAGGAAGCTGTGGATGCAAAAACCTCAATGCAAAGAGGTATAAGTACGAGGCAGAGGCCTGTCGTTGAACAGGAAGCATCTGTTCGGCAAAGTGAGCAGGAGCATGTCTTTTTTGCGGAAAGAGTGCGGAGCTGCACACCGGAGGAAGCGGAAAAGGAGAAGGATCTTCGAAAGGAAAAATGGGAATACATAAACTGTTTTTTTATTTACGAATGGTCGGAAGCGCAGAAAGAAAGGATTTTTGGGAACAGACAGGTTCATCTGGGAGGGGATGGGAACGACATTCTCACGGATGAACAGATTGCGTATCTGCGGGGTAAGTATGATATGCGCCGCTTGACAGGGGAAGATGCCTACAATTTTCTGTGTGATCTGACAGAAATGAATGTATTTTCTTCAAAGGACTGGGCGGCTATGATGATTGACCGGATTCAGCTGGAGCTGGAAAATGGTGTAAGCGTGCTGTCGGGAAAGGACGAGGGAACCTGGGGCTGGATGCTGGATGAAGAAACAGGAGAATATATTCTGGTAAATTCAAGATCTTTTTATCAAGACGAGGAAGAGGAGGAAGATCCGGCTCTGATCAAGGCAAGGGTCAAGGGTTATACGGATGATATCTTGCTGGCCGCTTTTTGTCCGGAAGATAAAAAGGAAATGCCGTCCCCAGAGGAGCTTCGGGATCAGGGGATGCCAAAGGAAGCGGACGGCGGAATCGCAGGAGAGCTGGAAGCAATGCTGTCATCCGGCGTCAGAATCACAGAGCAGGATTACAAAGAGGCCGGATTTGTGCTGGATGTGGTAGTACATAAGCTGAACATGGAGGCGGAGATAAAAAGCATTACCGGTGCAGCTTATCAGGCACCTGAAGCAGCCGCAAGACTTTTGTCCCAGTATAAGAAGCAAAAGGATGCCTGCGAAAAGTTCCTGGGGATTGTAGATCAGGTGAAGCGATTGCAATAGGTATTGATTCAAAGCACAGAAGTATATCTGTATAAAAATAAAAACCAGTTAGGATTTAGTAAAGGCGGCATTGTCCGCAACAGATCGCCATTCTCAAGGAGCGGATCTTGCGGAGAAGCTGGAAGCGTTCAAGGTACGGGCGGCTGGCGCTGGCAAGCATCCAGACACGTCCGGCAAAATATTGTTGTAAAATATGATGTTGAATTTTACAACAAATTAGGGTATACTAAGGGCAGAAAAGGAGAATGCGATTATGCCTAATATCAAACCAATCTCTGCTTTAAGAAATTACAGTGATGTGCTACGTGATGTATCTGTCGGCGCACCGGTCTTTCTAACTAAAAACGGACGTGGGTGCTATGCAATCATTGACATGCAGGACTATGAAAAAACACAGGCAACCCTGAAACTTATGGGCGAGCTTGCAAAGGGGAAAAAATCTGGAGAGGAGAAGGGGTGGCTTTCGGCCTCGGATGTAAGAGCACATTTCCGGGCAAAGGCAAATGAAGAATAGCATCCACTACTCTCCGGAAGCCCAGAATGACCTTGATGAAATCTGGGAGTATATTTCCTTTGAATTATGTAATCCGCAAGCAGCTGAAAACACCGTAAACAAAATCATGGACACTGTTGATAAACTGGAAAAATTTTCGGAAATTGGTGCTATGCTCTCATCTGCGACAGATATAGAAAGTGACTACCGTTTTCTCACCAGTGGCAATTACATGGTTTTTTACCGTGTGAATGGGCAGGACGTGTACATTGACCGTATTCTTTATGGCAGACGGGATTATCTTCGGATTCTGTTTCCTAATCTGCAGCAGAACAAAAACGAAGGATAAAGCAAAATATAATAATGATAAAACCGCTGGCTGACGCTGGCGGTTTTTGCTGTTCCGAGCCGCCTTGTCCCGAGACCGGTTTTTGGGAAGATTCCACAACAAGCAGATTAAACTATAAAAAGCAGAAATTCACCCCCAACTCCCTTGCGTCTCCCCAAAAACCATGCTATATTTAGAAAGGAATTTCAAACAGAACAGATTCGCATTTTAAACGGGAGCAAGCAGAAGGAGGAAAAGGTTTATGTCAATTTTAGTGACAGGCGGCGCGGGCTTTATCGGAAGCCACACCTGCGTGGAGCTTTTGGAAGCAGGCTATGGGGTAGTAGTAGTGGACAATCTGTACAATGCCAGCAGAAAATCCATGGATCGGGTAGAACAGATCACAGGGAAGAAACTCACATTCTATGAAGCAGACATCCTGGACAGGGAGGCGCTGAATCAGATTTTTGAAAAAGAAAGGATAGATTCCGTCATTCATTTTGCAGGACTGAAGGCCGTAGGCGAGTCCGTGGCAAAGCCCATCGAATATTATTATAACAATATTGCAGGAACCTTAGTACTCTGCGATGTAATGCGTAAGCATAATGTAAAGAATATTGTATTCAGCTCCTCCGCTACCGTATACGGAGATCCGGCCTTTATCCCTATTACCGAGGAATGCCCCAAGGGAAAGATCACCAACCCTTACGGCCAGACCAAAGGCATGCTTGAGCAGGTGCTCGAGGACATTCATGTATCTGACCCCGAGTGGAACGTGATTCTGCTCCGGTACTTCAATCCCATCGGCGCCCACAAGAGCGGCCTTATCGGGGAAGATCCCAAGGGCATCCCCAACAATCTTGTTCCCTACGTGGCGCAGGTAGCCATCGGCAAGCTTAAATGTCTCGGGGTATTCGGCGACGACTATGACACTCCCGATGGAACCGGCGTCCGTGACTATATCCATGTAGTAGATCTGGCAAAGGGGCATGTGGCGGCTATCAAAAAGCTGGAGGAGAAAAAGGGCGTTCTCATCTACAATCTGGGAACCGGCAAAGGCTACAGCGTATTGGACGTGGTACATGCCTTTGAAAAAGCCTGTGGAAAAGAGATTCCCTACGAAGTAAAGCCCCGCCGGCCCGGTGACGTGGCTGCCTGCTATGCAGATCCGGCAAAGGCAAAGGCAGAGCTTGGATGGGAAGCCGAGAACGGAATCGAGGAAATGTGCGCCGATTCCTGGAAATGGCAGTCTATGAATCCCAATGGATATGAGGAATAGAAAGAGCAGTTGAAATGAAAAAGAAGCTTATGGCTTTCGGGCAGGAGTTTGCCTTAGAGGGGCTCACACTGGCTGTCATTGTCGTGTTATTCTGGACCTTTATGAAAAAGGGTATTCTGAACGACAGAGATCTCATTCAGCCGATTCTGTGGCATCTGATGATACTGATAGGAATAGGTGTTTTGATTCTGGCCTTTTGTAAGCGTTTGTCTTACAAAGGGCTGGTTTCCGTTATCCTTCTGGCCGGTCTTGTGATGCGGATAGGATTCGTGCTCTACAAGCCTTCTTACACGGCCTATCACGATCTGGGCGAGATTACGACTGTCGGTTACTATGGACATGCCTCTTATGTTCTGAAAATATTTGAGACAGGGGCGCTTCCCCTGGAGAATAAGGGACAGTATTATCATCCTCCGCTTTTTCATATTCTGGCGGCGTGTGCCATGAAGGTGACGGGAAAGGTGCTTCGCATAACGGATGAAGTTTACCTGTTTGAGAGCGCTAAGATCATTTCCTGTACGGCATCCTGCTTTACGCTTCTGACAGCCAGAAAGATTTTAAAGGAGCTGGAGCTGGGAAAGAAAGCATTTGTGACTGCACTTTCGATTTGTGCCTTTCTGCCCGTCCACTATATGCTTGGCGGGTGGGTGAACAATGATGCACTGGTTACATTTTTTATGACATGGATCATCCTGTACACCATACGATGGTATAAGAATCCGGGCTATGGAAATATCATTTTCCTGGCTCTGGGATTTGGTCTTGGAATTTTTACAAAAATTTCCTGCGCCCTTTTTGCCGCTTTCACTGGAATGTTTATGCTTGTGAAGCTCCTTAAGTCTGTAAAGGACGGCACATGGAAGCCGCTGATTGGCCAGTTTGCGGTATTCGCCCTTATTTCCATGCCCATCGGCCTCTACTATCCCATCCGGAATTATCTGATGTTCGGACAGGGACTGAACTTTGTTCTGAAGCCGGGGGATAATGTTTACTGCGGAGATCACGGATTTGCGGAGCGGTTTGTGTTCTTTCCCATCTCCAGGCTGCTGTCTCCCGTTTATCTGAATCCGTTTGAAGAGTATAATTTGAACTTTTATCTTATCAAGTCAGCAGTGGTGGGGGAATTTGAATACCATCATGTGGAGGAATGGCCGGCGGCGGTACTGATTGTCTGCAATCTGATTTTAGTGGTTCAGTCCGTATTTTCCGCGGCGGCAGTCTGTATCCGGGGCTGGAGAGAGAAGACGATCGGGACCTCCGTAAGAGGGCAGTTCCTTTTCCTGGGACTTCCGGGACTCTGGCTTTGGATTTATGTGAATCATCTGATTCTGAATATCCGCCTGCCTTATGGCTGTACGATGGACTTCCGGTATATTGTGCCCACATCTCTGCTGGGGGCGGTATATCTGGGAAGTTATATGGAAAAATGCATGGAGGAGCAAACTGTATTCCGGCGGTTATTTGCAGGAATCGGAATTGCAGCCATACTTTTTCTGACAGTGTCCGGGATTTATATGTTTTCGAATATGTTTAAATTTTAAAAATAGAAAATTGGCCGGCAGACAGGCAGAGAAGCATTGCGTCTGACGTGAGGCCGCAGAAATACAGCGAGGGGAAACCGGAATATGAAAAAGGGATTTGACAACGAAAAATATCTGAAAATGCAGTCGGAACACATTCGGGAACGGATTGGACAGTTTGACAATAAGCTTTATCTGGAATTCGGCGGAAAGCTATATGACGATCACCATGCTTCCAGAGTGCTTCCGGGCTTTGAGCCGGACAGCAAGCTTCGGATGCTGATGCAGCTGAAGGAGCAGGTGGAGATTGTCATAGTCATCAGCGCCGAGGATATTGAGAAAAATAAAATCCGCGGTGATCTGGGAATCACCTATGACTCCGATCTGCTGCGCCTGAAAAGCATTTTCGAGTCAAAAGAGCTCTATGTGGGCAGCGTGTGCATCACCCATTTTGCAGGTCAGTACAGCGCCCAGATGTTCCAGAGCCGTCTGGAAAAAATGGGAGTACGGGTGTACCGGCATTATATAATTCCCGGTTATCCCAACAATATTCCGGTAATTGTCAGCGAGGAGGGTTACGGCCACAATGAATATATAGAGACCTCCCGGCCGCTGGTGGTAGTGACGGCCCCCGGACCCGGAAGCGGAAAAATGGCGACCTGTCTCTCCCAGCTTTACCATGAGCATAAGAGGGGGGTACGGGCAGGTTATGCCAAGTTTGAGACGTTTCCTATCTGGAATCTGCCCTTGAGTCATCCGGTGAATCTGGCCTATGAGGCGGCCACGGCCGATCTCAATGATGTCAATATGATAGATCCCTATCATCTGGATGCCTACGGCGAGACGACGGTCAATTATAACCGGGATGTAGAGATCTTCCCGGTTCTGCGCGCAATTTTTGAGCGGATTTACGGAGAATGCCCTTATCAGTCCCCCACAGATATGGGAGTAAATATGGCAGGAAAATGCATTGTAGATGATGAGATCTGCCGGGCGGCCTCCGGACAGGAGATTATCCGCCGGTATTACCATACTCTGGTGAGTATAGCCAGAGGGAAGGCGGTAGAAGAGGAGGCTTATAAAATCGAGCTTCTGATGAATAAAGTAGGACTTACCACACAAGACCGGAAAGCGGTTCCGGCAGCCCAGAAGCGCGCCGAGGAGACGGGACACACGGCCGCAGCCATGGAATTGACAGACGGGCGCGTGATTACAGGAAAGACCAGTGAGCTGCTGGGCGCCTGCTCCGCATTGCTGGTTAATGCCCTGAAGGAACTGGCCGGGATTAATCATAAGGTACTTCTCATCACTCCCAATGTGATCCGTCCCATACAAAAGCTGAAGGTGGAATACCTGGGAAGCAAAAATCCCCGTCTTCATATGGAAGAGGTTCTCATAGCCCTCTCTGCCAGTTCCGAGAGCAATGAACTGGCGGATCTGGCTCTGCGTCAGCTTCCGCGCCTCCGAGGAAGCCAGGTGCATACCTCCCGGATGCTCAGCGCGGCAGATGAAAAGACCTTTCAGAGACTGGGAATTCTGCTTACCTCGGAGCCGCGATAAAAAATACTTGAAATCCATAGCTTTTTATGCTACACTGTATAAGCTGTTTATATTGACGGAGAACTGCAGGGACTTGCAGGGATAGCCCAGGGAAACTTGCTGTGGAAGTATCGGAGCAGCATTGACTGGGAATTGGAGCGACAGAAGTTCACAAATTACAATGAAGAGGTGAAAATCATGAAGGAAGGAATCCATCCGGCGTATTACCAGGCAACCGTAACCTGTAACTGCGGCAACACATTCGTAACAGGTTCTACAAAGAAAGACATCCATGTTGAAATTTGTTCCAAGTGCCATTCGTTCTATACAGGACAACAGAAGGCTGCGGCAGCCCGTGGACGTATTGATAAGTTCAATCGTAAATACGGCATCAGCAAATAAGAATGTGTAAGTCAGGGGTGAGGTTGGAAAATCTCGCCCTGTTTTACTATACGGCAAAGTGTAAGGCGTCAGTCAGAAGCGGCGTCACGGAGGAAGAAAATGAAGAAAGCGTGCAAATCTTCGGGAATCGGAGGGCAGGCTGTTTTGGAAGGCATTATGATGAAAAATCAGGAGGTCTATTCCATCGGCGTGCGCAGACCGGACGGAGAGATAGAAGTAAATCTAAGTACTCATGAGGGAATCGGCAATAAAAAACTGAGAAAAGTGCCGCTTATCCGGGGCGTGATTAATTTTGTGGATTCTCTTGTCCTGGGAATGAAATGCCTGACATTTTCCGCCAGCTTTTATGATGAAGAAGAGGCTAAGCCTTCTAAGGCAGACATGGCACTGCAGAAGATTTTTAAGGACAGGGCAGAAAAAATCGTGATGGGCATTACGGTGGCGTTTTCCATCGTAATGGCAGTAGCTATTTTTATGGTACTGCCCTATTATCTGGCAGATATTTTCCGCCATTATATTGTGTCGGACACAGTACTGGCTGTGGTTGAGGGCGGTATCAGGCTTCTTCTGTTTATAAGCTATGTGCTTTTAATCTCTCTTATGAGAGATATCCAGAGGGTGTTTCAGTATCACGGGGCAGAGCATAAATGCATCAACTGTATTGAAAACGGGCTGGAACTAAACGTAGAGAATGTGCGGAAAAGTTCCAAGCATCATAAACGGTGCGGAACCAGTTTTATGCTGATTGTTATGGTGATCAGTATTATTTTCTTTATCTTTATCCGTGTAGAATCACCGATTCTGCGCGTGGTGTACCGGGTGGCGCTGGTTCCGGTGATCGCGGGCGTATCCTATGAATTTATTCGTCTGGCAGGCAATACGGACAATCTGATTATCCGCATCTTAAGCCTTCCGGGCATGTGGCTTCAGTCTCTGACGACAAAAGAGCCGGACGATGATATGATTGAGGTTGCCATTGCAGCAGTGGAAGCCGTTTTTGACTGGAGAGCTTACCAGGGAAGAGCAGAGGAAGACTTCATAGAGATCGTTACGGACGTTCCCGAAGAGGAGCCTGCACAGGCGGAGGAACAGCCGGGAACGGGCCGGGAAGAAGAAGCGGTACAGGAAGAGGAACCGGAGCAGAAGGAAGAACCGGCAGAGAACAGAGAGCCGGGCCGGTCGGAGGAGGCGCGGCAGTCAGCAGAATCAGAGGCAGGAGAAGTGCCCGGACTGGAAGAAGAACAGAGAGAAGAAGCAGAGCAAAAGGAAGAAGCCGAAGAATTCCAGGATATTGAAGATATTCTGGAAGCAGAGCAGTGACGCTTTCGGAGGCCTGCCTGTTTGGAGAAAAAAGGCTGGAAGGGGCAGGCGTACCGGAGGCCGGACTGAATGCATGGCTCCTTCTTGAATATGCAAGCGGCTGTACCAGAAGCCGTTATTATGCGTATCCGGAAGAATTGCTGGAGGAAGAGACAGAGAGAGAGTTTCGGGGATTGCTCGAACAGCGGTGCAGACGTGTTCCCTTACAGTATATTACGGGTGTCCAGGAATTTATGGGACATTCTTTTCTGGTCAATGCTCAGGTTCTGATCCCCCGTCAGGATACGGAGATCCTGGTGGAAGAGGCCTTGAAATATTTAAAGCCGGGGATGCGTTTCCTGGATCTCTGCACGGGATCGGGCTGTATTCTGCTCAGTCTTTTATTAAGCTGCCCGGAAGCTTTGGGAACCGGTTCCGATATTTCACGGGGGGCTCTGCAGACAGCAGAGAAAAACCGTGACCGTCTGGCTCCCGGGGCTGTCCTGGTGGAAAGCGATTTGTTTGACGGTATAGAAGGCGTTTTTGACATGATTGTATCAAATCCGCCATATATTCGGAGGGAAGAGCTCCCGGATTTAATGGAGGAGGTAAGGTTATATGAGCCGGTGTCCGCCCTGGACGGACATGAGGACGGCTTGTACTTCTACCGCAGAATTGCCGGGGAAAGTCCCTCTTATCTGAAACCGGGAGGGCGGCTGTATCTGGAAATCGGATACGATCAGGGAGTAACTGTCCCTCAGCTTTTAAAAGAACAGGGATTTTGTGAGATAGAGGTAAAAAAAGATCTGGCCGGTCTGGATCGGGTAGTAAAAGGAATCTATAAAGGAAATTGATCCGGGTAAAGTGAGCGGAATGGGTATCTGCGGAACTGGAAACAGCAGATACCCATGCGGTGCACAGAACAATTTACGGACGGATGGTTTATACGGCCGAAAATTGTTCTAGATGAAGTGTACAGAATGGGTATCTGCGGAACTGGAATGGAGGAATAAAATGTTTGATAAGTTAGAAGATCTGCTACTGCGGTTTGAAGATGTCCTGAATGAACTGAATGAGCCTTCCGTAGTCAACGATCAGAGCCGGTTTCGGAAGCTGATGAAGGAACAGAATGATCTGCAGCCGATTGTGGATGCTTACAGAGAGTATAAAAAGTGTAAGGAGACGGTAGAAGAGAGTCTCCAGATGCTGGAAGAAGAGAATGATGAGGAAATGCGCGAGATGCTGAAGGAAGAATTAAGCGGGGCAAAAGACAGCATTTCCAGCCTGGAGCACAGGATGAAAATCCTGCTTCTGCCAAAGGATCCCAACGATGACAAGAATGTAATCGTGGAGATCCGGGCCGGTGCCGGCGGCGACGAGGCAGCCCTGTTTGCGGCAGAGATTTACCGGATGTATGTTCACTATGCAGAGAGCCGCCGCTGGAAGGTTGAAGTGATGGAGGCGGATGAGATCGGCATCGGCGGAATGAAGAGCATAACGTTCCAGATCAACGGGCAGGGCGCTTATTCCGTTATGAAGTACGAGTCCGGCGTCCATCGGGTACAGCGTGTGCCGGAGACGGAATCCGGCGGGCGGATTCACACCTCCACCATTACGGTTGCCGTGATGCCGGAGGCGGAAGAGGTAGATGTGCAGATTGATGAGAAGGATATCCGGATTGACGTAATGCGCGCTTCCGGAAACGGCGGACAGTGTGTCAATACCACAGATTCTGCCGTGCGCCTGACTCACTATCCTTCCGGAATTGTGGTGTACAGCCAGACAGAGAAATCCCAGCTCCAGAATAAGGCCAAAGCATTTGCCCTTCTTCGGGCAAAGCTCTATGATATTGAGTGCCAGAAAGCCCATGATGCGGAGGCAGAGGCAAGAAGAAGCCAGATTGGAACAGGGGACCGCTCTGAGAAGATAAGGACTTATAACTTTCCCCAGGGCCGTGTGACGGATCACAGGATTGGTCTGACACTCTATAAATTGGACAAAATTATGAATGGGGATATTCAGGAGATCATAGATGCCTGCATTGCGGCAGACCAGGCAGCGAAGCTCCTGAAGATGAATGAAGAATAGAAGGAGACTTCTATGGCAGATAAGCGAAGCCGAAATATAGACGCGATAAAGGGAACGGCTATTCTGATTGTAATGGCCGGTCATGTATTGACATGGAACCATATGGAGGACGGCTATGTCTATGACGTGATTAAGGTCATACAGATGCCTCTGTTTATTATGGTCAGCGGCTATCTGTGCGGAATCGGCCGCAGGGCGTCGGATATCACCGAGTACGGGCGGATTCTAAAAAAACGCGCAGCTTCCTATCTGGTTCCGTTTTTTTTCTGGATTATCCTTCTGCATCCCCGGCATCCGGTGTCCGCCGTTGCGGAAACACTGTTCTGCCTGGACAAGGGCCTGTGGTTTCTGATGACATTGTTTCTTCTGAATTTTATGACCTGCACGGCGCAGCTGGCAGGAGAAAAGGCGGCTCATCATAAGAGGCTGGTGTTCTGGGGTGTTTATTTTCTTCTGGCAGCATTTACGGTTCTGGAAACGCTGCTCGGATGGGAATTCTTAAGCCCCGGCCTTACGAGGCTGTATCTGCCCTTTTATCTGGCCGGATACCTGGCAGGGGAGAACCGGGAACGGATAACGGACATACCGCAGAAATGGAAGGCGGCTTTCTGCATTCCTGCAGCCGGAGGGCTTCTTTATCTGGCGGCGGCTTATGATCTTCTGGATGTGGGAAACGTAATGTTCCTGGGAAGACAGCTTCTGGCGTCTTTCCTTGGCTGCTATGTGGTAATTTTCCTAATCACCTTCAGCCGGGACGGGAAGACAAAGGAATTCCTGGCGTGGATTGGCAATTATACGCTTGAGATATATGTGCTGCATTTTCATTTTGCCACGCTGCTGAACCGGGGGGAGGTATATTATCTCTATAGCCTGAGGGGAGTTTTGTTTGTGGCTGCCTCTTTTGCGGTAATGAGCCTCGTTACGGCAGTTATTATTGTTATTACGAAGAAAATTCCGGTGCTGGATTTCCTGTTGTATGGAAAGCTGCACCGGCCAGTATAAAATCCGGAGGATGAAATGGGATTTACGTCATTGGCTTTTCTGGTATTCTTTCCAGCCGTGTTTGCTGTGTATCTGGTGATTCCGCGCCGCGCCAGGGCGGCGTGGCTTTTGGCGGCCAGCTATGCCTTCTGTTTAAGCTTTGATGTGAAGTATGCCCTGGTGCTTCTTGCGTCTACTCTTGTAACTTATTTTCTGGGAATCCTGATAGAGAGCCGGAAAGAAGCGCAGGCAAAGAGGCTCTGCATAGCTGCGGCCATCCTCCTGCACGTTCTTTTTCTGTCCTTTTTTAAATACAACCGTCTCCAGATTCTTCTTCCTCTGGGGATCTCCTTCTATACATTTCAAGCGATTGGCTATCTGACGGACGTGTACCGGGGAATGAATGCGGAACGGAACATTCTGCATTTTGCCCTGTTCCAGTCCTTTTTTCCAAAGCTTGTACAGGGCCCCATTGAGAGATCCGGAGATCTGCTGGAACAAATCCGGAACTTAAAGTACAAGGAGCTTTTGGATCTGCAGCGTATTCGGGAAGGAGGGCTTCTTCTTCTCTGGGGCCTGTTCCAGAAGCTGATGATTGCAGATCGGATTGCCGTTCCGGTAAATGCGGTATACGGGCAGTTCGGTGCTTTCGGCGGCGTTGAGATTCTGCTGGTGACGGTATTGTATGCGTTTCAGATCTACTGTGATTTTGCGGGCTATACGGATATGGCGAGAGGGACGGCCCGGATTCTGGGCATAGAGCTTAAGGAGAATTTTATGCGGCCCTATCTGGCCGATTCTGTGCAGGATTTCTGGCGGCGGTGGCATATTTCCTTAAGCAGCTGGCTTCGGGATTATCTTTACATTCCTCTGGGAGGCAGCCGGAAGGGACAGCTTCGGAAATATATCAATGTTATGATTACGTTTTTAATCAGCGGCATCTGGCATGGCACCGGCGTTCATTTTCTGGTCTGGGGAGGACTTCACGGTCTGGGACAGATATTTGACATAAAGAAGGCAAAGCTTCCGCGATGGATGAAACGGGTGCTGGTGTTCTGCTTTGCAGACGCCGCATGGATGATATTCCGGGCGAATTCCATGGGAGACGTAAAGGGGATGCTTGTGATCCTGTTTACGAATTTCCGTCTTCAGGACTTTCGGGGAATGCAGCTTGGCAAATTTGAATGGCTTCTGATTTTTGCCGGGATTCTTCTGGTAATGATAAAGGATATCTTTGAGGAAAAGGGTATGTGTGCAGAGCGTTTCATTTTCCGCCAGGCATGGCCTGTGCGCTGTCTGATCTATACGGCCCTGCTTGCAGGGATTGTCATACTCGGCGCTTACGGAGAGGCTTACGACACCAGTCAATTTTTGTATACACAGTTTTAGAGCTGGTGTACTGACGTGCTGATATTTGGTAAAACTGCGCAGGAAAGGGTTTTATTAAATATCAGCGTGTCAGTACATTAGAGAAGGAGATGCCATGAAAAACAGCAGATACAGACAGGTGTTTCATTTTTTGGGAATGGCAGCCGTGGTTTTGTCTCTGACCTGCGCAGCCGTGCATATCTGCAATTACCTTCTGGTGGACGATACAGGAAGCTATACAAGGCTTACGATGCATGAACTATATGAAAATGAGGAGAATATTGACACGTTGTTTCTGGGAAGCTCTCACTGCTTCCGGGCCTATGATCCGGAGCTGTTCACGGAGCTGACGGGAAAGACGGCTTTTAATCTGGGCTCTTCTTCCCAGCATTTTGATACCTCGTATTATCTTCTGCGCGAGGCGGCAAAATACAACGATATTCAGACAGTTTATCTGGATATGCACTACAAATTTTTTTTTGTAAATAAAGAATCCAGGGATCTGGTGCAGGCGAATATTATTTCGGATTATATGAGGCCTTCTCTCAACAAGCTGGAATTTCTGACCCAGGTATCCGGGGCAGAGCACTATACAAACCGTATGCTGCCTTTCCGAAGAGACTGGCAGAAGCTTGTGGATATTCCTTATGTGCGGGAAGTGTGGTCAAAGAAGCAGACGGATGCTTACAAAAACTACGAACCCGTAGTAAACGAACATGAATATTATGCCGGAAAAGGCTTTGTCAGATCGGACGCGGTATTTGACCCAGAGTCTGTTACCTGGTGGGATAAATTCCCGTCGGCAGCCGAGGAAATGAACGGGGACGGGGCGTATACCAATTCGTGTATACAGAAAATTGTGGAATTCTGCAGGCAGAACAATATCCGGCTGATTTTTGTCACGGCTCCGAGCTTCGGAAAATATCTGGACGCAGTGGAGCCTTACGATGCGGCTTACGGCTATATCAAAGCCATGGCGGATCAGTACGGTGTTCCCTATCTGGATTTCAATCTCTGCAGAAAGGAACGTCTGAATCTGAGTGAAGAGTACTTCCTGGACGTAGATCATCTGAACGGAAAGGGAGCGGAGGCAGTCACAAGGCTTCTGGCCCGGCTGGACAACGAAGAGGTGGACGTTGACGAATATTTTAAGCCATGGTATGATGAAAAATGAGGAGAAAGATTATGAAGATTATGGCAAACCGTATGGACAGAGGGTTTTTCCGGTACCAGAAGGAGTTTGAGGACAGAGCGCTTGAAGTCTTGCGTTCCGGCTGGTATGTGCTGGGAAACCAGGTAAAGAACTTTGAAGAAGAATTTGCGGCTTACACAGGCGGCGGATACTGTGTCGGCCTGGCAAGCGGTCTGGATGCTCTTTGGATTGCTTTTCGGATTCTCGGCATAGGAGCCGGGGATGAGGTGATTGTCCAGGGAAATACTTACATTGCCAGTGTAATGGGAATAACCATGAACGGGGCGACTCCGGTTTTTGTGGAGCCGGATGAATATTTTAATATTGATACAGAAAAAATTGAGGAAAAGATCACAGAGCGCACCAGGGCAATTCTGGTTGTGCACCTTTACGGCCAGGCCTCCCGGATGGATGCCGTAACGGAACTGGCGCACAAGTACGGATTAAAGCTTGTGGAGGACTGCGCCCAGTCTCACGGAGCCTGCTTTCACGGACAGATGACAGGAACTTTCGGAGATGTGGGATGCTTTTCTTTCTATCCCTCGAAAAACATCGGCGCTTTTGGCGACGGAGGCGCGGTTGTGGTGAAGGACGAAAAACTGGCGGAGGATTTCCGTGTTTTCCGCAACTATGGAAGCGAGAAGCGCTATTATAATAAGATTGTGGGAGCGAACTCCCGTCTGGATGAGCTGCAGGCAGGGCTCCTGCGGGTACGGTTAAACCACGTAGAGGAGTGCGAAAAGGAGCGCAGGCAGATTGCAGAGAGATATTTAAGTGAGATTAAGAACCCGGAGTTTAAGCTGCCGGGAGTCCGGGAAGGGGCAACTGCCGTATGGCATCAGTTTGTGATACGTACTTCCCGGCGGGAGGAACTGATTTCTTATCTGAATGACAGAGAGATCGGAACGATCATACATTACCCGATTCCGCCCCACCTGTCGGAGGCTTATAAGGGCCTCGGATATGAGAGAGGAGCATTTCCTGTCACGGAACAGTATGCGGATGAGGTTCTGTCCATTCCTATGTATAACGGAATGACAGATGAGGAACAGAGTTATGTGATAGAAGCTTTAAACGGATTTTAGGGTTATAAAGGCTGTGCTGCATCAGGAGGCAGAATATGAACATTAAGGATCAGTATAAGATTCTGGAGTTTGGAGATCTGGGAGACGAACGGGGCAATCTGGTAGTTGTGGAGGGAGAACAGGATATTCCCTTCGAGATTAAACGTGTATTTTATATCTATGGCTCTGACAGTGAGGTTGTCCGGGGACAGCATGCCAACCGGAATTCGGAGTTTGTCCTTATCAATGTGAGCGGAACCAGCAAGGTCCGGGTGGACAATGGTTTTGAGGAGGCTGTGATTGAGCTGAACCGTCCCCGTATGGGTCTTTATCTTCCTACGATGCTCTGGAAGGATATGTATGAATTCAGTGGGGATTCCGTGCTCCTGGTTCTGACCAATACCCATTATGACGGAAGCGAATATATACGCGATTATGATGAATATTTAAAAGAAGTAGGAGGAACCAGGCTTAAATGAGCAGGCTTTCAATTATTGTTCCCGTTTATTGGAATTCCGATACCCTGATGCTTCTCTATGAGGATATGAGGGAAAAGATTCTCCATAAACTGGAGGATTATGAAATTGTATTTGTAGACGACGGATCCGGGGATAATTCCTGGGAGATTATGAATCAGATACGAAAGATGGATGCCAATGTAAAGCTTGTGAAGCTGTCCCGGAATTTTGGGGAGCATGCTGCGATCCTGGCGGGACTGTCCAACTGCACAGGTGACTGTGCCGTGACCAAGCAGGCGGATCTGCAGGAGGATTCGGAACTGATTCTTCAGATGTATGACAAATGGAAGGAAGGCAATAAGGTGGTTCTGGCCGTCCGCTCTGACCGAGATGAGGGAGCGGTTAAGAAGTTTTTTGCCAATCTGTACTATACCCTGATGCGCAAGCTTGTGATCAAGGACATGCCAAAAGGGGGCTTCGACTGTTACCTGCTGGACCGCCAGGTGATTAAGGTGCTGATGATGCTGGATGAAAAGAACTCGGCCTTGACACTGCAGGTACTCTGGGTAGGTTTCAAGAGTGATAAAGTGTATTTCCACAGAAAAGCCAGGGAGATTGGGGAATCCCGCTGGACTCTGTCCAAAAAGGTAAAGCTGGTGCTGGATTCCATGATGAGCTTTTCTTATTTCCCGGTGCGCTTTATGTCCGGAATGGGGACAGCCTTTGCATTCATCGCAGTAATCTGGGCTGTAATCCTTGTGGTTCAGCGGCTGAACGGAATTGAGGATGTGGCGGGCTGGACTTCTATGATGGTACTGATGCTTTTCGGCTTCGGACTGATCATGGTGATGCTGGGACTCTTAGGCGAGTATATCTGGAGAGCCCTGGATGCCTCCCGGAACCGCCCTCCGTTTCTGGTGGATGAGACGAAAGGCTTCGACGATAAAGAATGAGGGAAGCAGATGGATAAAATTTCTATTATTATTCCCTGCTACAATGAGCAGGAGGCCATACCGATTTTTTACGATGCCATTGTAAAGACAGCAGAGACGCTTCCCCAGGTTCAGATGGAATTTCTGTTTGTGAATGACGGCTCCAAAGATGAGAGCCTGAAGGAAATGAAATGCCTGGCCGAGAAGGATGAGAGAGTAAAATATGTAAGCTTGTCCCGGAATTTTGGGAAGGAAGCTGCCATGTATGCCGGATTAAGCTATGCATCAGGGAATTATGCTGCCACAATGGATGTGGATCTGCAGGATCCTCCGGAGCTTCTGCCGAAGATGTACCGCTGTATAAAAGAGGAGGGCTATGACTGCGTGGCGACCCGGCGCGTGACAAGAAAAGGAGAGCCCCCTGTCCGCTCTTTCTTTGCGCGGATGTTTTACCGGATGATGCACAAGATGTCAAAGACAGAGATTGTAGACGGCGCCAGGGATTACCGCCTGATGACGCGTCAGTTTGTGGACGAGCTTCTGCGCCTGAAGGAATATAACCGTTTTTCCAAGGGATTGTTCGGCTGGGTAGGGTTTGACACCAAGTGGCTGGAGTATGAGAATGTGGAGCGCAGCGCAGGAGAGACGAAGTGGTCATTCTGGAAGCTCTTTATCTATAGCGTGGAGGGGATCGTGGGCTTTACAACAGTGCCCCTGGTGATGGCTGCCTTTCTTGGACTTTTTTTCTGCCTGGTTGCGTTTGCTGCCATCTGCTTTATTATCATCCGCACAATGTTATACGGCGATCCGGTTTCGGGATGGCCGTCCATGACCTGCATTATTGTATTTATCGGCGGAATTCAGCTCTTCTGCATGGGAATACTGGGGGAGTATCTGGCGAAAACTTATATGGAGACAAAACGGCGCCCTATTTTTATCTGTAAAGAGACAAATATCGGCTGCCGCAGGGAGGAAGCATGACAGATAAGAAATGGAAGCTTCTTCTGGCAGTATCCGCCCTTCTGTTTTTGGCAATGCTGTTCTGGAATATCAGCCTCCAAAGAGAAGTGGAAAAGTATAAGCCCCAGGTGGAGGCTTATCTGCCGGAGGATATCTATGTAGCGGTGGGAAGTACGATAGAGCTTTACAATGATCAGGTAGCATGGGCAGGGATCCGGGACGGCTACTCTTTTAACTGGGACTGCCAGGTGGGAGAGAACCTGGAGGATCGCTTTTCGGTTACGGGAAGGGAGGAGCAGATAGGGGATTATCCTCTGACGCTTACCATCTATGACTACAATGTGAACCAGGTACTCACCTTTACCAGTGTTCTTCATGTGGTGGATCAGGTGATAGAGGGAGAGTATTCTGTTATGAATATGGGAGACAGTCTGTCCAACGGCAGGGAATGGTACCGCACCATTTTCTATTTGTCCGATGGACAGATTACGTTTACGGGGACGAGAGGCTGGGAGAAATACAGCCATGAAGGGCGGAGCGGCTTTTCGGCCGAGGACTATCTGAATCCCACGGAATATTTTTCACAGGGTGCCAGTGAGGGGGTACATCCTTTTTATGATCCGGTTCAGAATATGTTCGACTGGAATTATTATAAGATGTTCACCGGCAAAGATCCGGATGTGATCCAGATTTTTCTCGGAACGAACGGCTTGCGGGACGATCCTTCCGATACGGTGGACGCGATAGCGCAGATGATAAAAAATATCCGCAAGTATGATGAGGAGATTCCTATTTATCTTGTGAATACGATTTACTGGGCGGATCAGGAAAAGATAGGAACCATGGTGCGCCAGGACGGAACGGCCTTTCTGCCGGGCGAGTTTAAGAACCGCTCGGATAAGCGGATTATGGCCCTGATGAAAGCAATGGATAAAAGATTCGCGGATATGGACGGGGTGACGCTGATTCCCCTGGCTTTGATGCATAACAGCAGGGAAAATTTTGAGGACGGAGATGCCCTGCACCCGGGAGAAGCAGGCGACCAGCAGTTTGCCGAGGCAATGTTCAGTGTATATTGCGGAACCCTGGAGCCTTAAAATCTGCAGACGGCCGGAATGAATGGATGTGCCCTGCGGCGCCGGGGAGAAGCATAAAAGCCGGAATGGAGGACTTATGTTGAAAAATGCATATGTGGCGGTGTTAAAGCTTTTTGAAAAATTTTACTGGGTATTTTTCGCGGCAGCCTGCCTGACGCTGGCTTTTTACTGCTTCCGGTGCCTGGATGTACAGTATGTGGATTCCTGGGATGAGGCACGTCACGGGGTGAATGCCTATGAGATGATACAGAACAATGATTATATCCGCCATACTTATAATTACGTCACGGATGACTGGAATCTGAAGCCTTCCGTGAGCTATTGGGGGATTATCCTGGGCTTTCGTCTTTTTGGATACAGTGTTTTCGGCCTGCGCTTCTGCTCGGCTCTTGCCTATCTGATCACGGGGATCGGCTGCGGTCTTTTTGCAAAAAGGTACAGCAGGGAAGCATCCGTTCTGGTTCTGGGATTCTTCTGCGCCAATACCCTTCCCCTGTCTGCGCATCTGGCCCGTGCCGGAGACGCGGATTCTTTGTATCTGATGTTTTTTACCTTTGCTATGCTGGCGATGTTCCGGATTCGGGAAAATCACAGAAATCTTTATATCTGCGGTCTGCTTTTTTCACTGGCATTTCTTACAAAGAGCTGGCATGCCGGCATGATTGCGGCGATCGGCGGTTTATATTTACTTTTGACAAAAGAGCTTTTTTCTTTGAAGCTGAAAGAATGGGGCCTGTTTCTGCTGTCTGTGTCTGCGCCGCTTCTTATATGGTTTGGCTGGAGATATACGAAAGACGGCTTAACGTTTCTGCGGCAGATGGTGGAGGTGGATCTTCTGGCCCGGACATCGGGAACAAATTATGAGGGACATGAATTCCCGTTTTCTTTTTACTATGATACGGTTTTTGCTAATGAAGCCCATATCTACAGATGGCTGCTGGGGATCTGTGTTCTGGGAATCATAACGGGGATTATCCTTTTGGTGCGGAAAAAGGCCTTTTCAAAGAAGATATTGGAGGAGAGCGCCGGTTACCTTTTATGGTTTCTGGTGCCGTTTCTCGGCTTTTCACTGGTCCGGGCCAAGCTTATCTGGTACTGCTATCCCTGCATTGTACCGCTTTTCCTGGCGGCAGCCGTGTTCCTCGGGAAGCTCTTAAGGCTTCCGGCTGATTTGCAGGAGGACGGAAAAAAGATGCTGCGATGGAAGCAGGAGGCTTTCGGGGGATGCATGTGGCTTGCGGCTGCGGGATGCATTTTTTTGACGGCTTATTTTATGCGTGACTCGTACCTCACCGTCATCCGGGGCGCTAAGGGAGACAGCTTTCAGATGTTCATTGAGGCAAGCGCGGATCGGGAGACAGCTTATGCGGGAAGAAAGGCTTATGTTATGGCTGATACGGAAAATCCAGAGCGGGTGGGAAGCTGGGATCAGAATATGCTGTTTCTGGCAGAAATCAGCGGGGATTTTCACTGCATGGACGGCGGAATCCAGGCATTTTTAGAGGAGGATGAGCCGGCAGTGCTCTATATAGACCAGGGCCGCTATGGAGAGTATGAAGAGGAACTGAAGGATATGGATGTTCTGTATGGGGGGACGGCAGACGGTTATTTTCTGCTGGGAAGCGGAATCAAAAGCTTTTGATATTTTTTTTCCGGAACAGAAACCACATTCCGGCCGTAATTCCCCCCAGAAGGATTAGAATTCCGCCGCAGAGTATCAGATAAATCTTCAGGTTAAAATACGTAGTAACCTCATATTCATAGACGGAAAAGGCCAGATCGCCGTTCGTCTGCTCGTCGCTGCCGATGGTAAGCGAGCCGCCGGGATACATATCACAGTTGCCCGTATTGTAGGCGAGAAACTCCAGGCTGTCCTCACCCTTGACATATCCGGGTGCAATCTCCAGAGTATAGCGTGTGAGCCCGTCCGGAACCACGGGATCCAGAACAAACGCATAGGGTGTATTTTTTACCACCATGCCGGAGAGGAACTTTTCGTCATAGAGAACGGTTCCGTGCTCATCCGTAAGCTTCACCATAAAAGCCGACTGGTTATACGGTCCTACGGTATTAATGGCCTGGACGGCGATTCGGTTGAAGGGCTTGTCCGCGGTAAAGGTCTGGGTGTAGATCTGTTCGTATCCGGACACAAAGCCGGCAGCCTCGCCGGCGTATTGATATTGGTCTATACGATAATGCTGCTCCTCAATGGGAGTTTCAACCAGCTCACTCTTGCAGAGTATCAAAAGCACGAGGACGACGGCAAGGGCGCCCGTGCAGACGAACCGGCTTTTTGGCAGAACAAGAGAAAGAGCTTTCTCTTCTGTCAGAGAGGCAATGCCGTCAGACAAAAGGATCAGTCCCAGGAAAGTAAAGCAGATACTGTAGAGGGGATTGGTTTCCCAGACTAAATGGAATGCGATTCCGCCCAGAAAAGTTAACTGAATCAGAAACAGGGGGGAATGCGTTCTGCGCTTCAAAGCCCGGAGCGCAGAAAGTCCGATGATCAGCATTTGAAGAACCCGGAATATCTGTGAATAAATTACGGTAAAGCCGCTCTTGGAGCCAAGAAGGTATTCATAAAGCCTGCCGTAGGTGCAATAGCTGTTTTCTGCAAGAAAGCTGTCTGTCCCGTCTGCCCAGGTGTTCAGAAGCTTCCGTCCTGCCAGAACCGCAAGCCCTGCGGGCCCGGCATCCCGGATGCGCTCCAGAAGAACCTTTTTGTCGGCCTCGATTTTCTCCTCCTTCGTTTTAAAGCTGAACGTGTAGAGCTCGTCCGACTGGTCGAAGGATCCGTCCCAGCGGGAACTCATCATAACCCAGTGTATCATGGGAAAACCTGTATTTTCGTAATCAAAGGGTACATAGCGCTCTGTCGCGGCATGCCAGAAGGCGAGGGAAAGTACGGCCGTGACCAAAAAGACGGCTATGGAGGAGACGTATTTCTTAAAAGCAGCGGAAAAGACAGCGGTAAGCTGCGGCAGGCTTTTCCGTTTTCCGGCCGTCAGCTTCCAAAGCCTTATAACAACCGTGATAAATACTGCAATCCCGGCAATCATCGTGGTTGCCCGGAGCTTATAGCCGAGGATCAGAAGAAGGCCCATAAGCCCTCCAAGCAGAGTGCGCTTTGGAGCAGTGCCGGCTTTGGGTGTGCGCAGATACAGATACAGAATTCCCATGAGGCAGGGGATGGAGCAGGTAGTCGTGTAAAAAAATCCCGCCCATACATAGGAAAGGGGACAGAGCACGCAGACAGTCAGATAAAAGACAGCCTTTCTGCGTCCCTTAAGCTCTTTTACAATCAGATAGCCCAGCCAGGCGGAGCCTGTAATGCAGATAACATTGACAAGCTGAACGGCCGGCATAAATGAAGACTGGGGCAGGCCGCATTTTGACAAAACCGATAAAAACCAGTAGGTCAGAAGGACTATGGGGTAATTGTTCGTATACCGGGCGAAATAGCCGCCCTCATAGGTTTCGGAAACGGCATGGGTTTTCAGCATCTCTACAGCCATGTCAAAGGTTTTTAAGGGATCATACCGCAGCATGGGCCGGAAAAGGAGCAGCAGAAGCAGCTGGCCGGCGGCCAGAATCAGTATACAGAGCAGGGCAGCCCGCTTTAATCCCCTGTCATCCAGCCGCTTAAGCAGCCGGAAGATTAGAAAAAGGGCAGCACATAAGAAAATGATTCCTGTCAGAATAATCAGAATCTGAACAGGAACAGTATTCATATCTCTAAGCCAGGAGGCATCCCACCGGACAAATCCGCAGATGCCGATAAAGAGGCAGAAAACAGCCAGCAGAAGAAAGGTTAATGTATGCATAGGTCCTCCGGAAAAATGTTACTGTTCACTCCGTGGCCAGTAACAGAAAAATTGCTGTTTATAGGATAGCGCAAAAATACGGCAGGGTCAAGATAATGTCATTTTGTTTCACGACAAACGGGGAGTGTAATATAAAGTGTGTAAGTTATCGGTAACAATGTCATTTGCACAATAGCCCTTTATATAACCCCATGATATAATAAAAAAGTAATTTATAGATAGGAGAGCTTTAGATGAACACTATACCAAAAATATTTAAAGATCGATTAATAAAAAACTATATGTCTAAATTTTCAAAAGATAATATAAATGATTTTGAACAAAAATGGAAACAAATTAAAAAGTGGAGAAAATCTTGTATTCAAGGAGACTTAGAGCATACAAAGGAAACTCAAATACAAGGAGTTTTTCTTGTCCAAATTTTTGATGAGATTTTAGGCTATTCCACAGTAACAAGTACAGATAGTGATTTTTTTAATCAGAAACAGGAGTTTAACAGTGTATTAGATGCTAGCGAAGCAGATGGCGGTCTTGGTTTCTTTTCGGTACGCCATAAAGTTAATGATGTTCGTGTTGTAATTGAATTAAAGGACGCAAAAAAAGATCTGGATAAAAAGCAAAACCGTAGCAGTCATTTAACACCTGTAGAACAGGGATTTTCTTATGCAAATAAAAATGGGAGTAAATGTGGCTGGGTCATTGTATCAAATTTTATTGAAACGAGATTATACAAAAGCAATAGTTCTTTGGAATATGAAGTTTTTGATATTCGTAAAATGGATAGTGAAGTAGAATTTTTACGTTTCTATTTTTTCTTATGTAAAGAACATTTAATTGCAGAAAACGGGAAATCTCTGATAGATCAGCTTTATGAAGAAAATGAGGTAATTGGACTTTCCATTTCTAATGATTTTTATAAAACTTATAAAGAAATAAGAACCAATCTTTATGTCAGCTTAAAGAAAAATAATCCAGAATATGATGAACTTTTGTTATTTACAAAGGCACAAAAGATTATGGATAGATTTACCTTTATCTGTTTCTGTGAAGATTGCGGATTATTACCACAGCATATTTTTCAGAGATTGATTGAATCAACACACAATAGCTTCAGCGTTTCTCCTACAAAACTATGGGACGAGTTGAAGGGGCTTTTTAATGCGATTGATAAAGGAAATCCACCAATGAAAATTAATCGTTATAATGGCGGACTTTTCAAAGCGGATTCAGACCTTGATAATTTGCTTATTGTTGATGATGTGCTAGAATCATTCACGAAATTATCAGAGTATGACTTTGGTAGTGATCTCAATGTTAATATTTTGGGACAAATTTTTGAACAGAGCATTTCTGATGTAGAGCAGATTAAAAATGAAATCAATGGTATTGTTGGCGAAGTGAAAGGGAAACGGAAAGATGATGGTATTTTTTATACACCATATTATGTTACACGCTATATTGTAGAGCAGACAGTAGGTGTATTTCTTAATCAGAAAAAGGAGGAATTAAAGCGTTCACTTTTTAAACAAGGTTCATTCAAGGCAACAGTCCGCAGAACTAGTACAAACAGAAACAATGTAATCGAGATACGTTCATGGATGGAAATTCCAGAAGAAAAGCCAAATTTAACAGAAGACGAAGAAATGCTTCGTATTGCTATTATACAATTACATTTGGAATACTGGACAGCATATGAAACTGTTTTGAAAGAAATTAAAATTTGTGATCCGGCTTGCGGAAGTGGTGCATTTTTAAATCAATGCTTTGACTATCTGCACGAAGAAATGAATTTTGTTCTGGAAATGAAACGCCTATACGATGAAGGTCAGTTAAACCTTTTTGATATAGATAAAGAGATTTTACAGAATAATTTGTTTGGCGTGGATATTAACCCTGAAAGTGTGGAAATTACAAAACTTTCACTTTGGCTGAAAACAGCAAAGAAAAATCAAACGCTTGCTTCCCTTGATGATAATATTAAATGTGGTAATTCTATTGTCGCAGATTTAGATGTTGCAGGAGAATATGCTTTTAATTGGCAAGAAGAATTTCCACAAGTATTTGAAAGTGGTGGATTTGATATTATTATTGGCAATCCACCTTATGGGGCAACATTAGAACAATCAACAAAAGAGTATTTGACAAAGAATTATATAACTACAGAATACAATTTTGATACCTATAAGACTTTTTTTGAATTGGGATTTACTTTATTACATGAAAATGGATATTTGGGATTTATTACACCGAATACATTTTTTACAATGGAGTTAGGGGCAAATAAGTTAAGAAAATTCTTGTTTGATAACAATACTCTATTACGAATCATAGAAGTTTACAATGTATTTCCAACAGCAGTTGTAGAGCCTGTTATAACTATATTTAAAAAGAAAAGACCGTCAGACGAAGAATTTACTTCTATATGTGTTCCGAGAAAAACTAAATTAACGTCTACTTTTTTGAATAGTGGAATAGAAGCTGTTTTTGGTCAAGCAGATTTGAAGAAAGACGAGCAATATATTTTTAATTATCGAAATTCGAAAGAGGAGCAGGCGGTTTGTGAAGAAATGAAAAGTTTTCCAAGATTGGATACTTTTTTTAATGTTATGACAGGTGCAAAACCCTATCAAGTAGGAAAAGGGACACCTCAGCAGACCAAAGAAATTGTAAAAACAAAGCCTTTTACAGGATTTGAAAAAATTGATGACACGTGGAAACCATACATGCGAGGAAGATTTATTGAACGATATTCTAATTTATGGGATAGCTATGGAGAATATATAAAATATGGGGAATGGTTAGCAGAGCCTCGCTCGGCACAAGTCTTTATGGGCGAAAAATTATTTATTCGTCAAACAGGTGATAGTCTAATAGCTACTTATGATAGGGGAAATGTCAGCAATAATACATTACACTCAATATATCCATTGGAAACTAATTTGTCAGTTAGTTTGTACTATTTGCTGGGCGTTATAAATTCAAAACTTATGAATTGGTACTATAAGATTGTTAATTATCTCGAGGTTGGAAAGCCAATGGCAGAGGTTAAGGGTGTATATATCCGTAAATTACCTATTGCGACTGCAGATAGTTCCACTATGGAGAATGTAGAAAGTTATACCAAAGAGTTACTGGACTTATGTTCAAGCCGATATTCGATAAAACAAGAGTTTGTGAAATTTATTATAAATGTTTATGAACCTCGAAAGGTTTCTGAACAGTTGGAGCATTTTTATGAGAATTCGTTTAAAGATTTTTGTAAGGAACTAAAAAAGCAAAAGGTAAAATTAACAGTTTCTCAGCAAATGGAGTTGTTGCCATTATTTGATGAACAGAAAAAGAAAATTGTCCAAATTTCTGCACGAATTAATGCTATACAGGAGTCTTTAGATGATACAATTTTTTCTATTTATCAAATATCGAAGAGTATAGCAGATATAATAAAACAAAATACACAAATTGAATTGTAATACTACAAATAGGTTAAAAAATTTATGAATGACGGAATCCTTATTCTGCAACTCATGGTTCGTTGAGATGGCAGATAAAAATATTCGCTCATTATATTAATAGCAAAAGAAGTGTATGTCTATTGAATCTCTTAGTAAAATCGCTTATAATTTGGTATAGGATAAATTGTTATTATTTGTAATAATAGTGTTTGGGTTATCAATTTTGATTGCAAAAGGTGTAGCAAAATAAATGTGTGTTGAAGGAGGCGAAGCTAGTGGAAAAAAGTAAAATGAGTAATTTAAATAGAATATTTACCCGTAATATGCTTCGCCATTTTATAGAGGGGAACGTGGATAATATATATTCGTCGGTAGTAAGACGGTATACAAGTGATGCTGATCAGAAGAATAATCGGGAATTAATAAGTGAAATTTATTGCGAATTAAAGAATAATTATCGAAACGAATATTTTTATAAGAATACTTTGTTGAATAAGTTACTTTTGGGTGTGCATAGTGTCAATACGACAACTGCTTTAACGGAAATAGCAGTTGCAAAATCTAAAGCGGATTTTGTGTTAATAAATGGTAAGGCTGTTGTGTATGAAATAAAAACAGAATTGGATAATCTTGAGAGATTAAGTTCTCAGATTGATGATTATTATAAGGCATTTGATCATGTGGCGGTAGTTACTTATGAGAAAAATTTACAACAGTTACAGAAAGTGCTGAATAGTATCGATAAACCTGTGGGAGTATACGTATTACGAAAAAATGGGAAGTTGGGCACAGTTCGAAAGCCACAGAGATGCACATATGATCTGGATAAGGAGACTGTTTTTAAATTACTAAGAAAAAGTGAGTATGAAGACATAATTGCTCAACGATATGGCTACTTGCCAGAAGTTACGCAGTTTAAATATTATTCTGCTTGTAAAAAAATGTTTTTGAAAATACCGATAGAAGAGTCGTATTCACTTGTTTTGAGAATATTAAAAAAGAGAATGCGGATAGAAAAAGAGAAATTTGTTAAGATTCCATACGAGTTAAAGTTTTTGGTATATTTTATGGAATTGACACATGATGATTATCAAAAACTAGAAGTGTTTTTAGAACGTCAATATGGAGGTGCGTAGTATGTATTTTCCTTATTTGAGAGGACGACAATTTGAATTAATTGCATTGCGTGAATTGGTAGAGGAAGATGTTTTGAGTAGTAGAATTACACCAATTATTGAACCTGTAAAGTTATCCTCTACGCTTGTTAAAACTATAGAAACATATGGAGCGAATGGCAAACAGCTTGCTATCATTACCAACCCTAAGGTGGGGAGTTTTAGTAGTGATGCAAAGGAAGAGAAAAATCAGAAATTAAAGGAATGTTTGTCTGCAAGTTTAAAGGAAAATGATAATATTCTTTATATGAAGTTACTAAAATCAAATTCGAAGCCAGAGAAATTTATTGAAAAACATGCAGATAATATGGGAACAATATGCGATGATAAAGATGCAATTCCTATTTATGAAGCATACTTTTCAGACAAAGATGTTAAGTATAATTTAATACCGGATGAAAGCGGGTTTAGAAGGAAGATAAGAAAAAACAGAGTACTTTTAGCCGATAAGTTTAACAAACAAGATAGAAATAATGATTATATTGAAGTTGACGATGAACCTTTTTCGGAAGATCATTTATACTATTTGGAAGATGGATATGTGGGTTTTGCTGATTATTCTGTGGTTGGCGAAGCGTATAATGAAACTGGATTTGCACCTTATGCAGTCGCAATACATATCATATATTTCGATATAGATGGTAGTTTGCGTGTAAAGCATTTTGTGTCTGATTCGAATGATGATATAAGTGATCCAGCTGGAAAGTTTCAAGAAGCATTGTCGAAACTTGTGGTGTGGAATGAAGAAAAAAAACTTGATACTGTGGCAATGAAAGAGTTCGAAGATTTATATCGTAGAGAAGCTTATCCGGGGTTGGGAACCGTGAAAAAACTATCTATTATGCACCATTTAGAGCTGATAGGAAGATATTTGGATGAGGAGTAGTTTATGATAGTTTGCGAAAAATGTTTTTGCGATATGGAAGTTGTTTCTGTTATTCGAAATAAAGCAGAGATAGGAGATTGCCCGTTGTGTAAATGCAAAAATGTACATATATATGATACTGATAAGCATGAAGACTTGAGCATGATGTTTGATGAATTGATAAGCATATATACACCAGTTTCTTTGTTGCCAATTTCATATCCCAAATCAGACACTCGTTTATTGAAGAGTGAATTGATTAACAACTGGAATATTTTCAATAAGAAGAGTGAGGCGGATGTATATAACATAATTACGGCGATTTGCAAAGAAAAGTACGAATATAATTCAGAGTTGTTTGACCAACCCGTTGCTATTCAGGAACTATATGATCAAGAGTATTTATCAAAACATTCTCTTTTAACTACTAATTCTTGGGAAGACTTTGTACAGGCATTAAAAACAAAAAATCGTTTTCATACTCATTATGTGGATTTAGATTTGTTAGAACGATTTTGCTCATATATCCGTAAACCTTACAAGGCAGGTGAAATATTTTATCGATGTAGAATTTCAACGGAAGAAGGAATTTCTATCAATGAAATGGGAGCACCGCCAATTGAAAAGACTACAGATGGTAGAGCGAATGCGAGGGGGATTAGGTGTTTGTATTTAGGCGATACAGCGGAAACGACAATATATGAGGCAAGAGCTGGTGCATATGATTATGTAACAGTTGGAAAATTTAAATTAAAAAAGGATATTATTGTTGTTGATTTAAAGAAGATTAATCAAATTAGCCCATTTATAGAAGGGTTAAATTGTTTAGAATATGCAATTAATAAAGAGCATTTAAATAAGATAAATGATGAAATGGGTAAAATAATGAGAAGGAGCGACAGCGCTTTGGACTATGTTCCGACTCAATATATTACAGATTTTGTTAAAAGCATTGTTCATGATGGTGTAGAGGAATATGCCGGTATAGAGTATAAAAGTGTAATGCATCGTGAAGGATATAATTTAGCATTGTTTGACCCTGATTTGTTTGAATGTGTGGACACACAGATTTATAGAATAGATATGATTGATTATCGGAAACATATTATATAATGATATCCATTCGTAAACAGTAATTTTGTTAGTATCTTTTTTAGAGACTTTAAGAAAGATTGCTTATAATTCAAGTCGAAACATATTGCTATTATCCACAGTTACAGAGCAAGTGTTATCAATGCCGATAACAAAATGCTAACATTAGCTCATATAGGCAGGATAATATGGATATATCAAATAATCAAAAGAACAGGAAACACGACAGAAAATAATCTCTAAACAAAATTGATTAGGGCATGTCGAGTTTGAGTAACAGATGTTGTTTTTGCAGAACATCTTTTTCCTCATGGCAGAAGATAATTTTTGCTGAAGCAGTAACAAAAGAGCAATAGAGAGCAACCAAAAGAGGATCTTAAGGCTAACACCTTTAGGATCCTCTTCCTCTCCCTCCGTAAACGGTAGATAGTGTGTACCTCGACTGCGAGGGAAAATGTGTGACAATAGGCTATATTTCTTTTACGAGTATCAAAAGTTAAGTCTCAACTTTTGATACTCGCTATCAGGAGGTAAGTCGTAAATGGTAAACCACATGTGCATAGAAGTGTATCCTTAAGTGTGCGATAATTGTGCAAAGTTGAAAAAGTTTATACAAACTTTTCACACTATACGCAAGGAGGTCACACTATGAATACCAGATTGGCAACCGCAAATATCCGAATCCAACAATGGACTTCCGTTTTCAAGGCCAAGGCTGAGTCTGGATTGACCGTGGATGAATACTGTGAGCAGAACGGTATTTCCCGGAATGCTTATTACTATTGGATCCGACGGACAAGAAATGCGTCCTTGGAATATATCCATACCACCTTTGTAGAGTTAAATGTTCCGACGGATGAGGCCACTTTGCAGCCGTTATCCATGGCTTATTCTTTTATACCACAGCTTACCATGGAAAGAACGGCTTTGTTATCAGCCTTAAATCCTGCACGCCAAAGGAACTTCTGATTCTGGCATTGGAGGCAGTCTCTCATGTTTAATGACGCAGTGGGTTTCAACCGCATCTTTATTGCCTGTGGATACACCGATCTGCGTCGTGGGATTAACGGTCTGGCGGCAGCCATCAAAAATGACTTCCACCTGGATCCCTATGAACAGGGAAACATCTTTCTCTTCTGCGGCAGGCGTACCGACCGCATTAAGGCCCTGGTTTACGAGGGTGACGGATTCGTCCTTGTCTATAAACGTCTGGCCAACGGAAGGTTTCAATGGCCTCACAATGAAACGGAAGTAAAGTCCATCACTCCTCAGTAGTTCCGATGGCTGATGGACGGCCTTGCTATTGAGCAGAAAAAGACAATTAGGAAAGTGTCTCCCCACCTGGTTTAAAGACGGTGATTATGATATTTACAGCACCTTGACAGCTTCATAAGGATTATCCAATTTATAGTTATGAAATCGCTGAATAGCCCGTGTTTGCTGGATTTTACACCATGTTCATGGTATAATCTCATCTTTGACAGTCTAAATGCGAGGAACCCCAATAATTCTGAGGATTTCTCGCATTTTATAAACATGAAAAATGTAGCTATATATTATTACTTTTTCTTAGTATTCCGGATGAACCGTTTCATGCTGATATCGGTCAGAATTTCGTAGTCTGTTTGGAATCCTAATTCCTCATGTAACGCATCCGTGAGATCCGTCCGGGTGTAAGAAGGCAGGTATCCCATTTTCTCTCCCGGGCGGTACATTGTCATGTCATGCAATGTTTTTATGATCTCTTCACAGGTGTATTTTTCATCCAGCTTTTTCTTCAAAATTCGGAAGATGAATAAGGCAATAAAGCAGGTAAGGAAATAAGCCTTGATCCGGTCTTCCCGGTGAAGAAATATCGGTCTCGCTTTAAACTCTGTTTTCATAATCCGAAAACATTCTTCAATCTCACACAATGTCATTAAGTTAGCACCAGCAGCCGATGGCTTACTGTGGGAAAGATGGAAAAAATAGGATGCCCAGCTTCTCCATAGGCTAATGTTGGCAGTCATAGACACATTTGGGGCAAGCCAAATAGACAGATTTCCCATCTGCCTAAAAAAATAGTATAATGATATAGATGCTTAGGCTGCCCTATAGATAAAGTATCGTGGCTTACGGAAATGGGCTGTCTGTAGTCTTGGGTATTGGCGTTCATTCCGTATGGGGATCAGTTCTTTCTGCAGCAGGAGCATCACGTTGTACTGGTCTTTCTCCGTGGTCAGACGGAGAAAGACCCTGCAAATATGTGCAGCCATGGTGAAATTCACTTTGTACGCATATTTTGTTTCCTTCTTTTCGATGACGACACAGTTGACCAGCATTTCCGTTATGTTGTATGCAATAAGGTTTGCCCATATTTCCTGTTTGACATACTCCGGCTTGTAAGAATGGTAGTTGCTCAGGCCGATCGTATATTTCAGTTTGCGGAACGAGGATTCAATTGACCATCTCCTGTGGTAGAGGGCCTTGATCTTTTCCGGTGGGAATTCTTCCCCTGAGAGATTCGTCACGATACATTCGCAGGAACCATCGCCGATGGGGAACCTAACGATACGGAAAGCAAACGAATATGTGTCAGGGGCGCCATATTCGATAAAATCAAAGGCGGATGCCTGGTCAATAAAACGTCTGTAGGTTCCCGGGGGGATAGAGATTTTCCTGGAATGGCTTCGCGTCAAGGTGACAGCCACGTCAATATCAAAGGATTCCGATTCCGGAAATTCGAAATTTCCGACCAGGCCTTTGGAATGGATGTCCTTTGTGCGCAAGAGGAAATACTGCCCCTGTTCCACTACATGTGCCATGTTGTTGTAGGAGCAGTAGCCCCTGTCGCCAATGTAGACGTTCTTCCTGCCGGGGAGCGTCCCATGCCGGTCCACGATGTCGCAGAATGCGCCGAATTCGTTTTTTCATGCACGGGCTGGAGGATGGCGTCCGTATAGATGTGTGCATCAAGGTCAAAAAAGGCATTTATATGTATGCTGTAGACACCGCTGGCCGAGTGGCCCGGCGAGCAGAAATACTCCGGGGGGAGCCAGCTTCGGGCTGCTGAAAAAATGGTCGTGGATCCGGCGGCGGCCAGGCAGCGGTATCCATCGTGTGCAGTGGGGAAGGCCGCTTGCCTGCTGACAGAATCGTTGAAGCCCGCAAGGACGGCTTCCAGAGCTTCAGGTTTGAGTTTTGCACGCTGCTGGTTCAGTGCGGGAAGGGATGGCATTTCCTAATCCAGCTGCCAAAAGTCCAGCATCTCCACCCTGGCAGAAGAAGAACCTTTAGAAACCAGAAATGAAATAAGGGTGTCCGGCGGGATTTTCCGCTGTCTGCTGAAATCCTTTGTCGGATCGACAGCAAGCTGCATCGGATTTGCGATAACGGAATTCACGGCAGATAAAAAGGCATTTTTTATTTTGCTGTGTGTCATATGGTATGTACCTCCTTGGATAAAGAATGTTGAAATGTCCTAATCCAAGGGCCGCTCTCGCTACATCTTAAATTCAATCAGTAGCGAGAGCGGCCGCACATTCCATGGAATTTGTCAACCCCTTTTTAAAAAAAAATGGTTAGACCTCATAAAAAGAATCTAACCATTTCAAGTAATTCGTTATTAACTAAATGACATTGCAATCTCCCAGCGTTTCTTGCTGATACGTATGATCTGTTCCACACCCATTTCCTCAAGGTCTGTGCATACGGCATAGAAGCCGTCATATTGTTCTTCATCAGCGATTGCGGTCGTGTTAAGATAAGGGATTTCTTTTGTACATGCCTCCCCCTCTTCGGTCATCCGGTTCCTTGCTATGAAGCGGTGAGGGTCATTCTGATTTTTCGGACGCTGTTTGTACCGGCCGCTCCTGATCAGCTCCTGTGCACACTCAATCTGACCCTGGCGGATTTTACGCTGGTAGTTTTTATACTTCGGCGAGAAAGAAACAATCAAGTGCTGTTCCAGAGGTTCCGCACTTTCCCTCATCTTTCTGCCGGAAAAGTCCTCTTTGATCCAACGGTCTTTGTAGAAAACCTTACCGGAATCTTCTTTTTTATCCAATTCATCCAGGTTGTATGTCTTTCTGTCGCCAGCCAGGTGCCAGCCTGCCGAGTCAAGGGCGAACTCTTTTAGGTAAGTAGGGAGCTGCTTTACCGACTGTGTTGTAATAAAACTTCTGACACGTTCTCCGCCGATGGACAGGTCATTGAATTTCCGGTTGGTTTTGGATGATAGCCCGGCATCTGTACAGACAATGACCTGATCCAATCCATAATCCCGGATAATCTTTTTTTCCAGGGGCTTCAAGGTAGGCTGTTTGTTTTTATTTCCGGGATAGATGTCAAAGGCAAGAGGAATGCCATCATGGTTCATGAACAGCTCCATGCCGACAAGGGGGAGCGGCTGGTGCTGCTTGGACTTGCCATAGCGTCTCAAGCCGTCTGCTTCCTCGATTTCAAAAAAGTAATTGGTACAATCGTAGTAAAGGATATCCCTGCGCCGCTCCACAAGCTTTTGGCTATTTTGGTAAAGCTCTGCCTAAATGAAGTCGTTTTCTTCGGCAAGTACGGAAAGGGCACGGTAAATGTCGTGGAGTTCAAAGGACGGCTTTTCGAGAAAGTTAGCTGCCAGCCGGTTGGCAGCCAGCTTAGATGACGGATAAAGGATCCGGGTATAGATAAGCTTTGACAGGACATCATTGGGGTCACATTCGAAAAGATGTCTGGAACTGATGTTTTTACAGATTTTGTCCAATCCGAGTCCATAATAGATTTTTGCAGGAAGAGATATCCGCAGTTATAAGATTTCTGCAGATCCTTTTTTAGGAATTTGGAAGGGGAAAAGCTTAGGATGCTCTCCTTTTGCTCTTCATACTCTCTGCGGTTCAGTTTATTCACGTATTCTTGAGCCCAGACATATGGCTCCATTCCCCCGGCTTTTGTGCGGATCTCATCCAGGTTTCCCAATTTTTCAATTGTGACAGTTGTAACGGAAGCATTCGGCTTTCGGATGGATTTCTGGGTATAGAAGGAAGCGGAATTTTTCGATTTACTGACGGTTAATTTCATGACGTAACACCTCCAAATCCCGATTATATCATATATAGCTACAAATATATTTTCAAAATTTGACAAAAAAATTAAAAAAATGAGAAGCCAGTTTTTATAAGGGTTTCGATGAGATTCGAGAGCGAAAGAAAAGGGGCTAGACGGTCAAACTCCCGCGTTTGTCGTGATTTTGTTTAAGTCCGAAAAGCTTTTGAACGGTTTACAGTTTAGGGGCTGCAGATGAAATTTTATCTTGTGAAATTTCAATTATTTGGTATAATGATTAAGATAGGCAAATGCATAAAAAAGGAGTAAATTATGGGAAAGTATTTTGGTACGGACGGCTTCCGAGGGGAAGCAAACGTGAAATTGACCGTAGAGCATGCCTTTAAGGTGGGAAGATACCTGGGATGGTATTATGGAAGAGATCACAAGGCAAAAATTGTAATCGGCAAGGATACAAGAAGAAGCAGCTATATGTTTGAGTATGCGCTGGCAGCCGGAATCACGGCATCCGGTGCGGATGCATATCTTCTTCATGTGACGACCACCCCCAGCGTCTCCTATGTGGTGCGGACGGAAGGGTTCGACTGCGGCATTATGATTTCCGCAAGCCACAATCCATTTTACGACAACGGAATCAAGGTAATCAACGGCCTTGGGCATAAGCTGGAGGCCGAGGTAGAAGATAAGATAGAGCGTTACATTGACGGCGAGGCAGAAGAACGTCCTCTGGCAACGGGGGAGAATATCGGAAGAACCATTGACTTTGCCGCAGGACGGAACCGCTATCTGGGATATCTGATTTCTCTTCCCACACGTTCCTTCAAAAATATGCGCGTGGGTCTGGACTGCGCCAACGGCAGCGCTTCAGCCATTGCAAAGAGCGTTTTCGATGCCCTGGGAGCAAAGACTCATGTGATCAGCAATGATCCGGACGGCACGAATATCAATACCAACTGCGGTTCCACGCATATTGAAGCGCTGCAGGAGTTTGTAAAGGAAAAGCATCTGGACGTGGGTTTTGCATATGACGGAGATGCGGATCGGTGCCTTGCGGTGGACGAGAACGGAAATGTGGTAGACGGCGATCGCATTATGTACATCTGCGGTAAATATATGATGGAGCAGGGAGCGCTGCGCGACAATACCATTGTGACAACTGTCATGTCGAATCTGGGGCTTTACAAGGCCTGTGACAAGGCGGGCATAAAGTATGAGAGGACTGCTGTGGGCGATAAGTATGTTTATGAGAATATGACCGCCAACGGCTTCCAGCTGGGCGGCGAGCAGTCGGGCCATATCATTTTCAGCAAACATGCCACCACCGGAGACGGTATTCTGACCTCCCTTAAAGTGATGGAGGTGATTCTGGAGAAGAAGACTACATTGGCCACACTGGCTTCTGAGGTAAAGATTTATCCGCAGCTTCTGCAGAATCTGAAAGTATCGGATATGGATGCCACTCTGAATCACCCGAGTGTGGTGAAGGCCATTGCCGAGGTGGAAGAGAAGCTGGGAACCGACGGAAGAGTCCTGGTGAGAAAGAGCGGAACGGAGCCGCTGCTCCGCGTGATGGTGGAAGCCCTGACGGATGAACTCTGTGAGGAGCATGTGCTTCACATCATCAACGCTATGAAAAGCACCCTTTAAAGAACTAAGAGGGACTTTACCCTTTAGTGCTGTTGCGCAGCAACTTTACCCTTTAGTGCTATCGCGCAGCGATTTTAAATAGGAGGTACGGGTTATGAAAAAGACGGCATTAGTAGTCATGGCAGCCGGAATCGGCAGCCGCTTTGGAGGAGGAATCAAGCAGCTGGAGCCTGTGGGGCCCAGCGGTGAGATTATTATGGATTACTCCATCCACGATGCACTGGAGGCGGGCTTTAACAAAGTCGTGTTCATCATCCGCAGGGATCTGGAGAAGGATTTCAAAGAGATCATCGGCAACCGGATCGAGAAGCTTGTGGAGGTAGAGTATGCATTCCAGGAGCTTGAGAACCTGCCGGGAGGCTTCAAAAATCCCGAAGGACGCACGAAGCCCTGGGGAACGGGCCAGGCAGTGCTCAGCTGTAAGGGCCTTTTGAATGAGCCCTTCGTAGTAATCAACGCAGATGATTATTATGGAAAAGAAGCTTTTGTAAAGGTGCATGACTATCTGGTGGAGGAGCATCCGGACAACGGAATGTTTGACTTCTGCATGGCGGGCTTTATCCTTGGCAACACCTTAAGCGATAACGGAGCTGTCACAAGAGGAATCTGCAAGGTAGAGGACGGCTATCTCACCGACGTTGTGGAGACCTCCGGCATTGAGAAGCTGCCTGACGGCGGAGCAGCCGTTCCGGGAGAGGACGGAAAACTGGTGCCCGTTGACGCGGGAAGCTATGTTTCCATGAATATGTGGGGACTTACACCGGGGCTTCTGGACGAGATTGAGAGGGGCTTTATTGAATTCCTGGGCAATGTGAAACCCGGTGACCTGAAAGCCGAGTACCTTCTTCCGGGAATCATTGACGGCCTGTTAAAACAGCAGAAGGCAACCGTAAAGGTTCTGGAGACAAAGGATAAATGGTTCGGCGTTACCTACAAAGAGGATAAACAGTCCGTAGTGGAGTCTTTCAAGAAGCTGATTGCAGACGGAGTGTATAAGGAGAAGCTCTTTGCGTAAGGAATTGCCGGCGGAGAAACACAGAAGGGGGAAAAAATAATGTATGATATCATAAAGGTTGTTATAGAGATTGCTTTTTTTGTATGTGTGGCGGCTGCTGTTGTCATCAATCTTAAGAAAAAGAAAAAATAGGATTATGGTATAAACTGCATTGCAGGCTCGGGCTGATGCAGAAAAAACAGATAAGGAGCTGTCGGGAAATAGGGCAGCAAACTTTTCTTTATCCCGTGTTCGGACGGTTTTCGTACACTGAATATCAGAAAAGTTTGCTGCCTTATTTCCCGATTCCCCTTTTCTTCTGGAAAAACCACAATATATGTGGTACACTATTATGACCGTCAATGAAAAAAATAAAAGAAACCGGGCAAAATAGAATGGAAAGAAAAGCAATGAAAACAAGTACACTTTTAAAAAGATTTGTCCCTTATTACAAAAAATACACAGGAATCATGGTTATGGATCTTTTCTGCGCCGCCCTTACTACGGTCTGTGAGATGGTTCTGCCTTTGATTCTGCGCCATATAACAGATGTGGGAATGCGCGATCTGTCTGCCCTCACGGTGCGTACTATCGCAGCCATCGGCATGATATATTTTGCACTGCGCATTGTGGACGGAATAGCAAGCTACTATATGGCCTACACAGGCCACGTAATGGGAGCCGCCATTGAGACGGATATGCGTGAAGATGCCTTTGCCCATCTCCAGAAGCTTTCGGACAACTACTTTAACAACACCAAGGTGGGGCAGATTATGTCCCGTATCACCAGTGATTTGTTCGATGTAACCGAGTTCGCCCACCACTGTCCCGAGGAGTTTTTTATCGCTTTTTTGAAAGCGGTCGTCTCTTTCGTGATACTGGCAAGGGTGAATTTTCTGCTGACCGGCATTATATTTGCCTTGATCCCGGTGATGGCCGTTTCCTGTACCTATTTTAACCTCCAGGTGAGAAAGGCCTTCAAGCGTCAGAGGAATCATATCGGAGAACTGAATGCCAGGATTGAGGACAGCCTTCTGGGCAATAAGGTGGTACGGGCTTTCGCCAATGAGGATGTGGAACTTGAAAAGTTCAACCGGGATAATAACGAATTTTTGAAAATCAAGCGCCAGACATATAAGTATATGGCGGCCTTTCAGAATACCATCCGCATGTTTGACGGCCTCATGTATGTAGTCGTGATCGTGGCCGGAGGCATTTTTATGATAAAAGGTCTGATTGCGCCGGCGGATCTGGTAGCCTACACGTTGTATGTAACCACCCTTCTGGCAACCATACGCCGTATTATTGAATTTGCAGAGCAGTTCCAGAGGGGAATGACAGGCATTGAGCGGTTCATGGAGCTGATGGATGCCAGTGTGGATATCTTTGATGAGGAAGGGGCTGTTCCCCTTAAGGATGTGAAGGGAGAGATCACGTTTTGCCATGTATCCTTTGAGTATCCGGATGATCAGACTCCGGTACTGTCGGATATTGATCTGACGATCCGTCCGGGCGAGAAGGTGGCCCTGGTAGGGCCGTCAGGAGGAGGAAAAACTACTCTGTGCAATCTGATCCCCCGTTTTTACGATCCGACCCATGGAGAGATTCTTCTGGACGGCCGGAATATCCGGACAGTAACTCTGGAGAGCCTGCGCAGCAATGTGGGCGTGGTTCAGCAGGATGTATACCTTTTTTCCGGCAGCGTGTATGAGAATATTGCCTACGGCCGGCCCGGAGCGGGGCGGGAGGAAGTGATAGAGGCGGCAAAGCTTGCGGGCGCACATGATTTTATTATGGAACTGAAGGACGGATATGATACCTATGTGGGAGAGCGCGGGGTGAAGCTTTCCGGCGGACAGAAGCAGAGAATCAGCATTGCACGGGTATTCTTAAAAGCGCCCCGTGTGCTTCTTCTGGATGAGGCAACGGCGGCATTGGATAATGAAAGCGAGCATCTGGTGTCCGAATCCCTGGACAAGCTGGCTGCAGGAAGGACTACCCTCACCATTGCCCACCGCCTGACTACCATCCACGGGGCGGATCGGATTCTGGTTCTGTCGGGAAACCGGATCGTGGAGGAAGGAAACCATGAAGCGCTGATGAAGAAAAAGGGGATTTACTATCAGCTCTACGAGTCGGCGAATATTACAGAATCGGAACTAGAATAGGAGAACAATATGGAAATCAATCTGAAGCGTCCGGAATTAGAGGATCGGGCGCAGATCAATCACTATTTAAGCTATGCGGATACCAGAAGCTGCGAGATGACCTTTGCCAATACCTATCTGTGGTCCCGCCACTATGATGTGGGATTTGCCGTTCTTGAGGACATGCTTGTGTTCGGCAGCACAGCGGGAAGGGTGTCCTTTACGGTTCCCGTGGGGCCGGGAGACTTAAGACAGGTATTGGATATTCTGATGGCATACTGTGAGGAAAAAGGTGTTCCTTTTCAGCTTCACAATGTGACAAAGGAAGATTTTGCCCGCCTGGAGGCTCTTTATCCGGGTGAATTCGATATCAGCTATGAGCGTGATTATGCAGATTATGTGTATGAGACAGAGAAGCTTATAAACCTGTCCGGTAAGAAATACCACAGCAAAAAGAATCATATCAATAAGTTTAAAGCCCTGTATCCGGACTGGGGCTATGAGCCCATCACAAAGGACAATCTGGAAGAATGCTTTCAGATGGGGCTGCGCTGGAGAGAACTGAACGGCTGTGAGGAAGACGAGGAAAAGCATGCGGAAATCTGTGTGGCTCTCAATTATCTCCGCCTTTTTGAGGAACTGGAAATGCGCGGCGGAGCTTTGCGGGTGGACGGGAAGATCGTTGCCTTTACCATCGGAGAGCCTGTGAACAGGGACACTCTGGTGGTTCACATTGAAAAGGCATTTGCAGAGATTCAGGGAGCATACACTATGATCAACCAGCAGTTTGCGGAGCATGAGGGAGCAGGCTTTACTTACATGAACAGAGAAGAAGATATGGGGGAAGAAGGCCTGCGCAAGGCAAAGCTTTCCTATAAACCCGTATTTCTTGTGGAAAAAGGGGTTGTAAGAAAGCGCAGTCTCTAGTAATATAGTAGGAAATCGCGATAGCGGAAATACAACTGCAAAAGAGAACATCTGCTGCTGCAAAAGAGCAGCAAAATGGAGACCATTATGAAAAAGTGGGAAGAAAATATACGACGGGTTGTGCCTTACACGCCGGGAGAGCAGCCCGATATCCCGGGGATGATCAAGCTGAATACCAATGAAAACCCCTATCCTCCGGCTCCCGGTGTCCGGCGTGCGCTCCGGGAAATGAAAGAGGAAAGCTTCCGGCTCTATCCGGATCCGGCCTGCTCTGTACTGACGGAGGCGCTCGCCAGGCGGTACAACAGACCAAAAGAGCAGTTTTTTGCGGGGGTAGGATCGGACGATGTACTGGCCATGGCCTTTTTGACCTTTTTCAACTCCAAAAGGCCGATTTTATTTCCGGACATCACCTATTCCTTTTATCCTGTATGGGCAGAACTATTTGGAATTCCCTATGAGCGTCCTGCTCTTGATGAGGAGTTCCGGATCGTGAAGGAGGACTACGAGAGGGAGAACGGAGGTATTATTTTCCCTAATCCCAATGCACCGACGGGGCTTTATATGGAGCTTGCGGAAGTGGAGGACATTATCCGGAAGAATCCGGATGTGATTGTGATTGTTGACGAGGCTTATGTAGACTTTGCCGGTCCTTCCGCCATAGAGCTGGTGGATCGGTATGACAATCTCCTGGTTGTTCAGACCTTTTCCAAATCCCGGTCCATGGCGGGAATGCGCATTGGCTTTGCAGTGGGAAACCCATGCCTTATCAGGTACTTAAATGATGTAAAATACTCTTTTAACTCCTACACTATGAGCCGTGCGGCCCTGGAGCTGGGCGCGGAAGCCGTGAAGGATGAAGCGTATTTTCAAAAAAACATAAAGAAGCTGACAGCAACCAGAGAACGGACGAAAAAGGAGCTTAAGGCCCTGGGCTTTCGGTTTCCCGATTCGGGAGCGAATTTCATCTTTGCTTCCCATGAGAGCTGTCCGGCAAAGGAGATTTTTGAAGCCCTTCGCAGGCGGCAGATTTATGTGCGCTATTTTGACGCTCCAAGGCTTCATAATTACCTGCGGATTACCGTGGGAACGGATGATGAGATGGATGCGCTTTTGAAAGCGCTTAAGGAGATAACGGCTCGGTAAAAGAATACATCAGTGAGAAAGGATAAGAAACAATGACGGAGACATTGGTACAATGGTTTGTGGATAATCTGGGAGGAAGTGCGGCGAAGGAGCTGGTTATTTTTATTATTTCCATGATACCCATTCTGGAACTGAGGGGAGGGCTTCTGGCAGCAGGGCCGGCATTTCTGGATGTGGAGATGTGGAGGGCTATTCCCATCTGTATTGTGGGCAATCTGATTCCGGTTCCTTTTATTCTGCTGTTTATTACGGCGATTTTTAACTGGCTGAAAAAGACAAAAATATTCCGCCCCATGGTGGAAAAGCTGGAAAGCCGGGCTATGAATAAGAAGGATCGGATTGAAAAATATGAGTTCTGGGGCCTGCTGCTTTTTGTGGGGATTCCGCTGCCCGGAACGGGCGCATGGACGGGTTCGCTGATAGCAGCCCTTCTTGGCATCCGCTTTAAGAAGGCATTCCCGGCAGTGATTCTGGGCGTGCTGCTTGCCGCATTTATAATGACCATTTTATCGTATACCATCCTGGGTTCAATTTTTGGTTAAAAAGGAGAGGTGAAGGCTTTGAAGCGGCCGAAAAAGAAATTATATTTTATTTATAATCCCCATGCCGGAAAGGAGCATATCAAGGGGAAGCTTTACGGGATTTTAAAAGTAATGGCGGATGCCGGGTATGAGCTGACGGTTTATCCGACTAAGGGAGCACGGGATGCTGTGGAGCAGATGGAGCAGATGCCGGAGGATTATGATCTGGTTGTGTGCAGCGGCGGCGACGGTACGCTTGACGAAGTGGTGACCGGGATGATGCGCCGGAAGCACAAGGTGCCCATAGGCTATATTCCGGCGGGCACCTGCAATGATTTTGCCCGTTCCTTAGAGATACCCGTCAATATGGAGGAGGCGGCGCAGATTGCCGTACAGGGAGAGAATTTTCCCTGCGATGTGGGTTCTTTTAATGATAACAGTTTTATTTACATTGCAGCCTTCGGCATCTTTACGGATGTGTCTTACTCTACCAGGCAGGAGGTAAAGAATGTCCTCGGGCAGATGGCTTACATTCTGGAGGGTGTGAAAAGCATCTACAATGTAAAATCCTACCGGCTTAAGGTGACAAGTGAGGAAATGTGTTTTGAGGGAGATTTCCTTTTCGGCATGGTGACCAATTCCAAGTCCGTAGGAGGCTTTAAGGGGATTGTAGGCAAGGACGTGGTTTTTGACGACGGCGTGTATGAGGTAACTTTTATCCGCAGGCCGAAAAGCGCCCTGGAGCTTCAGGAGATTCTGACGGCCCTTCTGGTGAAGGAGATAGACAGCAAATACATGTATTCCTTCCGCAGCGCCCGGATAGAGGTGGAGGCGGAAACTCCGATTCCCTGGACACTGGACGGGGAGTTTGGGGGAGAACATACTTCTGTGGTGATCTCGAATAACCCCAGAGCAGTGGAGATCCGCGTGACAAAGGAATGCAGGAAAAGCATAACCTGCGAACAGTAACTGAAAATATGCTTGCCACATAACAGCCGGATCATATATAATGGACAGGTATGAAATTGGAGTAATAAAAAACGGAGGTAGAACAACATGTTAGTATCAGCAGCAGAAATGCTTAAAAAGGCAAAGGCAGGCCATTATGCGGTCGGCCAGTTCAACATCAACAATCTGGAGTGGACCAAGGCAGTGCTTCTGACTGCCCAGGAAAACAATTCTCCCGTGATCCTCGGCGTATCTGAGGGCGCCGGAAAATACATGGCAGGCTATAAGACCGTAACAGGCATGGTAAACGGAATGCTTGAAGAGCTGAACATTACCGTTCCCGTAGCGCTTCACCTGGATCATGGCAGCTACGATGCCTGCTATAAGTGCATTGAGGCAGGATTTTCTTCCATCATGTTTGACGGTTCCCACTATCCCATTGAGGAAAATATTGAGAAGACGAAGGAACTGGTAAAGGTCTGCGCGGAGAAAGGCATCTCTCTTGAGGCAGAGGTCGGCTCCATCGGCGGCGAGGAGGACGGCGTGATTGGTATGGGCGAGTGCGCAGATCCCAAGGAGTGCAAGGCTATCGCAGATCTGGGCATTGATTTCCTGGCAGCCGGAATCGGCAACATTCACGGTAAATATCCGGAGAACTGGGCAGGCTTAAGCTTTGAGACTCTGGATGCCATTCAGCAGCTTACCGGTGATATGCCTCTGGTTCTTCACGGAGGAACGGGAATTCCTACCGATATGATTAAGAAGGCCATTGACCTCGGCGTATCCAAGATCAATGTAAATACCGAGTGCCAGTTATCCTTTGCAGCGGCAACCAGGAAATATGTAGAAGAGGGCAGGGATCAGCAGGGCAAGGGCTATGACCCGAGAAAGCTTCTGGCTCCCGGATTTGAGGCAATCAAGGAGACCGTTAAGGAGAAGATGGAGATCTTCGGTTCTATTGGAAAGGCCTGAAAAGCCCTGCGAGGGAGATTAGGATGGCAGAAAAAACAGATATATCCAAAATATTTGGTGAAAATGTATTTAACGATACGGTGATGCAGGAGCGTCTGCCGAAAAAGATATACCGGGAGCTGAAGCTGACCATTCAAGAGGGAAAAGAACTGGATTTGGCGGTGGCCGATGTGGTAGCCCATGAGATGAAGGAGTGGGCGATTGAGCAGGGTGCCACTCACTATTCCCACTGGTTTCAGCCTTTAACCGGGGCTACGGCAGAGAAGCATGATGCATTTCTCTCAGCTCCGAAGACGGACGGAAAGGTTCTGATGGAGTTCTCGGGAAAGGAACTTGTGAAAGGGGAGCCGGATGCCTCCTCTTTCCCTTCCGGCGGCCTGAGGGCTACTTTTGAGGCAAGAGGCTACACGGCCTGGGACTGTACTTCACCGGCCTTTGTAAAAAAAGATGCGGACGGCTCCAGAGCCATTCTGTATATTCCTACGGCCTTCTGTTCTTATAAAGGGGAGGCTTTGGATCAGAAAACGCCGCTTCTGCGTTCCATGGAGGCAATTAACAAGCAGGCGCTCCGCCTGCTGCAGCTCTTTGGAAATAAAACCTCACGTAAGGTAACGCCGTCTGTGGGAGCAGAGCAGGAGTATTTTCTTGTAGACAGGGAGAAATACCTGAAACGTAAGGATCTGGTGTTCACCGGCAGAACCCTTTTCGGCGCCATGCCTCCCAAGGGACAGGAGTTAGACGACCACTACTTTGGAGTAATCCGGGAGCGGATTGCGGATTTTATGGAGGATGTGAATCGGGAGCTGTGGAAGCTGGGCGTGTCTGCCAAGACACAGCACAATGAGGTGGCTCCCGGACAGCATGAGCTTGCCCCTATCTATGCGGAGTGCAACGTGGCGGTGGATCACAATCAGCTTGTGATGGAGACATTGAAAAAAGTTGCTTATCAGCATGGGTTACAGTGTCTGCTTCACGAAAAGCCTTTTGCCGGGGTAAATGGATCGGGAAAGCATAACAACTGGTCGCTGATCACAGATGACGGAATCAATCTGTTAGATCCGGGAAAGACTCCTCATGAAAATATACAGTTCCTTCTTATACTGAACTGTATCCTAAAAGCGGTGGATGATCATGCGGCTCTTCTTCGGGAATCTGCGGCAGATGTGGGCAACGACCACCGTCTGGGAGCCAGTGAAGCACCTCCGGCGATTATTTCAGTCTATCTGGGCGAGCAGCTTGAAGATGTACTTTCACAGCTTATCAGCACAGGAGAGGCGACACACAGTCTGAGCGGCGGACATTTACATACGGGAGTTCAGACTCTTCCTGATTTTGCTAAGGATGCTACAGACAGGAACCGTACTTCGCCCTTTGCTTTTACGGGCAATAAATTTGAGTTTCGTATGGTAGGTTCCAGAGATTCTATAGCGGCTCCTAATGTGGTGCTCAATACCATTGTGGCACAGGCATTTTCGGAGGCCTGTGACTGTCTGGAGCAGGCGAAGGATTTTGAAATGGCAGTCCATGATCTCATTAAAAAATATGCTTCGGAGCATCAGCGGATTGTATTTAACGGGAACGGCTATGCGGAGGAATGGGTGGAGGAGGCCCGGCGCAGGGGGCTTCCCAACATTAAGACCATGGTAGATGCCATTCCGGTTTTGACGCAGGATAAGACTGTGGAGCTGTTTGAGACATTTGGTGTATTTACCAGGACTGAACTTGAGTCCCGCGCGGAGATCCAGTATGAAACCTATGCCAAGGCTATTAATATTGAGGCCCGTTCCATGATTGATATTGCCAGCAAGCATATCATCCCAGCGGTTTTACAGTATACTACGGCCCTTGCGACTTCCGTGAACCAGATTCGCCAGGCATGCGGTGAGGCAAATATCAGTGTGCAGATTGATCTCTTAAAGGAGTGCTCATCCCTGCTGGCGGCAACAAAGGCAGCTCTTCGGAAGCTCACGGAGGTGACAGATGCCTCCCGGGAGAAGAAAGAGGGAAAAGACCGCGCAGTGTACTTTAAGGATGTGGTGGTTCCGGCCATGGAGGCCCTGCGGCAGCCTGTGGATAAACTGGAGATGCTGGTAGCGAAAGATATGTGGCCGATGCCCTCCTATGGGGATCTGCTGTTTGAGGTGTAGAGGATTAGACAAGGGGCAGCCGGGAATAAGGCAGCCCCTTTTAGAATACTATGTAAATCAATAAAGAACTGATTTTAATACTTGTCAACGCTTGCTTTACTGTCTGCTTTGTCCTCTGCTTCCGGTTCTTCCTCTTCTTCTTCAATCTCCAGAGCGGCCGTATGGTTGGTCACCATGGCGCATCTGCCGTCAAAGAACGCATCCTCATCAATAACAAGGGAGCGGGCCGTAATGTTGCCGGACAGCTTTCCGGTGGAAAGGAGCTCCAGTTTTCCGGAGGAATCCACATCGCCGACAACCTTACCGGAAAGAATTACGTTCTGAGCCTTAATATTGCCCTTGATCTGTCCTTCGGTTCCCAGGATAAGGTTTCCCTTGCAATCGCAGTTGCCGGTAAGCGTTCCGTCGATGCGGATAGCTTCCGGAGCGGTGATATCGCCCTTAAAAACTGCGCCCGGGCCGATGATGGTGCCGATCTTGGCTGTCTGTGTCTCTACCGTAGAGGCAGTGGTGGCTGGTTTGCTTTTTCCTAACATGTTAAAATCCTCCTTAACTCATCTGCAGCATTCTGCCGCTGTTTATCCTTTTGCATCAATAACGGAAAGCGGATCTATCGGTTCGTCGTTTAAAAGAACCTGATAATCCAGCTGACAGTCATCGGATGTAATGGTCATTAATATGTCCCCGGCTTCTACCTGAACGCCTTCCTCTGTGTTTACCTCACAGTCCTGGTGAAGCAGGTAGCGTGTCTTATAGCCCCCCTCATGCTCAATCTCAATAATATGCGCATAGGTATCATCCGAGCCGACAGCCGTCACGGTTCCGTTCCCCGCGGCAACAATATGGCCGTCCGTGTAGGCACTGACAGCGATGTAGGGCTGCTCTTCCGAATAAGCCGTCTTCAGGATACCGGCGCCGTCAGAAGGATATACGCTGGGGACAGAAGGCTCCGGCTCTTCTTCTTCAGGTACTTCCTCCGGGGGTGCTTCTTCCGGCACGGCTGCTGCCTCTGCCTGCCGGCGCAGAGATTCATTTTCTGCTGCAAGTGTCAATTTATCTTTCGTCAGATCATCCCGTTCCGTCTCAACAGCCTGAAGCTGCTCCTTCAAAGAAGCGACCTCCTGGCGGAGAACCTGCCGCACTCCGTCAGCCACGGAAGCCTGGTAGATGAGCCAGCCTATTACAAGGCAGAGAACAATCACCAGACCGGCACAAAAGCGGAGAGTTAAAGCGGATACCTGGAACTGCCTGCTTTTTCCATCTGTGTTGGAGACCATAAGAACGGAATAGATTTCTTTACGTTTATGTCTCTGGTTCTTCATAGATTAACCTCCTATGCCCACCATTGTAACACAAAACGGCGAAAAAGAAAACTATTTATGATTCATTGCGGCTCTCTTTCGAAGGGTCGGATCCAGGATCTTCTTACGGATCCGGAGGGACTTCGGCGTGATTTCCAGAAGCTCGTCCGTATCGATAAACTCCAGGCACTGCTCCAGGCTCAAGACTCTGGGAGGCGTCAGCTTCAGGGCTTCGTCCGCACTGGAGGAGCGGGTATTGGTCAGCTTCTTGGTTTTGCACACATTCAGCTCGATATCTTCTGCTTTACCGTTCTGGCCGATGACCATGCCGGCATAAACCTTTTCCCCGGGCCCGATAAAGAGAGCGCCGCGTTCCTGAGCGTTAAAGAGGCCGTAGGTGATGGTTTCTCCCGCTTCAAAAGCAATGAGAGATCCCTGCTTGCGGTACTGGATGTCTCCCTTGTAGGGGCCGTAGCCCTCAAAAATAGTATTTAACACGCCGGTTCCCTTGGTGTCCGTGAGAAATTCTCCCCGGTATCCGATAAGTCCCCGGGCAGGAATCAGAAACTCCAGCCGTGTGGAGCCGGATCCGTTGCTGCTCATATTGAGAAGCTCTCCTTTGCGCTCTCCAAGCTTCTGAATGACATTGCCGGAGTACTCGTCGTCCACGTCAATGTAGGCGCGCTCCATAGGCTCCAGCTTATGTCCCCTTTCATCCGTGCGGTAGAGGACCTCCGCCTTGCTTACGGCGAATTCATAGCCCTCCCGGCGCATATTTTCTATTAAGACAGATAAATGCAGTTCCCCTCTGCCGGACACCTTGAAGCACTCGGTGGTCTCCGTTTCCTCCACCCGGAGGCTTACATCCGTATTCAGCTCCCGGAACAGACGGTCTCTGAGATGGCGCGAGGTTACGTATTTTCCTTCTTTCCCTGCCAGAGGGCTGTCATTTACCAGAAAATGCATGGCAATGGTAGGCTCGGAAATCTTCTGGAAGGGGATGGGCTCCGGATGCTCCGGAGAGCACAGGGTATCACCGATGTGAATATCCGCAATGCCGGAGATAGCAACGATAGAGCCGATATCGGCTTTGGTGACATCTACCTTATTGAGCCCGTCAAATTCATAAAGCTTGCTGATCTTTACCTTCTTACACTGATCCGGATCGTGGTGGTTCACCATTACCATCTCTTGATTCACCCGGATGGATCCATTGTCAACTTTGCCTACGCCGATGCGTCCGACATACTCGTTGTAATCAATGGTGCTGATGAGCACCTGGGTTCCGGCCTCAGGATCCCCCTCCGGTGCGGGAATAGAGTTGATGATTGTCTCAAAAAGAGGAGTCATATCCTTAGGCTCATCCTCCAGGTTGAGCACCGCATATCCGTCTCTTGCGGAGGCAAAGACAAAGGGGCAGTCCAGCTGCGCGTCCGATGCGTCCAGATCCATCAGAAGCTCCAGAACCTCGTCAATAACCTCCATGGGCCGTGCTTCCGGCCGGTCAATTTTATTGATGCAGACAATCACCGGAAGCTCCAGCTCCAGAGCCTTGCGGAGCACGAATTTTGTCTGGGGCATGGAGCCCTCAAAAGCATCCACTACCAGGATAACGCCGTTGACCATCTTCAGAACACGCTCCACTTCGCCGCCGAAATCCGCATGGCCGGGCGTGTCGATAATATTGATTTTAATATCCTTATAGGTAACTGCCGTGTTTTTTGACAGGATGGTGATTCCGCGCTCCCGTTCAATATCGCCGGAGTCCATCACGCGCTCCGCCACTGTCTGATTGGCACGGAAGACACCGCTCTGTTTTAAAAGCTCATCTACCAGAGTAGTTTTTCCATGGTCTACATGGGCAATAATTGCAATATTTCGAATATCTTCTCTTTTCATAGCTGTTTCCTCATAACTGTTATTTCCTGATTTTCTAACCATTAACTTATACAGTTTACCACATTTATGAGGGAATACAACAGAAAAATAGGGCAGGAAATAAAAAAATTATTAAATTTCCAAAAAAAGGTTCTAAATTGATTTTTGTCTTCATATATATGTAAAGATATCAAAATACAAGAAGAAGAAGGGAGAACTTGCGTTATGTCAGATAAGGTGATTGAAAACAACCAGGTGTCGGTGATAGGAGAGATTGTTTCGGAATTTACATTCAGCCATGAGGTCTTTGGCGAAGGCTTCTATATGATGGATGTACTGGTAAAACGGCTGAGCGATTCGGCGGATATCATTCCGGTTATGATCTCGGAACGGCTTATCAATGTAGGGGAGGATTACACCGGAGAGTATATCCGGGTTGCAGGCCAGTTCCGTTCCTATAACAGGCACGAAGAAAAAAAGAACAGGCTGGTGCTGTCTGTTTTTGCCAGAGAGGTGGAATTCCTTGAGGACGAGGTGGAAAATGCGAAAACCAACCAGATTTATCTGGACGGATACATATGCAAGGCACCTGTTTACCGGAAGACCCCTCTTGGAAGAGAGATTGCGGATCTGCTGATTGCAGTGAACCGCCCTTATGGTAAATCAGATTATATTCCCTGTATCTGCTGGGGCAGAAATGCGCGCTTTGCCTCAGGTTTCGAGGTAGGCGGCCATGCTCAGATCTGGGGCCGCATCCAGAGCCGGGAATATGTGAAAAAAATAGATGAAGAAGAATCGGAAAAGCGTATCGCTTATGAGGTTTCGGTGAGCAAACTGGATTATGAGGAAAATTAGATATCCGGCAGCCTGCCGATGCGGAAAAATTTGCAATTCCTGAGTAATTGGTGTATGATAGATGCATTATAGAATACCGAGATTACAACACGACATCTGATGCTCCTGCTTTTTATTCCGGGAGCAGGAAAGGAGTGCAGGGATGGAGAAGGGACCGATTATGATTATCTGCGGCGAGGGAAAGGGCAAGACCTCTGCAGCCATCGGCCGGGGAATCTCCGGTGCCAGCAAGGGAAAGTCCGTGATTATCATCCGTTTTCTTAAGGGAAAAGTGAAAGAAAAGGATGAGTTTATTAAGCGCCTGGAGCCGGAGATCAAGGTGTTTTCCTTTGAAAAATGGGATGAGGATTATGAGGCTTTGTCACCGGAGCAGCAGCAGGAGGAGGCCGTAAATATCCGCAATGGCATGAACTTTGCCAGAAAGGTGATGACGACGGACGGCTGTGATCTGCTGATTCTGGATGAGGTGCTTGGGCTGGTGGACAGAGAGATCATCACAGAGGAAGAGCTGAAGGCCCTGGTGGAGACCAAGGATGAGAGCATGGAACTGGTCCTGACGGGAATCAATATGTGCGAATCCCTGTATCCTTATGCCGATGACGTGGTGAAGATAGATACTTTGAAATGATGAGGTTTCGGAATAAGAAGAAATTTCGTTGACAATCAAATGGCCGTGTGGTACAGTAAGGCTGATACAGACAATTTAATATTAAAATGATAGAGGTTGCGTTCTCCAAGAGTACCTTTTCGGATATGGCAGACATAGAGGAAGGAGAGGAAAAGGGGCGGACGCCGAAAGAGGCGGCTTTCTGCAGGCGGTTTCTTGGGCATGTGCCAAAGAGGTATATGACTGTCATCAGACACTGATGGGGCGCTATCAAAAGAATTCATGTTGAGTGTGAACGATTCTTTAGGGGCGGACTTCGTAAGGTCAGCCCCTTTTGTTTCGCAAAACAGCAATGCTTTTACAGGATATTACGGAACTGGAATAGGAGGTAAAGTTATGGCTATTTTTAAAGGAGCGGCGGTGGCGATTGTTACACCGTTTACAGAGAACAGAGAGATTAATTTTCCAAAGCTTGCAGAGCTTCTGGACTATCAGATTGCCAATCACACGGATGCCATTGTGATCTGCGGCACAACGGGAGAGTCTTCCACTCTGACCCATGAGGAGCATCTGGAGGCAATCAAATTCACCATTGACCATGTGGCGGGACGGGTTCCGGTGATAGCAGGCACCGGCTCCAATTGTACGGACACAGCGATCTATCTTTCCACAGAGGCGGAAAAATACGGAGCGGACGCACTGCTCATTGTCACGCCTTATTATAATAAGGCGACCCAGAAGGGATTGATTGCCCACTATACGGCTATTGCCAATTCCGTAAAACTTCCGATCATTATGTATAATGTGCCCAGCCGGACGGGCTGCAATATACAGCCCCAGACTGCCGTAGAGCTTGTGAAAAATGTGGAGAATATTGTGGGCATCAAGGAAGCAAGCGGCAATATTTCACAGGTGGCGAAGCTTATGGAGCTGGCAGACGGATGCATCGAGCTGTATTCCGGAAATGACGATCAGGTGGTTCCCCTGCTGTCCCTGGGCGGCCTGGGTGTGATCTCTGTTCTTTCCAATGTGGCGCCTAAGGAGACCCATGATATGGTGGAAAAGTTCCTGGAAGGTGATATTGCAGGCAGCCGGGAGATTCAGCTTCGTGCGATTCCTCTGGTGGATCAGCTGTTCTGCGAGGTGAATCCTATTCCCGTGAAGGCGGCGCTCAACATGATGGGCATGGAGGCAGGTCCTTTGCGGATGCCGCTGACGGAGATGGAGCCGGAGCACAAGGAGAATCTTAAGAAGGCAATGATTGATTTTGGAATCGAGGTTAAATAAATGATTAGAGTACTGATGCACGGTTGTAACGGCCGGATGGGACAGATGATTGCAGGCCTGCTGAAAGAAGATGCGGAAGCCGGGATTGTGGCAGGCGTGGATACCTTTGACGGCGTGGAGAATCCGTTTCCCGTATTTTCAAACATTGGGGATTGCGATGTGGAAGCGGATGTAGTGATTGATTTTTCCAATGCAAAGGCAGTGGACGGGCTGCTTGATTACTGCACAGCAAGGAAGATACCGGTGGTTCTGTGCACTACGGGACTTTCCCGGGAACAGCTTGAGAAGGCAGAGGAGGCGGCTAAAGAGACTGCAGTTCTAAGATCCGCCAATATGTCTGTAGGGATTAATCTTCTGCTGAAGCTTTTAAAGGAGGCGGCACCGGTTTTGTCGGCGGCTGGTTTTGATATTGAGATTGTAGAGAAGCATCACAATCAGAAACTAGATGCGCCCAGCGGCACGGCCATTGCTCTGGCGGATGCCGTCAATGAGGCGGAGGGCGGAGCTTATACCTATGTGTATGACAGAAGCCAGGTGCGCAGGAAACGTGAAGCAAAGGAGCTTGGAATCTCGGCAGTACGCGGAGGAACCATTGTGGGGGATCACGATGTGATTTTTGCAGGAACGGATGAGGTGCTGACCTTTGAGCATAGGGCCTACTCCAGGGCGGTCTTTGGAAAAGGAGCGGTGCAGGCAGCCAAGTTCCTGGCCGGGAAACCTGCCGGACGCTATGATATGAGTGATGTGATTGGATAAGGTGACTTCAAATGAAAACCCTGCCGATGTTCGAGAGTGATAGTATCTGATGAAAAAGAATAATTTTGTATTTCATACCATACTGGCCCTTGTACTGACACTGACTATTATTTCCGTGTCCGTGGTATTTACTTTGGCTTTCCGCCCGCTCTACTATCTGGATATTTCCGCACTGGATATTCCGGGACAATCCGGTTATTCCGAGGAAGAGATTCGGGATAATTATGATGTATTGATTGACTACAACCTGTCATTTGGAGGCGGACAATTGGAATTTCCCACCCTTGCCATGTCAGAGCCGGGACGGATTCATTTTGAAGAAGTCCGGGATATTTTTAATCTGTTTAAATATATGGCAGTCGCAGGCACTGTTGTGAGCATAGCCGGGATTGTGTTCTGCATTCGCAGAAAGGAGTATAAATATCTGAAGCTGACGTCAATTCTGACTGTGGCTCTGCCGGCTGTGCTGGGTGTTCTGGTGGCTCTGAACTGGGAGCAGGCTTTTGTAACTTTTCATCATATAGCTTTTGATAACGATTACTGGATTTTTGATCCGGCGACGGATCCGGTGATAATGATCCTTCCGGATACCTTTTTTCTGCATTGTGCCTTGATGATTCTGGGATGCGTGGTGCTTGGGAGCGTGATCTGCGGAGTGGTTTATCGGAGGAGAAAAGCTTAACGGAGCAAAAAATGCTCAGCGTAATCAAGCCGGTTATTTTTCAATCCCCTACCGGCATAAAGTTCCGTGGATGTTTATTAAACAGGATATCCTTTTGCTTTATGCTGGATACATGCGTGTAGATTTCAGTGGTACTGATAGAGCTGTGGCCGAGTATCCGCTGAATATACCGTATATCGACGTCCTGTTCCAGTAAAAGCGTGGCAAAGGAATGCCGGAACATATGCGGCGTCAGGTGCTGCTGGATATTGGCAAGCCTGGCATAGCGGCTGATCATAAAGCGGACGGACTGATCCGACAACTTCTTCTGCAGCCTGTTTACAAAAAAATATCCGCACAATTCAATATCTTTCTGAAATGCTCTCTGGTACAAAATAAGTGCAGAGAGCACTTTTGGATTGCCAATCTGCAGTATCCGTTCTTTGGCGCCTTTTCCATATATTAAGATGCTCTTATTTTCAAAATCAATATCGGAAGGCTTTAACGAGCACAGCTCTGATATCCTTATACCGGTTGCAAAGAGAAGTTCGATGACAGCAATATCCCGGATGCAGCAGCGGAGCTGATGCTTAGAAGCGGCCTTTTCTTTCTGCCTGTACAGTGTTTCAAGAAATGTTTGTATGGAATGGAAGGGAATGGTCTTTGGGAGAAGCTTAGCTTCCCGAAAGCGGATATCTAATTTTGAAAACGGGTTTTCATTTAAAATTTCTTTATATTCCATGTAGTGAAAAAACGTCTTTAATGCGGCAATTTTCCGTTTCACTGTCTTAGGCCGGTACGTCTGGTGTAAGTGTGTGATGTAGCAGTCAACCGTATCTTTGGAATAGAAGTCGGGATAAGCTTTCTGGTAATTGTCGTATTGCTTCAGATCGATTCGGTATGCCTTTATGGTTTTTGAATCCAGCCGCTTCCGGCATTTACAGTATTCAAGATATTCGGCAACATAATAATTGAATGGGTTCATAGATAAAGACGCTCCTTTTAACTTTTTAGTCCATTATGCCTGTTTGGAGGGGTGTTTGTCTATGAATTTTTCTTCTGGAATAACAATTCGAGGTCAAAAACAGACAGATTAGGGACAGGATGATCCAGAGGCGGGGAATTGTGGTATAATACATGAAATTTATATTTAGGGTTATGAAATGGAATTGTAGATGAAGTTATATAGATGAAGGATAATACATGATTATCGATAATTAAAAACTATCTGTTGATTTTCCTATTTGAGGATAA
>JAETRR010000108.1 GCA_021770065.1 Lachnoclostridium sp. | reverse complement strand
GAAGCCCAGGCCCAGCAGAGGGTCGAACAGGAGAACCGGCAGCTCCGGGTGGACAACGAATATCTTCAGGAACAGTTGGAGGAAGAACGCAGCTTCTCGGCCCGGCTCCTGGCTGGCATCGATGCGGCCCTGGACTACCTGTGGGAGCATCTGCCCGAACCGCTCCGGCCAATCATCGAAAAGGCCCAGCAGCTTATCCCTGTGCCGGACGTTCAGAAGCCGGAACAGAAGCAGGAGCGGGGTCATTCCTGGGGTGATATGAGCCTTTGAAAATAGCCTGTCCGGGGGGGCTTGAAAAGGCGTGTCGGACAGGCTATAATTATAGCAAAAAATAGGGAAAAACTCATTGATAATAAACGCCCCCCTATGGCCTTTAGGCCAATGAAAAAATAGTCGTTTTCTCTCTCAGGAAAGGGAGAAAGTCGGAGGGGAAAAGGGGGGTGAGCGGAGGCTGTGGGAATGTGGTAAACCCGGAGGGTTTTCCATCATTTCCACAGCCGGAGCGAGGGGGGAAAGGGGGAGGTGACTTTCTCTTTAAGGCCCCGTAGGGGCCGCTCTTTGGCTCCCCCTTTCCCCCCTGCCGCCCGCAGGCGGCTCTCTCGTCCCCGCCGCAGCGGATTTTTTCTTTTTGCTTCTTTTTCTTTTTTGTGTAGGAGGTGCGTCTATGTCAAATGGGTTTCGTGGTACAGTGTCAGAGTATCAAGCCTTGTATATGGAGAAGAATGCCCACTTGGAGCAGTTTTTAGAACAGGTTACGCCTTTTGAGTTTTACCGGGAGATTTTCCCAGAGGGGTCTTTTGAGCGGCAGGGTCACTTTGAGGACAGTAAGCCCAACGGGATCGCTGTCTCTCTGCCTGGTAAGGGCGGCTCCGTTAACGGTATTGCTCTGGAGATTGAGGGTGATGGTACGGCCAAACGGTACATTATCACGGACGATCTGAAGAAGTTGGACGAGCTGAAGGAAACAGATTTTACTATCATGGCTCCTATATCCTACTTTGGTAAGAAGCGGTCGGGGAAGTTTGCCAGGTTCCTCTATGCTTTGGCCTTTGACTTGGATGGGGTAGGTATGCCCCAGCTCCGGGACGTACTTCATCAGATGAATAAAGGGATTTTGCCAAAGGCCACTTTTGTGGTGAACAGCGGGACGGGGCTGCACTTGTATTATGTCCTAACCGAGCCGGTTCCCATGTACCCGCAGAACCAGCACTATTTGAAGGAGTTGAAGTATTCGCTTACCCGGCAGATTTGGAACAGGTTCACATCTTCCATCAAGCAACCGCAGATGCAGGGGCTTATGCAAGGATTTCGGGTGGTCGGCTCTGGGACGAAGCTGGGCAAGGGCTATCCTGTGGTGGCCTTTCGGGATGGTGACCGGGTGGAGCTGGATGATCTCTTGGAGTACATACCCTCGTCTAACGGGGAGCGGCAGAAGTTAGAGGGCATTTTGAGAAAGAGCAGTATGCCCCTGGCTGAAGCTAAAGAGAAGTATCCAGATTGGTATGAGCGGCGGATTGTGAAAGGGGAGCGGCGGGGCCGCTGGACGGTGAAAAGAGATCTCTATGATTGGTGGCTGCGCCGTATTGAGCATCGAGGAAGTCAACCGCTTCACCAGGGATGATGTAGAGGCGGCGCTCTCGATGTTCAATGAGGACTATGTGACGTTTCCCAGGGATGATATAGCGAGGCTTTCCGGGATGTCTATGCCAGTAAACAAGCGAAATTGGAGAAAACAGGGGCTTCATATCCAATTTATGAACCTTAATAGGCAGTTTAAGGTGGCATCTGGAGAGTGTACGAATGGAGGACGGCCATCAGCGCAGAATGTGGTGTATGAGTGGCGGCGGCAGCACCCAGAGGGCCGGAAAGCGGATTGTAGGCGGGATACGGGACTTGACCCTAAGACGATACGGAAATGGTGGGATTGTCCGTCCCCTCCGCTCCGCTTCAGAGATGGTCATATTACTGTGCCGGTGGAGCCGTCCCAGGCGGTCAGTGACTTCCTGGTGGCGGCTCTGGCCGGAGATGATTAGTGGTCTTGATTTTAAACTGTGAATATGGTACAATAAACAGGGCAGAATAAAGTACATAGATTGAAAGGGGTGTATCGCATGATAGCGGTCAATTTTACAACGGCTCGGAGTCGGTTCAAGGACTTCTGCGACAAGGTGACGGATTGCGCCGAGACGGTGATCGTCACCAGGAAGGCCGAGAAGAACGTGGTTATCATCAGCGCAGAGCGGTATAACGAGTTGGAGAAGGCAGAGCGGAA
>JAETRR010000063.1 GCA_021770065.1 Lachnoclostridium sp. | reverse complement strand
TTATTGATCCGAGTCAGTTGGAATTAACGGATAAAGTAGTGTCAATCAAGCGTGTAAGCAAGACTGTCAAGGGCGGTCGTACCATGCGTTTCACAGCTTTGGTAGTTGTGGGAGACGGCAACGGCCATGTCGGGGCAGGTCTTGGAAAGGCCACCGAGATTCCGGAAGCAATCCGCAAGGGCAAAGAAGATGCCACGAAAAAACTGATCACGGTAGCGATTGACGAGAACAACAGCATTACACACGATTTTATCGGAAAATTCGGAAGTGCATCCGTACTGTTAAAGAGAGCTCCGGAAGGTACCGGCGTTATCGCAGGCGGCCCCGCGCGTAGTGTGCTGGAGCTTGCCGGCATCAAGAATATCCGTACCAAGTCCTTAGGCTCTAACAACAAGCAGAATGTTGTTCTGGCAACCATGGCAGGACTGAAGGCTCTGAAGACTCCGGAGGAAGTTGCGAAGAACCGCGGCAAATCTGTAGAAGAGATTACAAACTAGGAGGAAGCAGACATGGCAGATAAATTAAAAATTACCTTAGTGAAATCTCCGATAGGTGCTGTTCCCAAGCAGAAAGCAACGGTTGAGGCTCTTGGCCTTAGAAAGCTTCACAAGACCGTTGAGATGCCGGATAATGAGGCAGTCAGAGGAATGATTTGGCACGTAAGGCATTTGGTTAAGGTAGAAGAGGTTTAGTTGGGAACTTTAAATAGGAGGTGTCAAGATGGACTTATCAAACTTACAGTACGCTGAAGGCTCCAAGCAGAGCAATAACTTCAGAAGAGGCCGTGGGCATGGTTCAGGAAATGGTAAGACAGCCGGTAAGGGACACAAGGGACAGAAAGCACGTTCCGGAGCACCGAGACCGGGCTTTGAGGGCGGCCAGATGCCCTTATACAGAAGACTTCCGAAGAGAGGATTTACAAACCGCAATTCTAAGGTAATTGTTGGAATTAACGTAAGTGCTCTGGAAGTATTTGAAAACGACGCAGTTGTTTCCGTAGAGACACTGTTAGAGCAGGGCATTGTTAAGAATCCCCGTGACGGCGTTAAGATCCTTGGCAACGGAGAACTGACAAAGAAGCTGACTGTTCAGGCGAATGCTTTCTCAGAGGGCGCAAAAGCCAAAATTGAGGCTCTTGGTGGAAAAGCTGAGGTGATCTAATGTTTAAAACATTACAGAACGCATTTAAAATTAAGGAGATCCGGCAGAAGCTTATGTTTACCTTCCTGATGATTGTTGTCATCAGGCTGGGTTCCCAGCTTCCCGTTCCGGGTGTCAACAGAACTTTCCTTGCCCAGTGGCTGGCTCAGAATACCGGTGATGCATTCAATCTCATTGATTCCTTTACCGGCGGCTCCCTGGCAAGCATGTCGTTATTTGCGTTAGGTATCAACCCCTATATCACATCCTCCATCATTATGCAGCTTCTTACCATAGCGATTCCGAAGCTGGAAGAGATGCAGAAAGACGGTGAGGACGGAAGAAAGAAAATCCAGAATATTACCCGTTATGTGACCATTGTCCTGGCACTGATTGAGGGTTCGGCTATGACCATCGGTTTTGGCGGACAGGGGCTTCTGGAGAATCCTGCCTGGTACAATATGGCGGTTGTGGTAATCACACTGACCGCAGGAAGTGCATTTCTTATGTGGATCGGCGAGCGCATCACACAGAACGGTGTGGGCAACGGCATCTCCATTGTACTTCTTGTGAATATTGTATCACGTATACCGGATGATTTTTACCGCCTGTACACTATGTTTATACAGAACAGGAATGTGGCAAAGGGCGTACTTGCAGGATTGATTATTCTTGCGGTGATTCTGGTAACGGTTGTCTTTGTCATTATTCTGCAGGACGGGGAAAGAAGAATCCCTGTGCAGTACAGCAAGAAGCTTCAGGGCAGAAAGGTTGTGGGCGGACAGAGTACCCATATCCCCATGAAGGTGAATACTGCCGGTGTGATTCCGGTTATCTTTGCTTCTTCTCTGATGTCTTTCCCCGGAGTTATTGCGTCCCTGCTCGGCAAGGGCGGCGGAACGGGAATGGGAAGCAAGATTTTAAGAGGTTTAAGCTCCGGAAGCTGGTGTAATCCCAAGGAGCCGGTTTACAGCCTGGGTCTTCTTCTCTATATTGTGCTGGTTGTATTCTTTGCATATTTCTACACATCCATCACTTTTAACCCGATGGAGATTGCGGACAATATGAAAAAGCAGGGCGGTTTTGTTCCGGGTATCCGTCCGGGACGGCCTACAACCGAGTATCTCACAAAAATTTTAAACTATATTGTTTTTGTTGGTGCAATCGGCCTTATTATCGTATGCGTGATTCCGATTTTCTTTAACGGAGTATTCGGAGCCAATGTTTCATTCGGAGGAACCTCCATCATCATCATTGTCGGTGTTGTACTGGAGACTCTGAAGCAGATTGAGTCACAGATGGCAGTGCGCTATTACAAAGGCTTTTTGAATGATTAAGGAAAATCCTTTCTGGCCTGTGCGGAAGCTTCCGTACAGGCTATCAAAGGTTATGGTAAAAGGAACACATAGTGCTGTGCCGAAGCGGCTTTACCCTTTAGAGCTGTCGCGCAGCGATTTAATTAGGAGGAACGTGATGAAGGTTATTATGTTGGGGGCCCCGGGTGCGGGAAAAGGCACACAGGCAAAGAAAATAGCTGATAAATATCAGATTCCCCATATTTCTACGGGTGATATTTTCAGAGCAAATATAAAGAATGGCACGGAGCTTGGAACAAAGGCTAAAGCTTATATGGATCAGGGACTTCTGGTGCCGGATGAACTGACGCTGGATCTGATTATGGATCGTTTTAAGGAGCCGGATTGTAAGAACGGTTACGTTCTGGACGGCTTCCCAAGGACCATTCCACAGGCAGAAGCCCTTACAAGAGCTCTGGAGGCTCAGGGGGAGAGCATTGATTATGCGGTGAATGTGGAGGTGCCGGACGAAAATATCATTAACCGCATGTCCGGAAGGCGTGCCTGCCTTTCCTGCGGCGCAACATACCATATTGTACATATTCCCACAAAGGTAGAAGGAATATGTGACCGCTGCGGTGAGAAACTGGTCCTTCGGGATGACGACAAGCCGGAGACGGTGAAGAAGCGCCTTGGTGTTTATCACAGCCAGACACAGCCTCTGATCGAGTACTATACCAGCCAGGGAAAGCTGGTGGAGGTAGACGGCACGCAGGATATGGAAGCCGTGTTCCAGGCAATTGTAAAGATATTACGAACCGGAATAGGAGCGTAAAGAATGTCAGTAAGTATTAAATCTGCCAGAGAAATTGAGCTGATGCGGACAGCCGGGAAACTTCTGGAAGAGGTTCACAACGAACTTGCGGATTTTGTAAAGCCGGGAATCTCGACCCTGGATATTGATCGTTATGGAGAGAGGCTGATCCGGAATCGGGGATGTATTCCGAACTTTCTGAATTACAACGGATATCCGGCATCTATCTGCGTTTCGGTGAATGATGAAGTGGTTCACGGGATTCCCTGCCGGGAGCGGATTCTTGAGGAGGGCGATATTGTGAGCCTTGATGCCGGTCTTATATACAAAGGTTATCACTCCGACGCGGCCAGGACCCACGCGGTGGGGAAGATCAGCCCGGAGGCGGAGCGGCTCATCAGTGCAACAAAGCAGAGTTTTTTTGAAGGTATAAAATATGCCAGGGCAGGCTGCCACCTTCATGAGATTTCCAATGCCATCAATGACTATATTGATACCTTCGGATATGGAGTGGTACAGGATTTGGTGGGGCATGGGATTGGCACGAAGCTTCATGAGGATCCGCAGATTCCCAACTTTCATCAAAGACGGCGCGGCGTAAAGCTGATGCCAGGAATGACTCTGGCGATTGAGCCTATGATTAATGCAGGGACCTGGCAGGTATCCTGGCTTGACGATGACTGGACGGTAGTGACCGATGACGGTTCCCTTTCCGCACATTATGAGAATACGGTTCTGATTACTGACGGAGAACCGGAGATTCTTACATTGTCACTGTGAGGCGCGCCCATGGAAAATATTGTGCCGGGCATGATGGCCCGATCAAAGGCAGGCCGCGATAAGGGAAGTCTGTATCTCATAATAAGAACAGAGGGCGAATATGTATTTCTGACAGACGGTGTCAGACGGCCTCTTACAAAGCCAAAGAAGAAGAAGTGCAGACATATTCAAATCATAAAGCAGGTGCCGGAGCATTGGGAGCCGGACCGGATATGCGATGACAACGTAAAGCGGATGCTGAAAGAATACGAAAAGGGATCCGCAAATCTAAATCTGATCAGAGTGGAGGAAAATAATGTCTAAAGCAGATGTAATTGAAATTGAAGGAACCGTAGTAGAGAAGCTGCCCAATGCCATGTTCCAGGTAGAGCTTGAGAACGGCCATCAAGTATTGGCCCATATCAGCGGAAAGCTCCGTATGAACTTTATCCGTATTCTTCCGGGGGATAAGGTTACCATTGAGATGTCTCCTTATGATCTGTCTAAGGGACGGATTATCTGGAGGGATAAATAGAGTGACAAAATATTCTGTTTCAGAGAGCCTGTGCATGAATGCATGGGCCTCTTTAATAAAATTGGGTGTTACAGTTCAGGCGGCAGCTGCGAAACCGGGTCATGGCTTTTCCATATCCGTGTTCGGACGGTTCGTGTACACCATGTCTGCTCTTGCTGGACGTAAAATCCGTCAATATCAGACATGGCGTTCACGAACAGCCGGACACTTGATATTGGAAAAGCCATGGCCCGGTTTCGCAGCTGCCGCCTGAATTGTAACAATTGGTTAATAAATTTTCCGTATTTTGTTAAAAAAGTACTTGCATTTTAAGCACACCGGTGCTATACTATTTGGCGTATGGTCTCTAAGGGATTATTGCGCCTGTTTTTATGCGCTTTTTTAAGGATTCCCGGAGAGGCCGGGAACAAGAAATGCCTTGTTTTCCAGGCATTTGATGCTTTCAAAACCCAGGAGGCCTTTGATGCCGGGAGAACGAAAGATGTGAAAGGAGGATTTTTACGATGAAAGTAAGATCATCTGTAAAGCCCATTTGCGAAAAGTGCAAAATCATCAAAAGAAAAGGCAGTATCAGAGTAATTTGCGAGAATCCAAAGCACAAACAGCGTCAGGGATAATTCGGCAAACAGTGATCCCTGTGAAGAAATATATTTGTGCGGCTGGGCATTGTGCACGGAAAGAGATATTTCCTTATTATAAACGCCAATGCTATTTACAATATATTTGACCAGGATTATTCACAATGATATTGCTTAAAACGGAGAAATGCATGAAAGCAGAGTATCTGAAAGGCCGGGTTTTTATCCGGCTGGATATGGAAAACCATATCCCATTTAGGAAAGTGTCAGCGGGCACCTATAAAAAAACGCCCGGAACTTTGGAAACTATGCGCCGGTGCAGCGAAATCAAGTGTGCACTGTGTACGGTTTCAGCAGTTTATTTAAAGTATGGAGGAATAATCAAATGGCTCGTATTTCTGGTGTAGATTTACCAAGAGAAAAACGTGTAGAGATCGGTTTGACCTATGTGTACGGAATCGGCCGTGCCAGTGCAAACAAGATTCTGGAAGCAGCGAAGGTAAACCCGGATACCCGTGTAAGAGATCTGACGGACGATGAAGTTAGAAGAATCAGCGCCGTGATCGATGCGGATTATCAGGTAGAGGGTGACCTAAGACGTGAGATTGCCATGAACATCAAGCGTCTGCAGGAGATCGGATGCTACAGGGGTATCCGTCATCGTAAGGGACTTCCGGTACGTGGTCAGAAGACCAAGACCAATGCAAGAACGAGGAAAGGTCCGAAGAGAACAGTAGCGAATAAGAAGAAATAGGTATAAAAAAAGAAAGTAGGTTAGTTTAAAATGGCGAAAGTTACAAAGAAAGTGACAAAAAAACGCGTAAAGAAAAACGTTGAACGCGGACAGGCACATATTCAGTCTTCTTTTAACAATACAATTGTTACTTTGACAGATACTGAAGGAAATGCTTTATCATGGGCAAGTGCCGGTGGTCTGGGATTTAGAGGTTCAAGGAAATCTACTCCGTATGCGGCACAGATGGCAGCTGAGACAGCGACCAAGGCAGCATTAGTACATGGACTTAAGACAGTAGACGTTATGGTAAAGGGACCGGGTTCCGGCCGTGAGGCAGCAATCCGTGCGCTTCAGGCATGCGGCCTGGAGGTAACCAGTATCCGTGATGTGACTCCGGTACCGCACAACGGATGTCGCCCGCCAAAACGCAGAAGAGTCTAATTAGGAGGTACAGAGAAATGGCAGTCAATCGAGTTCCGGTTCTGAAAAGATGTCGTTCCCTTGGTCTGGAGCCGACAGTTTTAGGAATTGATAAAAAATCTACAAGAGAGTTAAGAAGAGCGAACAGAAAGATGTCCGAGTACGGACTTCAGCTTCGCGAAAAGCAGAAAGCAAAATTTATCTACGGCGTTCTGGAGAAGCCCTTCCGTAATTATTATGAGAAGGCCGACAGAATGAAAGGCATGACCGGTGAGAACCTAATGATTATGCTGGAGAGCAGACTTGACAACGTGGTATTCCGTCTGGCTTTTGCAAGAACCAGAAGAGAGGCCCGTCAGATCGTAGATCACAAGCATGTTCTGGTAAACGGGAAGCAGGTGAACATTCCGTCTTATCAGGTAAAGGCAGGCGACGTAATCGAAATCAAGGAAAAATGCAGAGGATCTCAGAGATACAAGGACATCGTAGAAGCTACAGGCGGAAGACTGATTCCGGAGTGGCTGGAGTCTGATTTAGAGGCATTAAGAGGAACCGTAAAGGAGCTTCCTTCCAGAGATGCAATTGATGTACCGGTAGATGAGATGCTTATCGTCGAGTTGTATTCTAAGTAATCAGGAGTATAACACGTAGCATAACACCACCCAACTAAAATAAGAAGGAGGGGCCTTTTAGTGTTCGATTTTAACAAACCGAAAATTGAGATTGCAGAGATTTCAAATGACAAAAAGTATGGGAAATTTGTAGTTGAGCCGCTTGAGAGAGGTTATGGTACGACACTTGGCAATTCGCTGAGAAGAATTATGCTTTCTTCTCTGCCGGGTGCAGCAGTAAGCCAGGTAAAGATCGAGGGTGTTCTCCATGAGTTCAGTTCCATTCCGGGAGTGAAGGAAGACGTAACTGAAATCATTATGAATATTAAGAATCTGGCTATCCGTAACACAAGTGAGTCCGGTGAGGCAAAGATCGCTTATGTTGAGTTTGACGGCGAAGGTATTGTGACGGCAGCCGACATTCAGGCGGATCCCGATATTGAAATTCTGAATCCCGACCTGGTGATCGCCCATTTGAACGGCGGTGCGGACAGCAAATTATATATGGAGCTTACCATTACAAAAGGCAGAGGTTATGTGAGCGCAGAGAAGAATAAAAATCCGGATCTTCCCATTGGAGTGATTGCGATTGATTCTATCTATACTCCCGTAGAACGTGTCAATATGACCGTTCAGGATACCCGTGTAGGCCAGGTTACTGACTTTGACAAGCTGACGCTGGATGTGTACACTAACGGCACATTGGTGCCCGATGAGGCAGTCAGTCTGGCGGCAAAGGTTTTAAGTGAGCATTTGAGCCTGTTTATTGATTTGTCCGAGAATGCCAAGACGGCAGAGATTATGGTTGAAAAAGAGGACAATGAGAAGGAAAAGGTTCTTGAGATGAGCATTGACGAGCTGGAGCTTTCCGTTCGTTCCTTCAACTGTCTCAAGAGGGCAGGCATCAATACTGTAGAAGAGCTTTGCAACCGTACATCTGAGGATATGATGAAGGTCCGGAACCTGGGCCGCAAGTCCTTAGAAGAGGTTCTTGCAAAGCTGAAAGAGCTGGGCTTACAGCTGAACCCAAGCGACGAATAAATACTTGGGTGATACTTCCCGAATTTGTTTCGGGAAGGTTCAACTATTTCAAGTGATGAATAATCACAACCCTCTCCAGTAAGACCGAAGAAGCATGGAGATGCGGTTCCACGAATGGAGGAAATGAAAAATGGCAAAGTATAGAAAACTCAGCAGAACTTCCAGCCAGAGAAAGGCGTTACTGAGAAACCAGGTAACGGCCCTGCTTCTGCATGGAAGGATCATCACTACCGAGGCAAAGGCGAAAGAGGTTCGCAAAATTGCCGAGGGTCTGATTGCACTTGCAGTAAAGGAAAAGGATAATTATGAGACCGTAACCGTAACTGCCAAGGTTCCGCGTAAGGACAAGGACGGCAAGCGCGTAAAGGAAGTTGTAAACGGCAAGAAGGTTACCGTATTTGACGAAGTAGAGAAGACTATCAAGAAGGATCAGCCCTCGAGACTTCATGCAAGACGCCAGATGCTGAAAGTTCTTTATCCGGTAAAGGATGTTCCGGAGAAGGCTGCAGGAAGAAAGAGAAACACCAAGCAGGTTGATATGCCTGCAAAATTGTTCGACGAGATTGCACCCAAGTATGTAAACCGCAACGGAGGCTACACAAGAATCGTAAAGATTGGCCAGCGTAAGGGTGACGCAGCTATGGAAGTTGTATTGGAGCTTGTATAAACAGCAGAATAAGATTTTAGAAAAGCCTGTCCGGTATATGCCGGATAGGCTTTTTTAGTCATATGGACATGTAAGCATGTCCGCGTGGCTTACTGACTGAGGGAATAAAAACATTCTTGCACTTTAACATGGCAGATAGTAGAATATAAAAGAACTGTTGGACAGCAGGTTTAAGTCTGCACACATAAAAAATTACAGGATTAATTCAATGACAGAAAGGAAGCAGCAGTATGATATCAGAAGAATGCTACGAACTTGGGAGCAAAAGTTCCGTTATACGTGAGATTTTTTCCTTCGGATTGAAGCGTAAGGCGGAGATAGGAGCAGACAGGGTATACGATTTCAGCCTGGGCAATCCCAGTATTCCTGCGCCGGATTCTGTGAAGAAGGCGATTCTGGAGCTGATGGAACAGCCAGCGGAGGTGATTCATGCATATTCTCCGGCACCGGGGGATGCGGGAGTTCGAAAGACCATAGCGGAATCTCTGAACCGGCGCTTTGGGGAGAGCTTTACGGCAGAAAATATTTTTATGACCTGCGGTGCTGCTGCTTCTCTCAATATCTGCATCAAGGCTCTGGGAAATCCGGGAGATGAATTCATTACCTTTGCCCCTTTTTTCCCGGAATACCGCTGCTGGGTGGAAGGGATTGGAGCCGAACTTAAGGCAGTGCCGCCTCGCCTTCCGGATTTTCAGATAGACCTGGAGGCTCTGGAGAAGACAATTACATCTAAGACAAAGGCTGTTATCGTGAATTCACCCAACAATCCTTCCGGTGTAGTATATACGGAGGAAGTGTTAAAGGGACTTACCGGCCTTTTGAAGAAAAAGTCCGACGAATATGGCGGCCCGATCTATCTTATTACGGATGAGCCATACCGCGAGATTGTATACGACGGCGTGACAGTGCCTTATCTTACAAAATATTATGACAATACTCTGGTCTGCTATTCTTACAGTAAATCTCTGTCGCTGCCGGGAGAGAGGATCGGCTATATTGTGATTCCGGAACGTCTGGCGGATTATAACAGGGTATCCCCGGCGGTAGCAGGGGCGGCCCGTGTACTGGGGTTTGTCTGTGCTCCATCCCTGTTTCAGTACGTGGCGGCAAGGTGCGTGGAGGATACGGGGGATATTGAGGCTTATAAGAATAACCGGGATCTGCTGCTGGAAGGCCTGACGAGGCTTGGTTATACCTGCGTTCCGCCCCAGGGAGCTTTTTATCTCTTTGTAAAGGCTTTGGAGGAGGATGCGAACGCTTTTTGTGAAAGGGCGAAAAAGTATGATCTGCTCTTGGTTCCAAGCGATGATTTCGGGTGTCCGGGGTATGTGCGGATTGCCTACTGTGTGGCGGAAAAGACGATTATGAACGCTATGCCTGCTTTTGAGAAGCTTATGAGGGAATATCATTAGCTGTTTCCGTTTGTAAGGGTATACGATACCTTTAGAAATAACTGCTTTAATTGAAGCAGTTATTTGCTTGTAAATAAGCAGAATTATGTTATAATTAAAAGGCATTCGAAAATGTATTATTGTAGTGACAATGAGAGTTATTCATCTTAAACAGCGGGGTAGGAGTTTATGTTTTTAGAAAATAAGGAACTGGATAAACGCGTTCCGATTCCATTATATTTTCAGTTAAAGGAATTAATTGTGGCGGAAATAAAGAGCGGACAGTATCCGGTAGACAGTTTGATACCGACGGAGAAAGAACTGAGTGAGCAGTTTGATATCAGCAGAACCACTGTGCGCCAGGCAGTGACCGAGCTGGTGCAGGAGGGATGGCTGTACCGCGTTAAAAGCAAAGGGACCTTTATAGCCAGGCAGAAGATTAAGCAGGATTTTTTACAACGCCTTGAGACCTTTCAGGAGCAGATGGAGCGGATAGGCTTAGAACCAAGTACAGAGGTGCTGGATTTTAAGTTCATCAAGGCATCTAAAGAGGTATCAGAGAATCTTCAGATAGAGGAGGGAGAGCAGGTAATTTACCTGTTTCGAAGAAGATTTGGAAACGGGGAGCCGGTGGTGACGGTAGAGACTTATCTCCCCTTTGAAAAATGTGCATTTATAAAAGATCAGGATTTTGAGAGAGTTTCTCTTTATGACGTTCTCTCGGCCAGAGAGGAGACACGGATTTTCAGTGCAAAGCGTCTGGTGGAAGCAGTAGAAGCAAATAACAGTGACGTACAGTATCTGCATGTGCGTAAAGGGAGTCCGATTCAGCTTGTCCATACAGTGAGTGTGAATAAGGCTGACGCGGCTCTGGAGTACTCCATTGCCAGATACAGGGGAGATGCCAGCAGCTTTCAGTTGTATGTGTATGTGGATCCTGCATAAGGCTCGGGCAGAGAAAAGCTGCCGGGAAGGAAGTTGAACAGCTTCGTTCCCGGCAGCTTTTCTGCATTTTAAAAAGTCCTTCGGGACATGCGGACTTCGCTATGCATTCAGCTTTGGAAAAACGTTACTGTTCACTCTGTGACCAGTAACACGCTTCGCGATGCACAGAAATCGCAAAAAGATGCGATTTCGCGCTGAAAAACTCGGGATTTCCGCACAAAATGTGCGGAAACACCTCGCGGAATAGTGGCGTGTGAACAGTAACGGAAAAACATCTTTCAGATATAAAAACTCAAAAAAGGTCTGGAATTCTGTTGTTTTGTCTGTTATAATGAATTTGTAACAATGTTACTACATTACTCTGTAGGTATATAGTGATTAAGGAGGACTATATGAATAGCTTTAATTGGGATACCAGTTTTCTGGTAGATTTTGATTTAAAAACCGGTTTTTCCGAAACGGCACAGACGACGAAACGCCATCTTTCCCAGATGAAGGATATGTTTTGCGACAGGAAGGCGGCGGCAGATATTTTGGAGAAAGACGATCCTCTGATTTATGAATTTCATGAGCTGGGCTGTCCGGAGCGCCAGGGTGATCTTGCCTTCGGGACGACCATTTTATATCCGGGAAAGGTCGGGGAAGAGTATTATTTTACAAAAGGACATTTTCATACCATCCTTGAGACTGCGGAGGTTTACTATACCCTGCAGGGAGAGGGCTATATGGTTATGGAAAATCCGGAGGGGGACTGCATCGAGATGCCCCTTTCCAAAGGCAGAGCGGTATATGTTCCCCGCCGTTACGCACATCGCACAGTGAATACGGGCAGTACCCCCTTAGTTCTTTTTTATACTTTTGCGGCGGATGCGGGGCATGATTACGGGACCATTGAAACCAAAGGGTATCATCGCCTTATTGTGGAGAAAGACGGGAAACCGGCGGTTGTCAGTAATCCCAACTGGAAGCAGTCATGAAAAGTATTATGTCTGTCTGCGGACCGGTTGTAACTGATGATCTGGGTTTTTGCCAGTGCCATGAGCATCTGGCTGTCAGCAAAGGCGTATCCTGCGAGAAAAATCCCGTTCTTCTCATGGAGGATGAGGAAAAGAGCCTGCAGGAGGCGCTGCGCTTGAAAGAGCATGGAGGAGGCACTGTGGTGGATGCGCAGCCCGGGGGATGCAATCGCATGGAGGAGGCTCTGCAGCGCATTTCTAAGGCTTCTCATATTCATATTATTGCATCCACGGGGTTTCATAAGCTGTGTTTTTACCCTCGAAATCATTGGGTTTCCGAGAAAACACTGGAGGAATTATATCAGATTTTTTCCCATGAGCTGTCAGAGGGTATGTACAGCAGCATTGACGACGGGTTTCATCCCAGGGATACAAAAATACGGGCAGGCATCGTAAAAATGGCACTGGATAAGGAAGGACTGACGCCCGTATATCGGAAGCTGTTTTTGGCAGGAGCGTATGCGGCAAGAGATGCTGAGGTTCCCATGATGATCCATATTGAGAAAGGCTCAGATCCAATAGCGCTTTTCCGGTTTTTAAGGGAAAACGGGTTCCGGGCGGAGCATATGATTTTCTGTCATATGGACAGAGCAGTTCTGGATCTTTCCGTTCACAGAAAGCTCTTAGAGGAAGGGGTTTTTCTGGAATATGATACGATCGGCCGCTTTCAATATCACAGCGATGAGCGGGAACTGGAGATTTTCCGGTACATGATGGACGGAGGCTATGAGGAACGGCTGCTGTTTTCACTGGATACCACCAGGGCCAGGTTAAAATCTTATACGCCGGACGGAATAGGAATTGATTATTTGCTGACAGACTTTGTGCCGAAGATGCTTGCATTTGGGTTTACCAAAGAACAGATACATAAAATATCCCATGATAATTTCATACGGGTGTACGAAGAGGGATATTGTCAGACTTAATATAGAAGGAGAAGCAGGATGAATCAAGCGGAGTTATTGAAAAAAATAAAAGAAAAGAAACTTGTACCGGTGGTGAAACTCGATCGGGCGGAGGATGCAGAGCCTTTGTGTGAGGCCCTGTGCGAGGGAGGCCTGCCCGTTGCGGAAATCACATTCCGCACAAGTGCGGCAGAGGAATCCATTCGGACTGCGGTCAGAAAATTTCCGGATATGATGGTAGGAGCCGGTACGGTAATTAACGTAGAACAGGCGAAACGGGCCGTGGACGCAGGGGCTTCTTTCCTGGTATCGCCGGGAATCTCAAGAGAGGTAACGGAATGGGCGCTCAAGAACCGCATATGCATTTTCCCCGGAACCTGTACACCTTCAGAGGTTATGACGGCCCTGGAGTATGAGCTTTTGGTAGTTAAATTTTTTCCTGCCAGCCAGTATGGCGGTCTGGAGACTATCAAAGCTCTTTCGGCGCCGTTCCCGGGAATTTCCTTTATGCCGACAGGGGGGATCGGGGTGCACAATATCAAAGAGTATCTGGCTTTTGAAAGAGTGGCGGCCTGCGGCGGCAGCTGGATGGTAAAGGATACTTTTATCAAAGAAGGAAATTTTGCAAAAATCCGCGAGTTGACCCGGGAGGCAGTCGCCCTTATAAATGAGGAGAGTGTGCTATGAAGATTTTAGTTACGCCGACATCCCTGCAGCCCGGGAAAAACGAGGCCGCATTGTCCGTACTGCGGGGGTTTACGGAGGATTTGGTATTTAACGGAACCGGAAAACCTCTTTCGGAGGAAGAACTGATTCCGCTGCTTAAGGATTGTGACGGTTATATTGCCGGCCTGGATGAGATTACGGAAAAGGTAATGGCAGCCTGTCCCAGGTTAAAAGTGATTTCCCGTTATGGTGCCGGTTATGACAGAGTAGATATTGCGGCGGCCGGGCGGCACGGAATTAAGGTGACGAATACTCCCGGCGTCAATGCCCAGGCAGTGGGTGAGCTGGCCTTTGGACTGATTCTTGCCACGGCCAGAAGGATTCCTTATCTGAGTAATGAGACGCGAAAGGGAGCCTGGGTGCGTTCTACCGGAATGGAGCTTAAGGGGAAGACATTGGGAATTTTGGGATTGGGAGCAATCGGAAAGGTGGTTGCGTCCTGTGCCCGGGGTTTCGGCATGCAGGTATTGGCTTACGATCCCTATATCAACGAAGAGTACTGCCGCAGTCATGGAGTTGAGGCCGTGAGCTTTGAGGAACTGATGAGCAGATCCAATGTGGTGAGTCTGCATCTGCCGCTTTTGGATTCAACCTATCATATGATCGACAAGGAGGCAATCGGAAGGCTTCCGGACGGAGCAATCCTGGTGAACGCCTCGCGAGGGGGCATTATAGATGAGGATGCCGCATATGAGGCGCTGAAGAGCAGAAAACTCTTTGGCCTTGGCCTGGATGCCTTTGAGACGGAGCCGCCGGAGGCTTCCAGATTATTTGAGTTTGATAATGTAATTGCCACGCCTCATACAGGGGCACATACACAGGAAGCAACGGAGCATATGGCGGATTTGTCTATTAAAAATCTGATGGATGTGCTGTCGGGCAGAGAGTGTCCTTTTATTGTAAATGAAAAGTAAAAAAACGGGAGTCTGGAGGCAGTCGCTCTGCTGACCAGAAAAGCCCGGTAAATCAAAGGATTCCGCCGATTTGGGGCGAAAATGGATGTGTGATTCTGTTTCCGCAGAATGGGTATGAGGGAATTGATTTACCCAGGGGGATAGGCTGTGGGGAACGGGAGATATACATTTTGGCGAAAGGATATGTTTTCGCAAAACTGGAAGAAAATAGAAAAGCCGAATGCACGAGACGCTTATGTTCATGGAAAATTGAATGAGCAGCTTGCTGAAGTGATTGAGGATGTAGACACCACATTTAATGAAATATCAGCAGAATATATTGTTATTTTCGAATAAGTAGAGAAAGGCTCTTCATTACTGAAATCCTGTGATGGAGAGCGTTTTCTTCATACCTTGATTTCCGTTCTTCATGATGAAGCCTATGGCACTGGAAATAAGAAAAATTTTGCAGTGCCGTTACAGTGCCAATACAGTGCCATTTCTAGTAGCTTTTCAAAAAAACTACCGGCGAATTGAAAGAAGCTATGATTTCAATTTCTTCTATTTTGAATAAGCATGGCGTTGGAACTTTATATTTTGGCGTAAAGCCAAATGGTGATGTGATTGGGCAGGATGTGTCGGAATCATCTCTTCGGGATGTGTCCAGATTTGTATATGAATTCATAAAACCACAGATATATCCTGTGATACAAGAAGAAATTATGGATGGCCGTCATGTAATTAAGGTAGAGTTTCATGGGGAGGATTATCCTTATTCTGCTGTGGGACGATATTATCTGAGGACAGCGGACGAGGACCGAGAAGTAACACCTGCGGAACTAAGGCAGTTTTTTGTTGCGAATGAATATAAGGAAAAGTGGGAGAAAACAAAATCGCAATGCCTTACAAAGCAGGTCGATAAAGCTGCCGTAAAGGCATTTTGCGAAAGAGCGATTGCTGCAGGACGCATGGTTGATGGAAGATATACAGTACAGACCGTGTTGAAAAGGTTCGGATTTGTAGAGGGAGATCATTTGACGAATGCCGGAAATGT
>JAETRR010000007.1 GCA_021770065.1 Lachnoclostridium sp. | reverse complement strand
ATAGTACCACTATGTCCAATGTTTATGTCCATTTCTCACAAATTTCTTTTCCTGCACGATATTCAGTTGTCAATTTTCAGTTGGAATCTCATTCATTGAGATTCCGAAAAGTTATTACAATCACTGCGTGATGGCACTAAAGGGTAAAGTCGCTTCGACACACCGGTAATGAGAGAAACTTTCATTCGAAAGGGCACTCATGAAAGTTTCTCTCGTGCGCCTTTGCGACTTTACCGTCCACCAAAAAACTTCTATAAGATACTTGGCATTTCTCAGCCGGGCTATTTTCCCATTATAATAAGCGTACCTATGACCAACATTAGAAAAACCTTCCCATCGGTGAATCCTGTGGGAAGGTCTGTGAATATTTTGTGAAATAAGTTTAAAATCGTGCGGTAAAACTAAGTCTGCCTTGATCTGTATAACTTGCTGTCAGCTTCCCGCCAAAGGTTTCCGCAATGGCACGGGCGGCGGAAAGGCCGATTCCATAGCCGGAGGACGGATTACTCTGCGTTCTGGAGTTATCCCCCCGGTAAAACCGCTCAAAGAGCCGCTCGGGGTCTGAATCAGGGGTAGCGCTGCAGGTATTTTCTTCTGTAATTTCGATATGGCCGTCATGTTTCAGCACGGAGAAATAAATTGTTCCGCCATCGGGAGTATACTTGACCGCATTGTCAAGAAGAATGGAAATCATCTGGGAAAAAGTATCCTTATGTACCTGCATCATAACGCCCGGCTGAATTTCAGCAGAGACAGTAATTTGTTTCTGCGCTATGACGCCTTCATAGGCCGGAAGCATCCCGCTGATCAAACCGCTGATATCCACGGTTTCCGCGGGCAGCTCTGCTTCCTCGTCCAGCCTGGCAAGAGTCAGAAGATTAGTCATCAGCACATTCAGCCGCCGGGTCTGAAGCCGGATGTTTTTACTGTATTTCGTCTCTCCGTGTATCAGCGTGGCGGCGTCGTTATTGGACTGAATGATGGCAAGGGGCGTTTTCAGCTCATGTCCGGCATTGGTAATGAACTGCTTTTGCTTTTCAATACCTGCCAGAACAGGACGCACTACCCGTCCGGAGAATAAAATCACAAACAGCAGAGTCAGAAGCCAGCAGACAATGGCAATCGCAGAGGAGATGGTGAATACCATCACAAAGGTGTTGATCTGTCCGGTGGTATCCATGAAAAAAATCAGACGATCCGCTCCCATCTGCTTTACTTCGTATTTATAGACATCGATCTTTCCGGCCGTATCCCTGATCTGCCGGGCATATCGGGCTGCCTGCGCAGACGTGACCGAGAAAATCTGATCCACGTTGACATCCAGCACATTGCCGTCGGAATCCATATGCACCATGAAAAAGCGAGCTGATTTTATGGTATCCATATCCATCGGAGGCATAAACGGCCTGCGGCCATGGAAGTCCCCCTGCAAGGGCTTATCCTCCCCGCTGACGAGAGCGTGCAGCACATGATCCGACTGCCGTTCCAGAATGAGCCAGCTAAAGGCATTGATCGCTCCGATCAGCACCGCCAGCAGAAGCGTGACGGCAGACATGGCAAACAGAATGAATTTCTTTCGCAGTGTTTTCTTCATATCGGCTTCTCCAGACGATATCCGATATTGCGCCTGGACACGATTTCCACCGTTGATTCCATGGCCGTGAGACGTTTGCGCAAATAGGAAATATAGAGCCAGACGCTGTTGATATCGGTCTTTGCATCATAACCCCATGCCTTGATCAGCAAGTCTTCCGAAGAAAGAAAGATGCTGTGATTTATCATCAATTGCTCCATCAAGCGGTATTCCTGCTTGGGAAGAACAAAGTCTGTATTGCCGCAGGAAAGTGTGCCGGACTGCACATTCAACGTCAAATCGCCAAAGGAGATCAAATCCGGACGGAAGTCCTCCCTCCTGCGCAGCATGGCACGGACACGGGCCAGCAGCTCGCCCATGTCAAAGGGCTTCGGCAGGTAATCATCCGCCCCGGCATCCAATCCACGGATTCGGTCTTCCACCTGAGTCTTTGCAGTCAGCAGAAGAACCGGCGTTTTACAGCCATTTTTCCGCAGTGCACAGAGAACCTCAATCCCGTCCATTTCCGGCATCATAATATCCAGAATAATCCCGTCATAATCATCGGAAACGGCGTAATCAAAAGCATCCCGGCCATTATACACGGCATCCACAATATATTTGTGATAGGTCAGAATGTCTGCCACCGCTTCAGAAAGCGAACGTTCATCCTCAGCATAAAGCAGCTTCATAGCATCCTCCTTGGAAAAATGATTTCATTCTGATCATGATACCAGGCTAATCAACATGGTCTGTCAAATTCCTTCCACTGCTTCCTGTCATCGCCGTACCATACCACCTGGTTTCTTCCCAAATGCTTTGCATCGTACAGCATGGTATCCGCAATTTTCAGATATGTACCAAAATCGTCACAGATTTTCGGAGTGACCGTGACCCCTCCGATGCTGACCGTAACCCACTTTGATACATTGCCCTTATGCGGAATCTGAAGCTTCTCGATATTCTTACGGATTTTTTTCATATGCCCGAAAATGCTCTGGGGATTTCCCCCCAGCGTAATTGCCACAAATTCTTCGCCCCCATAGCGCGCCACAAAATCCATAGTGCGCCGCATATTACCGGAAATGGTCTTTGCCACGGCAGCAATTACCTTGTCTCCTGCAGGATGTCCATAGGTATCATTGTAGGCTTTAAAATGATCAATATCAAACATAAATATGGAGAACGGAACCTGCAGCCGCGCCGCTTCCTGCCATTTTGCAAGACTGTAAAGGTCATACTGCCTTCTGTTTGCAATTCCTGTAAGCTGGTCTGTCATGGACTGCTCTTCCACCTGCTTCCGATATCGGTACAGCTTCACATGGGTATTTACCCTTGCTTTTACAATCACCGGATGGAAAGGCTTTGTAATATAGTCAACGGCTCCTAACATGAACCCATGCTGCTCGTTCTCTATATCGGAAAGACTTGTAATCAGTATTACCGGCACACTCTGGGTAATAATCTCCTCCTGCAGTTTTTTCAGCAGCATAAAACCGTCCATCTCCGGCATCACAACGTCCAGAAGAATCAGAGAAAACCCTCCTATACTGGCACAGCTTAAACCTTCAATCGCAGTCTGGGCAATGGTAATCTCGTATTCACCCTCCAGAATAGACTTTAATTTGGATGCTTGTGTAATACTGTCATCAACAATCAATATCTTTTCCATGTCTTTCTTCCTCATTTTACTGCACTTATGTATTAATAATAATATGGGCTTTATCCTTTACCGGCTAATTGGTATATATAGGAAATTATACCTAAGGGCGGAATATTTTACAACGTTTATTTTTTAATTTAATCTGTCCATTTAATCTGTATTAATTTTTTGATTATTAATAATGGACTAAAAGAATTGTAAATATTAAGGATATTTATCGCAAATTGTCTTGGGGCAGGTTTTGTTATTCTGCATTTTCCTGTAATTCTTCAAGCATGGATCGGTATTCAGCATTATCCGGCTCCAAATCTACCGCTTTGCGCAGTGCTTCCAGCGCTTCCTCACAATAGTTCATTTCTCTCAGAGTACATGCCAGCCCCCAGTGATATTCTGCATTATCCGGATTAAGCTTCAGAGCTTCCCTTGTCTCTTTCAAATCTTCCTCATACCGATCTAATGTATAAAATGTCACTCCGATACTGTAATGATATTCTGCATTATCCGGTTCCAGTTCTATGGCTCTGCGTTTCTCGCTTATAGCCTCATCATACTGCTCCAGTTCATGTAAGGTCAGTCCAAGAAGATAATGATAACTGGAATTATCCGGCGCAGACTCTGTCAATTGCCGCTCTATGGGAAGCGCCTCTGCAAATTGATCCGCATTATGCAGCTCGACGGCCCTGCTGTACATTCCCTGCAGTTTTGTCCGATCCGTAACCTTCCGTACCGCCTCTGCAATCTCTCCCCGTTCCCGGTCGTAACCATCCTCACCCTGTGCAGATGGTTCTTTACGAATCAGCTTTTCCGTAAACTGATCGACGGCATTAGACAGCATCTGGTACCGCTTCCTTGCATCATTGAGAAAAACTTCCTCCTGGGGCAGTTTATAATCCAATTCTGCACCCAGCCTGTATAAAACCTCATCGAATCCATTATGCACAATAAGATATCCGTTGGATTCTTTCAGAAACTGCATAACTTCATCATTTACACTGTCTGACTTATAAAGCATCCAGTATGGAAATTTCCATTCATCTTCTGAGAATTTTTCCTTGTTCTTCAAGAGGAAGTTCATAAGGCTCTTGTCATTTCCCGCATATCCGATAAAAACCGGATGGTACTCGGAAAACACATTTCCCAGCGCCTCTTCCCAGTTTTTATGGAGCTCTTCCAGTTCGTCAGACCGATTCCTGGGATCAAAAAGCAGATCTCTGTGTATTTTTATGATCGTAGGCCTTCTGATAGACTTTGATATATAATGTGCCAGCGACTCGTGCCCTATAATCAGAGGAATCGTCTGTGTATAATAATTGACTGCATCTTCTACCAGATGGTCAAAATTAGTTGTAATTACAACATTATGTTCTTTCTGTGTCAGAAGGTAAGAAAGCATCACATAGCCAATGCTTGGTTTTGCGTGCTCCATCAGCTTTTCCAGATAATTATAGCCGTCCATCGGCTGACGCTTGAAGCGTCTCTCATAATATCGGCTGTAGAAACTGTACTTGTTGGTATCATTTATCTTCAATTCATGTTTCCACGCCAAATGGCTGTCCCTGTTTCTCTCCAACAGCTCTTTATCCCATATATTTACAAGCTCCTGGCCCGATTTTATCCCGGATGTAACGGAAGCGCCCGCTCCCAGCACAAAACAGAATTTCCTCGCATGGGGTCCCACGGAAACATCTTTCATTTCATTTATAAATCCGGTTAAAGACAGTTCTTCATAACTCATTTTCGTTATCCTTCTTTTGTAATTTATGGAGGCTTATGCCATATTCTGGAACTTTATTCTAGGATACCACAAATCAGGCGGGATTCCTAGAGCTGAATCAAGTTTTTATTCAAAGTGCGATGTCGAGAGGTTACTGTTCATTCCACCAGTAACTATTTGAAAAAACCGGGCATACTTATTTTATAAACCACTTGCTTTTCAAAGCAAATTGCGCTAAAATGACAGAAAGGGGATTACTTCGTGAAATACGAAAATAAATTAGTTAGGAGTGGTACTTTGGTTGTTTTAAATGTATATTTAGATAACTTTTATGCCTTTAAAGACTTTCAAATGAACCTGACATATCCCAAAAAAATTGTAGACTCCTATATTCAGGACGAACACCTGAAGGAGCGCCCCAACTTCCGTTACAAAAAGGTCAACATTATCATGGGCGCCAACGCTTCCGGCAAAACTACCTTAGGATATATATTCAGGGGAATCTTCAACTTTGTATCCAAAAAAAATCATACCTTTATTACAAAAGCCATCAATGACAGAAGCAGGAAAGCTTCCTTCCGTATCGATCTGGTATGTGACAGCAGCATTCTCTACCGCATTGCCTGCGGCATTTCCCCCAGGCCGGACGGCAGCTATCATACCGGCGATGTGAATCTGGAAATCCGCAGTGAGAAGATATGGGCCAAAGACAGCTATGAATCCTGTATCCGTCGCCTTAAAGCGGCTCCATATTCTCCATGTGAGAATTATCTGGAAGAACTGGATAAAGTAGATGACCTCTCCTGGATGTTTGAATACCCAAAGGATGCAAAACGTACCCTGAATTTTGACCCCGCAGACAAGAAATTCGTCCGTGTTCTGGAAAACATCCTGCGGGCCCTGGATCCTTCTATCCGCAGGGTTGAACGTTCCAGGGATACCGAGGATGCCCTTGTGGTCCGCTTTAAAGACCGCTCAATCATCCTTCAGAACGGAGGCGCTCTGGATACCGGCCTGCTTTCCAGCGGTACCAAGGCCGGCGTAGAGATTGCCCGGGTTGTCTCTGCTCTTCTGCAGGGCTTTTATACCTTTTACTACTGTGATGAAAAGTTCTCTTACATCCACAGTGATATTGAAAAGGCCGTGCTTTCTCTTATGATTGACCATATCCAGCCTAATGAGCAGCTGTTTTTTACTACGCACAATACCGACATATTGGATATGGATCTTCCCAAACATGCTTTTACCTTCTTGAGGAAGGACTCCATAGACGCTGAGCATCCCATCTCCTGCATCAATGCCTCCAGCCTGCTCAAGCGCAGTTCTGATTCTTTAAAAAACGCAGTGGAAAATGATATCTTCTCCACCTCTCCGGTGGTGGATCTTATCTATGCCCTCGCTGAACTTTAACCAGGAAGGAGGACGGCGATGAGAAGTAAATTCATACAATACTATGTGGAGGGCGAGGATGAGGAAAGGCTCCTCCATGTGCTTAAAGCTGATTTACAGGTTATCCGGCCCGGGAAGGTACAAAAATTAAACGTGGTGGAATGTGAGCTGACAAACGCCCGGCTTATGACTCTCCGGCCCGGAACTATGATTGTGCTGGTCTTCGATACCGATACCGGATACATAGATGTTCTGAATAAAAACCTGGAGAAGCTGAAAAACTGTTCTTCCGTGTCCGAAATCGTCACCATTCCGCAAGTCCCGAATCTGGAGGGAGAACTGATGCGCAGCTGCTGCATAAAAAACGTAACCGAACTGACCGGAAGCAAATCCAGAAAGGATTTCAAGGCTGACTTTATCCGTACAAAAAATCTGGCAGGCAAACTAACGGAACACCAATTTGACATCCGGCAGTTCTGGTGCAGACAGCCCGAAAATCCTTATCATAATATTGTGAACCAGGCGGAGAAGATTAAACTGACCAGGCATTAAAAAAGATTTATTCCGTCTGTAAAAATTCCGCGCAGGAGAGCAAGGAACTGATGGATAAATTTCAAGAGCTGCTTATGAGTAATCTACACACTCCCTCCGGAGCAGGGTACTGCATCCCATTCCGCCCCCGATGCAGAGAGTTGCCAGTCCAACACTGGCATTCCGGCGAATCATATTATAAATCAGTGTAACTAAAATCCGGCATCCGCTTGCTCCGACCGGATGGCCTAAAGCAATTGCCCCTCCGTTAATATTGACCCTTTCTTCCGGAAGTTTAAGTTCACGTTGTACTACGATAGACTGTGCCGCAAACGCTTCATTCGTTTCGATAATATCAATATCATTTACTCCAAGCTTTGTCCTGCCCAGCAGCTTTTTTGTGGCATCTATGGGTCCTGTTCCCATAAATTCAGGGGGTACTCCTGCAAGTGCTCCGCCTCCCCACTCTGCCAGTACGGGAAGAGCCAGCTCCCTCACTTTCCTCTCGGAAGCCAGAATCACGGCTGCAGCTCCATCTCCGATTCTGGAACTGTTCCCGGCAGTTATTACTCCGTCTTCTTTAAAAGCCGGTTTCAGTCTTAACAGTGCTTCCATAGTAGTATCGCCCCTTGGACACTCATCCGCATAAATCACCTGTTCCCCTTTCGGTGCTCTTATCTTTACAGGAACTATTTCATCTTTAAAAGCTCCCTTTTTCTCTGCTTCCCATGCCTTACACTGGGAATTTAACGCAAACGCATCTATCTCTTCTCTGCTGAGATTCCATTTTGCGGCAATATTTTCCGCAGTAGTTCCCATGTGAATATTGCCAAATGCATCCCACAAAGCATCATTTACCATTGTATCAACCAATTCCGATGGGATCATCGGACTCCCCATATGATATCCGAACCTTCCGTTCATAACGGCAAACGGTGCTCTTGACATATTTTCTGTCCCACCTGCCGCTACAATCTCTGCCTCACCGCACAAAATCATACGGGCAGCAGCATTGACTGCACTCAGCCCGGAGCCACAGACAAGATTCAATGTCTCTGCCGTAGTCTCTACAGGCAGTCCGGCTTTTAAAGCTGCCTGCCTTGCAATATTCTGTCCTAAACCGGCCTGGAGAACACACCCCATAAAAACGTGATCTACGTTTTCAGGATTAAGCCCTGCTCTGTTCACTGCTTCTTTTATAACGACCGCACCTAATTCACTTGCCGGAACAGTACGAAAAACGCCGCCCATTTTTCCAATCGGTGTTCTGCAGGCACTCACAATATATATCTTCATGCTATATTTTTCTACCCTTCATCTTTATTTTACTTTTATATATAACTAACACCATTTATAAGCAATATCCCTCATAAATTTTAAACACAGCGGACCGGCTGTCATTAAGATCCCAAGAAACAGCCGCCTCCCAAAAACATTCTGCCCCGGCCATAATTTCATTCCGATATCTAAAAACAGCAGATGATATAAAAAAATATAGAGTGTATTTCTCCCAATGAAGCAAAACACTCTAATCACAATATCCCAAATCCTTTTTCCTTGATTTTCTATACATGCCATCCCCGATTTTACTGCAAACAGCACTAACACTGTTTGTAATGCATGCATCCAGTTTAATCCGCTTATCTGTGTATCCCCGAACATTGCCTGAAAACACACTATATAATCCTTAAAAATAAAAATATACTCCCAAATACAAAGCAAAAAAATGCTTACACCAAAAGCTGCCTTCGGATGCTTAAATTCACAATCCAGTACAGCTTTCATCCTCATCCCCACATACCAGTAAAAAAGCCAGATTCCTCCGCCCAGATGTCCTCCGCTGCTGGAAAGCTGAAAAGCACTGGTATAAGTGACATTAAAATAGCATATAGACAAAACAGCTGTCAGAACAGCCGCTCTTCTTACATACCCTTTTATCCCCTTGGCATCTGCCCAGTTCAGAGCGCCTTCCAGTACCGGGGATATAACAAGCAGCTGGCAATATACCCATATATAGTAAAACGGCCCGCTTGCATCAAAATGAATTATGTGAAGGAAAAGTCCCTCCACATCCAGATATCTCTCTTGGTGAAACACATATATAACAGTTGCTGCAGAATATGTTAAGAGCAGGCGGCCGGTTCTCTGCCTGATATCAACCGTACCTTTCTTCTCATAAGAACAGGCAGTAAGATATCCCCCAATCATAATAAACAGCGCCACAGCATACCAGGTACTTTTAAATATCCGCTGATCACAATAAAACAAGTGGTTTACATGCTGTGTCATTACCCCCCCCCACGCCACAGTTTTAGCAGCATCTATCCACTTTACCCGTTTGGACGAATTACCCATTCTGTTCCCTCTTGTAATCCTCATAGTCTCTGATATAATCATCCTGGTTATAATGCTCACTGGAAAGGCACAAAAGCACAGAATCAGCACTGAAATCATACATCTCTTTCCATACCATAGCCGGAATATAGATCCCTGTATGCGGTCTGTTTAAAAAATAAATCATTTCATTGCCTTTTCCGTCTTTTATTTTAACCTTGCTGCTTCCGGATACATTAATCAGAACAAACTCACTCTTGCGGTTTGCGTGATTTCCACGGACAACGTTACCGGATGACCCATAGATATAAAAGACTCTTTTTAATGCAAACGGAATATCGCTTTCCCCTTCACATACAACCAGTTTTCCTCTTTCGTCTCCGATGCTGTTAAATTCAAGCATCTTCACATTCAAAAAGTTATTCATATATTCCCGAATCCTCCTTACTGCTTTTCCGGTCAGTATTTACGGTTTCACTGATTACTGCTATCGGGCGCTTCCGTGTATTTTCCAGGGTGCGCCAGATATATTCCCCAAGCAGTCCCAGAGTAAACATTATCATTCCCGATACAAACAGAAGAATCACAACAATAGTTGTATAGCCGGGAACCTCTGTCTTTCCCAATAATTTTGCAATAATGAGATATACTGCATATAAAATAGAAAAAAACCAGAACAAAATTCCGGTCATTGTCATACATCTTACCGGAACATAAGAAAAGCTGATAAGAGAATCAATCGCAAGCTTTAACTTTTTCTCAAAAGACCAGCTCGATTTTCCAATCTCCCTTTTTCTTCTGACATAGCCCACCACTTCCGGGTCAAAGCCGGTCCACAATATTTGAAGAGAGATTGGAGAGTTCCTTTCCTGCATTCTCAAAATCAAATCAGCGACCTGTCTGTCAATTAAGTAAGTATCAAATCCTCCCTCCGGCATATTTTTCTGCGCCATCTTCCGGATAATTCTGTAGTACAGATTTGAGGTGAAATTTGTAAAAGCCGAATCATTCCTGTTTTCCCTCACCGCCAGCACTACTTTTGCTCCCTTTTTCCATGACTGGTACATACTTACAGTCAGTTCGGCCGGTTCCTGTAAATCAACGGCTTTTACGGTGATGCAGTCTCCTGTGGCATATTCATATCCGATAAAATTGGCTTCATATGCGCCGAAATTTCTTGACAGCTTTATGATTTTAACATTCGGGTCTTTTGCCGCCAGCTCCTTCATAATTTCCCAGGAATTGTCCGGCGAGCAGTCATTGACCATAACAATCTCATATTCATCCACAAAGGGAGCTATCTGCTCCATAAAATTTTCATAAAAGGGCAGGATATTCCCTTCATTTTTATATATCGCTGTAACCAATGATAATTTGCCCATTTTATAATTACTCTCCGATTATTTCGGCATACCCGAATCCCTCATGTCCAAAGCGGTTTCCATTGTAAAACATATATTTTTTCCCTTTGCATGTGATCACACTGGGATATGCAGCCATATCAGAATCCCATCCTCCGGGTGTTCTGGAAAAATTCAATTTTTTATCCATTCTGTTCCAGTGATAACCGTCCTGAGATTCCGCATATTTCAAATCATAAACAACATCCTCAGTTCCTGTACAATAATACATTTTATAAATACCGTCTTCTTTTACTACCTGGGGCGCGCCAATCCGATACTCATCGCCCTCAACAGGAAGAACCAGTTCTCCGTCGAAGTTCAGTTTTGTAAGATCTTTTGTCTCCAGACAATATAATTCATATGCAGCAAGCGTTTTGGTTCTGCCCTGCAGGAATCTGTCTCCAGCCACATAATACACCTTCCAGGTATCTTTTTCCTTTACCACACACTGAACGCTTCGGAACAAAACTCCCTTTTCTGTTCTCTCCATCACAGGAATCCTGGAATACTTGCGGAAATGGATACCATCTTCACTTATACCCAGACCACTGAAATAGGTCATACGTACCTTCACGCCAAGATTAAATCCTGTGTAATACATATAGTAGATTCCACTATCCTCAAAAACCGTACAGGGAACTACTCCATTATCATCAAAATACCCTGCATCTCCCAGCTCCAGAAGCGGTTTTTGGCAGACCGCCAGCACTTCGGAAGGATTGTCCGGGTTTACATCAACATAACCGGGCCTTCCTGCCCCATCCTTTGTCCTGCATGTGAAATAGATTCTTAAAACATCTCCAATTAATACGGGAATCGGCTTCATGGCAGAATTATCCATCCACTCTCCATATTCACCTTTTGCGCCATAGACAATCTCACTCTTTTTTAATCTCATTTTCAAATCTCCTCTTCTTCTATTTCTACGCCAAATTGTTCATAGGATGTTTTCCCGGTTTTCTTTGCCGGAGAACCGATATAAACACATCCCTTTTCGCACAGGCTTTTTACGGTAACAGAGCCTGCGCCAAGCACTGTATCTTCTGCAATTGATACTCTGTCCCCGATGGACGCATTCACTCCTATAAAAGAATTCCTTCCAATCCGGCAGAATCCGGAAACAACAACATGCGAAGTAAGCCAGCAGTTATCCTCAATTACACTTCTGTGCCCTATGTGATTTCCGCTCCAGAGGATTACATTGTTTCCGATCTCAGCATGAAACTGAATGGTATTATCCTCAAAAATAAATGTATTTTCTCCTACTTTCACATTGTGCCAGACAAATGCTCTGGAACTGATATAAGATGCGCAGCGATACCCCAGCTCCCTGCATTTTAGATACACCCTTGTTCTCGCCCTGTTAAGCTCCGGATATGTAATTGCTGTAAACACTTCATATTCTTCCGGCGGATATTGTTCTGTAATCTTTTCCAGTTCAATCACCGGCAGATGGCAGAACACCCTGTCCTTTAGGTACCGTTTTTCCACTGCAAATGCCGCCACTTCATATTCTGAATCATACGTAAAATATTCACAGGCAATTTCACCAAATTCTCCCGCCCCCACAATTACAAGCTTTTTCGTCTTTCCCATATTATAACTGTACCTCCTTACAAAATATAAACTTATTGCTTGTCAGACACCCGATGCTTTCTTTAAAATCACACAGTCCGTAATTGGGAATTCCATTCATGGTAGAAGGACCGATATCCAAAAAGCCCAGACCCAGATGCCAATAGTATTCATAAATTGTATATGCGAGTAAATTCATCGGTCTCTTGTCTGCAAAGCCGGGCAGATCTCCCCAATATATGACTTGATTTGTGTTATCTGCTACTTTAAATACAATGGCTGAAGCAACCTCTTCCCCGTCCATGACAAGTATAAAAAAATCATGCTTGATATAAGCTATGGTATCCCTTACCTGTTCCCAGGTCATACTCAGATAATAGTTCTTGCTTTTTCTGCTTTCTTCAATAATTTTGTATGCTGCATATTTCTCTTCTTCCGTCTCGCAGTGTCTTAACTTATATTCATGTTTTAATGCATTTTTCAGACACTTTCTGGCATTTCTGTGTAAGGATACATAGTACTTTTCCATATCAGTGATGGGAAAATAATAATCCAGATCCATAGAATATATCCGGTATCCGTCTCTGATAAGCGCATTCACCAGCTTGCTTATACTGGGTTCATCATAAAATACCGGGGGCAGTTTCAAATATATCTTTGATATTTTATGAGTCATGGTATATTCATTAAAGCACTTTAATATGTCATCTATCTGCTCTATCGTGCAGGATTCAAAAAATTCAAACGTCCCGAAAGGTGCCGAATAAGGAACTTTTACAATTCCTTTATCAATTCCTATAATTAATCCTGCCTTGTATTTATTTGTTTTAAAAAGCAGATAATCAACGGCATCTACTTTGTATTTATTTAATTCGTGAAACCACACTTCGTCAAAAGCAATGGATGCCTGTCCTTCCACATGTTTATAAGTATCTTTATTTACAATTTCCAGTTGCATTTATCATTCTCCACCCGTTGAATTCCTAACTTGATAGATATTCATTGTTTCCGTACTTGTGACCAGAATCAGTTCATCCGGATCATAAATAAATCCCGGTGTAATATCTTTTGTCTGTACAATATAGTCCACTCCCTCTTCCCTGGCTTTCTCAATTCCGCCATTGTTGTATATATCTGATATTAAATCCTTTCTCCGCTGTATTTCATTTTGTACATCTTCGCCTGCGAGCACTAACATATCCGTGCCTTCCAGATACTGCTGTCTTTCGCAGAACAGCCCATATAAGTAATAATGGGTGTTCTCTGTAATCACTGCTTTGTCGCTTAGGACTATGGAATCTAAAGGTGTGTTGTCACGAATCCATTTCAAGGCATCTGTATCGGATTTTCTTATTCCATTTTTTCCTGTATTTCGTATTTCTTCTTCACTGGAATTTATTAATACATTTACTCCATGTATTGCAGCGGAAATAGCTCCTGCTCCCTCATACGAATAAAATAAATAGAAATATATAGAGCACAGCATACATACCAGCCCAATTGCTTTTATACCCTCTCTTGCTCTGGTTTTAATGGGTATAAACCTGCCCTCTAATTTCTCCACTAATACAAAAAAATAAAAAATCAAGGCATATAAAGGAATCATCCCTCCCATAGCAAAATACATTTCGCTATGTCCTCCCGTATTAACAATTGCCCATAAAAAAAATCCGAAAATTCCTGTTGATATAAGCGCAAATGCCAAATAAAAACGGTAAACATCAAATCGTTTTTTTAAAAATTTCACACACATCAGCAAAAAAGAAACAGCTCCAAGCCACATAATCATTGGATTAACAAAAAAACACTTTATTATGATTGCAAATAATGCATTTCTTTCTCCCAACCATATAAAGGGCTTTAAAAACTGGCTATTTACAGAAGAGAATAACCGCCAGTCATCAAATGTATAAATTCCAGTCAATTGCCAGGAAGAGCTCCCATCCAAAACAGAAAACATCTCTATGCAGTATTTGCATATAATCAAATAAATCAACAGAACAGACAGGCCATAACCAAATGCCAGCCGCCATTGCTTTCTGACAAGCCAAAACAAACAGAGCAAAGCAGGAAACAAAAGCAGCACAGTTCCAACAGGCCCTTTTGCGCCTACACATACACACCAGAACAAAATTATTTGTAAAAATAGATCCCTGTCAAACTTTTCTTTTTCCCATTGATGTATGAATAAAGAAACAAAGTAAATACCGTATGCATAGCTGATATCAAACCCAAAAGGAGACAATAGCGTGTGATGCAAAAATGTAACAAATACAATATTCTCCACGCCTGTTGTAAAAAGTACTATTATATAACCAGCAATTTTTAGTCTTTTTTCTGCCCCTATCGTGTTTAACAAAAAGTGAACAGCACCTACCATTAAAAATGCTTTAGTTAAAGAATATAGGGGAAATGACAGGGTAAAAATATCAATTCCGTACACAATGCTCAAAAAGGCAATAGGTATATTGGAAAAATAGTGATAATTTAAAGCATTCCCTTGCATATATAAATTAGAAGGAGGAAATGATATTTTTAGCGCTGCCGTATTATTAACCCAAAACTGCATATCTCTGGAAGTATTAAACGCTCCATATACATCCGGACTAAGATAATTAGCAGAATATGCAAATACACTGAATACCAAAAAAAGGAAAAAAAAGAATATATCACTCCTGCTATTATTATCATAAATTAAATTATTGAATTTGTTACTTCGGTTTAAAATTAAATATATAACAGAATATATTATTGTAATAAGATTAATAAACCCAAATGAAATCCTCCGATTAAAAATTTCTCCTAAAAAATATTCTAAAATAATAAATGCATATCCTGCTGCATATGAATAGAATATACGAGTAATTCTGGAACAGACTATATTTAGCTTATTTGTAATAACTAATCCAGGTAAAAAAACAGATAAAATATTTAATAATATAAAGCGAAATATTATATCTAACGATATATTAAACATAAAAAACATGCTTAAACAATATACAGCTATTATTAGCGTTATACATATTAAAGCATATTTATTATTCTTATTTTGTATAAATTCAGTAACCTTTTTTAACATATTACATAGCACTCCTAAGTAAATATGAATCTAATTTTCACAAAAAATTCGTAGAGGAACTTACTCTACGAATGAAAAGTGTTATTAATACAGATTTCATTTAAAAATATTCATAAAAATTCTATATTTACTTCATTAGTCATTAAGATTTTTATCTTTAAAGTTCGAGATTATATTCCAAATGATTATATAAAAATCCATTATTCCCCATTTAATAATTAAATTTTTCGTAGAGTAAGTTCCTCTACGAAAAAAGCAACCAATAAATTAGTTATTCCAATTTATACCATGATAACTAATTAACTCATCTTCATAGAAATCTTTTTCCGCTTTTAACCCAATAAGTTTATACCAAAACATAGGTGAAATCCCATTTCCCGGCCGTTTGCATACAATATTCTCTTCTGAAAATATTTCTCCTTTCCGAATCCTCTTTTTAGCCACAATGGACTTTCTGGCAGCTAATATGTTTTCTTTTTCTGAAGCTGTCACGTGTTTATCTGATGTTCCAAGCATTATTTCTGCTATTCGAATATTATCACATAATACTTTTAATTCTTTTGGAGTTATAGATGCCTTATGATCCGGTCCCGGCAGACTTCTATCTAATGTAAAATGCTTTTCAATAAACTTTGCGCCTAATCCTACAGCAACTAACGCAGCAGTAATACCTTCCGAATGATCGGATAAACCAATTTGCCATCCGGGTGCAAGTGACTGCAAACTAGACAAAACCCGTAAATTCATGTCCTCAGGCTTTGTTGGATATTGAGTATTGCAGTGCAGAATTGAAAATTTTGTATTTTTACTATGGGATAAAATTTTAACAGCAAATTCAATCTCTTCTATTGTAGACATTCCAGTTGATAAAATAATTTCCTTTTCTGCACATTCAATATTACTTATCTTTTCCAGAAAAGGCAGATTATTGATTTCCCCCGAAGGAATTTTCCACATGGATTGACCGATCTCCTGTAAAAAAACAAGTGAAATATCATCAAAAGCTGTAGAAAAAATTTCTATATCAATATTTTTAGCATAATCCACTAATTCCAAGTATTCTTGTTCATTTAAAGCTAATCCGCGCAGCATATCAAGTTGTGAATCACCTGGCTCTTCTGCCTTCTGATAATTAGCCTTAGGCGCATATCTTGATACAAGATTTTCTGGAATAAAACTTTGAAATTTAACTGCGTCAGCGCCCGAAGCCTTTGCTAGTTCCATTAATTGCTTTGCCAAGGTAATATTCCCATTATGATTACAGCCTATCTCTGCAACGATCTTAACTTTCTGCATTTTTCACCTCATACATGCCTTTCTATGCTTTGTTTCTATACAATCTTGATATATTATTATCAGAAACATAAATGCAAATCCTACCATAATGCAGTCTTCCGGTTTTATAACAAACAGAGCTACCCCCTCAAATACTGCATAGATAATGCAAAGAATAAAATAGCTCTTCTGTTTATCAAAAATAATAACTTGAAATATAATGGCTAAAAACAAAACCAGCCCTATTAAGCCCGAATCTATTATAATATCAAAAAACAAATTATGTGTATTTGTATACTGCCATGGATTAATCATCCTAAAATTCATCGGGCCAATTCCTAAATACCATGCATACGAATGTTTATTTAAAAAATCAATTGTAAAATCCAAGATTTTTCCTCTTGTTCCCATTAGGCTTCCGGTATTTTTATATAAGCTGAACCATTGGTCAAATCGTCTTTCAAAATAACTGAAAAAGCCATCCGGCACCATATTTAATAATGCAGTCAACAATACAACCGCAGCTGAAACGCGCCTAATTGATAATATTTTTGTCTTTTTCTGATGAATAATATCAAGTATTACCCAGGCCACCGTTATCAGAATTGCTCCCTTACTAACATACAAAAACGCATTTATAAGTGATATAGTTAAGATCCTAAAATAATCCTTTTGATGACTGTTATGTGTTTTTAATATATATAAAACTTCAAGATAAATAAAATGAGCTGTATTGCCTCCGTATATTGATATACCGCCTCTTAAACGCCCTAGGTCTAACCCATACAACACGAATCTCCATAAAAAGATAGCTGTATTTAATCCAAAATAGCTATATACGAATTTTATTATAGCCGAAATATTCTGTTCTATATTATTTCCAAGCTCAAATGCCAACACAGTAAATGTCCATAAAGTTAATATAAACATCCAATGTTCTATTTTGATTTCCGTTGAAAATAATGATATGCAGAGAGCAAATAACTGAATAAGAAAAAAGGCAAGTACAATTATGTTTGTTCGCTTAATCACATCTTTTGAATATATCAATATAATCAAAATATATATTATTGTAGATATAAATGCATATTTTTTAATAAACATCATATCAATAAGCGGAATTAACGGTAAAACTACTAATCGCATATCCTTTATCTGCTGCTTCATCACTAAATACTCTCCTAAAACAGGTTTATACCATCAGTCATTCTTTTAATAGACTATTTTTCAATATTTCATATTTCCAACGGAATCTTCAAAACTATTTTATGAACATTCTGTGGAGTATCTCTAAAAATCCCTGGAGCATGAGCCTCATCTGGAAATAAAACTGCGAACATTCCCTCATTTAACTCAAATCCTTCTTTGCTGTCTGATAAACCCAAAACTGCGTCAGTCTCATTATTATAATCCTGCGTAATTTGCATGTTTGATATATCTGTAATACCTAACCATTCTCTTCCTTCAATTACAAATTGCAAATCAATATATTTTTTGTGCCCTTCCCATATAGCTTCATTAAGAGGTTTTGTTTGGAATTCAGAATGGTATCCAAAAAATCTTTTTCCGCATATTTCCACTCTCCCTAATGGAAGTTCCCGGAAATTGACGCTTTTCAAAAAATCAAAGGCAAATTTTAAATCCTTTATATACGATAAGTATTTCACCTGGTCTGTTTGATTAAGTTTTCCTATAATCATGCCTTTCCTCCAATAAATAAGGAACAGTTTCCATGAACTCAAATAAAATCATCAGCAACTATTTCCTGATCCTTAATTACATCATGTTGTAAGATTAATCCGACATATTTTTCTTCCTCTGAAAAAAAATGCTGGCGCTTCGGTACTTCAACTCTTATAAACTTTATATCTTCTAAACTGACTATATGCCCTTTTCTAAAATCTGCTCTATATACCGGAACCTTTCGAAAATTTAAATAACTCTTTTCTCCTCGGTTTAATCTGTAATCTATTTCTCCAATCATGGCTTTTTCATTTTGCAGTATATCCCAAAACATCATAAGACTTTCTGCTGATACAGCAGTTACTGCGTCTGTCCTTTGCTCACCTTCTTTAACAACATAATGTATTTCTTGAATTTTTGCTCCTAAAGCATATGCTGCTAAAATTAATTTTTCTTTATTTGAATCATCATATTTTGTATGATCAGCATACCCCACAGGTAAAGAAAACATTTTTTCAAACGCAGGAATTTTGGCCAAACGTACTTCGCTTATTTGTGTCGGATAATTCTGAAAGCCATACATTAGTACAATGTCCCTCAGACCCTTTTTTCTAATATATTCAACAATTGATGTTAATTCCTGTATTTCAAATCCGCTAATTCCAACAAATAATGTTTTACTATAAGTTTTTGCAAACTTTATAGCTTTATTTAATAAATCTTTATCATTTAAACAAGCTGCATGAACTTCTAATCCATCCACCATTTGTTCAATAGTTTCCAAAAAATTTATAGTTTCTATATCATCAGCCAGAATAATAACATCATGTTCCTGCTTTTTTGCATATTGAATAATTTTTTTCCAGTTCTCCCGATTAATTATCCAGTTTGATAAAAGTGAATATACGCTGTGATTTCTTACCATATATCCGTCAATGTTAAACAACATATGATATTTAACTGCTTTTATCTCTTTCGGCAACTCCATTGTCTGCTTCATCAGATATTCAGCGCTGCCCTCAAAACTATATGCCGTCTCAGCTATTAAATATGGATCACTCTCCTTTAAATCAATCATTTCTTCCTCCATAATACTTATCCCTTATTTTATAAAAGTTTCTCTCATTTTTTTCAAAATATTGCTTTATATCCATTATTACATCTTGTGATATTGCTGTCTGACGAATATTTGAATTTATTGCAGCAACTTCTGGATGCAAATCCAAATAATGAATTACTTCTTCCAGCTCAACCAAGTTAGAAGAAGTAATTTTTAAATCCGAATATATTTTTCTTAACATCCTGTAATCTTCCGGTGTATCCATTGTCAAACGATAACCGGCCTGTAAAAACTGCGGAACCTTCATTTCTATAACATTGAAATATTTATCGTAAAAAAGCGGCCCCCAAATTTCTGTGTCTATAATTTCCTTAAATTCACATACTGTCTGCAAAGCTTCTTTTTTTAATGCATAAATGCCGGTTCCCAACATAACATCCTTAAATTTTAAATAATCTGCACTTGGGTTTTCTCTTATTTTGTTAGCCATTAAGTCAATCAGATACATAGAAAACAAGGTATTATCCGGTGTAATATTTATCACAAAATCAAAATCAAAATACTCTGCTGTATCTCTGATACGTTTCAATACATCAACCGGATCACCAAGAAAATACCGGATTCCCTTACTTGCACAAACTTTTGTTATATCTGCATCTGATTTTAACGGCGTGGTCGCAACAACAACTTCATCTATACACTGAACGTTTTGAGCCCGTTCAATTGCCCATTCTAATGCTGTCTGACACCCCAGATGAATCAAATTCTTTCTTGGTAACCTTGTTGATTTCAATCTTGACGGAATAACAAAACCTATTTTCATCTCTTCCTCCCTGCTAATGATTATAAATCTGTTTTTTCATATATAAAAATGTTACAATAGCCCCACATAAACATATGGCTCCGCATATGATTCTAACTATAAAATAGCCTATGGCAATATATCCGGCCAAAAAACCCAAAAATGTCACTCCGCTAATCATCACAAAAAAATACATAGGCATTTCATACCCTTTTATTATTTTTTTTGCAACAAAAAGATGAACTATAAACAAAACAAAATATGACAATGCAGTCGCAGCAGCAGCGCCGACACCGCCATAATAGGGTATTAAAAAATAATTAAATATTGCATTAAGACAGGCTGCCAAAACGGTTCCCATAGCAATATATTTTGTTTTTTTCTGATAAAACTCGTAATTAACAGGAAATGTATATAAAAAATTAATATAAAATCCCATTGACAAAATTGGCGCTGTATAGATTACATTACGATATTCTTCTGCACTTATGAATGTTATTACTTCTGGGAGTATACAAATAAAAACCAAAAAGCCGCATGAAAACAATACCATGTACAATTTGCTCAAGCGAATGGCATCCCTCTGCTTCTTTTCTTTTAGCTTTTTATAATACCAGGGTATAAAAGCTTGATTACAAGCCGTATACAGCACATAGATAATATGAGCAAAATTATTTCCGTAACTATAGATACCTGATTCTGAAGATGACTTCATTTTTAGCAGCATCATCTGGTCACATCTGCCAAGAACAATAGCGGCAAAGGCATGAAAAATAAGCGGCGAACATAATTTTACGGCATATTTTATATACTCTCGATCAAATATCTTTTTATCAGCAGACTTAATAATTATAATCACTGCTGCTATTCCGCATACGAATGAAGCTAATGTGGAAGCATATATTCTTCCGGTATATTTATCACTTGACATGTGATAAAGAAAGACGATTGCAAGCCCAACATTTATTACTGAGTTTCCTATGGAAAAAACAAGGTATTTAACCGGAAGATCCAGCATTCTATATTCACTGATTAACATAGTAAAAAAATAAGTAAATATACATTGTATTATTCCAAGAGAAAGTGAAAGGAATGAAATTTCAAACAAAGCTGTAAAAAGGCCTTGAAAAAGGAACAGTATTGCCCAAATAATGCTTCCGCTTATTAATCCTGTCAGAGATACCGAATATACAAATTGTCTTATCTTCAACGGTCCATAATCAACATATGCATTGGCAATACTTGCGGTTGTCTGCAGACCAATAATAACAGTGAGCATTGCAATCCATGTCTCATAAGAGGAATATAATCCAAAATCAGAGGTTGACATCATTCTGGAAAATATGGGAAGTGTTATAAAACGAAGCCCCTGCGTAAAAAACGAACCAACAATATATATTAATGCAGCAGATATAACATTTATTTTTCTCTTACCCATTCTGTTTCCCTTCAAACATAAAACTGCTGTAATATTTCCAGCTTTAATTTCAACCTATATATAATCTTCTTTTATGGGAATATCATAAAATTTCTTTTTGATATTTATTTCCGAATTACATAACTTTTCCTTCAAAATTGATATAATCCTGCTTGATGTTTCCCCATCTCCATATGGACTTTTTATTCCGAGAAGTTTTTCCCGAAAATGCCTGTCTCGCGCTTTTTTCATTGCTTTTACAATGGCATCTTTGCAGGGCTGACAATCTATAATGCTCTCTGCCCGGATTCTCCCTTTTTGCCTGTCGCCAATATTCACAGTCGGAATTTGAAAAGACGGTGCTTCTAATATTCCACTGGATGAGTTACCTATTATCATCTCGCTGTATTTCATAGCGCTTAAATATCTTGCTGTCCCTAAAGAATTGTATACTTTAGCATTCTTATGTTCCAAAACATACTGATCAAACAATTGATTAATCACTCTTCCGTCTTTGTCAGCGTTTGCCTTTGTTATAATAAATTTCCAATTCGGAAACTCATCCAAAGCTTTTAGCAATTCTTTCGTTTGAAATTCTGCACTGTTTTTTTCTAAAGTTACCGGATGAAAGGTTACTAAAGCATACGGCGAGTTTAAATCTGTCTGGAGCTCTTTTTCTAAAACAGTTTTCTCCATTAGTTCCATATGAACAACATTTTCTACCCCCATAGCTCCAACACAAAATACATTCTCCGGTCTTTCCCCCATTTGTATAATTCTCTGCCGGTATTTTTCAGTACTTGCCAGATGAATGTAACTCATCTTTGTAACCGCGTGCCGGATAACTTCATCCACTGCTCCTTCTGTCGTCTCTCCCCCATGCAGATGGATAATAGGAATTCCTTCGTTCATAGCTGCACAGGCCACTGCCAGAATTTCATACCGATCTCCAAGAAGCATTACCGCATCAAAATTTTCCTCAGAAAAATATTCAGCAAAACTAATAATTGCCAATCCCATGCTTTTCGAAATTGCTGTTGATGTATCTGAACTTAATAAAATCTCTATCTTCTTATCAATTTTTATCCCATCTGCTTCAATTTGCTTATAAGTTAATCCAAATTCCGGAGATAAGTGTGCGCCTGTTACAGCCAATGATATAAGAAAGTTATCATCATTTTTTATTTTCTTTATAATTGGGCTGAGCAGCCCATACTCTGCTCTGGTTGCCGTTACAACACATATATGTCTTTTCATATTAACCATTCTCTTTTACAATTCCATATACTTTTTTTCCGGACATTACATCCTTTAAAACCACGCTGCCTGCCCCAATCAAACAATTATTTCCTATTTTAATCCCCTGAACAATTGTTGATCCTGCCCCAACAAAACATTTCTTCCCAACGGAAACTTCTCCGCATAAAGTACTATTAACAGAAATGTGACTGAAATCTCCGACTTTTGAGTCATGTTCCACAACCGCAGACGTATTTATAATTGCCATTTTTCCTATTGCTGCACCTGAATTTATTACAGCTCTCTTTCCGATAAAGCTTCCCTCTCCCACTTGTACATCACTCGCAAGTACTGCCGTCGGATCTGTTAATACCGGAAGATGATAACCAATTTGCTTTAACCTGTCATAAAGCAGATCACGAATATTTCCTTGTCCCAAAAATCCTATACACACAAATGCATGATGAATACCAGCTTTATAAAACTTTAGTAAATCTGCATCACATCCAATTATACTATATCCTCGATATTCAAAATTTCTTTCTTCTGCCTTGTCAATAAATCCAATTATAGTATAGTTTCCGGAAGCCTCTATCACATCTACAACTGATTTTGCATGACCACCCCGGCCCAACAAAATAATCTTCTCTTTCATAATCTGTTTTCCAATGATTCCTTCATTTTCTTAAGCTCGTCCATCTGCCCCATATCTAACCAGTTTTCCTCTGGTATCGGATATACTCCTACATTTTTTCCCTTATCAATACATTTCTGTATAACATCTGTGATATGAATAAAGGTATTTTCCGGTATTTCTTTCAAAAATTCCGGCTCTAAAACGTATAGCCCCGTATTTGTCATAAAAGAAATCTCTGGTTTTTCTTTTAACTGCAGCACCTTTCCTGTATCTGTAAACTCTACTGTTCCATAAGGAATTTGCAAACGTTTAGATGCACAAACCATCGTAATGATATTGTTCTGCTCTTGATGAAATTTAAGGATTGCCCCGTAATCCTCAGTAATCAGAATATCGCAATTACTCATAAAAAAAGTGGAGGGATATCTTCCCTCCAGAAGCCTCAGCCCTCCGCCAGTTCCTAAGAACTCTGTTTCCTCTATAAAATTAATATTTATAGGGTTTTCATTATCTAAAAAATAAGATTTAATAAAATTTTTCTTATAATTTACAATCATATCAAACTGACTGCATCCATAATCCATAAACCGTTCTATAATATGTTCAGTAATAGTTTTATCTCCTATGGGAATTAAGGGTTTAGGCAGAATCTGTGTATAAGGATATAAACGAGTTCCCTTTCCTCCTGCCATAATTACAACCGGAACTTTTAAAACTGATTTTTTTTGACGGACGCATTCTTCAGCAAAACATATTTCCTTTATTCTTTTATATTTGTCTAAAATAGGAATAGATGAAATCTTATATCGCTTCATCTGTTCTTTAGCCAGACACTTCTCGCTTTCATATAAAACTTTGGCATCCATATTGACCACTTTTGTTACGGAATCCCTCAGATCTCCATTTTTTAAAATATAGCGCCGAATATCGCCGTCTGTTACTGTTCCAATAAGTTTTTCTTGTTTGCAAACATAAACAATACCTTTGGTATTTCGGTTAATCTGCCTCATAGCTTCCAGCACAGAACACTCCGGGGCAACCAAAAAATCTTTTATTTCCATGCCTGCTCCTTTAAAAACAAAGAAATTTGTTCTGCCACTTGTTCCACTTCTTCTTTTTTCAAACTGCTGCTGCAGGGAATATTCACCACCCGCTCATAATACCAACAGGCCTTTTCTATACGATATGTTTGGCTTTCTTGATAGGGCTTTAAGGTATGAATCAATCTCCAAATAGGACGGCTTTGAATATTTTGATGTTCCAAATAACGAATAAGCCCATCCCGATTGTCCGACAGAAAGCTGTAAAACCAATAATTGCTTCGAATATCACTTCGAAATGGAAGCAATGCTATCCCCTTCTGTTGATAATATTCATAATTACCCTTCTTTATTTCAATAAACCCTTCCAGCTGCTCCAACTGTGCAAGCCCCAAAGCTGCCTGCAAATTTGTCATACGATAATTATATCCAATCTCATCATGAACAAAATAGGTTACATCCTTTTTAGCCTGCGTAGATAAAAACCGTACCCGTTCTACCTGTTCTTGATTCCGGGAAACTACCATTCCACCGCCGCCTGTAGTAATAATTTTATTACCATTAAAAGAATAAACACCTATATCACCAATCGTCCCTGCATATTGTCCCTTATAGAGCCCTTTCTTATAATAGCTTCCCAGTGCCTCCGTTGCATCCTCAATCACTTTTAAATGATATCTATCTGCAACCGAAATAATCCGCTCCATATCTGCAAGGTTCCCAAATACATGTACAACAATAATTGCAGATACTTTTCGTTTGGAAACCTTATTCCTAAGAATCTCACCATCAAAAATACATTCCTGCTCACAAAACATCCTTAATTTATCGGGATCCATAGTCAACGTGTCGTCACAATCCATAAAAACCGGCTCAGCACCCACATAACGAACAGGATTTACCGCTGCTATAAAAGTCAAGGTGGGAACTAAAACCTCTTCCCCTGGCTGAATATCAATTGTTTTCAGAGATAAATGCAAACCGGCCGTACCGCTTTGGCACGCAGCTGCCGCTGGAACGTGAACATATTTAGCTATAGCCTTTTCAAACTCTGTAATATATGAACCGGCTGTGGATACCCACTCCGTTTTTACGGCCTCTGTAACATATTCCAATTCTCTTCCTTTTAAGTTTGGCACTGATAACGGTATAAAATTCTTTTGCATAAGCTGCTTCTTCCTTTAAATATTGTAAATGTCTGTTTTATATTTATCTAAATTTGATTTAATGAAATCAATAGTCTCGATCAGCCCCTCCCGGAGACTGTATTTAGGCTCCCAGTCAGTTAATGCCTTTATTTTTTTGTTACTCCCTAAAAGACGGTTTACCTCACTTTTCTCCGGCCGAAGTCTTTGTCTGTCACATATAATTTTTGCATTTGGATTTATCTGTTGAATTAATTCCTGCGCCAGCTGACCAATTGAAATCTCTTTTTGTGTAGCTATATTTATTTCCTTTCCAATTGTCCTTTCTGATTGATAAATAGAAATAAATCCCTGTGCAGTATCTTTTACATAGTTAAAATCCCGCGTTGGTGTTAAAGACCCCAGTTGAATCTCTTCTTTTCCAGCCAATAACTGCATTATGATTGTAGGGATAACCGCTCTTGCTGACTGTCTTGGGCCATAGGTATTAAAAGGACGCACAATTGTTATCGGCATTTGAAAAGAACGATAAAAAGACTCTGCCAGCCGATCTGCACCTATCTTTGTCGCCGAATACGGAGACTGCCCCTGGTAAGGATGGTTTTCATCTATTGGCACATACTGTGCAGTTCCATAAACCTCCGAAGTTGAAGTTACTAAAATCCGCTCTGTTTCTAACTCTCTTGCTGCCTGGAGGATATTTAATGTCCCTTTAATATTCGTGTCAACATATGCATCCGGGGAATGGTAGCTAAACGGAATTGCAATCAATGCGGCCAGATGAAATACTGCATCGCATCCCTTCATGGCTTCTTTTATTCCATGAGGATCCCGGATATCTCCAGTAAAAACTTCTACATGCTTCATCACATCAGAAGCTAATGTGTCTAACCACCCCCATGTATTAAAAGAGTTATAATAAACAAACGCTTTTACTTCAAAGCCTTGTTTTACAAGTTCCTCTGTCAAATGGCTTCCTATAAATCCATCAGAACCTGTTACTAAAATCTTTTTCATATCCCTGACCCTCCATTAAAACTGCCAATTTCTAAATTTTAAAATAAGCTGACCTTTACTTTTCACATTCAATAATCTGGGAAACCAACAGAGTATTTTTATCAATTAGAAAACGATATTCCAATTCATATAAAAGTTTGTATCTTCCTACATCAGACACATCATCTATAACCGCATGAACTCCGCTGCACACTGCCTGATTTATTACTGTGGAATATAATGAAATGACATTCTCCGTACTTAATATAGATTCTTTTATCTGTATTTTATATGGATCCTCAATGTTTACTTTTCCCCTAAACAACTTATCAATTAATGCCATCTCAGAATACCTGGGATGTGGCCTGACCGCTACTCGATATCCCATAGCTTTCAGTCTTATCAGCAACTCCTGGATACGCACCAATGCCTCTCTTTTCTCGCCTCCCAGATAATACGTATAATCATGCTTTTTAGCATAAGAACCTTTTAAAATTAATGCAGGCGGTACTGCCACCGTAAATTGCCCGGGAGCAGCCCTTAACCTTTTGAATAAGTCCATATAAAAGGAGTCCCAAATATAGCATTTATCAAACTCAAAAAAACTATCACGTATATAATAAAGCTTTTCTCCATGCATAATATTTATATGTTTAATGCCATTTTTCCTGCAATAGTATGTTAAAAAAGAGGATGTATACGAGTATTCGCCAGATACAATAATTGCATCTGGCGAATACTTATTAATTGTCCATCTATACATCCTTACTTTAATCAGACATTTAAGTGTAAACTCAAACGATAGTGGATATCTTTGTAACAATTTTTTTATTATTTCCTTATCGCTCTTATTCAGACACTCTCCCACTTTAGATAAATTCAATATACTGCCGTATGCTTTCTCTAATTCTTCCGGAATAATATCTCTCGCCGCTCCCATTCCAAGGTATACTGCCTTCGAATGATCCGAAGATGGTATTTGCTCCCCTTTTTTATTGAAATAATAAAAAAGCAGTAACATGCTTCCTATATCTGTCAATATATTTACAAATTTGCTTTTCAGCCATCTTTGACATAAATACTGGTTATAAGAGCGCTCTATTAAATCCCCTGGCTCCTTTATTTTTTCCAGAAATTCTCTTTGCTTTTTAACCGGAATTTTGAACAGGCTATCCTGGCCGGCTGCAATTCTATTGGCAGCTTTGTACATATATTTCCTTAATTCCATATTCTCTATTTATCCCTGCATACTTTAAACATTGCTTCTATGGTTAAAATATAGTTTTTCATATATAGATTTCTGAATTGTTTTACCCTATTACATCAAAAATCTTTTTAAAGAATCTATCACCTTGTCCTGCTCTTGTGCCGTCATATATGGATGCAGCGGCAATGCTAAAATTCTTTTGCACAGCTCCTCTGTCACCAAAAGTTCCGTCTTCACACAATCCATTCCCTCAAACGCTGTCTGCCTGCTCATAGGTTTCGGATAATAAATCATGGTCGGAATCCCATTTTCTTTCAAATATATCTGTAGGCCATTACGCTCTTTCTCATTCTTCAAAAGAATAGAGTACTGAGCCCAGCTTGAATAATATCCGTCTTTAATATACGGAACCCTTACTATATCTTTTAGTTCTTTTGTATATCTCTCCGCTGCATGATTCACAGCTTCAAGCTCATATTTTCGAAACGCTTCAAGCTTTACATTTAAAACTGCAGCCTGTATTGTATCCAGCCGGGAATTAATCCCGATGTACACGTTATCATACTTATTCTGCCCCTTGCCATGGATACGATAAGAGCGCATCAGCTCCGCCCATTCATCATTATCTGTAAACACTGCTCCGCCATCGCCGTAACACCCTAACGGTTTTGCCGGGAAAAAACTGGTGGTTGATATATCTCCAAAACTGCAGGCGCTTTTTGCTCCAATCCGTCCCCCAAAGCCCTGTGCGCCGTCCTCGATAACCAGAAGGCCATACTCCTTTGCTATGCTGCGAAGCCGTAAATAATCTGCAGGCTGCCCAAAAAGGTCGACAGCTACAATTGCTCTGGGAACCAGCTTGCCTTCTTCTCTTACTTTTCGGACCGCCTTTTCAAGTGAATCCGGCGACATATTAAAAGTATCTTCCTCCACATCCACAAAAACAGGAACTGCCCCCTCGTAGGCAGCTGTTTCACCAGATGCAAAAAAAGTAAAATCCGGCACAAATACCGCATCTCCACGACCAATATTCAATGCCATCAGTGCCAGTGTCAGAGCATCTGTTCCATTCGCACAGGTAATACAATGTTTTACTCCCGTATATTCTGCCAATGCATGCTCCAGTTCTTCTACTTGTACTCCCGAGATAAAATGTGCAGATCTGCATACCTGTTGTATTGCTGCATCAATTTGAGGCTGCAATACTTCATACTGCTTTTTCAAATCACGAAATTCCATGTTTAGTCTCCCTCGTTTTATAGCTTATGTGTGTATTCTCCGGCTTCCGAAACCAGATTTCCTTCCTCATCTACTCTGCCTGTAACCCGGGCCGGCACTCCCGCTACCAATGCATAATCCGGCACATCCTTTGTGACAACAGCGCCTGCTGCCACCATGGCGTATTTTCCGATAATATGCCCACACACGATCGTAGCATTCGCGCCAATGCTGGCTCCTTCTTTTATTAAGGTTTTCCGGTAATTCTCTCTTCCCTTGGGGTATCTTGCCCGCGGTGTCAGATCATTGGTAAATACACAGGAAGGACCGCAAAACACACCATCCTCTATTTCTACCCCCTCATATACGGATACATTATTCTGTATCTTAACATCATTTCCTATTGTCACGTTATTTGCAATATTTACATTCTGCCCCAGAGAACAGTTCTTTCCGATTCTGGCGCCTTTCTGAATGTGGCAGAAATGCCAGATCTTTGTTCCTTCCCCAATTACTACATCTTCATCAACGCAGCTGCTTTCATGCACAAAATATTCCATCAGAATTCTCCTGTCATATCAATAGAGGAGAAAGCTTCTAAAGGAAGCTTCACCGGTTTTCCCTCTTTCTGGCTTTTATAAACTGCCAGAACAAGTTCAAGCGCATTCCGGCCCGCGACTGCATCCACATAAGGTCTTCTATCCATCTCTATGGCCTCTACCATATCCGCGTACAGGCTGGTATGTCCGTTTCCATATACGTTACTGGTTGCTTCCTCCAAACCCTTATTTTTATCATCTGCCTCTGTCTCATCTGCGAACTGCCATACATCAATATTATTCGTGGAGGTTCCTCCAAGCTTGACTGTCCCTTTTTCTCCAAACAGATATAAGGTTTCCTCCAGATTCCGGGGATACACATTTGTAGTTCCTTCAATTGTTGCAATAGCCCCATTTTTGAATCTGACAACTGCCATCCCGATATCCTCTGCTTCCAGATAATCATGGAACTGCTGGCGAGTCTGGCCGTATACTTCTTCCACCTCGTCACCCAGCATCCATCGAAGCAAATCAATTCCATGAATGCACTGATTCATCAATGCACCGCCATCCGATGCCCACTTTCCTCTCCAGGGAGCCTGGGCATAATAATCTCTGCTCCTGTTCCAGCGTACGTGGACAGAACCGTGGGATAATTTTCCGAATCTCCCTGCGTCCAGTGCTTTACGCATTTCCTGCACAGCAATATTAAAACGATTCTGATGACAGGCACATACTTTAACTCCTTTTTCCTCTGATCTCCTTACAATCTCATCTGCATCCTGTATGCTCATGGCAATCGGCTTCTCGACGATGCAGTTAATGCCATGGTCAATACAATATAAGGCAATCTCTGCATGAGCTCCGCTCTCTGTCGCAATTGCAGCCAGATCCAGTTCATTTTCCTCTATCATTTTTTTATAGTCTGTATAGCGCCGAATGGATGGCTCTTTCTCCAATCCATGCTTTGCAAGCAGATTTACAATCTGTGCTTCTTTTACGTCACAGACCGCCACAAACTCAAGCCCATTGTTAAGAACCGCTTTTACATGGTTTGCAGCAATGCGGCCGCAGCCTATCAATGCATATTTCATAACATTCTCCTCTATAAAACCTCAATATTTTCTCTGCCTGCAACCGCTTTCATAACATTCTTAGTATCAAAAACAGCCTTTGCATATTTCTGCAGCATTTCATAATCTACATTAGAGTGGGCTGCTGTAATCATCAGCAGATCATATCCGGCTACCTGCTCCGGTGTAATCTCTGTCATTCCCTTTGTTATTTTCCCATGATATTTGTATTGGGGAATCCAGGGATCATAATAAGCCACCTCAGCGCCGGAAGCTTTTAATATTTCGATTACTTCCAATGCCGGGCTTTCCCGGTAATCATCTATATCCTGTTTGTATGCGACTCCTACTACCAGCACCTTAGAACCCTTCAGAGACTTTTCAAAACGATTCAAAATGCGCGCCGCCCTATCTACGCAATACTCTGGCATCCTGTCATTTACCATCATGGAGCTTTCTATCATTGATGTGTGGAAACCATACTCTCTGGCTTTCCAGCTCAGATAATACGGATCCAGCGGAATGCAATGGCCGCCAAGACCTGGTCCCGGATAAAAAGCCTGAAAACCATAGGGCTTCGTCTTCGCCGCATCAATGACCTCCCAGATACTAATTCCCATGCGGTCACAAAGCATCGCAAGTTCATTGACAAGACCAATATTGATGTTGCGGTAAGTATTCTCCAGAATCTTTTCCATCTCAGCGACTGCCGGAGAAGAAACCTCTGTCACATCGCCTTCCAGCACAGCGCGGTACATGGCTGCAATCACCTCTGTTGCATCTGCTCCAATGCCGCCGACTACTTTCGGTGTATTTTTCGTTTTATAAATCAGATTTCCCGGATCAACCCGTTCCGGAGAAAATCCAAGATAAAAATCTTTCCCACATTTCAAACCAGATCCCTGTTCCAAAATTGGTTTTACCAATTCTTCTGTGGTTCCCGGGTATGTTGTAGATTCCAGAACTACAATAGTCCCCTGCATTAAAAACCTGGAAATAGCTTCAACAGAAGATTTGACATAGCTAATATCCGGCTGCTGATGTCCGTCTAAAGGTGTGGGTACACAAATCGCAATAAAATCGACATCTTTTACAAAAGAAAAATCGGTTGTTGCAGTTAATGTACCTGCTTCAACCAATTTCTTTAAATCACTATCTACCACATCACCAATATAATTATGCCCTTCATTTACCAGCCTTACCTTTTCGTCCTGTACATCAAAACCAATGGTTTTAAATCCTGCCTTTGCTTTTTCTACAGCTAAGGGCAGCCCTACATAGCCAAGTCCGACTACACCAACTTTAATTTCTTTATTTTTGATCTTTTTTAATAATGTCTCTTTCATTTTTTTCCCTTTACTGTTATTTTTAAAACAGTTTTCCGAATTCTTCTGCTAAAATAGTATAATTATAATATTTAAGGACAGCGTCTTTTCCTCTTTGTCCCATTGCTTTGCGTTCATCTTCTGATGAATTATACAATTGCTCAATGGCCTTTTGTATATCTGATGGCTTACCGCTTTTTACAACAATGCCGCACTTATATTTTTCTACCAGACATTCCTGCGTATCAATGGCACATACAATGGGTTTTCCTGCCATCATAGAATCATACATTTTATTAAAACTGATCCCAAAACGATATAAGGAAGACTTTAAGCTTCCCATATAACTGCAGTCAAAATACTTTGTCAAATCCCCTATAGCAGCTTTTCCTACCGGATCCAGAAAAATAACATTTTCTATCTTTTCATCCTGTACCCTTCTTATAAGCCTGGGCTTTTCAACACCGTTTCCCACAAGAACAAATTTAATACCGGGAATTGAAATACCTTTCGCTGTGTCAAGTAAAAGATCCAATGCATTTGAGAGGGCATGTCCACCAAAATATCCTACGATAAAATTCCCATCTTCTTTGAGTCTGTTCAAGACCTTCTGATGTTTCTCCGGAATCTTTTCCTGTCTTTCCCATTCGCTTAATACAATGCCGTTCTGGATATTCACAAACTTCTCCGCCTTCATCCCATGCTTCACCATATATTCTTTTGCACAGGGCAGTATAGAAACAATATAATCTGATTTCCTGTAAGCGGAATTCTCGCCAAGCTGCATAAGTATTACAAAAGGATTGTATTTTTTCATTCCTCCCAGCTCTATTAGAGTTGCCGGCCACATATCATGCACTTCATGTATTAGTCTTGCGCCGGTCAATTTCGCAATTCTCTGTCCCGCAAAGGTATCCAGCGGATAGGTGGATGATGTAATGACCACATCCGGTTTTATACTGTTTGCAATTCTCTCTGCATTCACCCAAAGCTTGTACACAAACCGGAACATGGTTCCCGCACGTTTTACACCGTTTCCTTCATAGCGCCCTGTCTTTACCCAGCAGTACTGTATTCCGTCAATGACTTCTTTCTGGAAGTCTTTCTTCACTTCTGGATTCTTTACACGCAGATGTGAATAATCTCCGGATACAATCGTTACCCGGTGTCCCATCCTAATCCACTCTCTGGCAAAATAATAGGGACGGAACTCCATCCCCATCTCTGTAGAACCAGCGTAATGGTTAATCAATAATATATTCACTTTTCCACTCCTTTGTCATATTGAAAAGCTCCATTCCGTTACCTCTCTATATAGTTCTTTCCCCACACGGAAAAGACCGTCATAAACATAATCCCAATATCCTTCCATAATCCAAACTCTTCTATTCCTTTCAGATTCCACTCCATCTTTTCCGGAAGGATTTTCTCTATATAAACCCGATCCGGATCCTCTGCTTTATCCAATAACTTTGCCTCATCCTTATAATAAATAGATGTAAGATTTGTAATCCCTGCCGGCAGCAGCAATGTGGCCATCATCTTCGGAGTATAACATCTCACATATTTCGGCACCTCTGGCCTTACTCCCACAAAGGACATGTTTCCTTGAAGCACATCAATAAGCTGCGGGAGTTCATCCAGCCTTTTATTTCGGATCAGCCGCCCGACTTTTGTAATCCTGCTGTCCCCGTCTACTGTTACCAGCGTTCCTTTCTTATCGGCTCCGCTTACCATGGAACGGAACTTATGAATCCGAAATCTTCTTCCATACTGCGTCACTCGTACCTGCCTGTAAAATACAGGTCCTTCCGAATCCGCCTTTATAGCAATTGCAAGAACCAGAAATACAGGCGAAAACAAAAAAAGCAGCATGACTGATACCGTAATATCAAACATACGCTTTAAAAGAAGGCTGTTCTTTTTTCTGCACAGTATATCATAATATTTTCTGACCTCTTTCACCTGCATAAATTTTGGCAGGTCATTCCATTTCCTTAATTCCATTCTCTCATTTATGCCTCTCTCAGTACGAGCCTTTCGGCTTTCTGAAGCCCCATATACCTTTCCGCAATTCCACAATATTTCTCCAGCACATACTCCGCCTCTTCATCTGTCAGCTTTGTATGCAGCGGTAGTGTTATCTCATTCTCAAACCGCTCACGGCTGTTAGGATAATCTTTTATCTTAAAGTGCAGTTTCTTATAAGCTGTATGCAGGGGCAGCGGCTTATAATGCACATTTGCGGAAATGCCCTCTCTCGCCAGCTCCTCTATAATTTCCTGCCGCTCTTTAAGACCGATACCGGGAATCCAGGTCATATAAAGGTGTCCAGAGGATGTATGCCTCTCTGTAAAATGAGGAAGCACCTCCACTCCCAGAGGCTTTAATACGGAATCATACCTGTGAATAAGCTCCCTCCGCCTCTTAAGCATACCCGGATACCGGCTAAACTGGGCCAGCCCCATAGCTCCCATGATATCTGTCATATTGCATTTATACCAGGGACCCACAATATCATATTCCCAGGCTCCCAGCTTTGTTTTGGCAAGAGCATCCTTGCTCTGTCCATGAAGAGAAAATAACTGAAGCCGGTGATATATTTCTTCCTTATCTGCACCGTCAAGCTTCCAGGCCAGCGCTCCGCCTTCGGCCGTGGTAAAATTCTTTACCGCATGGAAGCTGAAATTAGAAAAGTCTGCAACAGAGCCAATCATTCTTCCTTTATAAGAAGCCCCGAGAGCATGCGCAGCATCTTCAATAACAGCTATACGTCCTATAGACCGCTGAAGTTTGTTAGAGGGGCGAAAAAGAGATTTTTTCCGATTGATAATCTCAAATATCCGGTCATAATCACAGGGAATTCCTCCAAGATCTACCGGAATAATCGCCTTAGTATGTTCGTTGATGGCATTTTCCAGGACATCGTAGTCCATTTCCAGGCTCTCCTTCTGGCAGTCTGCCAGTACAAGCTTCGCCCCCACATGGCAGACGACGGAAGCGGATGCTGTATATGTGTAAGCACAGGTTATCACCTCATCCTCTTCACTTCCGTATATCCCGTCCAGACCGCAGGAATCCCTGCCTATCCCGAGCAGACGCAGGCTCAGCTCTGCCGCCGCTGTCTGGCTGTTCAGACAGACGCACCCGTCTGCCCCGGTATAGTCTGTCAGCAGCGCCTCCAGCTTTTTGACCTTCGGCCCGGTTGTTATCCAGCCGGAACGGAGTGTCTCTGTAACCTCTTTGATTTCTTCTTCCGAAATGTCCGGAGGCGAAAATGAAATATCCATTCTTTTCTCTGTCATTCTGCTCTTTGTGTCATATTCCATCACAATACCCTCAATCTATCTATTTTTCTTTTATTTCAAACAGGCTCTGCTTCTTTATTCTGTATCCCTTTCATCTTTCTCCAGGCGGATTCCCAGGAGGAGCTCCCGCTCCCTTCCAAACAACGGCACCCGGATAACCACATACCTAAGGCGGATCCGCTTCTTAATGACCCGATCCAGATATTTTTTTAAAGGCGCGCCGCAGGCCGTGATGTTCCCCTGGTCGTCTACTTCTGCCAGAGAGAGGCGCACCGTGTACTCCTCATCCCCGTTCAGCAGCTCCCTTAAAAATTCCTCTTCCTCCGCCGAAACGGGATAAAACTCTTCCTCCTCTTTTCCCAGCAGCTTTGTATAGGAAGAAACCCGTTTCAGCTGCCGGTACAATTCCTTTGGATGCTGCGTGCTTATAAACACATAACCCGGGAACAGCCGCTCCACATGAATCCGGCAGGTTCCCCGGATGCGCCAGACAGCCTCCCGTTTCAGCAGAAAGCAGTCTTCATAAACATCTGCATCCACCAGCCTCCGTATTTCCTCTGCAGTCTCTTCTTCATTTCCCGTGATCGTCTGTACGGCATACCACATACTCTTGTTCCTCCCGCTGCTCCTTTTCCATAAGATCCCACAGGCTTTACATGCCTCCTGCCGTACAAAATCTGCTGACTGCCGGAAGATGCTTCATGGAATCCCACAGAATACGAAAATGGGTATGCTTCGCCATTTCGCGGCGCATACCCCGAATAAAATCTTCTGCCTTATGACGCACTTCTACCTGCTCCGCAGTCTGACACTGCAGGGCAGGTATGATACTTTTTCTCTATGCCTCTAACTCTTTGAGACAATCTCGAGCCCCACCTGCATCTCCCGGAAGTACCCTGCAGACGGTACCCCTATCCGGGCTATCCGCTTATGCCGGTCAATCTTTCGAATAAGATTCTCTCTTCCCCTTAAGGGCCCCTCCGTCACAACCGTCTGTCCGTCCCGGATATATCCTTTTGACATCTGTGAATGATGGCCTGCTCCGCAGAGCATCCGAAGCAGCTTCTCCTCCTCCGGCTCCACCCGGACCAGCTTCCCGTCACTCTCAAACACCGGAAACACCCGGGAATATTGTCTCAGCTCCTTCTTAAGTTCCTCCTCATTCCCACTCTCCAAAAACAGGTAATGGGGAAACAGCAGTCGGCGTTCCAGATGCCATGTGCCGCCATAGCGGCGCATACGGTCATAGGTGAGCACAAACGCATCCTCCAGAGCCTCTCTGGTCAGATTCCGCCTGCATGCACAGAGCAGTTCTTCCTCTTTCTGATTGGGACAGTAAAGTACGTACCAGATAGCAAGGACTCCTTTCTGCGTTATCCAGTTCCTTCTATAAAAATAAGAACCGTTTTACATTTGGATTTTTCGTAGAGTAACCAGCTCTACGAAAAACAAAAGAATTTTATTGTATTTTTTTACATATTTTGTTATATATTGTCATTTCAGAGCTCTGAAACAGCCTTTTTTTCGCATAAATTTAAAAAAAATGGGAATTTTAAACTGTTGAGATAAAGAATCCATCGAAAAAGTGATAATTTGTATTGAAAATACTGCCGAATCTGGTTATAATAATAAACGTTGAACACAGAAATATATTCGTAGAGCTGGTTACTCTACGAATCTTTTCTTATTATTTCATATCAATTTCTACAATTTTTACCCTGTTCCCATATTGAAACCCCTCCGATAATACGCTAAAATAATTGTAAAAATAAGGAACAAAATTTTTATAAACCGTATTTGCCACAATAGGGGGATTGCTGATGCAGAACGGACTTAGAATGAGAAAACAGGTTTTTGAGGCGCTGCTGGAACTGGAAGACAACAAGCAGAACTGGGAGATGCTCTGCTCTTCTTCTCACCCTCTGGTTCCCTTCATGGGCGCAGGAATCTCTGCCTGGTGCTTCCCAACCTGGAAAAACCTCTTAACCAATATCGTATCTGAGCATTATTCGGAAAAATGTGCGGACATTGTGGAAAAAGCCCTGGAGTGTACGGAGCTCCCCCATGTAACCAACCAGAATTCCTTTCATTGGATGGAAGAAATTGCAGAATGTATCTTTGATGCAGACAGAAGCGATTATGAAAACAATGTGAAAAACTTTGCCCTGGAAGCCCCCGCCTCAGATGATGAGCGGAATCCGGATTTTATTCTCGAGCAGCTGCGGAACTATATCGGCGAAGAAAGCATCCACAAGAAGAAAGCCGCCAAAAGCGCTCTTTATGATACCTTTAATGATTCTCTGTTAAAAGAAGTCGGGGAAATGCCCGATTATCAAAATTATTTTCCTATTCTGTTTCCCCGGCTCATTGTGACAACCAACTATGACAATGCCTTAAGATGCTGCTATCCTTCTCTTCTGAGCTACTCCTACGAAAACCTGTCTGCGGCAGCATCAGATTCTTTGGAGGAAAGAAGCTGGCTTTTCCGTGCCGTTTCTGAGAAACTGAAGCACAACGACGAACGTCCGGACAAAAGACAGACAGGCTCTCCTTCTGTGGCTGTTCCCGACTTTCCCATGCTGCTGAAGATCCATGGCAGTGTGGAGCGTGCCGATGAGATTGCTCTGTTTCCCAAGGGCTATGAACAGGCCTATCAGGGCGAGAGGCTAGAGCTTTTAAAAAAGATCTTTACCCAAAGTACCCTTCTGTTTCTTGGATACGGCCTCAAAAAAGATCGGGTTATGGATGTCTTAAAAGAACTGAAAGAAGATCCGGCTCACAGATCCGGCCCCCACTTTACGTTCCTTCCCTTAGAGGAAAAAATACCGGACACGGAAGATGTACCGGAATTAACAAGAATCTACAACATCCGTCCCATTTATTTCGACTGGCATATCCTGCTGAAATTCGGATTCGGCGAGAAAGAAAGCAAAGATATCTATTTTAACTATTTTCTGGGACTTTTGCTGGAAAATCTGGCCCGAAGGAAAAAAGGATATCCGCAGCCCCTTGAATTCCTGTGGGATCCCGATCGTTTCAAAGAGCCTGTACAGCTCTCCAAAATACAGCTCAGACGCCGTCAGATGTGGGAATCTCACAAAGAGGAGTATGTCCGCCGCCAGGAAGCTATGCAGATATGGAAACTGCTGAACTCCTCATCGGAATGCCCCCTGATTGCTATTACAGGCAAGAACGGTGCAGGGAAAAGCACACTCTGCCGGAGTATACAGGATTTGCAAAAGGGGAACAGCAATGCCATGCAGTTTTTTTACATCTCCCTGACCAACTGCAAAACATGGAATGAATTCTGCATACGGATTTACCAGGAACTGAATATGACCGGGCTTCAGACCTTTACTCCGGCCAGCTGGAAAAGCTTTGCCAGAAGCATCTCTGAACACTGCGGCGTCTATTGGCGGAGTGTTCTGATTCTGGACTCCATAGATTATCTGAAGGAGGATGACAGTCATCCCGAATTGTGGGAAACTATCAAAAAGCTTTTAAAATACTGGAAGGAACACAAAACCCGGGTAATTTTTATCTGCCGCAATTATCCGGACGGAATTCCCTGCTATACCTGGCATCTGGGCGAATTGAAAAAAGAAGAGGCACAGAAGGTTTTCTTCAGCGCCTGCATTTCCCAGCAGAACCGGGACATCACTTATCTGGAAAAAAAGGTAGTAAGCGAGCTCTTTGCCCGGCAGGAATTCCAGCCCTCTTCCATTGACCTTCTCGGGAAATATGCCAACAGCAAAAATGACCTTACAAGCCTTTTGGAGGAATGGCTTCTCTACCACCGGCCCGGCGACAGGGGAGAACAGACTCTGACGCGGATTCTCTGGAACCACCTTCTGGAGCAGCACCATTACTACGAAAAAAAAGAGGAATCCGAAAAGAAAGATATCCGCGACAATATTCTGTGGATCTGGGGCATCCTGGGAAGCTACCCGGGACCCTTTCCCACGCAGTTTTTTGAAGCACTTTTTGAGGCCGAGGCCGGCGGAAGCATCCGTTTTGAAAATGAAGCATCCTACAAAAGCCGGAGACTGACGGAAAAAACCTTAACGTACATGAAAAACATCGGCTTATGTGAGGAGCAGGAGAATAAAAAGCAGAATATTCTGTTTGAGAATATGACTGCCTGTGTAAAGCAGTATTTTCTTCCCATTGTCCAAAAATCAGGCTGTGAGGGATGTGAGCAAATCGGCAGCAGCTTTGAGCAGGATATCCGGAACTTAAAGGAAAAAGGATATGGCCTGGACTGCTTCCGGGGATACCTGATGCACGAGTGGGAGGATGAGCTGAGAGCTTACGTATGGAAAGAGCTTGAAGAACTGAATGAGCTTCCGGACGCCTCCAGGCAGATTCTTCCCGATCCTGTCTGGAATATCCTGGATGTATTAAAATCCTTAAGCTGCATTCCTGCAGATGCCCTGCATCCGGACAGTTACCAGCGGCTCGGCATGGTGCTCCATTATGAAATAGAAACCGTCATCCGTTTTCTCTGTATATGCCTTTCCCATGAGTCCTGCAATGAAGCCAGGATTGCAGATATTATAGAAATCGGATACCGCTTTTCCCACCATTACCACTATGTGCCGAGCCATGCCTTTCCGCTGGTTTCCAGGCTTCTTCAGATCCTGGAGGACAAAAGAAAGCAGCATCCTGCCTGGGCTGAACAGGAGCTCTATAAACTGGCCGAGCTGACACGTGATATGGGGGATATCCACCGGCTTCTGGGCAGCCGTGAGGAAGCCCTGCATTATTACAGCCGCTGTATTGATTTATGCCATGAACAAATGCTCACCGTATTGGACCGGGAAAGCAATCCCGATGCATACCGGGAATGCCGCCGCATTAAGGCCCGGACTCTGCTTACCAGAATGTATTACTATACCGGTGACAACAGCTGGAAGTCCGATGCGGCAGACTGCCTTGACATCTTCCGGGAACTAAAAGATACGTGGGGAATTGCCTATTATCATCAGCGCATAGGGGAAATGCTCTATGAGCATTCCCAGGAGGCTGCTTTTGATACGATAAAGCAGCATTATCTGGATTCCGAAGTCTTATATACAGAGATTCAGGATAAAACCGGAAGCGCTTACCTGTGGAAATGCAAGGGCGATCTCATTGTCCGGTATCAGACGGCCCTGGAACCGGGCAAAGCCTGGTTTTCTGACGCTGCCGGGTGCTACCTGCAGGGATTTCTCCATTACTGCAGTAATATAAACTGGAGGGGAATGGCCAACATCCTTCAGGCAATGGAAACCTGTCTGAGGGTCTATGGAATTCGGAATAAAGAAGCTCTGGAAGCCGTCTATGGCCTGGCCGCAGAACTCTACCGCTGGCTCGGAGATATAAGAGGGCTTGCCGATACACTGGATTATCTGGGATATGGATATGAGGAGCTGGGAGATCCGGCTTCCCGGCACCGGGCGCTGAACCAGTGGATGGAAAGCATTAAACTGTGGGAAAAACAGGGCAATGAAGAAAAAGTAGTAGCTATCCGGCAGAAAATTGAATCCTGGAAACAATTCTTAGAGAAAGAAGGGAGGAGCTGACATGGCAGAAGATTCCTTACAGGAACTGGCAAAGAAAATAAAGCAGGATCCGAAACAGTGGGTCCTGATCCTGGGAGATCCCTTTTCTTCCGTAACGGCGCATGAGCGGAAGCGCCGGATACTGGAACTGGCTGCCCTGTACCAGGAACAGCTCTGTGCGCATGCTTCTTTCTACCGGTATGTTCACAAAAGAGATTACATAAGCCTGGCTGACAAGCTCTTCGGCGATACCTGGAATGATACCGGCTCCCTGGATGACAGCAAAGCTTTCTTTCAGAAGCGCAGAGAAGAGTACGCCGGCATTTTTAAGCAGAAAGAACAGATCAACCTGGAAAAACTGTCCCTTAGGCCGGAAAATTTTTTCGGCACTTTTTCGGGAATTATTCTGACCATCTGCCAGGATGAACAGATAGAGGCATTTTGGGAGAATAAAAATTCCATGCCTGCAGATGAGAATGTATGGACTCCTTATTCCGTTGCCACCTCTCCTAAATGGAACAGATGGAGAGAATACAGAGAGGACGCTCCGCTTGAGGACATAGATGCTTATTTCCGGAATCAGGAATCTATTATCTTCAAGCTGTATGGGAGCTGCCGTGAACCCCGGCAGATGCTTTTGTCCCGGGATGACTTTGAATTATACTATCCGGAAAATGAAACCGGAATGCCCTGTACCCGGCTGCTCCTGGAAAAATTATTCTGCAGCAAAAACCTGCTGTTTCTTGGCGCCGACACTTTCTTTCTGGACAGCTGCGGACTCCCCTTTGCTCCCGGAATTTCCTATTTGCTGGAGAAAACTCCAAAAGATTCCCTCAAACGGTACCTGCTCCTGGAACCGGGCCGGCCCAAAAAGGGCTGGGACGCTTACCATATTACACCCGTCCCACTTACGGAAAATTATCTTAATGAACTGGATTCCTTTTCCGCTGCACTGTGCAGAAAAAAGAAGAAAAAGTCTGCCGCTGCCAGGCGGAAGGCATCCAACCGCCCTCTGGATGATAAGAATGCGGCCCGGCTGTTCTGGAAGCTTTATACCAGGCGTCCCAAAAACAGTATCTCGGAAAATGAACGGTACATTCTTGAGGAACAGATTCTGAAGCCGGAAAACGGTTCACAGGCGGGGCAGCCATGGAGCGAAAAGGGCATCCATCTCTTTTCCATGCTCGCCAATAACAAAGCGGACTTTTATGACTTAAAAAAACTTCCAGGGCCGGACAAAACCTGGGATGACATCCGCTGCAGCGAAGATGCCCTGCAGGAACTCCTTCTGGCCGGTCTGGACAAAAAGAGCATAGAACTGCTGCAGATTCTTTCTTCCTACGGGGAAGGTTTTCCTTTGGGCTTCCTATTGCTGCTTTCCGAAAGTCCCGAAGAGCTGCGGGCGTGGAAGCTGGCAGGCTTTCAGCTTACCAACAGCGGAATTTACATTCAGAGGCACTACCGGGCGCATCTGCAGAGAAGGATGGAGTATGCGGATATCATTATGAAGACCGCAGGCTCCAATCCGGGCAAGGTAAAAATGAGCCGCTGTATCGAGGAAATCGAGCACCAGCTTGATGACAGCTATTTTTATCCTCTGGACAAAAACTATTTTTCCCTTTCCAGCGATGCTTTTTCCCATTACCTTATGACAGAGGAGGAACTTCATCGTATTTTTGTGCAGATGTTCCAAAAGCTGTTAAAGATACTGACTGACAAATCGGAGGGATACAATCACATACGCTCTCTGCTGGAAACGGAAATCAAAACCATTATACATAAGCTGAACGAGCTGAATGACCCCCGGGATCTCCAGTGGAAACCGGAGCTGTTGTACCATCTCCTTCTGGAAAGCCGTGTAGTTCCGCCGAATATAGACGATATTGAAAAACAGATGACAGAGAATCTGCTGCCCCTGAAACCGGCATGCTTTCCCCTGGACAAAAAAGAAATGCAGAATACCCTTTATCTGAAAATGATTATTTATCAGACAAAAAGCATGATAGAAAGCCAGGGCTCTGATATAAGGAAACAAAGACTTGCCCTGGATAAATGCAGGGAAGCCAAAGCGTTTTTTGATGAGGCTGTCCGCGAGACCACCAATCAGGGACTTTCCCTGATTCCGAAGAAGATATTCGATCTGGGTTTTGAACTATACCTCTTTGAGAGCAAAATCCACGGCCGGATCAGCTCCATAGTAGAAATGGAACGCTGTGAAAAGAAACAGATCCGCTGCCGGGAACAGCTGGGCGTGCTGCACAGTATGCTTTCCAGCATTCAGAAGGCTAAAAGGCTTTTAAAAGACCGGAGCAGGGTGACAGGTAATTTGTATGAAGATTTATGGGCCCAGTGGTATCACCGGTTAGGAGAATACCTGTTTAAGATGAGCCAGTATCATTGGGAAAACCGGATGTACCTCCGTACAAAAAAGCAGGACATTCCAGAAAGGGAAACCTTCTACTATAATAATGCCCTGAGAGCTTATCATGCCTCTCTGGATTATTACAATAAGTTTCCCCACCAGTACCTGCAGCAGCGCGCGGATGTTATGAGAGATATTGCCGATCTCTATTGTCAGAGAGGGATCAGTGAAAATGATACTGCCATACGGGAAACCTGTTTTGACTGGCTTTCTGATGCCTATGTGCTTTACAGAAGCAATTCCGATCTGCACGGAATCGCAGATGTTCTCCAGAGTATGGGAAATGCCGAGGACTTCGAACACGTGCCGGAAAATACCCGGAATCCCATGTGCTTTTACAATGTATCACAGGATCTGTATGAATTCCTTTCTGATCGGTGGAGCTTCATGGTTGTTTCAAAGTTTAAGGAAGGAAAGCTTAAAGTCCAGCCAGATCCTTTACCGCCTCCCCGGATCCGGATTTAGAAAAGCACCAAAAAGCGAGGTCCACCACCCACCGTGATGAACCTCGCCAAGCCAATACTATTTTACCCGATTGCTGCCCATTATGTCACTTTCCATTCTCTTTTAAGACCCTGCTTATGTCTGTTTTCAATTCCGGGAGATCATGCTGTATAGTATCCCATGCTGACTGACAGTCCAAATTTGAATACTGATGTGCAAAAATATCCCTAATTCCACACCATTCTTTCCACGGAACAACTTTTTCCTGCATTCTCAATTCCTCTGATATTACTTTGCATAACTCCCCTATCTGCAAAATACACATACAGCAGGCATTTTGAAAAACTGAATTTCCCACAAAGTTATTGTAATCATTATCAAACATATCACATGCTTCATCTAACTGTCTGCAATAGTCCAAAATCTTGTTGAGGATAATTACATCTTTACTCTTCATACAACAATATCTCCGTTCCGGCTATTTCTTTCCTAAAGTCATCCGCAATTCCCGCCGTGGTGACTAAATCAACCGAAAGATTCAGTGCCTCCTGAAACATCTGGCGCATTCCGGAGAGTTTAAGCAAGGACATAGGCTTGCCTTTTTCCACAAGTAAATCGACATCACTTTTCTCGCTTGCCGTGCCTTTTGCATAGGAGCCAAACAGATATAATCTTTTTACCCCATATGAATATGCGATAGGAACAACTATCTCCTTAATTTCATTAATATCCGGCATATCAAATCACCTCCATAACTTAGCGTGGAAGAAAAAATGACGGGGAAATTCCCCGTCACTCGGTAGACCAGGGTCTTTCGACCAACCCAATCAGTTCTATGCCACTGGCTTATTCATATGTCAATATTAACGGAAATATGCTTTATTGTCAATGCTCTAATCACGCTCTCGTGCTGTCAGATCCTTTACCACCTCCCCGGCTATAACCAGGCCGGCCGCCGAGGGAACAAAGGCCGCACTGCCCGGAATATCCCTGCGTTTCGCACAGGGATCCCCTCCTTCCGGCAGTCTACCGCTCTCCGTCACTTTGTCCCCTGCTTCCTCATAAACAGGCTTTCTCGGTTCTTCCTCGGAATACACCACTTTAAGCTTCTCAACCCCCCGCTTTTTCAGCTCGCGCCTCATCACCTTTGCCAGGGGACATATCTTCGTCTCATAGATATCGGCCGCCCGGAATCCGCCGGCCTCCAGCTTATTCCCCGCACCCATAGAACTGATAACCGGAACGCCTGCTTTTTGTGCCTTAAGGATAATCTCAATCTTGGCCGTGACGGTATCCACTGCATCCACCACATAATCATACACTTCAAAATCGAATTCGTGTGCATTCTCCGGCAGGAAAAAGCACTGATATATGCGTATCTCTGCCTCCGGATTGATGTCCAGCATCCGCTCTCTCATAACCTCTGTCTTATATCTTCCAAGGGTTTTTCTGGTTGCGATAATCTGGCGGTTCAGATTCGTCAGAGAAACTTTGTCATTATCAATCAGGTCAAAAGCTCCCACACCGCTTCGCACGAGGGCTTCGCATACATATCCCCCGACACCGCCGATTCCGAATACAGCCACTCTTGCCCCTGCAAGCCGCTCCATGGCCTCCCGGCCTAATAACAGTTGTGTCCTTGAAAACTGGTTCTCCATCTTTTCCGTTCCTTTCCCACTCTCTATGCCAGTATCCGTACAGTATCCGGGAATTTTATTGAGGGCAATTCTTTTCAGCTTTCATTTTCTGCCTGCTTCTTTACGACCGGTAATCCGCATTAATCTTCACATAATCATAAGTAAGATCACATCCCCACGCCGTAGCTTCGGCATCCCCCATCTTCACGTCCGCCAGGGCTGTCACCTCCGGCTCTGAAATAATCCGGGTCGCTTCCTCCTCGCTGTAGTTCACCGCCACGCCGTTTTCAATAATCTGAATCTTTCCGGCCGCACTCTCAAAGAAAAGATCTACCCTCTCCGGGTCAAACTCTACCCCGGAATAACCCATGGCACAGAGAATCCGGCCCCAGTTGGCATCGTGGCCGTAGATGGCCGCCTTCACCAGACTGGAGGTCACCACAGATTTGCTTAAGGTCACCGCATCCTCCTTTGTCCTTGCTCCCGCAATCTTTACTTCAAAGAGAGCTGTCGCCCCCTCGCCGTCTCCTGCCATTTTCTTTGCCAGATACGTATTCACCGTATTCAGAGCCGCCGCGAACTGTCTGTAGTCCTCATTTTCCTCCGTTATCTCCGGATTTTCTGCCGTCCCGTTGGCAAGAACCAGCAAGGTGTCGTTGGTGGAAGTATCCCCGTCCACAGAAATCATATTAAAGGTATCCTTCACATCCTCACTTACGGCCCTTTGCAGCATTTCTTTGGAAATGCAGGCATCCGTAGTCACAAATGCAAGCATGGTGCACATATTGGGATGAATCATTCCGGATCCTTTGCACATGCCGCCGACGGTCACGGTTTTTCCTCCCAGCTCCGTCTGTACCGCTATCTCCTTGTGCACTGTATCCGTAGTCATAATGGCCTTGGCAGCTGCCGTCCCATGATCCGCCGTACTGCCTTTTGCTTCCTTTAACAGGGAGATTCCCTTTTTCAGCCGCTCAATAGGAAGCTGCATGCCGATAACTCCTGTAGAAGCAACCAGTACGGCATCTTCCGGAACACCCAGTGCCTTCGCACATTCCCCGGCCGTCTCCTTACAATAACCGTACCCCTGCGCTCCCGTACAGGCATTGGCGATTCCCGAATTGACCACCACCGCCTGTACAAAGGGAGATTCCGACACAATCTTCTGATCCCATTTTACCGGAGCTGCTTTCACAATATTCGTGGTAAAGGTTCCGGCTGCCCGGCAGGGTGTCCGGCTGTAGATAAGTGCCATATCCGTCCGTCCTTTATACTTAATCTCCGCCGCTGCCGCTGCCGCCTCAAAGCCTCCGGCTGCCGTGACGCCCCCTGCTATTACTTTTATATTCTCTAAATCTTTATTTTTCATCTGTCAACATCCTCATTCTTTCACATAAGTCACACTTGTATCGTAATTAACCTTTCGATAAAACAGCTCCTCAATCTCCTCAAAGCTCAATCCCCCGATCCCCAGTATCCACATGATTTTTGTAAACACAGCCTCCAGGGTCATATCATAAGCTTCCAGAAAACGGAACCGCTCCCGAATCCGCTTGCCCACCTCATACACATCCACATCGCTTCCCTCGTAAGTGACCTGGGTCGTCATAATCAGGATTTTCTCTCCGGGATCGTATCTGCTTAACTGCCGGAAAAATTCCTCCGCAATGCTGTCGGGAATTCCCCCTACGCCGAAGCTCTCCACAATCACACAGTCAAATTCCCGGAAAATGGGCTTTAAAATCTGCGGCTGCATTCCCGGTACCAGCTTTAAGAGAAAAACCTTCGGATGTACCCGCCGATAGAAAACCGGCGGCTCTGCAGACAGTTCTTCCTTCACATAGCGGATCACTCTGCCGTTCTGCACCACGCCCAGAACAGGAAAATTAATGCTGGTAAATGCGTCAAAGCTAAAGCTCTTCACCTTCTTCGCCCGTGTGCCTGCGATAATCTGTCCATTGAATACAATCTGCACGCCGGCACACTCCCCGTCCATGGCTGCTGCGATGCTGTCACGCAGATTCCGCTTGGCATCTGTGATTTCCTGGGTGATGGGCTTCTGGGAACCGGTAAGCACCACCGGCTTTCCCGGATTCTGTATAAGGTAAGATAAAGCTCCCGCCGTATAAGCCATGGTGTCCGTACCATGGCAGATCACAAATCCGTCGTACTGCTCATAATGGGCTTCGACAGCCTCCTCAAGCTTCAGCCAGTGGGCCCAGGTCATATTGGTGCTGTCCAGGCTGCATACCTCCAGAATGTCTATCTGACAGCTTTCACGCAGATCCTCCAGGCCCTTTAGAAGCTCATCCCCATGAAGGGCCGGAGCAAGCCCCCTCTCTGTGGCCGTGGAGGCGATGGTGCCTCCTGTGGTCAGCATCAGAATCTTTTTCTTCCCGCTCATAACGAATCCCCTTATTTGTTAAATTCTTCAATGTTTCGCTCATTCAGAACAAAATCATAATAATTCAGATCCTGCCGTTTTGTCCAGCCTATACGGTTCCAGAATGCGTTTCCGATGTCGTTTTTCGTAAATGCAATGAGAGATACCTTGCTGATCTCCTCTTTTTTCAGGGCGTTCATGGCATATACCACCATAGCCTTGCCAATCCCGCGCATCCGGTAGTCCCTGTGGACGCACACATGGTAGAGACAGCCCCGGCGCCCGTCATGACCGCAGAGGATACTTCCTACCACGCGGCCGTCCTCCAGAGCCACCACACTGGTATCCGGATTCCGCTTAAGAAATCGTTCCACACCTGTCCGGGAATCATCTATACTCCGAATGGCGAAGCCCTTAATGGTCATCCAGAGATTGTATACGCCGTCGTAATCCTCGATTGTCATTGTTCGGATTGTCATAATCTTCGTCCATTCCTTTTTATTCCAGTTCCGTAATATCCTGTCGATACACCTATGCCTAAATCAATTTCCAGCCGCAAAAGCTTGCGTCTGTAAATCGATTTGTGCATCGACAGAATATTACTGTTTTCCAGTTCCGTAATTTCCGCACTAGGGGAACATGGGCACCAGCTTAAGGCCCTCGCTCTCCTCCAGTCCGAACATGAGATTCATATTCTGAACCGCCTGCCCGGCGGCTCCCTTTACCAGATTGTCCATAGCGCCCATCATAATGATACGGCCCGTTCTGGGATCGATTTTGAAATTCACATCCACATAATTGCTTCCTTCCACCCATTTTGTCTGGGGGCATACATCCCTGTCAAGCACGCGCACAAACAGCTCCGAAGCGTAATATTTATCATAGACTGCTTTTACCTCTTCATAGGATACCTCTTTTTTCAGAGAAGCATAAGCTGTTATCAGAATTCCCCGGTTCATGGGCACCAGATGAGGTGTAAAATTAATCAGCACCGGTTCTTTGGCCGCGTAGCTCAACTGTTCCTCAATCTCCGGCGTATGACGGTGGCCGGCAACCCCGTAAGCCTTGATATTCTCGTTGACCTCACAGAAGAGATTATCTGTCTTGGCTCCCCGCCCCGCTCCGGAGGTTCCCGACTTGGCGTCTGCGATAATGGTATTCGGATCAATCAGCCCCTCTTTTAATAAGGGATAAATGGAAAGGGTTGTGCAGGTAGGATAACAGCCGGGATTGGCAACCAGCCTGGCCGTTTTCACGGCTTCCCGATTGATCTCACAGAGGCCGTAGACGGCTTCCGGAATGTATCGGGGCGCAGGATGTGTGATCCCGTACCACTGCTCGTATACCTTCACATCTTTGATCCTAAAATCCGCACTTAAGTCGACAATTTTTGTCCGGGACAGTATCTCGTCGTTCACGAGAGAAGCGCACAATCCCTGAGGAGTGGCCGTGAAAATAACATCCACCTCTCTGGACAGCTCCTCCATATTGTCGTCCAGACACTTATCGTCTACGATCTGGAACATGTTCTGATAAACTTCCGCATACTTTTTATCTATGTAGCTTCTGGAGCCGTACCATTTGATCTCGGCCTCCCTGTGGCCTGTCAGGAGCCGTACCAGCTCTCCTCCGGCATAGCCGGTTGCTCCGATAATTCCTGCTTTAATCATAATCTTTCTCTTTCCTCTCTACTACAATGTATTTATGGTTAATATCCCTTACGGCCGGTAAGGGGCTGCCCATCTGTTTTCCATTTTTGCATTGTATTATTATTCATATTTATTGCATATATTATCACTTTGCTCTATATTGTTCAAGCTCTATTTTATTTTTATACAAATGTGACACATATACATACATTTTTTCCGGAAATTTTTCTTTTTTTACGGCTTTGCCCCTTCCTGCTTCCACTCTATAATCTCCCGGAGCCGCTCTCCCGTCCTGCGCTCCTGCCCCTCAGCGGTCGGATGATAGTACCGCCGTCCGGCCAAAGCATCCGGCAGGCACTGCATCCGGCTCAGCTTTTCCTCAGTATCATGGGCGTAAATATACCCTTCTCCATAATGAAGATCCTTCATAAGCTTTGTCGGCGCATTGCAGATCTGCAGGGGCACCGGTTCCGCAGGCAGATCCCGTACATCCTCCTTGCAGGCCTCACAGGCCCGGTAAAGAGCATTGGACTTTGGCGCCATGGAAAGATACACTACCGCATGGGTCAGATGTACATCGCATTCCGGCATACCCAGGAAATGACAGGCCTGGTAGACAGATACAGCCAAAGGAAGGGCCTGGGAATCTGCCATTCCCACATCCTCGCTGGCAAAGCGTATCAGCCTTCTTGCAATGTACAGGGGATCTTCTCCTCCATGCAGCATCCGGTGCATCCAGTAAAGGGCCGCATCGGGATCGCTGTTGCGCATGGACTTGTGGAGGGCGGAAATGATATTGTAATGCTCCTCCCCGTTTTTGTCATACAGAAGAGAACGCCGGTTCATGCACTGTGCAAGAAGCTCCTCATCTACACAAATCACACCGTTCTCATTCATTTTTCCGTTGAGAACTGCCATCTCCAGGGTATTAAGGGCGGTCCGGGCATCGCCGTTGGCAAACCGTGCAATAGCCTGAAGATGAGTTTCTTCTATTAATAATTCCAGATTACCGAAGCCTTTGGGACTTTTCAGCGCATGACGAAGGAGTGCCGTCAGATCTTCTTCCTCCAACGCCTTCAGGATAAACACTTTGCATCGGGACAAAAGAGCAGAATTAATCTCAAAGGAAGGATTCTCCGTTGTGGCCCCCACCAGAACAATGCTGCCTTTTTCCACAAAAGGGAGAAATGCATCCTGCTGAGCCTTATTGAAGCGGTGAATTTCATCGGTAAACAGCAGGGTGCGGATGCCCATTTTCCGGTTCTGCTCTGCCTGGTTCATAACCTCCTTTACCTCTTTGATGCCGCTGGTCACTGCGCTGAATTCCACGAACTGCGCCCGTGTCTGCCTGGCTATAATTCTTGCCAGAGTGGTCTTACCCACACCGGGCGGTCCCCAGAATATCATAGAGGATACCTGATCTGTCTCAATTAATCTGCGTAATATCTTTCCCTCTCCGATCAGGTGGCCCTGGCCCACATACTCTGAGAGACTCTCCGGTCTGAGCCTGCTGGCCAGAGGCGCACTCTGCTGCCGATCGTCAAATAAGCTCAGCTGTTCCATCATTCTTTTATCGCCTGCCTTTTCTCTCAATATCCCTTAATTCAACTCGAAGAAACTCTGAAATCTCCGGAAATTTACAAACATACGTTTCCTTTTATCATACTACATTTTAAAAGGTGCTACAAGGCATTTTCCGCAGAAACCGGAAAATTTATAAACCAATTGACATCCCGCACAATCACCGCACAGCAGGCAGAAAGTATGGGCTGTCCGCCGCAGCTCATTCCCGGCTATGCATTATTTATGCATATTTTCCCGTATATTACGTATAAAATATTCTCTTTATACAAGAAACGCCACTTATTCATTTATAAATATGTATATAATTTCACTTGCATCTTTCCATCGGATGTTGTATATTATTTGTCAGTGATAAAAGCAAAACATCTGCGGTCCGATACGTCATTTCCGCAGACGAAAGGAAAACCGAGGAGGATATAGACATGAAAGAAAAAGTTGTACTGGCCTATTCCGGCGGCCTGGATACCACAGCCATTATTCCATGGCTGAAGGAGCATTTTGACTATGAAGTGATCTGCTGCTGCATCGACTGCGGCCAGGGAAATGAGCTTGACGGCCTGGAGGAGCGCGCAAAGCTGTCCGGCGCTTCCAAGCTGTATATCGAAAACATCATTGACGAATTCTGTGACGACTACATTATGCCCTGTGTACAGGCAGGCGCCGTATACGAGAACAAGTACCTCCTGGGCACCTCCATGGCCCGCCCCGCCATTGCCAGACGTCTCGTAGAGATCGCCCGGAAGGAAGGCGCAGCCGCCATCTGTCACGGCGCAACCGGAAAAGGAAACGACCAGATCCGCTTTGAGCTCAGCATCAAAGCCCTTGCCCCGGATCTGACTATCATTGCTCCCTGGCGGATGACCGACGTGTGGACCATGCAGTCCCGTGAGGACGAGATCGAATACTGCCGCCGGCATGGTATCAACCTGCCCTTCGACCACAGCCAGAGCTATAGCCGCGACCGGAACCTGTGGCACATCAGCCATGAGGGACTGGAGCTTGAGGATCCGGCCAGTGAGCCCGACTATGAGCATATGCTCGTCCTCGGTGTCACCCCGGAAAAAGCACCGGACGAGGGGGAATATGTCACCATGACCTTCGAAAAAGGCATCCCCGTCTCCTTAAACGGCAAATCCATGAAAGTATCCGAGATCATCACCGAGCTTAACGCCCTGGGAGGCAAGCACGGCATCGGCATCGTAGATATCGTAGAAAACCGTGTAGTAGGCATGAAATCCCGCGGTGTGTATGAAACCCCCGGCGGAACCATCCTCATGGAAGCCCACCAGCAGTTAGAAGAGCTGGTACTGGATCGTGCCACTATGGAAGTAAAGAAGGACATGGGCAGCAAATTCGCCCAGATCGTATACGAAGGGAAATGGTTTACTCCTCTGCGCGAAGCTATACAGGCATTCGTCACCAGCACACAGGAGTATGTAACCGGAGAAGTAAAGTTCAAGCTCTACAAGGGCAACATTATCAAAGCCGGAACTACTTCTCCCTACTCCCTGTACAATGAGTCCCTGGCCTCTTTCACCACCGGTGACCTCTACGACCACCACGATGCCAGCGGCTTCATCACACTCTTCGGCCTGCCCTTAAAGGTGCGCGCCATGAAAATGGCCGAAGTGGAAGCTTCCAAAAACCAGACAATCGAGTAGGGGAGGAGTATCTTCCTCTGTCCCCTCGCGGCCCGTGCCGGTGAAGCAGCGCACGGGCCTGCGCATAAAAGCGAGACGGTGTCGCAAAATAAGGCAGCAGACATTTCCAATATCTGCTGCCTTATTTTACAATACCGCCTCATTTCTGCCTGTCTCTATTCCGTGTGCTGTCCCGCCTCTACTCTGCTGTCTCTGTCCCCATAGAAGAAAGATACGAATCCAATGCAGAAGCATCCATCTCAATCGTAGAAGTATCCGGCCTCGTAGCCATATCATACACCGAATACCCAATCCATCCGACCAGAGCCAGCGCAACCACACCGGCGCAAACCTTTGCAGCCGTCTGCTTTCTCTTCTCTTTCGCCAGAATCTCCTTCCGATTCGCTTTCTCCTCTTTATAGCGATTAACCTTTTCCTGACTCATCCTGTGAAATCCTCTCTTTATCTTTCTTTTGCTCTGCTGCGGCATCTGCCGCCGCCCTGCCTTAGAGTATAACACATTATTATGAAAAAAGCATGAAAAATTTAAAAAATATGCACTCAGACTGTTCCCTGGAGTTACTTCTCACACCCACGCCAATCACTCCGCAGCGGCAGCCCCTAAACCACCACAATAACTCCCCCGTCACTGGCGTAAAGGCTGCTGACGCCCGCCGTATCCAGGATCACCACATCCTTAACCTGCATATGCTTCAGAATCTCTTCTTTCACCATCCCGGCACGCTCCGGACAATTACAATGCGAAATAGCCAGAAGCTTCCCCGCCGGGTTCTTCAAGTCTCTCTTAATATATTCCACCATCTTCTTTAAAGCCCGATTGATTCCCCTGGCCTGATCAAGCTGACAAATCGTTCCTGCAGGGGTAGAGCCCATCACAGGCTTTATATTCAGAGCATTCGCCACAAAAGCCTTCAGATTGCTGAGACGGCCGTTTTTCCGAAGAGCCTCCAGAGATTCCAGGACAAAATACGTGTGCTGTTCCGCAATGTAGCCGTCCACAGTCTCAATCACCTTCTCAAAAGACATCCCTGCCTTCTCACACTCCTCAATCTTCATGGCAATCAGCGTCTGGCCGATGGAAGCCGAACAGGAATTAAACACATGAATATTTTTCTTCCCCTTCTCCTCCAGATAAAGCTTCTTTCCAAGCTCCGCACTGTTATAAGAACCGCTCAGCTCCGCAGAAAGAGTAACCGCATACACATTGTCAGCCTCACAGGTATAGGCCTCCAGATAACGCTCCGGTGAAGGGCAGGAGGACTTGGGGCAGTTGGGACTCTCCGCAACCCTGCGCAGAAAATCCGCCTGATCAAAGGTATCGTCATCTATCACATGATAGCCGTCTATATCCAGCACCAGCGGCACACTCTCAAAATGCTCATCCTTCTTATAGCTCTCCGGCAGTTCACCGCAGCTGTCAATAACGATTTTGTAACTCATAGCTTGCCTCCTACTTGCTCTTTCCACTTTTAAATGTGGTTTTCAATACTACATATGATGGTAACACACCGCCATATATTTTTCAAGTAGTTTTTAATACTATGAGATACTTTACTAATGTCATCGTTACAGTTCAGGCGGCAGCTGCGAAACCGGGCTATACCGTTTCATTGATATAGATACCTTCCAGAACCCGGACCGCACAAAGCTTTTCCCGTACCTGTGCCCTTTTGTCCGCAGAACAGTCTTCTGCCAGTTCCTCGGGCCCTGTCATTCCGCAGAGAAAGCTTCCCAGATCAGCTATCGTGACGGAAAGCTCCGGCTCCTCTCTGGCAGGAACCAGCCGGCTGCTCTCTGCAGTGAATTCCCACCGGAAAACACCCCGGTTTTCGGACAAAACGGGATCCTGAACGGCAAGTACAAGGCTCTGCTCCTTCTCTGCCCCAATCTGCGCCGCAAAGGAAGGCAGATGGACCAGGCGCATCATCATGGGAGTGGCCTCCCATTCCGGCCAGTTTATACGCCGCCTTTCATAGTCTGCATTTTTTTCAATATAAAGTTCATAAGTCTCCGACAATTCCTTTTCCGTGAGAGCCGCAAGCCCTTCCTCGTCCTCATTTCCCATAAGCCGGAAATCAAAGGGAAGATAAATGGCCTCGTCAGCCGGCATCAGAAAAGCGAAGGGCTGTTTCTCCCTCTCCATATCCTCAAGGGCCTTTGTGAGAAGGCTGCGCATCAGCCCCCGGTGCCGGTAGGGCTGTCTGGTTGCCACTGCCACCAGGTAATCCGCCCGGACGCATTTTCCCCGGAACCGGAAAGTATATGGATTCCTGTGCAGCATAGCAACGATATTTCCCTCTTCTATGGCTGCCAGAATCCGGTTGTCCGCAGCCTTGATCTGATAATAGGCATCCACAAATGCCTTTTCATCCTCCACAAAAACTTCCTCATAAAGCGCCCGGGAGCTTTCCTTTTCCTCCTGGGACAGGTATCGAATTTCCATATCCACTCCTCCAGTTTGGCAGTATCCTTTCCGGCAGTCTTATGCTTCCGCATCTTTTTTACAGCCCCGGCATCCCCCGCAGCCGCTCTGCATCACATCCTCATAGGCGTAATTTGCTATGGGGATCAGCGCGCATACAGCCTGGGCGGAAATGCCCTCGCCCGTTCCCGTAAAACCAAGGCCCTCCTCTGTAGTTGCCTTAATGTTAATCTGATCCACGGAAATCTTCAATGCCTCTGCTATATTTTTGCGCATTGCCGGGATGTGGGGTGCCATTTTGGGCCGCTGTGCAATGATCGTGGCATCCATATTGCCTATCACATAATCAGCCTCCTCCAAGAGAGCGCCCACACGCTCTAAAAGGCGGATACTGGAGATGCCCTTATATGCCGGGTCGGTATCCGGAAAATGCTTTCCGATATCCCCGAGTGCTGCGGCCCCCAGCAGTGCATCCATGACGGCGTGAAGCAGAACATCCGCATCCGAATGCCCCAGAAGGCCCTTTTCATAGGGAATCTCTACGCCTCCTAAGATCAATGCCCGTCCTTCTGTCAGTTTGTGTACATCATAGCCCATTCCTACACGCATACTATCATATCTCCTTTTTTCCAGATAGGATTAGTATATCACAAACTGCTGTATTCTACTATACCCGGCATTTTCCTGTCTTTACCTGAAGGCCGAATTCGTGTATACTGTGTTGTGACAGGTTTTATTCAGCGGAAGAAAAAAGGCATGGAAAGAAGGAATTTACCAATGATACAGGATATTGCACCGCATATTTACCACAATGAATATCAGCCTGTGCCTCCTCTTAAAGACAGCTTTCTGCTCTATTTTGAGGGAGACCGGGTTCTCACAGGATGCCGGGAGGAGCCTTTAAGTTTTCCCAGATTCGGAGAGCTTCCGGGATTGAGCCGGGAACTTTCTCCCAACCTCCTTTATCTCTTTTCCATTGACAAATACACCTTTTATCTTTCCCGGCTGCGTCCGGACTTTCCTTTGGAGCAGTTTGAGATGAAAAGTGTCCGCATTTTCCGCGATGCACATCCCGGATGGATGTCCTTTGCAGGTATTACCGCCCATCAGCTCTGCCACTGGTATGAGGCCCATCGCTTCTGCGGGTGCTGCGGCCGGCCTCTGGTTCACTCAGTGGATGAGCGGATGCTGCACTGTCCGGACTGTGGTATTATGGAATATCCGAAGATTTCTCCGGCTGTGATTGTGGGAGTCATTCACAAAGACCGCATCCTTATGTCAAAATATGCGGGGAACAGGGCTTCCCACTATGCTCTGATTGCCGGTTTTGCAGAGATCGGTGAAACCATTGAAGAGACTGTCCGCCGGGAGGTTTATGAGGAAGTGGGGCTTCATGTGAAGAATCTGCGCTATTACAAAAGCCAGCCATGGTCCTTTTCGGATTCCCTGCTGTTCGGCTTTTTTGCAGAGCTGGACGGAGACGATGAGACCATCACTTTAGATACCCGGGAGCTTTCCACAGCTGCCTGGTTCACACGGGAAGAGGCTCCCGCACAGCCTTTGAATATCAGCCTGACAAGTGAAATGATCTGGAAATTTAAAAACGGAGAAGTTATATAAAAATCAGATCTTTCACTGCTGTTTATCCATAAGTGAAAGGAAAAGAACGGGGGATTTCTATGAAACAACATGCCGCGCTTATTACCGGAGCCTCCAGGGGCATCGGAGCCGCCATTGCTGAAAAATTCGCATCCGGAGGCTGGAATCTGGCGCTTACCTGTATACACTCCAGGGAAAAAATGGAAGCACTGGCCGGAAGGCTCCATGCTTCTTATGGAGTTACCTGCCTTACTTTTACAGGGGATATGGGAAAAGAAGCCGATGTCCGAAACTGCTTCGGGCAGATAGAGGAACACTTCGGCGGCGTCGATGTTCTGGTGAACAACGCCGGCATATCCAGGGTCGGGCTTTTTACGGAACTATCCCTGGAGGATTGGGAACATGTGATGACAACCAATTCCACCTCGGTTTTTCTTTGTTCCCGGCAGGCCCTCCCTTATATGCTGAAGCAGAAGTCCGGCTCCATCATCAATATTTCATCCGTATGGGGCTGTGTGGGCGCTTCCTGCGAGACCGCCTACTCCGCCTCCAAGGGCGCTGTCAATGCTCTGACCATGGCCCTTGCCAAAGAACTGGCGCCAAGCCATATTGCCGTGAATGCCATTGCCTGCGGCGCTATTGATACGGATATGAATGCCTGCTTTACGGAGGAAGAACGGGCGGAGCTTGCCGGAGAAATTCCGGCCGGGCGCTTCGGGCAGCCGGAGGAAGCGGCGGAACTTGCATTCTCTTTAGCCTGCCAGACGCCTTATCTGACCGGTCAGATTATAAAATTAGATGGCGGCTGGATTTGAAAAAACCATACCGCGGATTTTGTGAGGAGTATTTTATGAAGATCATCAAACAATTTGGAATTATTTTTACCATATGCTGGCTGGGCACCGTTGTGGAGCATCTGCTTCCCTTTGCCTTTCCTGCCAGTGTCATCGCTATGCTTCTGCTTCTCGTCTGCCTGCTCACCGGCATTCTGAAAGTGGAGCACATCCGGGAAAAGTCTGATTTCCTGCTGGCAAATATGGCCTTTTTCTTTATTCCGGCAGGCGTGAATGTGATCAATTACCTGGATATTCTGAAAACGAGCTGGCTGCCTCTCCTGGTCATCTGCCTGGTGACTACGGTAATCACTTTTGCGGCTGCCGCATACAGCATCCGGCTTACCATGCGGTTACTCCAGAGGAAAGGAGGACATAAACATGAATGAACTCTGGGCTTCCCCTTTTTTCGGAATTGCTTTAAGCATTCTGGCTTTCTGGCTGGGTGTTAAGCTGCAGGCAAAGCTGAAATCCGCCCTCTTAAATCCGCTTTTGACTGCCATTCTGCTCATTGTGGGGATTTTGTCCGTTTTTGACATTCCCTATGAAAGCTATAATGCAGGCGGCACCGTTATCAATATGTTCCTCGCACCGGCTACGGCATGCCTGGCGGTTTCGATTTACAGTAAGATTCAGATTCTGAAGGAAAACTGGCTGCCGATTGCAGTCGGCTGTACGGCAGGGTCTATCACTTCCATGGGAAGTGTCTACCTGCTCTGCCGCCTGTTCCGTCTGGATGAGGCTATGACTGCTTCTCTGATTCCGAAGTCCATCACTACGCCCATTGCAGTGGAAGTGAGCGCCTCCCACGGGGGAATTGTTCCCGTGACGGTGATTGCCGTTATCTTTACCGGGATTCTGGGAAGTATTTTTGCCCCTCTTCTGATTAAGTTATTCCGGGTGACGGATCCGGTGGCCGCCGGTCTTTCCATCGGAGCCTGCAGCCATGCGGTGGGAACCTCAAAAGCCATACAGCTGGGAGAAACAGAAGGAGCCATGAGCGGACTGGCTATCGGTATCTGCGGGATTATTACGGTGATTGTTTCTATGATTCTTACATATTAAACAATTATGAAACGGCTTCTCCGTAATTGCGGATAATCACTTCTTTCCCCACCCGTTTTTTCGGGTCGGAATTAATGGCCCGGCGCACATCCACCTCTTCCCGGAGAAAATCATGGTAAAGCTCCCGGATAAGCTCCGTATTGTGATTGGTCAGCATGCAGAAGCAGCCCCTCTGCGTCAGCTTCCGAAATACATCTGCCAGACGCCGGTGTTCCTCCTCGGTAAAGCCCTCCTTCGTATAAGAGTCAAAGGAGGAAGGATTCAGCGGCGCATAGGGGCTGTCAAAATAGATAAAATCCCCTTTTTTCGCGGTCTCCAGGCATGCTTCAAAATCCTGGCAGGTAATGGTCACGGACTTCAGATAATAGGAAATCTGTCTGATATTCTCCACATCTACCGAGCGGACCTGCTCCTTCTGGTTCCATGGCACGTTGAACTGTCCTTTTTGATTCACCCGGTAGAGGCCGTTGAAGCAATGCTTATTGAGATAAATAAACAGTGCAGCCATCTCCGTATCGTAGTCCTTTGCTTTCAGTTTGTCATTATAGCGCTCCCGCATTTCATAATAAAATTCCTTTGTACAGGTTACCTGATCCATGGAATTCAAAAGCACTGCCAGGGGATCCATGTGATCCCGGATCTCCGTGTAGGTATGAATCAGTTCCCGGTTAATATCATTGATAAAAGCCCAGGCAGGCTTCTGGTGAAACAGCAAGGCTCCGCCTCCCACAAAGGGTTCATAGTAATCCTTATATTCCTCCGGCATCCGGCTGCTCAAATGCTCCAGCAGCTGCCGTTTTCCCCCGGCCCACTTCACAAAGGGCACTGTACTTGTACTGCTCATTCTTTTTCTCCATTCCGGTTTTGCAATGCGTCTTTTCATACAATAGCTCTATTTTAACAGAAAACCGCAAAAAAGACGAATGAAATTTTTATGATACTACTGTAATTTCCGTTTTTCCTCATAATCCTTCAGAGAATCCAGGGCATGGCGCGCCATGGGGAACAGGGCAATCATATTAAATACGGTCATCAGCCCCACGCCTACGTCGCCCAGATCCCACACAAAGGTGTAAGCCGCCAGGCCTCCGATAAAGAGCATAACCAGAGCCAGAACCTTATACAGGGTCTGGGACAGCCAGTTGTCTCCGAATAAGTAAGATACATTGGGTCTTGCATAGAACAAAATTCCGATAAAGGTAGAAAAACTGAACAGCCACAGAATCACGGCAATAAAAATCACGCCGAATTCGCCCAGATGGTGGCCCATTGCTTTCTGCAGTAAATCCATGCCGGTAAGTCCGTCTGTCAGTCCGGCCGGAGTTAAAAGCATGATCATGGCTGAGCAGGTGCAGATTACAAGGGTATCGATAAATACGCCCAGCGCCTGCAAAAGCCCTTCTTTGGCCGGATGGCTGATATCCGCTGCTGCTGCCGCACAGGGAGCAGAGCCGGAACCCGCCTCATTGGAAAAGAGACCTCTCTTGGCTCCGTTCATCAATACTGCCCCAAAGCCGCCTGCCGCTGCCTGGCGTAATCCGAAAGCCTCCTCAAAGATCCGGCCAAACACGGACGGAAGCAGGGCCGCATTTTTTATCATAATAAATATGGTAAACAGGAAATACAGTACCGCCATCACCGGAACTACCACATCGAGAACCTTAACTGTAGCATATTTGCGCAGCACAATGACCGCAGAAACCGCCACCAGAACGATCGTCGTATAGAGAGGCGGAATCTGAAAGGCGTTGTAAAATGCCGAGGACACGGAGTTGCCAATCACCTGGCTGATTCCGCACCAGCAGATAAGGCCGGAGAGCGCAAAGAGCACGGCAATGACAGATTTGCGGCGTGCACTTCCCGGCTTTATAAAGAGGCGATGGATATAATAAGCCGGGCCGCCCCGGTAACCGCCGTAGAGAGGATCTTTTTCTTTATACAGCTGTGCCAGGGTTGCCTCGATGAAGGCTGTAGAGGCTCCCAGAAGAGCTGTCACCCACATCCAGAATACGGCGCCCGCTCCGCCTAAGGATATGGCTGCCACTACGCCCACCAGATTGCCCATACCCACGCGGGTGGCTGTGGATACGATCAGAGCCTGGACGCCGGAGATGGCACCCTCCCTGGATTTATTGCGCTTTTCCGCCGTGATCCGAAGCATTTCCGGAAAGAGCCGAAACGGTAAGAAACGGGTACGGATGGTAAAATAGATTCCGGAAGGAATGAGAATCAACACCAGCAGGGAAATCCCCAGTCCGCTTCCCCCGGGCAGGGGAATGGTAAAAAGGTCTCCCCAGAGACAGTGATAAACTGCTTGAAAAATTGTTTGAAAAATAGACATGATGTTCTTCCTTTTGTAAATTTTGCTTAAAAATGATTGGATAGGAGCTTGTTATTGTTTTATATTTAGTATATAGTATAAGGGAACATCTGTAAAATTGATAAATACGATGTTTGATATCGAATTATTAGATTCTGTTTCTGCGGTAACGGGTATGCTCTCTGGGATGGAGGTGTGGTTTTGGATCTGAAGAATCTGACTACGTTTATTCATGTGGCGGAATTGAATAGTTTTACGAAGGCAGCGCTGGCGCTCGGGTATTCGCAGTCCACGGTTTCTTTTCAGATACGGCAGCTGGAGACAGAGCTGAATGCCCAGCTTTTTGAAAGGATTAATCATACGGTTGCTCTTACGGAGAAGGGACGGGAGGTTCTGGATTATGCCCATCGGATCCGCAGGATGACTATGGAGCTTACGGAAACCATGGCAAAACGGCAGGAGCTCAAAGGACATATCCGCCTGGCTATGGCTTATTCTCTCTGTGATTCTCTTTTTGACTGCAGTTTTCCCGATTTCTGCCGCCAGCATCCGGGAATTACGCTTAAGATCACAACTGCCGGAACGGAGGAAATGTTCCGGCTGATGAACCATAATGAAGCGGATGCTATTTTAACTCTGGACAGTCATATCTATGACAGGGAGTATGTGATTTTCCGGGAGGAAACGGTGAAAATGCACTTTATTGCCTCTGCTTCCTGTCCTCTGGCCGGGCGCCCCTCTCTGGCTGTGGAGGAGCTTCTTTCCCAGCCTTTTCTTTTGACGGAAAAGGGAATGAGCTACCGGCGGCTTCTGGATGAGGGGCTGGCGGAGCGCTCTCTTGAGGTAAAGCCTGTTCTGGAGATGGGAAGCGCAAGGCTTATCTGCTCTCTTATCGGTGAGGGAGCCGGAATTTCTTTTCTGCCGGATTATGTGACGCAGCAGGATGTGGATGCCGGTGCGATTGTCCGGCTGAATGTAACGGATTTTGAAGCGGAGATCTGGAAGCAGCTTCTCTATCACCGGGATAAGTGGGTTTCGCCTCAGCTGGAGGCAGTGCTTGAGTATTGTGCGAAGAGGGAGTTTACAGAATGACTCTGTAAACTCCCTCTGTTTTACCTGCTATCTCTTTTTCTGCTTGTTTTTCCCTTTCTTTTTTTCTAATACAGATTCATCAAAAATTTCTTTGTATTGATTGTATCCGGATGATTTTCTCCCAATACTTTTTCCTGTATTAACAATGCCTTCCTGCCCAGCTCTTCTGCTTCTGTCAGCTTTCCTTGATTTTTATATAAAACAGCCAGATTACCATAGACAATAGCTATATCGGGATGATTCTTCCCTAATACGTTTTCTAATATTATCAGTGATTTCTTATATAATTCCTCTGATTCTCTTTTCTTACCTTGTCTGCTGTATAAATCAGCCAGATTATTATAACTCCGTGCTATATCCGGATGATACTCTCCTAATGCCTTTTTCCTTATAAACAGAGATTTTTTATATAATTCCTCTGCCTCCTTCTCCTTTCCCTGTTTACTATACAATATGGCCAGATTATTATAGCAGATTGCTGTCTCGGAATGACTTTTTCCCAATTCATTCTCAAAAATAAACAAAGCTTTTTTTAAAAACTCCTCTGCTTCTTTATTCTTTTCCTGGATTTCATATAAATCAGACAGATTACTGTAACTCACTGCTATTTCCAGATAATTCTTATCCGATATTATTTCATTCAGCAAAAGGGCTTTTTTATACAATATCTCTGCTTCGTTGTATTTCCCCTGCTTTTTATACAAACGGGCTAAATTCATGTATTTTAATGCCACGTCAGAGTTTTCATCCCCTGATATCTTCTTATTGACAAACAGAACTTTTTTATATAATTCTTCTGCTTTTTTGTATCTTCCCTGTTCTTCATACAAATCTGCCAAATGACTATAGCTCATTACAGTATGAGGATGATTTTCTCCTAATGCTTTTTCTTCTATACTCAAAGCTCTTCTGTACAATATCTCTGCTTCTTTGTATCTGCCTTGATGCTTGTACAAACTGGCTATAATATCAATATTTATTGCAGTATAAGGATGACTTTCTCCTAATACTTCTTCCATAACAGGCAGAACTTTTTTATATAGCTCGATTGCTTCTGCCCACCTCTCCTGCAGACCATATAATTTTGCTAATTCAATATAAACTTCTACTGTTTCAATATGGCTTTCACCAAGCAATTTTTTCCGAATTTCTTTCGCCTTTAATAAAAGTCTTTCACTCGCAACATACCGTCCCCTGTCTTGCGCTTCTCGTGCCCGTTTCATAAAGGCATCCGTTTTCTGCCGTTGCTGTCTTGCGTCTTCCAGCTCTCTTCCTTTCTCCCATAAAAAGCTGTTCTCCTCAAAAGGCAGATCCGTATCCTGCACTTTTCTTTCAAATCTATATTCATGAAATATAACTCGAAGCTTTACAAAAGAATAGAAATCATATGCATTCACTGCAAGCTGATCATCCCCATAAGGTGTGGTGACAAATACAAGATTCTTCCCCAGGCCTGCCAGCATATCTCTGCTGAAATTCAGCCGCTTGAAGTCTTCTTCTTCCTGCAGAGCAAACTGAAAATTCACAATCAGAAATGTCGAACTCTCCGGCAGAGAAACTACCCACTCACTCAACTTCTGAAAAGAATAGGCTCCCGGATGCTGCTTATAATCATATATTTCAACAGTCCCCGATTTATAGATTCTGACTATTTCATCCTGGATACTCTCCGGGGCAGCTGCCAGATACAATCCCTGTTCCGATTTATTGATAATCCATCCTAAGGTCAGATAGCCCTCTTGATTACTTTCTGCCATCCTAAGTCAGCCCCTGTTCTTTCAAGAACCGCACCACAAGCGGATGGACATTATGCCATCGCCTGCCGTTGTATTCAAGCACCACCGATGCCTGCAGCATCCTCAAAAGCATTTCTTTATCTTCTATCAATTCCTTATTTCCCTGATAGATATTCAGCAAAAACTCGTAATCCTTTTTCTCAATCCGCCTTGTAAGAGAAGTCTTAATCTCCTCAAGAGCACGCCCGGCATCCTCCATCGCAATCACTTCGCTGCTTCTGCGCTCCGCTCTCTTGGCTGCCGCATTGATAGCATGAAATAAGTCCCTTAAAGATCCTCCCGTATACAGAATCAGCTCCTCCAGCACCCCATCCTCAAACAGCTTCAGATCTGCACGCTTTTCCACAATCTCGCGTATCACCGCGATTCCATCCTGGAAAGGCTGTCCCTCGATGGTCTCTATCTTAATCATAGGCAGTGTCTTTGTGATAAAGTAACTCTCCATGGCGGAAAATCTGGCATCATAGGAAAGTCCGATGGGAAAGGTATAAATAACCGGAAACGGCATTCCCGAAAGAACGGCCGCGTATTGATAAAAGACCTTCCAGGCATCCTCGGGGTTTAATTTATCCAGATCCTCAAAAATGATAATAGGACGCTTTCCATCAAGTTTTACCGTAATCATCTCCGATACACGGCTCAGCATTGCAATCCATTCACTGGAACGGACACTGATTTTATTCCGGTATTCCTTTCGCGTCTCTTCATTAAACTTCAAATCTGTTTTTATCTTTGCAAACAGCTTTAAAACCTTTGTCAGAATTCCCGGTGTTTCTGCTGATACGCCTGTTTCCAGAGAAGCCGCCGCTATCTCCTGGGAGGTTGTAATTTCTACACCTTCTGCCCAGAAATGCTCTATCTCTTCCAGGAGTACTCCATCCATCCTGCAGCCGGATTCATCTGCCAGTTCCAGCAGTGCCTCACCCATTAAAATAAAAAGATCGGAATACACAATATTAAACAAGTCCAAATCCATGCTGCAGGTAATGGTTTTCACCCGGTACCCCTTCTTCTCAAGCTCCTCGGACATACGGTTCAGCTCTGTACTTTTGCCACAGCCCCTATGCCCAAGAAGCAGAAAAGCATTCTGTTCTCTGGGATCCTGGCAGATATCAAAGATGTCCTCCATAGGCGAGCTATACTTATCACTCATACGGTATTCCATGGTATCTTTACAATAAAAATCTTTCATCTGCTCTATTTTTAGAGGTTCCGGAGAAAATGCATTTATTATTTCGGATACTTGATCGGCATACTTCATTTGACTGCTCCTTTCATCAGGATACGCCGCTCTCTAAAAAGCAGCGCAATCGTAATCTGCTCTGGCAATACACCCTTATTATATAGTATGTCCTGTCCAATGACAAAACAAATTTATTTTCAACCGGGAAAGGCAGACAGACCGGTTACTTTTCACTCCGTGGCCAGTAACACAAGCTGCCCCTAACTCAACAAGTTAATCCAATATCTGTTTTTCATTTTGCCGTCATAAACTACTGTATTTTCATATTCGCCGCCGTTTTTTATGATGATTTTAATACTTGGTATATTGTCGCTGCTGCACGTCAGCAATACTTTTTCGAATTTATTTGTCCGTTTACATATCTCTAATGCTTCCTGCAGAATGGAACTGCCATATCCCTGATTTCTTTTAGACGGCCGGACACTGTATCCTATATGTCCGCCGCAATATAACAGTGCTTCATTCAGATAATGCCTAATGTCTGCAATACCCACCAACTCTTTACTGTGATTGTAAGCTAAATATACTGTCGATGGGACATAACCATCCATAAGAGAATTACTTTTTCTTCGTTTTTCAAGAGTATTTATCCATAAGGCAATTCCTTTTGCATCTTGCAATCCAGCCGATCCATCTATGACAAATTCTTCTGCATCAGAAAATTCTTTCATAAACTCTTCTATCGCATATTCTTGATCGTGATCCGGCAAACGAAAATAAATCTTCCCCATTCAAAAACTACCTTTCAAAACGGATGTTATTATATAAAAAAATGTTTTAAAGATCGATATCATCAAAACCCTTTCTTTCAGAAGCTCTGCGATAATTATTTTTAAAATATATGCTCTTTTTTCTGCCAGCTGCAAAACATTTACGCCTGCGTCTCTGTCTCCAATATAAATTTTTAATGGAGAATTTATTTTTATCTATTATGTAGTGAATTAATTTATAAAGCACAAAAATACTGCTTATGATAATACTTATGATAATTGCGCTAAAACAAATCACCCGTATGTTAACTATGATAAAATGTTTTTGGGAAACCGCCCGGCCTGCTATAGTTATATCATTCTTTTCCATTAAAATATCTTCACTATCAAAAGCGGGATTCTTTGCTGTTATTTCTTCATATTTAATAGCAGCAGAGCCAACAGGGTGATCTTTATAAGTATAAAGGATAAATGCAATCGTATCCGGCTCCAGGCTGCTATCTGTAAAAACAAGTCTAGGCGAAGCATCTTTGAAATCTGCTTCGTCCGGAAGAATAATGCTGTCATCTGCATGAATGCAAAAAGACGGCATGCGCTGTTCAAATATAAAATTTGTTCCGGGGAAACCACTCGCTTTTGACAGCAAAAAATTTGTCTCATTTGCTGCTGCATTCACTTTTTTAAAATTCTCGGAAGCATAATTAAGAAGCAACGCTGTATCCGTATATGTGGGAATTCCCGTTTCTGCTGTCGGACTTGTATGCATTGTAATAACAATAAACGTCATGCCGCTGCGTCTTGCAACAGTAACCAATGTATTCTTTGCGGCAGAAGTATAACCTGTTTTTCCGGCAATTACCGTATCATCCAGAAAGCGTTCATCTCCATTGTATGAAGCAATCATCTTATGATGATTTTTCATATAAGTGATTTCATTATCTTTGTTCGTTGCCGGTATCTGATATCGTTCCGCTCCGGAAATCCGGATAAAATCTTCATATTGAAGAGCTGCCTGCGTAATTAATGCCATATCATAAGCTGAAGTATAATGATCTTCATCGGGAAGACCATGCGGATTAACAAAATGGGTATTCCTGCATCCAAGTTCCAAAGCCTTTTCATTCATCATCGTAACAAAAGCATCTATGGAACCAGCCACATGTTCGGCTAATCCGTTTCCGCATTCGTTGGCAGATTCCAAAAGGAGGGCATAAAGCGACTCTTCTACAGTAAGTTCTTCACCTTCCGTAGTCCCTATGGTACTGCTTCCGGCCTCAATCGAATGAGTAGCATAATATGAATAACTCACTATCTCATCCAGCGAACAATGTTCCAGTGTAACAAGCGCTGTCATGATCTTAGTAATACTGGCCGGATAATTTACCATATGCATATCTTTATTATAAAGAACAGTTCCCGTAGACGCCTCCATAACAATTGCTGATTCGGCATAAATCTGCGGTCCCTGCGGCCAGTTTTCGATAGAATTAGAATCAATTTTTTTATCATAAACAGCCTGCCGTTCCTGTTCCAGAACATCCTCGGCGGTCTCTTCCAGAGATGCCGTCGTCTTTGCATCAGCTATCACCGAACAGGAAAAAAACATGCCGAGAACAAAAAAAGGTAATAAAATTGACTTGGAAATACGCGATAACTTCATATAACTTACCCCTCAGGCAGGCACCCAAAGGATACCTGCCTCGAATCAGCTTCCGCCGCAGCTAACTAACCTGCTGCCTGATTTATCACCGGATAAAATGTGTCCTCTGGGGCTCTTCCTTTTCCGGCAGCCCATACTGTTCTTTCCCAAGGGCAATGCTCTTCATGAGAAACGTCATATTTCTTGCAAGCGTGCGCATGGTCTGCAGACCCTCCGCATCCTGGGACGCCTCTCCCTGGGCCCTTCCGTGAATGCTGTTCCAATACTGGCTGGAGGCAACCGGCATTCCGGATATTGTAAAATACTTATTAAGCTCATCAAATGTCGCCGATAAGCCGCCCCGTCTTGCCGCGACAACACTGGCTCCTACCTTCATGGTCTTGTCAAAGCCTGTACTGTAGAACAACCGATCCAGGAAAGCCACAAGCGTGGCATTGGCCGACGCATAATATACCGGGCTTGCCGCTATCAGACCGTCGCACGCTTCGAACTTGGGCGCCGTCTCATTTACCAGATCCTCAAAAACACATTTTCCATTTCTGGCGCAGGAACCGCAGGCAATGCATCCCCGGATATCCTTATTGCCGACATGAATCAGCTCTGTCTCCACGCCTTCCGCCGCAAATACCTGCTCCATCTCGTGAAGGGCAATGTAGGTATTGCCTTTTGCATGGGGACTTCCGTTAATCAATAAAACCTTCATATCTTATCCTCCTATTCTAAATCGCTGCGCGATGGCACTAAAGGGTAAAGCCGCTTCGACACACCGGCTTTTACCTGTCGCTGCGCGATGGCACTAAAGGGTAAAGTCCAGTATAACACTTTTTTAATATGTTTAAAACCCCCGGATATCATCCCCGTCATCCCCGGACTTGTCGATGGCCTTTATCACTACCTCATACCCGTACCCCTCATTCACCTGTACATGCACCCGGTCGCCCACTCTGTGCCCCCGGATGGCCTTGCCCAGAGGGGACTCGATACTGATCCGCCCATCCAGGGAATTGCCGCGGATCGATGTTACTAACTTCACCTGCTCTGTCTCGTCATCTTCCTCAAAATACAACTCCACCAGATTGTTAAGGCCCACCTCATCGGCTTCTGATTCATCCGAAACAATCTTAGCCGTCCGAAGCATCCGCTCCAGATAGCGGATGCGGCTCTCATTCCGGTTTTTGTCACGCTTGGCCGCATAATACTCAAAATTTTCACTCAAGTCCCCGTGGGATCGCGCCTCCTTTACGGCCTCAATGGCTTCCTTCCGAACCACCAGTTTGCGGTGCTCAATCTCTGCCTCAATTTTTGCCACGTCACTCTTTGTCAATTGTTCCTGCATCATTATCCCTCTTCCATGATTGTTTTCACCAGAATTCCATTCACTTCCACATGATCATCCACTCCGATGACCAGACACTGCCGCCCGTCAATCATTCGTGTTTCCACCAGATCAGCCCGTTCCGGATTCACCTGAATCACAATATCCGGCGTCTTGATCTCAAACTTCCGGGTATTCATCACATTGGAGGCAAGAAACTGCGTCTGCTCCCCGGCCGTCACCTCATAGTGTTCTTCAAGCTCCTCAAGCTTTTCCGCCTCCACACCGCTGGCTGAGAGGATATGCTTTACCCCGGTCTTGTCCAAAGTCACCGGCTCCGGCTCATCTTTACGCTCCTCCACCAGTTCATGGAGCTTTTCATGGATATTCCGAACCACTTCATAAGCACAGTCCTCGCCCAGGGTTTCCTCAATAATCGCATTAAAGGTCTCCTTCTGGCCCCCGGCGGACAAAGGTACCGGGCAGCCGAACATACTCTCTGCAAAGAGTTCATTTAACTCCTCCGGATTCTTGGAATAGTACAGCATACTGTGAAGATCCGTACTCCGATCCCGGAAAGCCGGGAACAGGAATCCGGCCATGGGAAGCTCCACCAGCCAGTCCCTGGTCCTGGCTCCGAAACGGTTGCCGTCCGCATCATAGCTTAAGCCCGCCTTAGACAGTTTTACCGGACAGATGGTGCATAACAGATACTCGTAAACCTCATCGGAAGCATCGAACATTTCCTCATTGTCCGAAGAGCGGCCCGGAATATCGTAAGCCCCGTGAACCAGAAGAATCAGATAATTCTCACCATAGGGAAAAGTCTCAATAATCCGGTCATAAAACGCCTCCACCAGAGCTTCCTCCGTCAAACGGCTGTTTTTCAGCTTCATCAAAAATTCCTGTGTCCCACCCGGCATCTCCGTATCCAGCGGAAATTCCAGATTCAGAAGATTTTTTCCAATCGTTCCCGACAGGGCTTTCCTAAAAATCTCAAAATACTTAAACGCTTCCTCCTCCGGCAGAGATAAGAAAGCCTCCTGCATCTTCGTTTTCTTATTCTTCTCCCCGTCCACATAGCAGCCGCACATCCGCGTGAGAGCGCAGTGCTCCGGGGTAAACTGCTTTTTGATCTCTGATATTTCTTTTTTGTTCATATTATGTAAACACTCCTTATCCTTATTATCGTATAGGATCCCTTTTCCGCGCAACAGAAAACTAAGTTCATGGATGCCCCATGCGCCGCTGCCGACTTTCATTTATGGTAGTGCGCCAATGGGGCGCATGTGAATTTCTATACCTTAATGGACGAAGTCCACCCATCCCGAAGGGATTTGAATTAACGGGGTACCCGAAGGGTATAAAAGCTAAGACGGCGGCATCTCCTCAAAGCTTCGTTTCCCCAGGCGTACCTCCTCCATAAACCGCGCCAGCTCCTCCGGCAGATTTTCAAGCAGATACTGCCTGCTCCCGGAATACTGTGCAAGAAAACTGTCCCGAAGCTCTGCATTCACATTCTCAACCTCCAAAAGAAGCCTCTGCGCAGACATCCGTTTCGCCCCCTGGCCCATAATAATCACCTGCTCCAGCGCATCCGAGGTAGCCACCGTAACCTCATACTGCCGCCCAAGCTCATGGACCGTCTTCTCAATATACTGATCCGCCGTCTCCGCCTCTTTTGTATAAACCACATGGATATTATGATACTTGGAAATGCTTCCTCTGCTGCCCTCCACACGATAGGCATCAAATACAAGAATCACCGTATTTTTCCGGTATCCCTGAAGATTACAGAGAATATCCATAAGCTTCCCTCTTGCCGCCTCCAGATTGACTGCTGCCAGCTCTTTGAGCTCCTCCCAGGAAAATATAATATTATATCCGTCCACAAGCAGATATTCCTTTTCCGGTTTCTGCGCCTCTTTTCTCTTTAAAGGCTGCTCCCCCGGATCCCGGTGAAAGCTTCTCTCCACACGTCCCACTCCCTGCCGGTCCCTGCGGATAGGGCCGTAAGTACGGACAAAGATCTCTTCCAATTCCTTGGGATCCGCAAAGTCCCAGGAAGCCGGGCTCTGCCTTGAAACAGCCTTTCCCGAAGCAGTACGGCAGGCCGTCTTCTTCACGCTTTCCAGATGCATATAGTCCGGCACCTGATTCCAGGGAACATAAAAGCCCGCCCCATGGGCACAGAAAACAGAACCTGTGGGATTCTCCGCATCCTGATCCGGATCGTAGCCTGCAGCTTCAATCACCTCTTTTGCATTATGGCAGGGGCCATAGCCCTTTAAGGTACAGAACAGGCGGCCCGTCCCCCGGGTATAGGCATGAACCTCCGCCTGATATTCCCCCATGGCAGACACAGGCGCCGTCCCCGTAAGGACCACCGCTTCCCCCTCCGGCTCCGGATCCGAGAAAGTTCCCGACATTTTCTGGATATCCGCCATAGCCCGTCCCACCTTATCGGCAGGAACCTCCAGGCGGAATTCATAAAACGGCTCCAAAAGCACACTCTCTGCCTGCCGAAGCCCCTGCCGGACCGCCCTGTAGGAAGCCTGACGGAAATCTCCGCCCTCCGTATGCTTTAAGTGAGCCTTTCCTGCCGCCAGTGTAATCTTCACATCCGTAAGCTCCGCTCCCACAAGCACTCCCGGATGCTTCCGCTCTGCCAGATGGGTGAGAATCAGCCGCTGCCAGTTCCGATCCAACGCATCCTCACTGCAGCTGCTCCCCAGCACCACACCGCTTCCGGGCTCTCCCGGCTCCAGTAAAAGATGTACCTCCGCATAATGTCTCAGAGGCTCAAAGTGTCCCACACCTTCCACCACGGATGCAATCGTTTCCTTATAAATAATGCTCCCCGGGCCAAATTCCACCTCCGCCCCGAACCGCTCCAGAAGAAGGCTTTTCAGGATCTCAAGCTGGACTGCTCCCATAACCTGGATATGAATCTCACCCAGAGCATCCTTCCAGACCACATGCAGCTCCGGCAGCTCCTCCTCCAGCCTGCGAAGCTTCGAGAGCATCCCGTGAACATCACAATCCTTCGGAAGCAAAAGCTGATAAGTCAAAACCGGCTCCAGCAAAGGATCTGCCGCCCTCCCCTCGCTGCCAAGCCCGTCCCCGGCCTTTGTCCGGGTCAGGCCCGTTACTGCGCAGATCCTTCCGGCAGACACCTCTGAAACCGTCCGAAAGCTTTCCCCCGAATAGAGGCGGATCTGATCGATCTTTTCCTCCCACTCCTCCTGGCCCGAGCCTCCTTTCAAAAGCGTCTTCACCTTCAGACTCCCCCCGGTAAGCTTAAGGTGCGTCAGCCGGTTTCCCTGTGCATCCCGGCTGATTTTATACACCCTTGCCCCAAATTCCGGAGCGCGCACAGTATCGGTTCCGAAGCGCTCAAGACCTGCAAGCAGGGCGTCCACACCTTCCAGGCGAAGAGCCGATCCGAAATAACAGGGGAACACATTCCTCCCGGCAATCTGCTCTCTAATCTCCTTATCCTCCAGGCATCCCCGTTCCAGATAAGCATCCAGCAGATCCTCGTGACAGACAGCCAGATCCTCCCAGAGCTCACTCTTCGGCCTGTCCGGGCCAAAATCCACGCACCGGCCGCTAAGCTTCTCCTTTAATTCTTCTAAGAGCTTCCGTCGGTCCGCCCCCTGCTGATCCATCTTATTGACAAAAAGAAACACAGGAACCTCATACTGCTTAAGGAGCCTCCACAAAGTCCGCACATGTCCCTGCACTCCATCGGCTCCGCTGATAATGAGTATGGCACAGTCCAGCACCTGCAGAGTCCGCTCCATCTCCGCAGAGAAGTCCACATGTCCCGGCGTATCAAGAAGCGTAACCTCTCTCCCGCCCAGGAGCAGCCGGGCCTGCTTGGAGAAGATCGTGATTCCCCTCGACCGCTCCAGCTCATGAGTATCCAGAACCGCCGTACCATGGTCCACACGCCCGAGACTCCGGATACTCCCGCTCTGATAGAGCATAGCTTCCGCCAGGGTGGTTTTACCGGCATCCACATGGGCCAAAAGGCCCGCGCACATATATTTTACAGGCCTGTTTTCTAATGAAATTCCCATAGAAAATGCCCCTTTCTGCGTCTATAATGAGCCATTATAGCACAGAAAAGGGCGTAAGTCGAATAAATGTTTTATAAAACGATTCCGTAAACCGCTTCCATCAAATCAACTGCCAGGGAGCGCTCTACAAGCGACACCGGTTTTTTATCCACAACTGCCAGACAATACTTTCCGTCATAACGGTACAGTTCAATCTCTGTCTTTGGAAAGTTTTCATTATCCAGGTACAGCGTCAGCCCGATCTCCTTCGCTTCTTTGGGCTGCTCTTTTGTAAAGCTGTCTGCATGAAGCCCCTCCAGAGCTCTCTGAAGCTCCAGGCTTTCAATCTCCTCTCCCTGGTAATAGAAGATACGCTCCCCATCCTTTTCTTCGGAGGTAAGGGTATACGTGGTATCCTCCAGAGCAATCTCTATCTGCGTCACGTCCGCAAAATCCCCGGTAAACATCCTGGAATGCCGGAGGGAATCAAAGGAGGCATCCATAATCTTTTTGTAATCTTCGGAAGAAATCTTATAAAGTATTCTGGATTCTCCTACTCTTGCGTAGGCCGTTATCTCTTCCTCCTCCGTCTCCTCTTCGTCTTCTCCTTCAGCCTCCTCATACCCGGCGGCTGCTTTTTCATCCGGATCCCGGCTCACATGCAGGGTAAAAGTGCCGGTTACCTCCTCCTGATCCTCTTCTTCCTTTGTATAACTCACCTCCACGGACAGCTCCGGTTCATCCAGTCCGCAGTCTTTCACCTCTTCCTCCGAGGCATTATAAGTCACATAATCCGTCAGATTCAAAGAAGAAATGTCACCGAGATAGCCCTCCACCCTGGAGGTATCAAGAGGCTGTTTTTCTTTGTCCTGCTCTGTAAAATATACATCATCGCTGCAATAAGTGTCCGTACTGTTTTCCTCATAGGCAATCGCATAATTCTCTTTTCCCGTAAAACGGATCTCCTCTGCCCTGTCAAACAGCGGAATCTCGTCGTGCCGGATCATTTCTTTCAGCGTCCCGTCAAACAGCTCAAGAGGATCCTCCTTTACCAGATACACATTTCCGTCTCCGATGGAAACATACCGCTGGGAATCCATGCTGCTGTAATCTCCCAGCAGAATTTCATAGGACTGCTCTCCTGCTGCCAGCCGGATGGTACAGACCGGATTCTCAAGGCCGTACTGTCCCAGATCCTCCGCCTCCTCAATCACAAAGGAAACGCCGAACTTCTCAAACACCTCCAAAAGCTCATTGACTTTTTCCTCATCCACCGGAAACGCCTCATCCGCATCATAAACCCATGTCTCATCCCTGTGAAATGCCAGTGTCTCCGATCCGTATTCCCAGGACAGAGAATCGACGGAATCACGGGGAATCTCCAAAATAATTTCTTCGCTGTTTTTAATCCGTTCCCTGTGCTCCTCCATCCGCACAGCGCCAAAGGTCAGAAGACAGGCTCCGGCAAGAATCCCAAGCATAATATAAATTTTCCTAAGCCGTTTCACTCTGCATCCTCCTTCTTCTCAGCACCACAGCAACTCCGAATCCCAGATACAAAAGCGGGAAAACGCCGATCATCAGTACCTTCAAGAGCGAAGAAGCAGATGCACTGATGGTCAGATAATTATAATTCAGCGACTTGCTGCGGATCGCCATTGCCTCGCTCTCCCCGATAAGGGAGGACAGCGCATTCATACCCAGATCTCCGTTTGCTCCGGAAGAATAAGCATTGTACATATCCTCCAGAAAAGCCGAGGAAGCAAACCATACAATCTTTCCCCCGTTATCATTTTCTGCGGAAACTGCCAGCGCAAAGGGTCCGTCAATATCTCCTTCTTCTCTTTCGTAAGTAGACAGGCCATAACCGGAAACCTTGCTGAAGGCATAGCCGGAGGTGGTGAGCAGCTCCGTCACAGTCCCCTTTCCTGCCCCTTCTTTTACCGTAAGCCCCAGAGCTATGGGCATAATCGGATAATAGTGCTCTTCTATGAGGGAAGCCGTTATCTCACTGTCCGCCATATCCGGAATCAGTACATAAGGAGTCTGAAATGCATAATATTCCCGATCCGCCTCTACCACGATTCCCTCCTGCGCCTCCACTCCATAATCCTCAAGAAGGCTGTACAGGTTCTCCAGAGCTTTATCCTCCACAGGGCCGGCCATCACCAGAAGCTTTCCGCCTTTTGCCGCATAATCGGCCAGCAGATCTCTTTCCTCCTCGGAAATATCGCTTTCCGGCGCATAAATCAGAACACAGGCCGCCTCTTCTGGAATCCCGTCCGCCGTCAGCAGGGAAAAAGCCTCCAGCTCCATATTTTCTTTTTCAATCTGTTCTCTGAAGGAGGAAGGGAGCTCCGCCTCTCCATGCCCTTCCAGGACATATACTTTCGGCAGTTCTTCGCTGACCACATAATCAATGGCGGAAGTAATGGCTCCTTCCCCGTCAAAAGAGGTGTTATAAGTATAAGAATAGAGATCCGCCTCCTGAACATAGATATCGCTGTAGCCGATAAATCTGCTCCTCTCACCGCATTCCACCACCAGGCTGTTGTTTTGAACCGCCTCATCCGTATACTGCCGGGCGAAGGTTGGAAATACGTCCGGATTCTTTTTGACAACCTCTATGTGCTCCGAAAGGCTGTCGTACTTATCCAACAGATTTTCAATAACCTCATCCTCCTGGCCGGACTGGACGATCCAGTAGATCGTCACATCCTGTTCCAGCGCATTTACAACCACCTTTGTATTGCTGGTGATGGAATAGAGCTTCGCAGAGCTGATGTCAAATTTTGTAAGGGATGCCGGCAGCACAGAGACAAAAACATTTGCCACAACCAGAACGGCCAGCACAATCACCGTGAGAAGCAGAGAGTAGGAACCGCCGCGAAATGCGAGCCGGTTTCTCTGCCGTCCGTCCACGGCTTTTCCGGATTCCGTTTTTCTCATCAGTTATACCTCCTTTTTTCCAGAGATTGTACGGAAAGGAACAGAAAAAAGACTGCAGCGGCAGCATAGTACACAAGGGCCGTCACATCAAAAACTCCGTTTACAAACACGTAAAACCGTTCAAACAGGGACAGCTTCGCCATAATGTCCGGCAGCAGCCCCTCAAGCTTACCGGTATCGAAAAAGTATATGAGCAGAATGCCGACGATGAAAAGGAAACAGAAGCCATAAGCCAGATTCTCATTCTTTGTCAGACAGTAAATGATTCCTCCTGCCGCAAGGACAAGGACACACATTGCAATCACAGAACCAAGGGCCGTGGAAGACACATACTCCGAAAGGCTGACGCTGTAATAATTAAGCAGAATTACTGCAATGCCGATTCCCGCCGCAAAGCCCTGATTGTCCGTCAGTGAAGAGATAAAAACGCCAAGGGCAATGAGGGCCGCGCCCATGGCAAAAAACGCAAAAAGAGAACCGTAGGAAGTCAAAAGATAAACATCCCCAAACTGTGAAAAAATCAGAGGATACAGACAGATTATGCACAGGAGAATCAGATACACAACCAAAAGTGCCAGGTATTTTCCAAGAATCACCTGTGTTGTAGTGATCGGAAGAGAATAAAGAAGCTGATCGGTCTTCTGTTTCCGCTCCTCTGCAATTACGCGCATAGTGAGAACCGGCACAATCACCACAAACACAAGACAGCCGAAGCTTAAGACAAATTCAAAATTGCTCACAGCCGCCTGCAGATTATAGAGCATGGAGCCTATCCCCACAAAAGCCAGAAGAAACGCCCCGAAAACATATGCCGTTAATGAATGAAAATACATTCTGAGTTCATGCCTGAATACCGCAGTCATCTCCGTACCTCCTTTTTTGCCTCCGGTTCCGTATCTGTCTCACTTTCCGCTTCCGGAACCGTATCCGCCCCACTGCCCTCAGTCAGTTCCACGAAGAGATCTTCCAGACTGGCTTTTCTTAAGTTCATTTCCAGCAGCGCCTTCCCCTTTTTGGAAAATGCCTCAAAGACACTCCGGGAAGCTTCATAAATATTTTCGTGATCCGTTTTTAAACATGCAGTTGTAAAGGGAGACTTCTTTTCTTCCATAGCCACATCCGTAATATGAGCCGCCAGGGCCAGGATATCCCGGATCTCTTCCGGCTCTGCATCCGCTGTAATGATGATTTCATTAGGCGAGAGCAGACGTTTTTCCAGATTTCCCGGCTCGTCAAAGGCAGCCAGCCTGCCGTCTGCAATCATTAAGATCTGATCGCAGATTGCCTGAACTTCAGAGAGGATATGGGAGCTGAAAATAACAGTGTGATCCTGCCCCAGCTCCTTAATGAGCGCACGGATCTCAATAATCTGAATCGGATCCAGTCCCACCGTAGGCTCATCCAGAATAATCACCTTCGGGTTTCCAAGAAGCGCCTGGGCAATCCCCACCCTCTGCCGGTAACCTTTAGAAAGTGCAGAAATCCGTCGGTTCCTTACTTCTCCGATTTTTGTCTGGCGGATGACCTCCTCCACCTGCTCATTAAGCCTCAAACCACGCAGTCCCTTCGCCTCGCCCACAAATCTTAAGTACTCTGCCGGAGTCTCCTGCATATACAGGGGAGGCTGTTCGGGAAGATATCCTATCAGCTTTTTGGCTTTGTCCGCTTCCTCAAAAATATCATATCCGTCAATCCTTACATGACCCTCCGTTGCCGACAGGCAGCCCGTCATAATGTTCATGGTCGTAGACTTTCCCGCGCCGTTCGGACCCAGAAAACCATATACATGGCCCTCCTCGATCTCGAAGGAAAGATCGTCCACTGCCAGGAAATCACCGTAGTATTTTGTCAGATGCTCCACCGATATCATAATGCGTCTCCTTTCAAATCTTTCCCCCCAGGCTCAAATGCTTTATTTTTGTCTGGAGCTCATCTATCTGCCGCCTGATTTCTTCCTGCGCCTCCTCATCGCGGCTCTGTATGGCCAGCAGCATCCTCATATTGAGGGTATACAATTGCTCCTTCAGACTGCTGAGTGTAACTCTCTTTTCCACTGATAAGGTATTGTGTTTCAGATATTCGCCCATGGCCTGCCCTTTCTTCTCGTCATATTCACCGGATATCCCATACCAGTTCCTGCCAAAACAGCTGCTTTACCTGGCAGTATACTACAGCTTTGTGTTTACATTTTGTTAAATGTGTGGATATTCTGTGAGGATTGTATGTTTATTTTGTGTTTGACTGCCCTTCCTTTTTTGTGTAAAATAAACCCGGCATCTCCCTGTTTTTGAAATCAGAAAGGATGGAACTATGAACAAAGCCAGAAAAATCTACTGCCGGGCCTTTCAGACCGTTTTTAAAATCGCTCTGCCCGTTCTTCCCTACCGGAAGCCGAAGCTGGCAGGCAGCGTCAGGGCTCTTCCCGAAATTATAGAAAAAAATAAATGCGGCCGCGTACTTATTATCACCGACCCGGGTATCCGAAAGCTCAACCTCACCGCCCGTCTGGAACGGGCACTGCAAGAGGCCGGTATGTTCTACTGCATCTACAGTAAAACCAGCGCCAATCCCACCACAGACAATGTGTATGAAGCCCTGGAGCTCTATCAGGAAAACGCCTGCGATGCCATCATCGGCTTTGGAGGCGGCTCCAGCATGGACTGTGCCAAAGCCGTAGGCGCCCGCGCCGTGAAGCCGCATCAGTCACTGGCAAAGATGAAAGGGATTTTGAAAGTGCGCAGGCGGCTTCCCCTGCTGATCGCCGTTCCCACCACAGCCGGAACCGGAAGCGAAACCACACTGGCAGCCGTGATCACGGATGCCGGGACACGTCATAAATACGCCATCAATGATTTTCCTCTGATCCCCCGGTATGCCGTGCTGGACCCGAAAGTAACCCTAAGCCTTCCTCCCTTTATCACTGCCACTACGGGCCTGGATGCCCTCACTCACGCAGTGGAGGCCTACATCGGCCGCTCTACCCTGCCGGACACCCGGAGGGACGCCAAAAAAGCGGTCCGGCTGATTTTTGAAAATCTGGACACTGCCTATACGGACGGACAGAATATCGAGGCCCGTAAAAATATGCTGAAAGCATCCTTTTATGCCGGCTGTGCCTTTACCAAATCCTATGTAGGCTATGTCCATGCCGTGGCCCACTCCTTAGGCGGCGAGTACAATGTCCCCCACGGCCTTGCCAATGCGGTGCTTCTTCCCACGGTGCTGGAGCATTACGGTCCGGCTGTCTACAGGAAACTTCACAAGCTGGCCATAGAAGCCCGGGTTGCGGATGAACATACCTCCCACAGGGAAGCGGCAGAAGCCTTTATCCAGGCTGTCCGGGATATGAAGCAGCGGTTCGGCATCGGAGACACCATTCCCGGGATCCGGGAAGAAGATATTCCCAAGCTCTCCCACTATGCGGACAAGGAGGCCAATCCCCTCTACCCCGTTCCTGTTTTGATGGATGCGGCAGAGCTGGAAGTATTTTACAGAAGCCTTATGGGACAGGAACACTAAGCCTGTCTCAATGGAACATGTATTGTAATGAGATTGCAAGAGCAGCTATACCATTAATCCGTACTTTAAAAAGAGAATATAAAGGAGAACTCCCCGATGAACGAAGCGGAAATCAGACAGCTCATAACAAATCAGCGCCAATACTTTCTCTCCGGCGCCACCCTGCCCCTGCCGTCCCGGCTGGAGGCTCTGAAAAAGCTGAAAAATGCCATTAAACACAGAGAAGAGCAAATCCACCAGGCCATTAAGGCAGATCTGGGAAAAAGCAGCTTCGAGAGCTACATGTGCGAAACCGGACTTACTTTAAGCGAAATCACCTACATGGAGCGGCATCTTAAGTCCTTTGTCCGGGAAAAACGGGTTCACACTCCGCTGGCACAGTTTCACTCCCGAAGCTTTAAAAAGCCCTCCCCCCACGGCGTGGTCCTTATTATGAGTCCCTGGAATTACCCCTTCCTGCTGACCATAGAACCACTGGCAGATGCTCTGGCTGCCGGAAACACGGTAATCTTAAAACCCAGCGCCTACTCTCCCCATACCAGCGAGATCATCCGCTCACTCATAGAGGAGTGCTTTGATCCTTCCCTTGCTGCCGTTGTCACCGGAGGACGGGCGGAAAACACCTGTCTGTTAAACGAGCATTTTGACTATATTTTCTTCACCGGAAGCCAGGCCGTAGGACGGCAGGTAATGAAAAAGGCTTCTGAGCATCTGACGCCGGTAACCCTGGAGCTTGGCGGAAAAAGCCCCTGTATCGTAGAAAAAACCGCCAGCCTTAAGCTGGCGGCCAAACGCATCGTATTCGGCAAATTTTTGAACTGCGGGCAGACCTGCGTGGCCCCCGACTATATTTTATGCGATCCTTCCATTCAAGAGCCCCTCATAGAAGAGCTGAAAAAACAGATTGAAAAGCAGTTCGGCGATAACCCCCTCTCCAACACCCAATATGGAAAGATCATCAACGAAAAGCATTTTCAGCGTGTGTGCGGACTGATTGAGCCCTCAAAGGTAGTTCATGGCGGAGGCTCCGACAAAAAGACATTAAAAATTGAGCCCACCATACTGGATCATGTCACCTGGGAGGATGCCTGCATGCAGGAAGAGATCTTCGGGCCTGTTCTGCCCATCCTCACGTTCACCTCACTGGAGGATGCCATACAGACCGTCAATTCCAAGGCGCATCCGCTGGCCCTGTATCTCTTTACCTCCGACAAAGGCGCCGCCCGTAAAGTCATCTCACGCTGCGGCTTCGGAGGCGGCTGCATCAATGACACCATCATCCATCTGGCCACCAGCGAGATGGGATTCGGAGGCTTTGGCGAGAGCGGCATGGGCTCCTATCACGGAAAAGCAGGCTTTGACACCTTCTCTCATTATAAGAGCATCGTGGATAAAAAGACCTGGCTGGATCTTCCAATGCGGTATCAGCCTTACAGGACTCTGTATGGGAAAATGATTCGAATGTTTTTAAAATAAAAAATTCATCCGCTCTGCCTGGGGGCGTCGGGAAATAAGACAGCAGACTTTTCTGATACCCCCTATTTTCTCTCAAAATATCTCCAGCAGAACATTCCCAAAAGCAGAAAGCCCGCTGTCAGCAGATAATAGGCCCCGGGAACCCCTTGAAGACCCTTTGTCCATCCGGCCCGTGATTCCAGAAGAGAAGCGGCATTTACCGCGGCATGAGCCAGTACCGGCAGAAAAAGCGTTCCGCACGCCTCATACACCCGGGCAAAAAACAATCCCACCGCAAAGGCATAAATTCCCTGTACCACATTTCCATGAAACATGCCGAAAGCCAGCGCGCTCACTGCCATAGCCGTCCGGGGCTTACCCAGGGCTTCCTTCAATCTCCCATAGACAAGACCGCGCATAAGCACCTCCTCCAGAAGAGGCGCACTCACAACCACGGCGGCTGCCTGTGACCAGAAACCGCACCGGGAGATTCCTTCCGAAACCGCCCGATACCCGGGAAAAAGCTGCGGCAGAAAAGTCAGGGCCAGAAAATAATTCACCCCTCTGGAAATGCAGACAGCCCCGGCAATCGCCAGAACAGCCTCCCGAAGCCCCCAGGAAGCCCTCTCTTCATACCCATACAGCCGACGCTCTCTCTCATCCCGGCGGTACAGCATCCAGAATACAGGCAGCAGCAGAAAATTCTCCACTGTCAAAAGCCGCATATCCGTTCCCGGCTCCAAAAGTCTTCCGCCCGAAACAGCCGCAGCAATTACCGGAAAGGCCATTGAAAGAATTCCATATAAAAAAACAGGAAAGGCGGCCCTCCATATTTTTCCGGTCACTCCCAGTTCTCTCACTTATATCGCCCCGTTTCTGTAAAATCTGTCATCCCGTTCTTCCGAAAAACACTCGTTATAAACAGTTACTGTTCACTCCCAATGTCAGTAACTTAACAGGATTCTGGATCATCTATCCAGGATACTGTTTTTCCACCGCTAACTAATATTTTCAAATATATACTTGACAATTACCTCATCTTGTGCGGCCTTTT
>JAETRR010000062.1 GCA_021770065.1 Lachnoclostridium sp. | reverse complement strand
AAGGAATGGGAGAACCGGTAGAATGGATTCCCTGCAGAATCGGTATATTTGTATAAGCGGCAGATTTTGAACATGTTCAGAGGAGGCGGAAAGAAATGGCTGGAACAGGACAGCCCACATGGGTGAAGCGCATCTTAAAACTTTTGGAACAGGCAAGGGCAAAAGACCCGGATTTTGCGAGGTTCGGAGCATACAGCCATCAGTATAAGCTGGCGGCGCCCGCAGGTGAGGAAGCAATCCGGAAATTTGAGGGGCAGCAGGGCGTTCAGCTGCCGGAAGAATACCGGGATTTCCTGATGTTTATCGGAAACGGCGGCGCAGGCCCTTATTACGGACTTTACGGGCTGAAGGCATTGGAGGATGACCTTTCTGATTCCCGCAGTTTGCGCCGGTGCCGCTCTCTGGAAGAGCCGGTGATTTATCCGAAGATGAGCGGGGAGGAATGGGACAGGATCGTTGATCCAGAGGGCAGACGGAAAGGGGAAGAAGTGTATCCTTATATGGGCGTTCTGCCAATCGGCACCCAGGGCTGCACGCTGATGACGGGGCTTATGCTTACCGGGCCGTACCGGGGACAGGTAGTGTATTATGATAACGATTTCTGCGGCCCACCGTTTTTTGTGCGGGAGAAGGGGTTCCTCTCCTGGTATGAGCGGTGGCTTCGGGAAGTGATTGCAGGCTATAATGAGGAGGAATGCGGATTTGGGCTGAATGTGGACGGGAATCCCAGGCAGTTGATGGAGCTGTATGAACAGACAGAGGACCCGGAGGAAAGAAAAGAAATTATTGACAGCTATTATAAGTTTGAGACATTGCCGGGAAAGCAGAAGACGTATTTTAAACAGGCCTGTGCTCAGGAAACGGACATGGAAGTGCGGATGAAACTGATCAAAATGCTGGTTCGTTTCCATGTGCCGGGAATGACAAAAGAGATTGAAAAGCTGTGGGAATACGGGGCATACGCAGAAGCGGTCTCCATTATCACCTACGAGGGCACCTGGGAGGTGAAGGAGGCCTGGTATGAAAAGATATTTGAGATATTGCCGCAGCTTCAGGGAAATGGTTTCCGAGACGCATGCCATACCTTTGGTGCAATGAAAGATTATCCCAATGTCCATGCAGGAAGATTAAAGGAAGCCCTTGTACGGGAGGATCTGGACAGAAATGACAGAATTGTGCTTTTTCACAGCATCCGTGATCTGAAAGGGAAAGAAGAAGTGCTGGATTATTTCCTCGATTATTTGTCCACAGAAGAAAATCCCACCATGCTGATCTACGCTGTTTGGTGTACGGAGGGTGTGAAGAACCAGCAACTTCAGGAACTCTATGTGAAACTGCTGGACAAGTACAGAACACACGAAAACGCCAGGTTCGACTATAAAGGCAGCCAGATGGTCTTAAAGGGCGGTGCCTGTTTGGGAGCCAGCAGGCCGGAGGGGCAGCTCACCAGCAATCTGATGCGGCAGTTCGATTATTTTGGCTTGGATTACCAGGGAGGCTGGAAACTTCTGATGGATGAGGGAAGATGGAGGGAATGGAAACATCAAAGTGGGTTTGCGCAGATTTAGAGATTGCAGGCATATCGGAAAGAATGTAGGGCCGGAAGATTATGTGGTCTATGCTTATACGGATTCAGAAAAAACCCTGATGGTTCTATCCTTTAGCGCCCAGCAGAAATATGGGCTGATTACTAAGGAGCAGGTCTGTTTTATGCTGCTGACAAAGACGGCTGTGAGGAGCGACTTGCTTGAAAAGGTTTAGGAACAGACTGGACTGGTTTTTCATGTGGGATTTTAGGAACAAGCCAGCAGGACAGGAAAACGAGAAAGCTGGCAGGGAGCAGATGATGAGGAAAAATAGCAAAACAGGAAAACGATTGCGGCTGACACCTCTTATATTAGGCGGCTATGCTGCATTTCTGGGTTTTGGTCTGGTAGTGATCGGACTTGCTGAAATGAAAGAAGGAATCGGCATTGTCCGGCTCTTGATTGGGATTGGCATGGCGGGCTTTGGCTTGCTGGGAATATGGGACGGGGTGTGTGATCTGGTGAGGCCGGATAAAAAACCGGAGCAGGCACCAGCCAGCCAGTTTATCCTTACAGATACGTCCGGAAACAGAACCTCCAATGTTACAGTGGAGATTTTACAAAAACAGCTGGAAAACCTGATGGAAAGTGATAAAGGGGGCATTTTCAAACTCCAGATTCTGCCGCCTTTTGCCGTACAGGAGACAGGAAACATAAGCCAGATTTTCTGCATGTACCAAGAGGTCTTTCGGCTGACAGTATTTTTGGAGGTATCTGAAGGCGGATACGAATCGTACCATAAAAGCGCAGAGCTTGACGAGGTGAAAGCCTGGTTTGAAAAACTCCTGATTGGCAGTGCTGATCTTTCGGGATGGAATAAAATGGAAAACGCGTCTTTGTGGGAAGAATATGACGATGAAGACGAAAGCAGCGAGGAAGAGGATACCGAATGGGAGGAAAGCAGCACTTACCGAGGTGAAACGGAGGACAGCCCGGAAAATGCAGATGAGACAGCGGAGCCAGTTACTGGTTTTGACAAACCAGATGCTTTGATAGATACAGAAGAAGCCACAGAAGGGAAAAGCGAAACGGATATCCGGGAGACTGAGGAAAACATAAAATCTTTCTGGCAGCAGCTTCAAAGGGAACAGAAAGGCCAAATGCGGAACTGGCGCCAGCTTCTGGTGATTTTTGGAGAGAGCTGGCATGATGAACACACATTTTTCTCTGCCAGGGATGTGGAGCTGGCTATTGAAGGAATCCATGAGGGGAAATATACAAAGGTATTCATGGAGCGGGGAACACATGCGCTTGATTTCTTCCCCGGCGTTCAAAATGACCTGATGGTGATCTGGTGTACGAATAACACAGGAAAAGGGAATACCAGGTTTCTGGCGAAAGAAGGAACCGTGACGCAGGTGAAATTCTGGCTGGTCAACTATTTGAATCAGGGTTTTTTTGAAGAAATGAGCGGTTGGGCTGATATTACTGACCAGATAGAAAAAGCAAACAGAAGGGGAAAAAAGAAACATGGGTAAGTATTTTAGCGATGTGGTGGATCAGGCTATTGAGGATCTTTATTACTGTTGTGATAACGATAAGGCAAAGGCGGCTGCGGACGCATTATTGCTTGCGGCAAAGGAAGATGATGGGGATGCCTGCTATATCCTCTCCCGCTGCTTTTCTGGCTCCTGTTACAGCTGGGAATACCACCCATTTGAAGAAAATGAAGCGGCAGCCTATGCCATGCTTCATCATGCGATTTCATTAGGCAGCGCCGCTGCGGTTCTGGGAGCGCTGCGTATGGATATGCTGACACCGGAGCTGCGGGAGATCATGCCTTTTGACAGCATAAAAGAAGCATGGGATGTCATTTATGAAAAAGCCGAAAACGGCTGTGCTTTCTGCCAGTACATGATTGGGAACACCTATTATTTTCTGGACATCATAGAGATTGAAGATCAAAAGGAAAGTAACTTCGCAAATAAGGGAGCCTGGAACGAATGGAAACGCCTGCAGATAAAACAGTGCCTCCCCTGGTTTGAGAAAGCATTTTCCGGCGGCATGATACTGGCGGGGCGGAATTATGGCCAATATTACCAATATGGACGGGGAGAATACATTCCGGCAGAGCCGGGAAAGGAAGTTCCCATTATACGCCAGGGGGCCGAACGGGGCTACCCGGAGTGGATGTATGCCTATGCCCATTATCTGGCCTATACAGAGGATAACGATAAAGAAGCTCTTCCCTGGGCACTGAAAGCGGCAGAGGCAGGACATCTCTGGGGCTGGCATATCATAGGGGATATTTATTGGAACGGCAGGGCGGTGGAGCGCAATCTGCCCTATGCCTTAGAGTGCTACAAAAAGACTGCCAGCTATGGGAACGACAGCTATGCCTGCCGACAGTTGGGACGTTTGTATTTCAACGGCTGGGGTACGGCTGTGGACTATGCGCAGGCGGTTCAATGGCTGGAGAGAGATAAGGAACCGGAAGGTTTCAAATATGATCTGCTGGGAATCTGCTATCTGCTGGGGCATGGCTGTAGGCAAGATCCGGCGAGAGGGAAAGCGTTATTGGAGAGAAGCGAAAAATCCTGCTATAAAAGTTATGGTCTGGGGATGATGTATGCCGAGGGGATTGGTGTGCGGGAGGATATAGAAAAGGGCGTGGAGCATCTGAAAGCGGCGGGAAATTATGAGCCGGCAATAGAGGCGCTGAAACATTATAAAAAAAGTCTGTTTGGGGTCTGGCGGAGAAAATAAGAACATTTAGAAAAGGAGGCGGATTGTCCATGAGCTATTCCTTAATGATTGCACCTTTTGATTTTGCTAATCATAATAAAATCGCAGCACAGCAGTTTTTTGATAATTACGCTTTTTTTGAACTGACACCCAAACGGGCTAAGGAATATTTTTTGTGGTATAAGAATGAAATCCCTAACCGTATCACTATGCTTTGGGAATATATGAAGGAGGAACGTCCGGAAAGCCAGCCCTGACTATTCGCCGGAATCGTTGATTCCGTTATGGGATTGGTATGGAACAAAAATCAAACAGGTTCCCCAGACCAGGAAAGAAATTGAATATAATGTATCAAGATATGACAACAGCAAAAGAGTATTTAGATATATTGAGAGAGCGTGAACCACAGTAATGGGAAGAGCCATTCCAGCTTTTATGCGGATATATTCTCCATTCAGAAACGGGAACTGGAATCCATTGCCCCGGTATTGCAGTTCCTCTGTGGATTTGCCGGGATTGAGGGCAGGGGATCAGAGAGGAACCGGATATGCTGCTTTATGTAAAGGTGGAAAAGTGATGATTTAGCTCCGGCTGCCGCCGCAACGGCAGCCTTTACCATTATGAGCAGATCGACATCCTGTTTCTGGATATCCAGATGAAAGACATGGACGGCATGGAAACGGCAAGGAAACTCAGGGCGGATAAGTTTAGGGGATTCCTGATCTTTATCACGGTACTGAAAGAGATGGTGTTTCAGTCTTTTGAGGTACAGGCCTACGATTATCTGGTCAAGCCGGTGGAGGGAAAACAGTTTGAAAAGACGCTGGGGCGCCTTTATGCTTCCATGCAAAATGCCGGCGAGGACAGCCTTCTGGTGCAAAAGGGATATGAGGGGTGCATTATCCCAAAGGATGATCTTTATCCCTTTTATGCCACAGCAAAAATGCAGCAGATGTTTCTGGTTTTCATTCCGATTCTGATGATATTTATTATGTGTGAATACATCAACACGATTGCATTTGAATACCAGTATGTGGCCTTAGAGGAGGGAGGGACGTCCGGATATCTGTTCGGCCACTGGCAGCTGTTTGCTATGCACCTTTTGGGTCTTTTAAGTCTGTTCTGCATTCTGTTCTCTTATAAGAAACTGCAGCAGAATTTCCGGCTCAGTATGGAATTATCGCTGCTGGAGCAGGAAGAACATTCCCTGAACCGGTATGTGGAGGAAGCGAAAGCCCGTTACGATGTTACCGCATAACAGGAAATCTATGGGCAGGGCTTGGCGACCACTTATTCAATAATACCGTTGCTGCAAATATGCGGCATGTCATTTCGCAAAAGGGCGCAGACGAATTACAGATTGTCCGGATTATGGCTGCCGAGCTTATTTCCTTTGCCATTGTGCTGATGATTTATTATTGCAGGAATAAAAAAAGCAAATAGCTTCAATCTTAGCAGACAAAGGGGTGTGAAAACTGATTCGATTAGTCAGACTGACAGAAGCAATGAAGGAACAGAGGGTACGGAATACCTGCATCAGCAGATTTGGGAGTATAAGGAGAATGGAACTCTGCTGGTTTCCTCCCCCGCCGGGACAGCTTAGTATAAAGCCCTGGTATCCGCATTAAATTGCGGACTATCAGGGCTTGCTGTTAATTGCAATTTGAAGCACTTATTGCCTTGACGGCATCTGAAAGTCTGTAAGTGCCCTGTTCAGATAATCGTTAAATGGTTTCATAATGCGGAAAAGATTGGCTGCCTTTGTGAGAAATGCTTCGGCATCGCATAGTTCTTCATCTTTGAGCGGATATTCCAGATACCAGCTTTTAAATTTTAAGTATTCAGATTGCGGGTGTGCCTTATCATATCCGGCCGGGACATTTTTGAGCGCTGATCCCTGTACAGAAAAATATTTTTCAAATTCCGGATCATGAATGATGCTTTCAAATTCTCTGCCGTTTTGAACAATATAGTCACGGACCATTGCGGTTGCGTCTTTGAACATATCTGCAAACAGGCCGCCGCCTAAAAAGGACTGATTGCCGGGTTTCATCATAAGATAATAGCCGACAGGGACAGGCAGCTTCCCTTTTGAAGATATATGAGCACGAAATGCCGGATTATAAGGAGACTTATCGTGACTGAACCTTGTATCTCTCACCAGCTTAAAGGTAAGGCTTTTCGGTTCATTATGCAGCACACTGCTGTCAAATTCACCAATCCGAAGGATCAGCGCCCCGATCAATGCTTCAAATTCAGTGTTTGCCGCTTTGTTTTCTGCTTTATGTTCATGATACCATTCCCGATGATTGTTTTCGCTTAAATCAGAAAGGTAATTTAAGATAAGTTGTGTATTCATTTTTTTATTCCCCCTGCGCATTCGCGACAACAGAATAGGAAGTTCCGTCTAAGAATTTTTGAATAAACTCCTTCAGGCTTGCCGGAGACCCATATGTTTTGCAAAAGGCAAATTCCTGTGAAATGTCATCAATATTTTCCATAGCCTCTTTTACTTCAATCAGAGTATCTTTCGGGACAGCAGAAGTGAAATCAAGCTGCGCAGGGTTAATCCTGTGATTTTGAATGGCATAATTGACTCTGTCTGCACAGCGGCACTTTCCGTCTCCGTACTCTCCGCAGTATTCCTTTAAGAAATCCGCCATTTTGCCGCGGATTCTTGAAAGCCGCTGCCGGTAAGCTTCAGGAGTGATTCCCAAAATATCACCCGCAATCCGGCTGTCTGCCTTGAACATCGTTCCTAAAATAAAGATGCACCGGCTTTCCGCATCAAGACACTGCAGCATGACATTTGTGCAGGACAGCTTCAGTTCTTCTGCCAGAATAGACTTTTCAACATTCTGCGTCAGGTCGGGCACATCGTTGATTTTTCCGTTTTTAATATCATCCCCGTAGAATTCAAAGCTAAGAGGAAATTTTGCGAACATATGCTTCTGATAGTTTTTCAGGTGATTCACCGCAATGCGGAATACCCAGGTGGAAAATGCGCTCTCTCCCTTAAAAGAGGACAGATGGGTTATGATTTTTAAAAGAATATCCTGTGAGGCATCCTCTGCGTCGGGGAAGGTGCCGAGCATACGCAGAGACAGGTTAAACACAAGATCCTGTACGCTGAGAATGACGGTTTCCAGAGATTCTTTATCTCCGGCAGCGGCTTTTTCAATCAAAACCGGCAGTTCTTTGTCTGTAAGATTTTTCATGGCTTTTTACCTCCTGCTATTAAAGTTCCGTAATATCCTTCTCAACACGCCTTAGTCTAAATCAATTTCCAGACGCAGGAACATGTGTCTGGAAATTGATTTGTGCGTTGATATGGATATTACTGTTTTAAATCGCTGCGTGATGACACTAAAGGGTAAAGTCGCTTCGACAGCTGGATATATACTATTAGACAACTGAAAAAGGGTCGTGTGACAAGAAAAATAATTTTGTATTTTATATTTTCTGCTTATCATTCATTTTCTTTCCCTCTCTCTAATGTGTTTAAAGTTTATATAAAATCCTATTGCCACGGCATTAGTATATCACACTTATGCCGATATTTTAAGTTACTGACATTGGGAGTGAACAGAAACTATTTTAAAAGTTATAGGAAAGAAAATGAGGTTGGCCTCTTGACGTTTTTTGGAAAATTTTGTATCTTATAAGCAGAAACAAAAGGAGCTGCCAGAGAAAGCGTTTAGCAGCAATATTTTTTGCTCATATAAATAAGTGATGTTGTACGGAAAGGAATAAAATTATGCAGGAAATCAAATGCCCCAATTGTGGGGAAATTTTTGCAGTGGATGAATCCGGATATGCACAGATTGTCCAGCAGGTCCGGGATAAGGAATTTGAAAAGGCCTTAAAGCAGCGCGAAAAGGATTTTGCGGAAAAGAAGGAGAAGGAATTAGAGCTCTTTGAAATGAAGCAGAAGGAGGAATTTGAAAAAGCACTGTCGGAAAAAGATGCGGAGCTGTCTGAGAAGTTGCGGGCCATCGAACAGCTGAAGGCCCGGATTTTAGGGAGCGAAACGGAAAAAAAGCTTGCTGTAAGCGAGGCCGTCAATAAAAAAGAAAAAGAAAGAGAAAAAATACTGGAAGAAAAAAACGGGGAACTGGCACAAAAAGTCCGCATGATTGAGGAGCTGAAGGCAAAGCTTCAAAACAGCGAAACAGAAAGAAAGCTTGCCGTCTCAGAAGCTGTCCAGGAAAAAGAAAAAGAGCTTAACAGGAAGGCAACAGAGATTACGGAACTTAAAAGCCGGCTGTCAAACAAAGAGACGGAACGTGAACTGAAGGAGCAGGCCTTACAGAAGGAATACGAGGACAAGCTTAAGCTGAAAGATGAGCAGATCGAATATTACAAGGACTTCAAGGCCAGGCAGTCCACAAAAATGATAGGCGAGAGCCTGGAGCAGCACTGTCTGAATCAGTTTAACGCCCTGCGGATGACGGCATTCCCCACCGCTTATTTTGAAAAGGACAACGATGCCCGGACGGGAAGCAAAGGCGACTTTATTTTCCGGGAATCTGTGGAGGGAACGGAGTTCATCTCCATTATGTTTGAGATGAAAAATGAGATGGACGAGACCGCCACCAAGCATAAAAATGAGGATTTCCTAAAAGAGCTGGATAAAGACAGGCGTGAGAAGAAGTGCGAATACGCAGTACTTGTTTCCCTCCTTGAGATCGACAATGAACTGTACAACAACGGCATTGTGGATGTCTCCTACAGATATGAAAAAATGTATATCATCCGCCCTCAGTTTTTTATTCCCATGATTACGCTGCTTCGGAACGCGGCGCTGAACTCTCTGAAATACCGCCGGGAACTGGAGCTTGCAAGACACCAGCAGGTGGATATTCTTCATTTTGAAGAAAACATGAATGCATTTAAGGAGGGTTTTGCCCGGAACTACCGGATTGCCAGTGACAAATTTAAGACTGCGATTGAGGAGATAGACAAGACGATTACGCATCTGCAGAAGACCAAGGAAGCCCTGCTCTCCTCAGAAAATAATCTGCGCCTTGCCAACAATAAAGCCGAAGATCTGAGCATCAAAAGGCTGACAAAAAATGCGCCGGCGGTGAAGGAGATGTTTGAGGAGCTGAAAAAGGAAGGAGATAAATGATGACCCCCTCTAAGATACTGAAAACCTATTTTGGCTATGACTCCTTCCGGAGCGGGCAGGAAGACATTATCCATGCCATCCTGGAGGGAAGGGATGCCCTGGCCGTGATGCCTACCGGAGCCGGAAAGTCCGTCTGCTATCAAGTTCCGGCGATGCTGCTTCCGGGGATCACCCTTGTGATTTCGCCTCTTATTTCTCTGATGCAGGATCAGGTGAAGTCCCTAAATGAAGCCGGAATTCACGCAGCCTTTATCAATTCCTCTCTGACCGAAACACAGGTTTCAAAGGCGCTCGGCATGGCCCGCAGGGGAGTGTATAAAATTATCTACGCAGCTCCTGAGAGACTGGAAAGCGCCGGATTTCTGGACTTTGCGTTAAATGCCGATATTTCTATGATAACGGTTGACGAAGCTCACTGCATCTCTCAGTGGGGACAGGACTTCCGGCCGAGCTACCTGAAGATTGTGGATTTTATCGAACGCCTTCCCAGGCGCCCGGTTGTAAGCGCATTTACCGCCACGGCCACGGAGGAGGTTAAGACTGACATTGAATGCATTCTGAAGCTTAAGGATCCCGGCATCATTGTAACGGGCTTTGACAGAGAAAATCTGTATTACCGGGTAGAACACATTTCCGGAAAAAGCAAGGATGCTTTTGTGACGGATTACATAGAAAAGCATAGAGGCGAGAGCGGAATCGTCTACTGTGCAACCAGAAAAAATGTGGATACTCTGTACGAGAATCTCTTCAAACGCGGAGTTCCTGTGACGCGCTATCACGCCGGAATCGACAATGCAGCGCGGAAGAAAAACCAGGACGATTTTATCTATGACAGAACACCGATCATCATAGCCACAAACGCTTTCGGTATGGGGATCGATAAGTCGAATGTCAGATTTGTAATTCATTACAACATGCCCCAGAGCATGGAAAACTACTACCAGGAAGCCGGCCGCGCCGGCCGTGACGGTGAAAACTCTCAGTGTATTCTTCTCTTTTCCCCACAGGATGTTATGATAAATAAATTTCTTCTGGAAAAGAAGGAATTTGAAGGCTCAGATGAGGACGATATTGAACTGATCCGGCAGAGAGATGCCCAGAGGCTGCGCCTTATGGAGGGATATTGCAGATCCACCTCCTGCCTGAGGCAGTATATCCTTAACTACTTCGGAGAGAAAATGAAAGCGCCCTGTGATAACTGCGGAAACTGCCACCGTGAATACACGACTGTGGATATGACGGCAGATGCGAAATGGGTCATTAACTGCCTGGCTGAGACAAGAGGCAGGTACGGGCAGAGCATCGTGACGGGGACGCTGCTTGGGGCAAACCGGGCGCGGCTTAGAGAAATCGGAGCAACGGCTTATAAATCCTACGGAGCTCTGTCTCACAGAAGCGAACGGGAACTCCGCCTGCTGATTGACCAGATGATCCTGGAGGAATATATTATCCGGACAGACGGGGAATACAGTGTTCTGCGGATAGGCAATATTGCAAAACTAAAAAATGAGGACACGCATGTTGTAATCAGAACCTTTGAGGAGAAAGAGGGGCCTGCAAAAATCAGGGGCGGAAAGAAGCGGAGCACAGATGTTCTTACCAGTGCAGGCTACCGGCTGTTCGAAAAACTTCGCGGCCTGCGGCTGGTGATAGCCAGAGAAGAGGGAATGCCGCCGTATATTATTTTTAATGATAAGACTTTGATTGATATGTGCGCCAAAATACCGGAGAATAAGGAAGAGATGCTTCAGGTGTCGGGCGTGGCGGAAAATAAGTTCCGGAAATACGGTCAGAGGTTTCTGGATGAAATTGCAGAATTTACCGCAAATAATCCGGGGGCCGTTATCAGTACGAAAATAGAGGATGAAGCGGAGACAGAGGTTCCGGAGAAGAAGCAGGCAGGCGAAAAAGAGCAGGCGAATGTGAGGACAGCCTGGAGCGGGGAAGAAGAGGAAAGGCTGACAAAAGAATATCTGTCCGGTATGAAAATTGCCCAGATTGCCCGGGAACATGGCAGGACGAACGGCGCAATCCGGGCCAGGTTAAAAAAGAGAGGGCTGATTGTGTGAGGGAAGCGCTGGCTTATAAGAAATACTATACAAGCATGCCCGTCGTCTGCTATAATAAAGCGGATAAAACTGACTGTTCACAAAAAAGATAAGGAGACCATTTCCCATGAAACAGGACTTAATTGTAATTCTGGATTTGGGCAGTACACAGAATACCGTAATTGCCCGTGAAATCCGAGACCTTGGCGTATACAGTGAGATTCATCCCCACGATATTACGGTGGAGGAATTGAAGGCCTTTGACAATCTGAAGGGCATTATTTTGAACGGCGGTGAGAACCGTGTGGTAGATGGACAGGCTGTGGAGATTCGTGAGGAACTTTATGAACTGGGATATCCCATGATTTCCATTGACTATCCCCAGTCAAAATGTGAGAAGCAGTTTGACCGGCTTCCCACAGAGGATGAGCTGAAGAAATTCTTATTCGGGGACTGCCGGGCAGAGGCAAACTGGAATATGAAGAATTTCATTGCGGATCAGCTGGAGTTGATCCGTGGGCAGGTAGGGGATAAGAAGGTGCTGCTGGCGCTGTCCGGCGGTGTGGATTCCTCAGTGGTGGCGGCTATGTTGATCAAGGCCATCGGGCAGCAGCTTGTCTGTGTCCATGTGAATCACGGATTGATGCGTAAGAATGAATCGGAGAGTGTGGTGAAAGTATTCCGGGATGAGCTTCACGCTAATCTGATTTATGTGGATGCATCCGAGCGTTTTCTTGGAAAGCTGGAGAATGTGGCGGATCCGGAGCAGAAGCGTAAAATCATAGGCAGTGAGTTTATCCGTGTCTTTGAGGAAGAGGCAGGAAAACTGGAGGGAATTGATTTCCTCGGACAGGGGACGATTTATCCCGATATCATTGAGAGCGGAACCAAGACGGCGAAGATGGTAAAGTCCCATCATAATGTAGGCGGCCTGCCGGAGGATTTGAAGTTTGAACTGGTAGAGCCTTTGAAGCAGCTTTTCAAGGATGAGGTACGCGCCTGCGGCGTGGAGCTGGGGCTTCCCCATGATATGGTATACCGTCAGCCGTTCCCGGGACCGGGACTGGGTGTGAGGTGTCTGGGGGCGATTACACGGGAGCGTCTGGAGGCCGTTCGGGAGTCGGATGCCATACTTCGTGAGGAATTTGCCAAAGCCGGACTGGATAAGAAGGTGTGGCAGTACTTTACGGTGGTGCCGGACTTTAAGTCTGTCGGCATGAAAAATCATGCGCGCGTGTTTGAGTATATGGTGATTATCCGGGCGATCAATACCATCGATGCTATGACGGCTTCTATTGAGAAGGTGGATTGGGAGGTATTGGAGAAGATTACGAACCGGATATTGGCGGAGGTGGAGCATGTGAACCGCGTTTGCTTCGATATGTCGCCAAAACCGCCTGCGACCATAGAGTTCGAATAAGTTGGAGTATCGTAAAAACCCAGTGTTTATGCGGGTTTGCGGCACTTTAAAAAGTCTTTTGATAACAAATTGATAACAGTTGCATAAGAGCCATTATTCTTGTAATCCAGTGGTTCTATGGTTAGAGAATGATTGACAGGCGGTTGTGCAACAAATAAATCCATATTAGAAAGCCCTTAGCTGTGGGTATGAAACTCATGGCTAAGGGCTTTTGGTCGTCTTTATTTATCTGGTTTGAGTTGATCTTTGAACATTTCGACTAAGGCATCACTAAGTTCCTGTGATGGCACTTTCGCCCATCTCTGTGTGGTATCGAACTTTGGATAGTGGTAACGCCAGTTATCGTATTCTTCCTTACTGATTTCTTCGGAAGATAACTTGTCCGCCTGTTCTTTCCAAGCATAGAGCATTTTCAGTAGTTCGTGAGCGTCTTTTCCTTTGTCCTTGTTGACTTTCAGACAGACTTCTCCGTCTGCTTCGCTGACAGTCAGACCGTATAAATCTTCAAGGGTAAACAAAGTGTGCATCAGTCCGATATAGCTGTCAATATCGGGTACATCGAGGGCATGAGGGGAAACATCAAGTGCCTGTGCTAGTGCGGCAGTAAGTTCCGCTTTCGGTTTTCTTGTTCCTGTTTCATATTGTGCTAAACGTACATCGGCACTTCGCTCAGGAAAACCGACAATCGTACCAAGATATTTTTGTGTCATTCCACGCAGAATGCGGAAAAAATGTATTCTCTCTCCAATCGCCATAATCATCGCTCCTTGTATATGTAGTGTAATCAGTATAGCAGATATGTTTAGGCGAAGTCAAGATAATACAAAACAAAAAAGTTTAATATTCTTCCCGAAACCACTTGACACAAACAAATATGCTTAGTATAATGGGTTCAAAATTAAACAAATAAGTTTAAAAAAAAGAGGAGGACAATCTATGGAGAACAAATTTATTCGTGCCGAAGAAGTGGCACAGGAACTAAGCGTATCAAAGCCTTATGCCTATAAGTTAATCCGACAGCTGAATGAGGAGCTGAAAGCTAAAGGTTTTATTACGATTACAGGGCGTGTGAACCGCCAGTATTTTTATGAAAGGCTCTACGGAGCAGGAAAGGAGGAAAAGTAATGCCGGTATTTAAGAATGAGGACAATGGAACATGGTATGTGATGGCAAGGTATGTGAACTGGAAAGGCGAGCGTAAGCAGAAATGCAGAAGCCTTGGAACTTAGATATCCCATTGTGGAGGGTGCGGACAGCAGGCGGCTTTCCCATGGGATTGGACATCTATCTGATACCGGGGCAATCGGACAGAGGGGGAACTGCGTGCTTGCCGGTCACAGGGGAAGCAGGTATGGCGCTTATTTCAAATATCTAAACAGGCTTTCCAAGGGAGACGTGGTAAAGCTTACGGATAAAGAGGGACATGTGCATCACTATGAGGTTGATTCCTGGGAGGTGGTGGGACCCTATGACAATTCCATAAAAGCGCAGGGTGAGGAAAGGGAACTTACTCTGCTGACTTGTGAGGACAAGGGGACCAGGCGCCTTATCTACCATTGCAGTTATAAGGAGGAATGACATGAAAAAGGCATGCAGGCTTGGAAAGGTGGAAGAAATCATTGCCGGAATGGATCTTACGGACGTGCCGGATGACGTTATGGAAAGTGACGAGAATTATGAGATTGTCATCAGCGGATGGTGGGTGCATATACCGGAGCTGGGGCTAAATCTGCACGAAGGAATCTTCTGCAATTATGACAAGAAAGAGGACGCTTATCTGCCTGACTTTTCGATTACGGTTGTAAAGGAGGAGGGACAGGAGGAATGGATTTATTATGAGCAGGATGGTTTTCTGATCACCCTGGCGAATTATCTCCATGGAAAAATGGATTTGAGACAGTTGGAACAATTATTGTGTTTTATTCAGATAAAAGAATTTTAAGGCCCAAAAGGGCGGAAAAGGAGGAACTTATGGAATATTCAATCCAGTTGAACGCAGTAAACAACCCGGAAAAGAGCGTGAGGGCATTTGCAACCCTTGTGTTCGGGGGCAGCTTCAAGGTCACTAATGTAGCAATACTTGAGGGGAAGAAAGGCAATTTTATCTCCATGCCAAGCTTCCGCACAAAGGAGAGGGATGAGTATAACAATCCCGTTTATAAGGATGTGTGCAATCCAATCACAAAAGAGTTTCGTGAGGAACTGTATGAGGATATTTTAGAGCTCTATGAAGAAATGGAACAGACAGGCAGGGCAGAGGTCAAGAGGGAGGCGGATGATCCGGAAGAACCCGATTTTGTCGTGAGGGTAACGCCGTTTGAGCGTGAGGGCAGCAATCTGGTTGGTCTTGCAAGCATTGTGCTGGATGACAGCTTTTCCGTGGGAAATGTGAGCGTGGTTGAGGGCAAGAAAGGACTGTTTGTGGCAATGCCGTCTTACAAAGCCGGCAATTCCGGATATAGAGACGTGTGCTTTCCCGTTACAAAGGAGTTCAGGGAAAAGGTCAATCAGGCGGTGTTGGACGCTTATCAGCAGGCGAAAGAGCAGGCAATGCAGGAGGGACAGGAACGTGTTTCACAGCAGATACGGGGGGATGAGAGAGGCTTTATGCAGTATGATGGGGAGCCTTTGCCGTTTTGGTGAGTAATGCCATAGTTAGTGTCCGCTGATTAGGTCTAACTTCCTTGAATTTACTGACTTTCACCCCGATTTCTGGTATAATATTTGCAAAGGTTTCGATAAAACGAGAGCGTTTTCTTTGCAGCTTTTTTG
>JAETRR010000006.1 GCA_021770065.1 Lachnoclostridium sp. | reverse complement strand
GCCTCCTAATTGACCTAACATAATTAATTTTCCTCCTTAATATCTACATATTTTGTTTTCATATTAAATGGGTTGAAGGGTCTTCCTCCACCCTCGTAAAACTTTCCGAAAAACTCTACATACTGCAGACGGTTGGTGTGCACGTAAGCTCCCAGCAGGTTGATGGCCAGATTGAGGATATGGCCCACGATAAATACCAGGATAAATACGATTGCGCCCACAATGCCGCTTCCTGCCATGCTTCCCATGGAGTTGATAACGGAAGCGATAACTCCGGTTGCCAGTCCCAGAGCCAGAAGCCTGGAATAGGAAAGCACGTCGCTTAACCAGCCTGTTACGTTGTAGAGATCGTATGCGCCCAGCGCAATGCGCAGTGCAAAGTTTTTATTGGCCCGGCCGGACATAAGGCAGATGCCTGCGGCTCCTCCGATTGCCATAGCCTTTGCCAGAGTATTCACCGCCGGCGGGAAGGTGAAATACATCTGGGATATGGATGCGAACATGCTGCTTGGCAGGAACATCAGTATCAGTCCAAGCAGGAAGATAACCCACAGCCCCACATCGCAGAAGCAGTCCAGATACTTCTTATCCTTGATCAGCATATACGCCTTGATACCGAGTCCCAGGAACATGTGAATCAGTCCGAACAGCATGGAATAAACCAGCATCTTCATAGGATCGTTCAAAGGAACAAACCAAAGAGCCTTGATTGTCACCTGATGTCCGAAGAAGGTCCGTGACACCACATCCACCACGTCTCCGAAATATCCGCCGAAGAGCACGCCCCATACTAATGTAGAAATGCCGCAGTACATAAACAGCCGAAGGGACTTCTGCATGCCCTCTCCCATACGCGGAAACTTCTTTAACACGACAGCGCAGGCCAGAAAGACGATAAGCCCGTAGGCCGCATCGGAAAGCATCAGGCCGAACAGGAAGATGTAGCACCAGGCCATAATTGCGGTGGGATCGATCTCGCCCTTGCCCGGAAGTCCGAAGGACTCCACAACTCCCTCGAAGGAAGCTGCCAGCTTGCCGTTCTTGAGCAGAATGGGGGGAATATCCTCTTCTGCCGCATCCGCAACCTCCACGCTTAAGGTGAAGTTCTTTTCAAGTTCCTGCTTTAAGGCCTCCGCCTCACACTTCGGCACATAGCCGGTTACCAGGAAGGTACTCTTCGATTGAATCAGTCCTCCCAGGACCTCATACTTATCCAGCCTTACCCGGTAATAATCCGCTACCAGCTCCAGATCCCGCCTTGACTCTTTAAAGGCTGCAATCTGAGAAACAATCTCCTCATTTTTCTGAATCAGGGCTTCTCGTTTCCCCCGAAGCTGCTCCTGCCGGTCTGCCGGTAAGAGGCTTCCTATCTGGGACGGCCTTGCAAAACCGATGCTCCGCAGTCCCTCCTCCATGGCAGGTGCGTCCTTTTTCCCGCAGATCACACAGAGGTATGTCTGATCCCGATCCGTGGAGATAACCTCCGCAAAAAAAGCGTCCACATCGGGGACGGCCTGGGTAACTGCTGCATAAAGCTGCTCGGTGTTCATAAGCTCCGAAACGGTACCCACAAAACCTTCCGTTTTCCTGGTTCCCATAAAATTCATGGGCACATCCAGATTCTTCCAAGGCTCCAGGGCCTCTATCTGGTTTTCCCGTTTCTGAATATTTGCTTTGTTTTCTGCTATCTGCCTGGAAAGGGACACCAGCTGGCGTGCCTTTGACATAATCGCATCCTGCCGTTTAATCACACTGTCGTAGCTCTGGGCATCTACCAGGGCCTTTCCTTCCAGTGAGGACAGCATGCCTTTCTTTTCCGGAACATATTCCTGCAGTATCTCTAAAGCGCGCTCTGCAGCCTGTGCATTTTTTTCAAAAATATTTCTGGAGCTGGACGTATCCATCTTCTTAAAGACTTCATCTTCTTCCACCTGGGCGTCAATCTCTACTACGCCTTTCTGCTGAAGAAGCTCCAGAAGCTTTTTTCTGTCCTTTTTCATTGCACAGATGCCGATCCGCTGCATCTCCAATACTGCCATATACATCCCTCCTCTCTACTGATTTCCTTGATCTGCCCATTTTTCAGGGCATAAAGGTATGCCCGTAGGGCGTTTCCTTGATCTGCCTGCGTCAGCCCTTATTATATGAGTTCAGAAGTTACGGCCTGTACTGCTTTCGCTTCCTCCCGTGCCGCAAGAGCTTTCAACGCATCGGCTTCTTTCTGTGCTTTGGCGGCAGCTTCCTCCAGGATCTTACTTCCCGAATCCCTGGCTGCCTGCATGCGCAGAGCTTCCTGCTCTTTTGCCTGGGCAGCAGCCTTTTCACGAATCGCCTGGGCTTCTTCCTTTGCCTTGGCAATAAGCCCCTCGCTCTGTTCCTGGGCTTCTTTTAAGATTGCTTCTGCCTGGGCTTCCGCTTCCTTCACAGCATGAACTGCTTCCTGAACCACTCAATCACCACCTGTTCTTTCTCAATTCATGTAAATTATTTCTTTACATATCCCTTAAATATTAGCATTTTCTCAATTGTTAGTCAATGTGCAAATCAGCAATTTTGTCTGATATCTGCCCGATTTTTGCGATAATTTAGACGATTGCACCGGCCGCACGAGACGGCATACAGCATCGGTCTCTGAAATCCTCTGCCGAAGCGCTGCTTTTGTTCTTTAATGTCGTGTATTTAAATCCGCAGAATTTTTTATTCACAAAATTACATATTTTCTTGTACACCGGCAAAAAAGTATGCTATGATTAAAAACAGCTGATTATCCGGCAATTTATGGGAATGATGTGAGGAGTGAATACGATGCTACAGGCGATTACAGACATTAACAGTACAGTTAACAGTATTGTCTGGGGAGTCCCGGCTATGGTCTGCATTATCGGTGTGGGACTTTATTTAAGCTGCCGCACCCGTTTTATCCAGTTTCGCAGGTTCGGCCATACTTTTCGGGTGACCATTGGAAAAATTTTTGCCAGATCAGATGCCGCAGAGGGTGCAGTGACGCCGTTCCAGGCTGTCTGTACGGCTCTGGCCGCCACCGTGGGCACCGGAAATATCGCCGGCGTAGCCGGAGCTATCGCCATCGGCGGCCCTGGAGCGGTGTTCTGGATGTGGATTTCCGCTTTGCTCGGCATGTGTACAAAATTTTCTGAGGTTACCCTTGCCGTGCATTTCCGGGAAAAGAATAAACACGGCGACTGGGTAGGCGGCCCGATGTATTATATTAAGAACGGACTGGGGCCAAAATGGAAATGGCTTGCCGTAATATTTTCCGTTCTCGGTGTCCTGACCGTATTTGGTACGGGTAACGCCACCCAGGTAAATACAATTACTACGGCTGTCAATACGGCCCTTTTGAATTACAATGTAATTTCTTCCAGCTCCGTAAGCACCGTAAATCTGATTATCGGAATTGTGATTATGGTTCTGGTTGCTTTGATTCTTTTAGGCGGCATCAAGCGGATCGGACGGGTGACGGAACGGCTGGTGCCTTTTATGGCCGTATTCTATGTCATTCTTGCCATCGGTGTAATTGCGGTACATATTCAGAATGTTCCGAAGGTTTTTGCTTCTATCTTCCAAGGCGCTTTCGCACCCTCTGCCGTTACGGGCGGTGTTGTGGGAACCATGTTCTTAAGTATGCAGAAAGGTGTTTCCCGAGGTATTTTCTCTAACGAGGCCGGACTCGGCACCGGCTCCATTGCCCATGCGGCGGCGGATACCAGCGACCCGGTAAAGCAGGGATATTTCGGTATATTTGAAGTGTTTATGGACACCATCGTTATCTGCACCACTACGGCTCTGGTAATCCTGTGCAGCGGCGTGCCGGTAGGCTACGGGGAGGCCGCAGGTGCGGAGCTTACCATCAGCGGATTTACTGCCACCTATGGGAACTGGGTATCGATTTTTACGGCTGTGGCTCTCTGCTGCTTTGCGTTTTCTACCATTCTCGGATGGGGCCTTTACGGGACACGGTGTATGGAGTTCTTGTTCGGCTCTAAGGCGAATAAACCCTTTATGCTGGTTTACTCGGCGGTGGCGATCCTGGGTGCCACAGTGAATCTGGGGCTGCTTTGGAGTATTGCGGAAACTTTCAACGGGCTGATGTCTATTCCCAACCTGGTTGCATTGTTCCTGCTCGGAGGGACTACCGTGAAGCTGGTGAAGGCTGCCGATAAGAAATAGGGGAATGTAAAAAAGATCTTGATTTTCTTCCGTAAAGTAGTAAAATAAAATTTACAGGGGAATGAAATCAAAAGGGCTCGTGGCTCAGTTGGGAGAGCGCCGCGTTCGCAACGCGGAGGTCGAGGGTTCGAATCCCTTCGGGTCCATTCTGGTATCGGGGAACTCATTACCTGTAAAGAGTTTTTCCGTGCCTGCGCCAAAGAAGCAGCCTGATATACCGGTGTATTTTCTGAGGCACATAGGGAAGCATAGCTCAGCCGGGATGAGCGTTCGCCTCACACGCGAGAGGTCATGGGTTCGAGCCCCATTGCTTCCACTTCTAAAAGTACCGTGTTTACGGTACTTTTTTATTTCCTTGACAAAATTTCTGACCAAAAGTTAATGGGATACTTGAAGAATATAAAAATATAGAATATATGACGTAACTAACCATTGTCTGAAAAAATCAGACACAAGATTCCGGCTGCATATGAAAACTGCTGCCCGGAATCCCATATCTGACATAAAAGGGAGAGATAGGGCTGCTGCCCTAAACAAAAGACACAAAAAGGACGTTACCATGGGAATTGGTAGCGCCCTTGTTATCATTTGTACTTTATGTAGTATCTTTTGTTGATATTATTTTAATACAGCTCCCCCAAAAAGTCAATGGCTCCATATGACAAAAAATTTGTCAGTTTATGGCAGATCTTTGGTTACTTGCTATACAAGCTTTGTTTTCTTAACAGTCTGTATAAACTCACTGTTAAACCTGGTACGTGCAAACATATTCAGCACATTCTCCACTGCCTCGTCCGCTTTCAGGCCGTTCAGCCCTTTACGTACAATATCCATTCCCTCCAGTTCTTCCGCAGTCAGCAGCAGATCTTCCCTCCGGGTTCCGGATTTCGGAATATCAATAGCCGGAAATACTCTCTTTTCCTGCAGCTTGCGGTTCAGCACCAGCTCCATATTGCCGGTACCTTTGAACTCCTCATAAATCACGTCATCCATCTTGCTGCCCGTCTCTACCAGTGCTGTCGCAAGAATCGTCAGACTGCCGCCCTCCCTCATATTACGGGCGGCGCCGAAGAACCGCTTCGGCATATGCAGGGCGGCCGGATCGAGGCCGCCGGACAGGGTACGTCCGCTTGGCGGAACCGTAAGATTATAGGCCCTCGCCAGCCTTGTAATACTGTCCAGAAGAATCACTACGTCTTTTTTATGCTCCACGAGGCGTTTTGCCCGTTCAATCACCATCTCCGCCACACGCTTATGATGCTCCGGAAGCTCGTCAAAAGTAGAATAAATAACTTCGACATTGGGCCCGGCAATTGCCTCTCTGATATCCGTAACCTCCTCCGGGCGCTCGTCAATCAGAAGAATCAGAAGCTGCATATCCGGATGATTTTTTGTGATAGACTTTGCCACATCTTTGAGAAGTGTCGTCTTGCCGGCCTTGGGAGGGGACACAATCATACCGCGCTGTCCCTTGCCGATAGGCGAGATAAGATCTACAATACGCATAGCCATGCTGCCGCCCGAGCGCTCCAGATAAATCCGGGAATTTGGAAAAATCGGCGTCAGATCCTCAAAGCTGCGCCTTCTCGCCGCATCCTCCGGCCGATAACCGTTTACCGACTTAAGATACAGCAAAGCCGCAAACTTCTCTGTCTGAGTGCGGACCTTTACATTGCCGCAGAGGATATCCCCTGTCTTCAGGTTATAACGGCGGATCATAGCCGGATTAATGTAAATATCATTTTCGCCCGGAAGATAATTGGCGCTTCGGATAAAACCGTATCCGTCCGCAAGCACCTCCAGAATCCCGTTGGCTACCTGGCCGCTGTCCAGCTGGGACATGTCCTGAGGAGCACTTACAGGACGCTCTGCTGTTCGTTCTGTTGTTTTCTCGGCACGCTCTGCCGTATGCTCCGGCGCTTTCTCCGGCATCTTCCGCGGTCTCTGTTCTGCGTCCTTCTCCAGCATCAGCTGAATCAGATCAGCCTTTTTCATAATAGAGGTACCCTTCAGACCTCTTGCTTTTGCAATCTCCTTAAGCTCTGTAAGCGGAAGGGATTCATACTGCTCTTTTGTCATGCTTGTCCTCCTCTTTTCTCATTTTGTCTGTTCTTCAATCGTACACTTAATTGAAACATATTTTTCTCGGGAATAACCGCCAGAAACTTTCGGCGAATTTGATGCTGAAATACGATATTCCATTGTCGTCAAACGATGACACCTTGAATATAACACATTTTGGAAAAAAATCAAAGGGTTATTTTTTATCGCATACCTGTTCTGTCACCAGCCGGTACATTTCCTTATAGGCCGTCCCATGGTCTCTGGCCAGCTTTTTCACGCTTTCATACTCCGGATAGTAAAGTTCCTTCCCGTCAAGAAGGCACACCTTCACCTTCACCGGTCCGTAATCCGTCAAAATCTCTTCTCCCCGGCGTTCTAAAACATCCCGCTTTACAGGGTGGCGGCGCACCCCGATTGTCGTTGTCTCCCGGAATAAAACGGCATTCATTTCTCCAACCTGTTCTTCGTCACAGAGTACGGACAGCTGACAGGCCGGCCGGTTCTTTTTCATATAAACAGGTGTGAAAAACACGTCTCTGGCCCCGGCTTCCAGCAGGCACTCCATCGCATACCCCAGTGCCTCCCCGGAACAGTCATCAATATTACTCTCCAGCATCCAGAGACTCTCTTCCGGCTCCTGTATCTCATTGATCAGCATGGCACGCAGTACATTGGCCCTGGGATATTCCCTTTTTCCGGCTCCAAGCCCAATCTTTTCGATCGTAAATCTATCGGGCTTCTTCCCCTCTGACAGGGCTGCGACTGCCGCTCCCGTCGGTGTTACCATCTCTCCCTGCTGCTCCGTCTGCTTAATGGTCAGCCCATGGCCGGCCGCAATCTGCAGGACTGCGGGAACCGGGACCGGCAGAATGCCGTGCTGGCAGTGCACATGCCCCTGTCCTTCCCAGATATCGGATACCACAACTTTATTGATTCCCAGTTCCTCCATACATGCCGCAGCCGATACAATGTCAACAATAGAATCTACGGCTCCAACCTCATGGAAATGGACTTCATCCGCAGGACGGCCATGGACTTTTCCCTCCGCCTCCGCAACAATCCGGAACATCTGTCTGGAGAGTTCCAGGACTCTCGGCTTTAAATCCGCCCCCTCCAGCATCTGTGCAATATCCTTCCAGGTCCGGTGCTCATGCGTGTGCGTATATGCCCCATGCTCCTGATGTGCATGCGGACATGCCTCATGGCTGTGTACATGATCTTCTTCCAGTATTACATCAAAATCGCAGGCGTCCAGCCCGGATTTCTGAACTCTTCCTATCCGCAGCTCATAACCGTCCAGCGGCAATTTTTCCAGGGTTTTCCGAAGATTTTCTTCGGTCGCCCCCAGATCCAGAAGGGCCGCTGCCGTCATGTCGCCGCTGATTCCGGAATAGCATTCCAGATATAATGTTTTTCCCTGCATGTCATTCCTCCTTCAATTTCCTAATCCCTGAACCGCAAGCCGGTTTATCTGCGTCGCTACATATGCCGCTCCATAACCGTTATCGATATTCACAACCGTGATCCCGTTCGCACAGGAATTCAGCATTGTCAGCAATGCCGAAAGGCCGTGGAAGCTGGCTCCGTATCCCACAGAGGTCGGCACCGCAATTACCGGCACCTCCACCAGGCCCGCAACCACGCCCGCCAGAGCTCCCTCCATGCCGGCCGCCGCAATCACGCAGCTTGCTCCCTCAAAAGCATCCATGTTGGAAAGCAGGCGGTGAATCCCCGCCACTCCCACGTCAAAAAGGCGGAGCACCTGTGTGCCGAAAAATTCTGCTGTCTGAGCCGCCTCTTCCGCAACCGGAACATCCGCAGTTCCGCCTGTGCACACGACAATCTTTCCAATCCGCTCTTTTCTTTGTCTCTCTGCCTTTAATATTCCGGATATCGGATCGTAGATCACCCCGGGCACAGCCTCCCGTACTGCCTCATACTGTTCCCGGCTGGCCCTGGTCCCCAGCACATTGATGCCCTCCTCTGCCAGTGTCCGATAGATTTTCACCAGATGCTCCGTCGCCTTTCCGCTGCAGTAGATCACTTCCTCAAAGCCCTGGCGGATCTTTCTGTGATGATCAAGCTTTGCAAAGCCCAGATCCTCATAAGGCAGCTTCTTAAGCTCTTTTTCCGCCGCTTCTATGCTGACAGAGCCTTCTTTTACCTGTCTTAATAGTTCTGCTACATCCATGGTCTGTCCCTACTCTCTTTTTAATACCTCATTCATACTTCCCATGCGGTACCCCTGCATATCCAGTGTTACATAAGAAAATCCAAGCTTCCCAAAAACCCTGCTCACCTCATAACGGAATTCCGGTTCCACAGCCCTTGGAAAATCATCATCCGAAAGTTCAATCCTGGCCATAGTTCCGTGGATCCGTACCCGAAGCCGTTCAAAGCCATGTTCATGCAGGTAGTTTTCCGCCTGTTCCACCATAAACAGCTTCTCTTCCGTAATTGGTTCTCCGTAAGCAAACCTGGACGCCAGGCAGGCCGCCGACTGTTTCTTCCAGGTGGGAAGACCCCATTCTCTGGAAAGCAGACGGATCTCCTCTTTTGTCAGCCCGGCTTCCTTTAGCGGGCTTAAAATTCCCTGCTCATACACAGCTTTTGCACCGGGACGATAGTCCTTTTCATCATCTGCATTAGACCCCTCTATGACACACGCAACCCCTTCCACCTCTGCAATCTCCTTCATCTGTTTCAAAATAGCAGACTTACAATAATAGCAGCGTTCCGGCGGATTATTAACAAATTCTTCCACCTGAAAGGCCCGGAAATCAAATTCCATATGGGAAATCCCTTCCGCTTCTGCCAGCTTGCGGGCTTCCTCAAGCTCTCTTTTGGGAAATGCACAGGAACGGGCCGTCACGGCAATTGCTGCCGTCCCCAGCGCACGATGTGCCGCAGCCATCAAAAATGCAGAATCCACACCTCCGGAAAATGCAACGGCAGCGCTCCCTAAATTTTTCAGATATTGTTCTAAAAACTGTAATTTTAAATGCAGGGTATCCATTACCTGGTATTTTTAAATTCCTTCCTATGACATTTAATCAAATTCTAGCATGCTGATTCCAAAACCGCAAGGAAAATCAGTCTTTAACGAAAACGGCAGCTGTGTTATGCGTTGGCCCCATAACTGTATTGGCTCCACGCCAATCAGCGAAGTGATTGGCGTGGGTGTGAAAAGTAACGTGTTATTCTGCCGGTCACGAGGAGAACAGCAGCATATTATACACACAGATCAGCATAATGACAGCCATTAGCCCCTCAAACAGACGGTTTACCTGCTCCTCCCTGATTTTCCTGTTAATGGCGCTCCCTGCTTTTCCGCCTAAAATTCCTCCGGCTGTCATAAGGATCAGAAACATCCCCTCAATCTCCGGTACATTTCCTGTCAATACCGTCTGAATCAGGCTGAAAACCTGGGATACAAGAATTATAAACAGCGAATTTACCGCAGCCTCTTTCGTGCCCATAGAAAAAAAGCAGCTCAAAACCATTAAATTGATGGGGCCGCCCCCGATTCCCAAAAAGGAGGAAAAGAATCCCAGCAATATCCCCACACCCAGACAGACAGGAATATTTTCAAGCGCTAATGTATGCACCTTGTCCTTTTGTAAAGTATAGATAAACGTAATCAGCGTAATCAAAAGAAGGACTGCCGCCTGAATCAATCCTACCGTATTTTCCGCGGCCCTGCTTTTGATACTCTGAAAGACAGCCTTTCCCGCGATACCGCCGATTGCGGATCCTGCGGCGAGCGGCAGGGTCACCGCAAACTTTACGCAGACCGTTTTATTTCGCATGGAGCTTCCGACAGAAATAACTGCCATCGACAAAACGGTACAGCCGGAAAGAAAGCTTATGGCCGAAACACTCAAAACTCCTGTGGCATCCAGGAGCGGCTTCATAATAACGCCGCCTCCGATTCCGCAGATCGCTCCTGCAACGGATGCCAGAAAACTGACCAGAAAAAACACAACATACATTTTTATCCTTCCCCTAAAATGATTTCTCTTCTTCTGATTTAAAGTTCCGTAATATCTCCTCCGGTACACTTTTACGGTGCAGATACCTGTAAAAAAGGTAAAAAAACAGCGCTATACAAGGAAAGCATACATGCATTCATGTATAGCGCTGCCCGTACAAACATCAAGTCAATTCTCAAAAATCCTTCTTACCGAAACTGTTCCTCCTCATATGCCGCCAGAATTTCCTGTTGTTTTGTCACAAACTCTACTCTCCACTCCGGAAAATCCTGTGTGAAATCCGTTGTGAGGAATATATTTACCATCTCCTTTGCCATGGTCTCCCCCAAAATAAAGGCTCCCATGCACAAGACATTGGCATTGTTGATCTTCCGGCAGTACTCCGCCGCATAGACGCTCTCCACTACAGAAGCATACACTCCTTTATGCTTATTGGCCGCAATTGACATCCCCATGCCGGTGCCGCAGATCAGAATTCCCCTTTCCGCCTCTCCCGTCTGGATCGCCTTCGCCGCAGCCGGAGCCGTAACCGTATGGGGCTTCGGCTGTTCAATATCTGTTGTCCCCACATCTGTAACTTCGTGTCCCTGCTCTGTCAGCATTGCTTTCACGGCCTCTTTTAAGCCGTAACCCATCTTATCGGAACCTATTACAATTTTCATAAATAATCTCCTTTCATTCAGCTGCACATATTTTTGCACACGCTATAATACGCAGATCGCTATGCCCATCACCCCGATAAAAGCAAAGGTAATCTTTCTCAGACGCTCATAGTCAATTTTTACAAATATCCGGACCCCCAGATTTACCCCGATGATAACCGCCAGCAGCGAGATGCATCCCGTTGTAATTGCAGGCCTGTTATAATTCCCATAAAAAATATGCATCACAGTTCCCACAATCGCAGAGGGAACAAAAGTAAAATTCAGACAGCCGGAATATTTTTTTGTATCTCCTCTGCAGGCTGCCTGGAAGTACAGGGCGGCAGCCGGTCCCGAAACGTTGAACATTCCTCCGAACAGCCCGCCCACAAAGGGAAAAATAACCGAATTTATTTTATTTCCCCTGACGGCAAGCTTTTCGTTTTTTACAAAAAGCCCGTTGCAGGAAAAAAGAACCAGCATAGCCCCCAGAAGAAGCTTCATAAAATCACTGTTCAGATTCATAAGAACGACCACGCCCAGAACTTTTCCTGCCAGCATCACCACTGTCGGAAGAAATACCAGCTTCCAGTCAATATTCTTGCGGAAGGTAAACGCTATCTGTATCGTCAGCAGGGTGAGCTGCAGGGAAACAATCGCGGCACAGTTGGAATAAGGCATAAAAAAGGCCATCACTCCCATTGCGATCATTCCATACCCCAGGCTCACAATTCCGTGCAGAAAGCTTGCGGCAAAAGCAACTCCGCAGACAATCCACAGCATCTGTCCAAAATCATAGTCCATCGCTATTTCGCACCATTGGCAGCATTCATAAATCTTCTGTGGAACTGTACAACCATCGGGTTGGAGGTATATTCTGCCAGAAGCGAGGGGCTGGCCGTCATCACTACCCGGTCTGCCATATCAACAAATTCCGGCTCCATCAGAAGCCTGTCCACATACGGATAATAGATATCCCGGCGCTCACCCTGGACATTGCATATAATCAGGCGTGTATCCGGAAGATTCGCCTGTTTCAGGCATCTTAAGTTATGGCGTATCCCGTCCAGGCCGTCCGCAGACGGATTGTCCAGAAATCCCCTGTATTTCAGGATGTCTACAGCCCTTACCAGCGCCTTGAATCTGTCTCCCTGTATCTCCCCGGCAGAAAGATAATCATTTTCAACCATATATTCCTGAAGCATCTCAATAAACAGGGGATCTCCGGTCTCCTTGTAAGCATTTACCATCCCAATCATCTGCAGGCTCTGGCTGTGCCGGAACATCACGAAGCTGTTGATAAAATACGGGCGTGCCTGCAGTGCCATCGCCGTCTGGTAAGGCTCAAACATCAGAGTAAAATTCACCCTGTATCCATGCTCCTTAAGCATCAGCGCCAGATTATGGCCCCGGTAGAAGTCTTCCGCCGTCCCTTCATTGTACCGTCTGGAAAATTTCTTATCTCCCGTCAGAAGCTCCTGCACGTTATCCCGGTTGACCGGACCGGTATGGGGCACCTTAATGACAACTCTGTATTCCGACAGCAGTTCCTTAAACCGGGCCGCTTCCTCGAGAATCTCCTGTTCGGATGAGCCGAAAGGATCGTTTAATTCCACGCTGATATCACATCCCGGCCCCAGAATCTTTCCGATATCTTCCATAACCTCATCCCTGTTTTTATACTTACCGCCCGTATTTGCATCCGGATTATTGATAAACTGATTGTAAATAATTGCCGGATTACAAGTGAGATTTGCAATTAAATTCTTTACGCTCTCAACCTCATAGGGATTGGCCGAATCTGCACTGAACAGAAGATTGGTAGGACGTTTCCTGCCGTTCTTATCATAAGAAATGTCGCGTACCAGCTCCGCATAGACAGTCCTGTTACCTCCCAGGCAGTACTCTGTCCGGAATCCGGCCGGCGTCTCCCCGTCAGGCGTCCCGAAATAGTCGATTATTTTTTTAAACGAATCCGTCACTCCGAACCAGCTGCACCTTTTCTGAATTTCATCATATAGCGCCAGATCCATCTCATGTTCCATTAAACGTTTTACATATGCCTCGTCTCCCGGGACAACCCGGATTCCTTCTTCCTGCTGCTCAAGCAGGGTTTTTACTGTACATTTTAAAACTGCCATAATATCTCCTTTTCTTCCGAATCCAAAACTACCACCATTTGATCTGTTCCGTAATGTGTTTGCGCATCTCTACAAATTCCCTGCTTGCGATATCCCTGGGATAGGGAAGATTGTTCTTAAGTTCTTCCTTGATTGTCGCGGGTTTATTGCTCAATATCAGAACCTTCTCGGACAGGTAAACAGCCTCCTCAATATTATGGGTAATAAATACGACTGTCGTACCGATCTCCCTCCACAGACGCAGAACCTCATCCTCCAGATAGAACCTAAGCTTAATATCCATCTGTCCATAGGGCTCATCCATCAACAGGAGATCCGGTTCCATGGCAAAGGCTCTGCCGATAATCACCCTCTGCTCCGTGCTGGTAGAGAGCTGCCCCGGATAGGCCTTGCGGAATTCCTCCAGCCCCAGAAGCTTCAGAATCCGATCCACACGTCTTTCTATCTCTTCTTTCGGAAGTTTCTTAATCTTCAGGCCGAACCGCAGATTATCCTCCACAGTCAGCCACGGCAGGGCGGAAGGCTCCTGGAATACAAATGCAAGATTGTGTTTTTTCGGATCGGCCAGTTCCCCGTCGATCCTGAGCTCTCCCTCCGATGGCTCATAAATCTTGGTCAGCAGATTCAGGAAAGTAGTTTTTCCGCATCCGGTAGGCCCTACCACACACACAAATTCCCCTTTTTTGATATCAAAGGACACATCATCAAGGACATGCAGGGAACCGAAGTACTTTGTTAAATGACTGACCTGCACTTTAACGGGGCGATTGTCGATAACTGTTTCACTCTTCATCTCGTTTATCTCCTTCCACACATTTTACTAAATAGCCAGGTCAGTATTATCAGAAATCTTTGTCCGCAGTTTCATAAACTCTTCCGATATCATATCCCGCGGACGCGGCAGATCATTGACGTATATTTCTTTTATCGTTGCCGGTCTTTCACTGAACAGGATAATCCGGTCTCCCAGATAGCAGGCTTCTTCGATGTTGTTTGTCACGAAAATAACGGTTCTTTTTTCCTGCTGCCATATTCTGGCCACTTCTTCTTCCATGGCGTAGCGTGTCTGGGCATCCAGTGCGCCAAAGGGTTCATCCATGATGAGAATTTCCGGATCGTTCGTATAAGCCCGGGCTATTCCCACCCTCTGTTTCATTCCGCCGGATAACTGGGCCGGATATGATTTTTCAAAGCCGGACAGGCCTACAAGCTTAATATAAGATTCCGCTTTCTCTCTGCGCTCTTTTTTCGAAACCCCTTTCCATTTGGGGCCTATCTCCGTATTTTCTATTACCGTTTTCCAGGGCATCAGCGCTGTTTTCTGCAATACCATGCCGATCTTCGGGCTGTGTCCGTTGACTGCTTCTCCATCCAGACGCACTTCCCCGTCATCCGGCTCAAGAAGCCCGGCAATTACATTCAGCATGACCGTCTTACCGCACTGGCCGGGTCCGAGAAGAACCAGGAATTCATTGTCATATACATCGAAGCTGACATTGTCAACAGCCCTCACAACATTGCCTTTTTTATCCTCAAAAGTCTTGGATAAATTACTGATTTTCAATATCACTTTATTCTCATCCATGGACAAATCAACCTTTCTATGAGGGATGTGATAACACCTAACAATGCACCGATGACACCGATTGTAATCATAGCTACCAGTACAAGAGGCATATCGTTTGCATCCATACCACGGGTAACAAGAAAGCCCACGCCGCTCTTCGCGCCGAGCATCTCCGCCGCGAGGACAACCATCCAGGCTGCGCTTGTGGCTGTCTTGATTCCGGCCACAATCGCCGGTGTCGCACAGGGCATCGCTACTTCCCACAGCATCTGCCATCTGTTGGCATCAAAGAGCTGCCCTACATCCAGATAGATCTGCTCCACACTGAGCAGCCCGGCCCGGGTATTCAGCACAATGGGAATAACGGCTCCGATGAACACAATTAAAATCTTAGGGAATTCACCGATGCCGAATGTAATCGTAATCAGCGGAATCCATGCCAGCGGCGGAATCGGACGGATAAAGTTAAACACCGTCCCAAAGAAGCTGTCGCACTTTTTATTCCAGCCTATCAGGGTTCCGAATGCAATTCCCACAACAATCGCCGCAAGAAGCGCAATCACAACACGCTTCAGGCTTGCAAGAATGTGGCCGTAAAAAGGAACTCTCATAATCGGCTTTTCCAGAAGAAGCAGAAAGCGCTCGTATGTCTGTACCATTCCCGGAAATAAAGATGTAATACTGGAAACCCGATACCACAGCAGCAGTAAGAATCCGATTGATACAAAGGGAAGAATAAAATATACGATATCTTTTGGTGTTGTTTTCTTAAATTCGCCTTTTTGTCCGTTTTTGTCTGTCCGTACCATTTTATCACCTCCACTTTATAACATGATTCTCTACAAAACTGAGAATACCGTTAAAAAATGCCCCGATTGCACCAATCACCAGCATGCCAAGGATAATAATATCTGCCCGGGCAAACATGCGCCCCATAAGGATCATATATCCGAGGCCGGCGCTGGCCGCCAGCATCTCTGCCGCTACAAGCGTGGACCAGGCATTGCCCACTGCAACCCGTATTCCTGTGAATACCATTGTCAGGGCAGAAGGAATCGCAACCTTATAAAAAGTTTCCACGTAAGAGGCTCCGCTTGTTCTGGCAACATTGATCAGTGTTTTGTTTGTGAGCTTTACACCCGTATAAGAATTGATCACACATGGAATGAATGCAGAAAAAAATATGATAAAGGCTTTTGCCCTGAGTCCTATTCCCATCCATAAAATTGTTAAGGGAATCCACGACACTGGCGGAATCGGACGGATGATTTCAAAAATAGGTGTAACCAGCCGATCCAGCGCTTTGAACCAGCCCATACACAGCCCTAACGGCACTCCGATTACAATTGCCAGTATAAGGCCCGTCAATGATACCCTCAAGCTCGCCCAGATTGATACAAGGAGAGTCGCTCCGTCCGGCGCCGGATCGCTGAACTTCTGCACAAACAGAACCACCAGTTCTGTCGGCTTGGCCAGATAGCGGTCCGACACAATTCCCGCAACCAGCAAAAGCTGCCAGATAATCAAAAATGCCATGACACCGGCAAACGAAAGCATGGCATACGTGTAGGCGCTTGCATTTTGTCCCCGCCCCAGTTTATCTCGTTTTTTTGTTTTCGTCTTTTTATCCATTTATCTCCAATCCTTTAATGAATCTCCGGATATCAGGGGCTGCCGTTTTGTTCCTGCGGGCAGCCCCCTCTCCTTATCTTAACGGTTTGAAACAGATTCCTGCACAGCTTTTGCTATAACAGATGTAACCTTTTCATTGTCAATAATCGAATTTCTGTCGTCCTCGGTATACTTATCCTGGCTGATAAAGAAATCCAGCGTATTAAACAGATCAATTTCTCCGTTGGACAATTCCCTGCCAGCCGTTCCCTTGGGATCTTCCGCATAGGTGTTCATAAGTTCCAGTTCGTCCTCGAGTCCGTAGGGCATGAATCTGGACAGAGACTCATAGCAGAGATCATAGTCATCGGCTCCGCTCACGCCTTCAATGCTGCAGGTTTCCGCATAATATTCCGCCGCTTTTTCCCGATCCGCAAGGATAAAGTCAATCGCACGGTAATACAGCTCCCAGCATTTACAGATAGCCTCATATTTCTCCGGGTCTGCCAGCGCCGCATCTGTTGCAAGGATCGTGGTAGGAACGATTACGCCGTTGTCATCTGCGCCCGCAACCTTGATATAGCCTTCCTGCTCTGCCTCAATTGCAGTACTTGTCCATACTGCAAGACCGTCCCCGGCGCCTGTCTTAAATGCAGTCAGGGCCGTCGTAACATCCATATTCGTCATGGTCACATCGTCTGCCGTCAATCCAATCTGCTCCAGAATTGTCACCAGGGTCTGATGCATGGTTGTTCCGACCGGAATCAGCCACTCTGTACCTTTCCATGTATCAACTGTTCCGTACATTTTGGGGTAATCCGGGAAATTTCCCTGCCCGGCCTGGTAGATCGGCGAGTCCTCGCGGACATAGAGGTTCAGCACAGCTTCTTTATCTGCGATTCCCATAACCTTAATGTCATACCCGAGAATACCTGTGATAGCCCCGGGGCCTCCGGTGCTTGCAATATCCCAGTCCGCATTTGCCTCCATCATGGCCGGGCCGTTGATAAAGGACTGATATTCAAAGCTGATACCCAGTTCCTCAATCCATCCTTCCTGCTCCATGATATACCAGGGAAGCGCGTGCATGGCTCCGGAGAAATAACCCAGTGAAAGCGTAATCTCATTTTCCATGGGCTCAATGCCGAAGGTTGTTCCTGCCGTCTCTGCCGGCGCCTCCCCTTCGGGCTCTGCTGCCTCATCCGCCGCCGCTTCGGGCGCTGCACTTTCCTCCTGTTTACTGTTACCGGAACCGCCGCAGCCGGCAATTGTTGAAATCACCAATACAGCCGCAATAATAGTTGCAATACCCCTTTTCATCTTTCTTACCTCCTTCTAAAATATTTAAAAACCGTGATTGGTTTTTAATTCTTCCTTTGTATCGTTCTTTTTGCCGCTTTTGCAATATCTGTATCCTTCAGCCCGAATGCTTCCTTCAGCCAGCCCTGGGGGCCTACCTCCCCAAAACGGTCTCTCATTCCGACCCGCTCCACCGGCACGGGGAAATTTTCTGCCAGAACTTCTGTGACGGCGGATCCCAGGCCTCCGATGATATTATGATTCTCGGCAGTCACGATCGCTCCTGTCTCTGCCGCCGCGGCAATCACTGCTTCTTTGTCAATGGGCTTAATCGTAAACATATCCAGAACTCTTGCAGACACCCCTTCTTTTTCCAAAAGTTCGGCTGCCCGGACTGCTTCCACAACCTCCACGCCCGAAGCTATGATTGTAATGTCTTTTCCGTTCCGGATTGTGACGGCTTTCCCGATCTCAAATTCACTTCCCGGTTCATAGATGCGTTCGCTCTTCATTCTCTGGAGGCGGATGTAGAACATACCGTACTGATGCGCAATCTTCGGGATCAGATCACTGACCATCGCTGCATCGGAAGGCTCGACAATCGTCATTTCCGGTACGGCTCTCATAATCGCGATATCCTCAAACGCCTGGTGTGTGCCGCCGTTTAGAGCGGCTGTCACTCCGGGATCGCTCCCCACAACTTTTACATTCATCTTCGCATAGGCGCCGCTCATAAATACCTGGTCAATGGCGCGGCGGGATGCAAAGGCGGCAAAGGTATGGGTAAACGGAATAAATCCTTCCGACGACAGTCCCGCCGCAACTCCGGCCATATTCATTTCTGCAATGCCGCAGTCCATAATATTATCCGGATACTGTTCGCGGTATGGGAGAAGGCCGATCGCCCTCATCAGATCTGCATCCAGAGCCATAACCGGCTCTCCATTGTCCATTAATCTGCGCAGTTCGGTCCCATATGCCTGCCGCATTTCCATATCATCTATTAAATTTTCTTTCGCAATCTGAATCATCTCTTCAAATCCTTTCCTGCAGGCACGAGTCACAGCGCTGCTTTTGCCGCACGAATCTCTGCGATTGCTTCCTGCGCCTGCTCTGGTGTCACCGGCATATTGTGATTAAAGTGAGTCTCTGCGTAGCTCCATCCTTTTCCCTTTACCGTATTCAGAATAATGACAGAAGGGTGTTCTGTATCTGCTTTTGCTTCCTCGACTGCCCGGACAATCTGTGCCGCGTCATTTCCGTCCTCGGTCTCAATTGCCTGCCAGCCAAAATCCTCAAACTTTTTCCTTAAGTCCAGAAGTGCACAGACCTCATCTGTGGCGCCGTCAAGCTGCAGCTTATTTGCATCCACAAACACTATCACATTTGTCAGTTTCTTTGCCGGTGCAAACATGGCGCACTCCCAGACCTGTCCCTCGTCACATTCACCGTCTCCCAGCAGAATGTAGATGTAATTGTCCAGCTTCTTCAGCCTGCAGGCCAGTGCGATTCCAAGGCCCGTTGAAAAGCCCTGTCCAAGGGAGCCTGTCGTCATGTCTACTCCCGGCGTCCTGTTACTGTCCGTGTGGCTCGGCAGCATAGTGCCGGGCCTGTTTAATGTCAGGAGTTTCTCTTCCTCAAAGTATCCCCTGAGGGCGAGCGCCGCATACATAGCCGGTCCCGCATGGCCTTTGGACATAATAAACCGGTCTCTTTCTTCCCATCTGGGTTCTTGGGGATTGATGTTCATAATTCCGCCGTACAGGCATGCCATCAAATCACAGCAGGATAAACTTCCTCCTACGTGCCCGATGCCCAGAGCCCCAAACTGCTCCATGCATTTGATTCGGATATCACAGGCAAATTTTCTTAATTCCGTTATTTTTTCCGCATTCATCATTTGATTTCTACCTCATATTTTCCTTATACATTTGAAAGATCATCATCTTTCATGCAAAGATGCACGGCTCCGAGCTTAAACGTCTTTGGAAGTGCAAGGATATTCGGATTCGGGCCTGTAAATTTCTTCATGGCATCCTCAAGGGCTTCCTCAAACGTCGCCCGGGTTTTCAGGCCCATGCTGCGCGCGATCCCCGGCTCCTGTGCTCCCACAATATAAATTGCACTGGTATTCATCTCCGCTATATGTCCGCAGGACATCATGGAAAAACCGTGGAACGGGTGAAACGCGTTTGTAAATCTGTATCTCCGGATATATTCCTTATTCGTTGCAAAGTACTCTCCGTAGCGGTTGAGATCCGGGAGCGTCTGCATATAATCATGCTGGAACATCTCATGGAGTTCTCTTAAGTACGGCCATCTCTCGTCATGGAAATATCCGTTGCAGACGGAGCTGCAGATAATCACGCAGTTTTCTTTCATTACGCGTTTGTGGCGGATAACCTGTGCGCTGAGGGCCTGCATCATCTGAATAGGATTCGTTCCCATTCCGTTGCCGTAGTGGAAATCCTGGGGCATTCCGAACACCATAATGTCGTATTTTTTTTCTGCATAAGGCACATAAGTCCGTTTGTTTGCGATCTTCCAGCTCTCCGGCTGCATTTCGGCCGCATAACCGCTGTAAATCGCTATCTGGCGGGAATAGGTATCCAGTACCGCGTCGCAGCAGAAAAATTTGTGTCCCATTTTTTCTTCCATCCACATCCCGATTTCGTCGAATTTTGTCCGCATCAGGCTGTGATTGGATACCGGTGTAAAGTCTGAACCGTGCATCACATCCGGCACATGATGGCTCGCAATGGAGCGCCAGTGTGTGATACCCGTGGCACAGTGCTTATAGCCTCCCGAATATCCGCCGTAAGGGTTTCCCTGGCAGTGGCCGATTAAAATCGGTATGTCGCACTCATATACATATTTGTTCATCAGAACCGGATCGCCTCTGCGAGTTCTTCCCAAATCCACCATATGCTCGGGATCCTCGCTGTCGTGGCTGGTAATCTGGCCGCTCCCGTAAAATTCATGGAACAGCTCTTCACCCAGAATCTGCTTCATCTCCGGAACGGTTGCTCTTGGGTGGAGGCCGTTGGAGATCAGCAGCAGAATATCTTTTTTCTCCACGCCTGCCGCGTACAGCTCGTCCAGGCATGCGCGGATGGCGATTTTCCGGTGGCTGGTAGGCTGGCATCCGCCTTTTACGATATCCGGTATCACAAATACCACCGTTTTCCCCGGTCCTGCCAGCTTGCGTAAGGGCTCCATTCCTATGGGATTGCGGATGCTTTCCAGCGTGGCGCCATACAGGCTGTCCCAGTCCTGCAAAAGGCAGGGCGGATCTTTAACGGTCTCTCCCGGGATAAACACGTCTGTGCTGTCCGGAAGCTTCGCTGACATCAGGCCGTTTCCGTATTCAAATTGAATTTCCATTCTTAAGTCTCTCCTTTATTTTACATAAGCGCTGATAATGTTTTTTAAGCTGTTTACATCAAATGCTATGGGCTGTGTAAACTTTGTAAGTGCTACCAGCCCTCCGTCCAGTGTCTCAACGGCTGCCATCTCTGAAGCATTTTCTTCTTTCAAGCCCCCACCGTAGACAACCGGCAGTTCCATTCCAAGCTCTTCCCGGCACACTTCTTTAATATAACTGCTGACAAATGATACATAACCGCCCCCGGGAGGTGTCTTTCCCGGCCCGATCGCCCAGATGGGTTCATATCCGATTGCAATTTTTAAGTCACCTTTTTTCTCAGCTGCCCCTTTCAGTCCATGGATAATCTGCTCCCTTAATACTTCCCTCACCCTGGGTTCATATTCTTCCGGTAAATCGGATCCTTTTTGCCCTGCAGTCTCGCCTACGCAGAACAAAACATTCATTTTTCTGTCCAGTGCCGCACAGACTTCCTGATTCAGCATAGAAGATACCGACTGCTCTGCATGTTCATATGCCTCTTTATCCCGGCCTATTTTTTCCTCATAAGCCGTGAGAATACTCATTTTATCCTTGCGCTCTTCACTGTGTCCGATCATGGTCCAGCTGCACCCCAGTGCTTTCATGGCAGCCGCCGGACGGTTCGTTGTAAATGCCCCAAAGTTCTTGCCCGGAACAACATCTTCCCGGAATACTCCCTGGCATCCTATGGAAAAGCAGCCGATCTCTTTCTCACTATACCGTGACAGCTCATGGAAAGCAGGAACCAGCAGTGCTTCCGGCAGAAAATAGGTTACGGATACACCGGATATATTTCCCAATCCTTCCTCAATTGTTTTACTGACCGTGCTGCAAATCCACTCAACCGGATTTTTTTGGGGGCAGATGCCTCCCATTTCCTTTGGAACATCAAATCGTTTCAGATTTACATAAATCTCTTTCACAGTGCACCTCCTAAACCATATTCCCAAAACTGAAACAAATCTTTCTTTTTTATTGATTTGTTTGTTTAAATTTTATTACGGTTTAAGCAAACGCACAACACAATTTTACACAAACGTTTGTCTATCAAAACCGGATTGCGATCCGATAGGTATCCGGTCTGACTGCCGCTTCAAAGGCTTCCTGACATTGGGCTTTATCAAATGTTTTCTCCAGCAGGCACAGCTCATCCGGTCTGACAATCCCTCTCTCCAGCAGATTAACTGCTCTTTGAAAAGCAGAAACACTGGCGCTCATAGTCCCGGTTACCACATACTCCCTGTCATGGATAGCATTTAAATCAAATTCCGTTTTTCCGTCCGGGAACATTTTTCCAAACATCAGAAATGTTCCTTTGATACCCAGCATATCCATACACTGGGGAATAATCTCCTTAAAGGCTACACAGTTAATGACTGCCCTGGCTCCCTGTCCGGATGTCTCTCTCTTTACAAATTCGGCCGCATCCGTTTCAAGAGGATTAACAACCGCATCTGCTCCAAGCTTTTCTGCCAGTTCACGCTTTCTTTCGTCCGGCTCGCTGACAATCACATAGGCTCCCTGTAATTTTGCCGTTAAAAGGTTCAGCATTCCCATCATGCCGGCACCCACAATCACCACATAGTCCCCCAGCTTTATATCCAGCTTATCGAAACAGGTAATTACACAGCCCAGAGGCTCCGCAAACGCCAGTCTTTCAAAGGGTACGGAATCATTTACCATATAAAGCTGCGTAACAGGAACTGCAATATATTCGGCAAGGCCGCCGAAATTATTTTCCTGGTTCTGGGTTTCACACATATTTTCCGCTCCCCGCCTGCAGGAAGGGCATTCTCCGCAAAACGGAATTACACGTCCCGTTGCCTTTCTTCCGACAGGATATTTCCCGGGATCCAGTCCGCTTCCAAGGGCTGCGATAGTTCCTGCAAATTCATGCCCCCCTATATAAGGCAGCGGGAAAGGCTGCATACGCAGAAATACTCTCTGCTCCCATGTACAGAGCATACACCGCTCTATCTTCAGCAGAACCTCATCTGCTTTCAGCTCCGGAACGGGCCTTTCCTGTAATTCCACCGTTTTTTTATCAACAATTACCACTGCTTTCACAGACCGGCACCTCCTTCATTCATAAAACGGGACGCCATTCCCGCACTTCGGGAAACATTGTGCATTTTATGCCGCACTACTCTGTACATGGCATTCTCCGTCTCTTTCATATACACGATTGGATTGAATTGTTCTGGTTTTTGTACAAACTGTTTTCTCAGAGCCGCAGTCACTGCCAGCCAGTTATCGACATCCATGTTGGCTTTTGCCACTCCGTACAGGCGCGTCCTTTCTATCGTTTCTTCTGTACACATCATCAGATGTTCCGCTTTTCCCCCATACCGGTTCACTTCGTCAACCAGCTCCCAGGGCAGGGCGGCCGCTCCATGCAGAACTAAAGGCACCCTTCCCGCTGCTTTGTGTATATTCTCCAGACGTTCAAAGTCAATTTTCAGATGCTCCTCTGCCCTCACTCCTCCATGCGCCGTCCCGACTGCAACCGCAAGGGAATCACAGCCCGTTTTTTCCAGAAACTCAGATGCCTGTTCCGGCTCTGTATAGCGGGTACAGGTACTGAATGCCTCATCCTCAAGACCCGGAATCGACCCCAGTTCTGCTTCCACCCAGACGCCGCGTTCATGGGCATAGTCCGTCACCTGCCTGGTCTTCTGCACATTTTCATCAAAAGGCAGCGATGAACCGTCAAACATCACGGAGGGGAAGCCCATATCAACCGCCTTTACAGCCGCCTCTGCGGACGGGCTGTGGTCGCGGTTTACCACTACCGGTACGGGATATTCCTCCGCATACTTCCGAATCGTTTCCAAAAAAGCCGGAAACGGAGCAACATTGTCCAATGTGGGCGTCAAAATCTGCATAATCACCGGCGAGTCTTCATCGGCAGCAGCCCGCAGAACTGCTTTTACCGACTCGATTCCCCACACATGAAATGCAGGTATAATATATTTATTTTTCAGTGCATGCGCATACAGTCTGTGAATATCTCTGATAACCGGCATGAATTTCTCCTTTCTTCCTGTCCTGCACTTTTCAGCCGTCGCTTCCCTGTTTTTATAGGTCTCAGCTTATTTTGATTAATGTCTTTAAGTGCCGGGCCGGATTATCAACCATATCCTTAAGGACCTCCAGCGTTTTATCAATCGGCACCACGGAAGTAACAAACTTGTCGGCATCTACTACTTTATCCGCCACCAGCCGGATTGCCTCTGGGAAACTGTCTGCCGCATTCCTGGATCCCACAATGGTGAGGGCCTTGCGGATCACCTTCGCCATATCCATCTCAAAAACGGCATGGGGCCATCCCACCATAACAATGGTGCCTGCGCTCTCTACATAGTCAAACATGCTCTGCTGAACAGGCGTCGCCCCCGAGCATTCATACATCCTGTTTGCCAGATGACCGTGATTTATGCTTTTTATATACGCCGGCAAATCCTCTTTTACGTTATTGCAGACATATTCCACACCCATTTCTTTCGCCGTGGCAAGCCGTGACTCCAGAGGATCCGCAATAACCGGAATTCCTCCCCTGCTCTTACAGACCATAGCGCAGATCAGTCCGATTGCCCCTCCTCCTGTGATCAGACAGACATCTCCTTCCTGCACATTCAGGCGGCGTGTGGCGTTTACGCCTATGGCAAAAGGTTCTACCATACAGGCCTGCTCATCCGACATATAATCCGGGATCTTATGAATCAGCTCCAGCGGATGGCTGTGGAATTCTGCCATCATCCCGTTTTGGTGGATACCGGTATTACTCAGATTATCACAGGCTCCGTACTGTCCCTGTCTGCAGGCATAGCATTCTTTGCAGTGTGTATAAGGTTCACAGGTAACGCGATCCCCCTCCTTTAAACCGTATGGATTGTTCTCATCTATCTTCCAGATGTGCCCCACTGCCTCATGGCCGATAATAACCGGATATTCATAATTGTCAGCAATTCCCCGGTATCCTGCCACATCCGTGCCGCAGATACCGCACATATCCATTTTGATAATCGCACGTCCTTCTGTAAATTCCGGAACCGGACGATCCGCCAGTTCCATGCTTCCTCTCTTTTCCATGTAAATCGCTTTCATACTATACCTCCTATTCTAGTCGCTGCGCGACGGCACTAAAGGGTAAATGGTTTTTCTTTGGAATATCCCGGCTTATTGAGCCAGGCGTATCATTGTATTCATTGTTTTTTCTCTCCCGTTTACCGGATCAAAGCAGCCGGGATATCCCAGAACCACACTGTCAAATCCTGCTTCAATGAGCTTTTCTATATTCCCGGGGCTGACGCTTCCGTCAATCTCAACATGTCTTTTTATTCCCTGTTCCCTGCAGATCTCCCGGACTTTTCTGATTTTTTCAAATACGGATTCCTGAAATTCCGATCCCGGGCATCCCGGCGTCACACCCATGAGCAAGATAAATTCGCTTTCCTCATATAGTTCCACAAAATCTTCCGGCTCGTCATCAACCGAAATAACAATTCCGGCCTTCGCTTTTTTTCCGCGGATAGTCTGCAGCAGCCGATGGGGATGGTACGTGGAATCCGGATGAATGTATATAATCTCATTTTCTCTGATATCATACATTTCAAGAAATCTTTCCGTGCCGCACGTCATAAAATGAAGTTCTATCGGAAGAGAGGTATTCTCTCTTATCATGTTTACATAATCCACTCCGCCCATAATCGGATGTACATACCGGCCGTCCATGATATCAATATGTATATGATCCGCCCCTTTGCTTTCCAGCCAGGAAATGGTTTCCTTTACCTCTCCATACCCTCCTGTGCAGATTGACGGACTAAATAATATTTTTTTCATCTGCCCCTCCTCTCCACATCATATCCTTCCTTTCTCAATACTTCCTTAACTCTGTTCAGAGTCGGTTCAATTCCGCCCAGTTCTTTGTTAAAACAGGTATAAGGCCCGCACACCAGATTATCTGCTCCCAGGCGGACAATCTCCAGTATATTGTCAAATGTTACCGCACCGTCTATCAGAATCTCCTCCGCATCTTTTCCCATCTCATCCAATGTTTTTCTAAGCTCTGACAGCTTGTGCAGTGTTCTGGGGATAACGGGCTGGCCTTTAAATCCCGGGTTAACAATCAGCAATAAAATATAGTCCGTTTCATTTAAGAATTTTTTAATTGCCGCAGCCGGTGTTCCCGGGTTTATTGCAAGGCCCGCTTCTGCACCCATCCGGTGGATCTGATCGATTACTTTTAAACAGTCACAGCCGCATTCTGCATGAAAGCAGATTCTGTCGCCGCTTCTAAGCCCTTTCAGCATAGCAATCTGCTCATCCGGTTTTTCCACCATAAAATGATAATCACACACAATACTGCTGACTGACCGGATATCACTTGCATAATCGCTTCCTCCTGTCATATTGGGAACAAAGCGGCCGTCCATAATGTCTATATGCAGCATATCCGCCCCGGCTGATTCAATCTCTTTTATCTGGCCGTTCAAGCTTCCCTGATCCGCACACAGCATACTGGCTGCAAGTTTAATCCTCCGCTTTTTATCCTGAATTTCCGCTTCTTTTCTCATATTCACCCCTCTTGTAGTTATTTTTCTTGATTTTTCTGCCTTTTAGAAAATCTGTGTGTTTTTGCTTCTGTTATAAATTATTGTATCTGAATTTACGCAAAAATCAACAAATAATTACCCAATCGTTTGCTCTATTTGTGAATATTGTCTGTTTTAGGATTATCTGCTCTGACTTTTTCTGATTATTCCCCTTAATTTTATTGACACTTTTATCATTTATATCTATGATAAATATAGATTTGAGCACATTTTACGAAAAAAGAGAGGGATTTTTCATATGACGCTGAAAGAAATTGCCCAAGAAGCAGGTGTGTCCATTTCCACCGTTTCAAGAGTGATTAATCAAAGTAATTCCAGAGCTGCCAGCAAGGAGGTCCAGGACCGCATCTGGGAGATTGTCCGCCGGACAAACTACACGCCCAATACCAGCGCCCGGAATCTCAAGGCCGGGAAAGCGCCCTCCGGACAGGCCTCTTCCCACTCCATCGCCTGCCTGTTTGCCCGTGAGCCGGATGCCATTACCGATCCTTTCTTTTCCCAGCTGGCCCGGAGCATCGAAAAAGAAGCCTTTAAACAGAATTATATTTTGAAATACTCCTTTACGGCCATTGATATCCAGCACCCCAGCACCTTTCATCTCATTACCGATAATCATGTAGATGGTGTTGCCATACTGGGACGCTGCAATAAGCAGCTTCTGAGCTTTCTTAAGAAGCATTTTAACTATGTTATCTACACAGGCCTGAACAGCCTCAACGCCAAGTACGACCAGGTTCTCTGCGAAAGCATCCTGGCAAGCGAACATGTGATTGAATATTTGATCGGCCTCGGGCACACAAAAATCGCTTACGTGGGAGAAACCCAGAACGAGGAGCGTTATATCGGCTACTGTTCTACTCTGAGCAAGCACAAAATACCGGTTCGGAATGAATTTATCTCTAATGTGATGCTCTGTTCTGAGGGCGGTTACCGGGGCACCAAGGCATTGCTTGCAAGGACACATGAGATGACTGCCGTCTTTGCCCCAAATGATCTGACGGCTATCGGAGTTATGCGGGCTATCCAGGAAGAGGGGTTAAGAATCCCCGAAGATATCTCTGTTATCAGTATTGACGATATTGATATGGCGCAGTACCTCTCCCCTATGCTCACTACGATTCATGTTCCCCTGGACGAGATGGGGCGGATGGCTGCCAAGACCCTGATTGACCGCATCCAGGGAGGCCACCACCTTCCCATGCGGATTTCCATGCCTTTTTATCTTGCAGTGAGAGAAAGCTGCGGGCCGCCGCGAAAGAACACAATCTAAAAAAGATTGAAAAGAGAGAGCGCCCGCAATCCGGCCGGATTGCGGGCGCTCTCTCTTTTTTAACAGCCCTGTTATCTGAGTTCTTATTCTCTTTTTGGTCAACCGCCTTTCCTCTCCGTATAAACTTTGATCTTCGGCTCCGTTCCGGAAGGACGGATAACGACCTCCGCCCCGTCCTCCAGCCACAGCTTTATCACATCCGCCTTCGGGAATCCTTCAACGCCTTCCTGATAGTCCTCATAGCGGACAACTTTGGAACCGCGCATCTTCATATCCGGTTTTTCCGCAAGGCCTTTGCGGATCAGGCTCATGCGCCGGTCCGCCTCAGCCCCCTCAAAGGTATAATTTTTCAGCTCAGTCGTATAATGACCGTAAGTCTCATACAGCTCTTCCAATACATCTACGAGCGTCTTGCCTATGGACTTGTAAGCGTCAGCCATCTCGCAGACGGCCATCGCAGCTCCCACTGCATCCTTATCACGCACATAGCTTCCGATCAGATAGCCGCAGCTTTCCTCAAAGCCGAACACAAAGCGCTTCGCACCGCCTGCCTGCTCCAGAAGTCCGATCTGCTCTCCGATATACTTAAACCCTGTGAGCGTATTGATCACCTCTGCGCCGTAATGCTCCGCAATCCGATCCGCCATAGAGGTTGTCACGATCGTCTTGATGACAACAGGTTCTGCAGGAAGTGTTCCCGCTTCCTGCCGGCATCTCAGGATATAATCAAGAAGCAGAATCCCCACCTGGTTGCCCGTCAGCTGCCGATACTCCTCTCCATGCCGGACGGCCACGCCGATGCGGTCACTGTCCGGATCTGTGGCAATCAGAAGATCCGCCTTCTGCTTTTTACAGTAATCGAGTCCCAGTTTCAGAGCCTCGCTCTCTTCCGGGTTCGGATAGGGACAGGTCGGAAAGTTTCCGTCCGGTTTTGCCTGCTCTTTTACAATCTGAAGATTCTTTACTCCGATATGTTTCAGAATGCTGCTTACGCAGCTTAAGCCCGTCCCGTGGAGCGGCGTATAAACCACCTTAAGATCAGAGGTCAGTTCCTTCTGAGTGCGCTTCTTAATCACTGCTGCCAGAAACGCCTTAATCACCTTATCGCTAATCTCTTCTATCTCTCCGGATTCCAGGAAATATTCAAAGGGCAGATCTTCCCCGGCCTCCTTCACTTCTGCTTTCTCAATATACATCTGGATTGCCGCGGCCGCCCCGCTTGTCACCTGACACCCGTCAGCTCCATAGACCTTAAAACCATTGTAATCCTTGGGATTGTGGCTGGCCGTGATACACACGCCGGCATCACATTTTAAATGGCGCACGGCAAATGAAAGCGCGGGCGCGGGCATCAGCCTGGGATAAATATATGCCTTGCATCCTTTTAGAGCCAGCACCCTCGCAGTCTCATGCGCAAATTCCTCCGAATGGTTCCGGCTGTCATAGGCCACTGCCACAGACGGATCTTTGCTCCGGCTTTTTACATAGGCCGCCACTCCCAGAGCCGCCTCCTGTATGGTCTCCAGATTTAAATGATCCGGCCCCTGCCCCATAGCGGCACGAATGCCTCCTGTTCCAAATTTTAAATTCATCCGTTATACCTCGCTTAAAAGTATTTGCAGCCTTCCGGTCACCCGGCAGGCTCCCGCTTCCTTTGGAAGAAATATGCTGTCGCCTTTTGAAAGCTTTATGCTTTTATGTGCACTTGTTAAGCTTCCCTCACCCTCCAGAACAAGAAGGGACTGAAACGATTTTCTGACATTTTCCTCCATATATTCCTCTATCTCGTATAATTGTACCACAAAATGCGGACATTGCACTAATAAAGTTCTGGAATATCCATTTTTCTGTACGCGAGGGCCCATAGGATGGCACCCCGAGAGGGGCGGCATGAAATCTGCTGCCAAAAGCGCCTTGTCTATATGGAGCGCCCGTCTCTGATGATTTGCGTCCTCCCGGTTATAATCGTACACCCGGTAGGTGATATCGGAGCTCTGCTGCACCTCTGCCACGGTAATGCCTTTCCCTATGGCGTGAATCTGTCCGGCCGGAATGTAAAAAACATCTCCTTTTTTTACTGCCGTCTTTCGGCACACCTCCAGAATGGTCTGGTTCCGAACCCTTTTTTGAAATTCATTTACAGATATCCTGTGTTTTAAACCGTAATAAAGATATGCTCCCGGTTCGCAGTCAAGCACGTACCACATTTCCGTTTTTCCCCCTGCGTGTTCCAGCTCCCGGGCCAGGGCATCCTCCGGGTGTACCTGGACAGACAGGGCTTCCCTGGCTGTAATAATTTTAATCAAAAGAGGGATGTCCTCCAATCCCTCATGGAGCCTGGAAAGCATCCAGTCTTCCGTTCCCCATATATAATTTTTCCGCACTGGCTTCAGCTTTACCGGATCCATTTAAACCTCCACAGTTTAGGTATGCCTGTCTGAATTCCCTTTTTATGGGCAGATTCTCTTTCCGCCCTCTTACCGCTCCGTAAATGTCCCTGCCGCATATTTTTCACAAAACCATTCATAAGTTCTGCGGATTCCCGTTTCCAGATCAATTTTCGGCCTCCATCCTGTATTCAGGATGCGGCTGATATCCGTAACCTTTCTCGGTGTCCCGTCAGGCTTTGAGGGATCCAGGATGACTTCTCCCTGGTAGCCTGTGATACGCTTCACCAGCTCTGCCAATTCAAGGATACGGATCTCCTGCCCCGAACCCACATTAAAGAATTCATTTCCCTCATAATGATCCAGCAGATACAGACAGGCATCTGCCAGATCGTCCACATTGAGAAACTCTCTTAAAGGCGTTCCGCTTCCCCATACCGTTACGGCAGGCGCGCCGTTCAGCTTTGCCTCATGGAACTTCCTTATAAAAGCCGGAAGCACATGGGAACTCTCTAGGGAAAAATTATCATTTATCCCATAGAGGTTGCAGGGCATCACGCTGATATAATTCGTGTGGTACTGCTGATTGTAAAACGCACACATTTTCAGACCTGCAATTTTCGCCAGAGCATAAGCTTCATTGGTCTTTTCCAGATATCCGCTTAACAGATATTCTTCCCGGATCGGCTGAGAACATTCCCTGGGATAAATACAGGAGCTTCCCAGGAACAACAGCTTTTTCACCTGATTACGGTAAGCGCTGTCAATCACATTGCATTCTATCTGAAGATTTTTCATAATAAAATCCGCCGGGCAGGTATCGTTGGCATGGATTCCGCCTACCCTGGCCGCCGCCAGGATCACATAGTCCGGCTTTTCCTCTGCAAAAAATGCTTCCGTCTCTGCCTGTCTTGTCAAATCCAGTTCTGCATGGGTTCTGGTAATGATCCGGGTAAACCCCTCCCTCTCAAGACGGCGCACAAACGCAGACCCCGCCAGGCCCCGGTGTCCGGCTACATAGATCTTTTTTTCTCTGTCTAACGGCTCACAGTTCATTCCCATGGCCTCCTTTCTGATATATCTTCTCTGCCATATCATGCTCAACCATCATCTTTACCAGTTCTTGAAAGGAAGTTTTTCCCGGATTCCACCCGAGAAGCTCTTTTGCCCTTGAGGGGTCGCCCAGGAGCAGATCTACCTCTGCAGGACGGAAAAATTCCGGCGACACCTCCACCAACACCTTTCCGGTCCTTCGGTCAATTCCCTGTTCCTCTGCGCCCCTGCCCCTCCAAAGAAGCTCTATGCCTCCCTGCCGAAAGGCTTCCTCCGCGAATTCTCTGACTGTATGGGCCTCTCCTGTGGCAATCACAAAATCCTCCGGCGTCTCATGCTGCAGCATTCTCCACATGCATTCCACATAATCGCCGGCATATCCCCAGTCGCGTCTGGCATCCAGGTTCCCCAGATACAGCTTTTCCCGGCACCCTGCCAGTATATCTGCAACTGCCAGGGTGATTTTTCTCGTAACAAAGGTCTCCCCCCGTCTGGGGGACTCGTGGTTGAAAAGAATTCCGTTGACTGCAAACATGCCATAAGCTTCTCTGTAATTCCGGATGATCCAGTAGCCGTAAAGCTTTGCAGCCGCATAGGGGGAACGGGGATGGAAAGGCGTGGTCTCCCTCTGGGGAATTTCCTCTGCCTTTCCGTAGAGCTCCGAAGTGGATGCCTGGTAAATCCGCGTCATATCTGCCAGTCCTGCCGCGCGCACTGCCTCCAGAATGCGCAGAACGCCGATTCCGTCCGTATTGGCCGTGTACTCCGGCTCTTCGAACGACACTGCAACATGAGACTGGGCCGCCAGATTGTAGACCTCATCCGGCCGTATCTCAAGCATCAGACGTACCAGATTCAGGGAATCCGTCATATCTCCATAGATGAGGTGAAGGCGCCGGTTTTCTGCTGATCGTTTTTCCAGAAGATGAGCAATCCGTCCCGCCGTATTGGTGGATCCCCTGCGGAACAGGCCGTATACCTCATAGCCCTTTTCAAGGAGAAGTTCTGCCAGATAGGAACCGTCCTGGCCTGTGATTCCTGTGATCAACGCTGTCTTATTCATCATATTCAATAATTCCTTTCGTTTCATATCATTATGAATGTCCCTGCACCGGCCTGTTTTCCGTTACAGAATATGGGCCAGCTCTATTTCATCCCACTCAAAGGTTATCCTGTGTATGTCCGCATTTCCCACACTGCATCCCACATGAATTTCTATATACTCAAAATCCCGGAATGCTTTTACTGCATGCCGCTGGTTCTTCCGGATACAGACAGCCTTCCCCGGGGACAGAGGAATCTTGTTTCCCTCCAGAATCAGCTCTCCCGTCCCCTTAAGTATCGTCCAGATCTCATCCCGGTTTTGATGGTAATGGTAGCTGGAAGCCATACCATCATAGATTCGTATCTTCCTCGTCAGGGTGGACACTTCAGGGCCGTTCGTATCATCCAGAGTCTCCAGAGTGCCCCACCGGCGTTCCTCAAACATGGGACGCATCTGAAAATCTGCCGTCAGCTCCTTTACCTTTGAAGCTTCGCCCTTATCGGCCACCAGAATTCCGTCCGGGCCTGCCGCAATGACCAGATCCCTTGTGCCCACCGCCGTTACAGGTGCCTTTAATTCATTGATAATCTGGGTATTCCTGCAGGTGTCAGACAAAACTGCCCTTCCGACCGTATCGGTACTCATCTGATCCGCCATAGCATCCCAGGTGCCCAGATCCTTCCAGAACCCGCGAAATTCTACAACAGCCAGTTTTTCTGTTTTTTCCAGTACTTCATAGTCAAAGCTGGCTGCGGGCAGTTTCTCATAGGATCTGCATAACCCCTCATAATCTTCCGGAACCCCATAAGCTGCCGCATGATCCAGCATGCTGCCGATCCGGACGCAGAATACGCCGCAGTTCCAGAGAGCTCCCCGGCGTATCAGCTCCCCGGCACGGCTCTCGTCCGGTTTCTCCACAAAACCTTCTGCCTTAAAATAATCTTCCTTTCTCTCGCCGGGCAGTATATATCCGTATTTTGTTGCCGGGTAAGAAGGCACTGCTCCCAGCAGCCCGATCTCCATACCGGAACGCTTCACCACATCTGCGAGCCCCTTTACCGTCTCAAAATACAGGCCCTCCGTATAGGGATCTACCGGCATTATAACTGCGTAATCCTCTCTTGCGGCTCCCAGACGGCTGTATAGATACGCACAGGAAAGCAGTACCGCTCCAAAAGTATCTCTTCCTGAAGGTTCCGCGGCAATCCTTGCTCCGGGAACCTGGCTCTGTATTAATTCTGCCTGGCTCTCTCCTGCCGTAATGACGGTATATTCAGCCATTTCGGCCTCTGTAAGCTGATCCCAGACTCTTTGGAGCATCGAGCAGCGCTCCATGGAATTCGTCTCCCGGTTCACCAGTTTTAGATACTGCTTGGGCCTTGCCTCGCTGGATAAAGGCCATAGGCGCCTGCCGGATCCTCCGGAGAGCAGTGCATAATACGTCATCATTTATCTCCTCATCATCTTTAACATTGCTTTTGACAGTATAAACCTGTATATTTAAGATAACAAGTGAAGATGTTGCTCAAAACAGGTATTATATTGCTGTTCACCGACGCTGCATCACCGAAAGGAGGCCCCTGTTCTTGAATAATTATTTTGATAAATTCCCGGATTCTTATATGGAAAGTTCACGGCGCATGATTCAGACTCCCAGCGCTTTTGCCCGATCCGCCCTTTTTTATGTACAGGAGACCGGCTATCTGAAACTGCGCGAAAGCCACCTTGCCAAGAGGAAAAATCTGGAATCCTATCTCGTGGTTCTTGTCCTCTCCGGAAGCGGAACGCTGATGTACCGCGATACCTCTTATCCTTTAAAAAAGGGTTCCTGTTTTTTTATCGACTGTACGGTTCCCTACTATCATCAGAGCAGCAGATCCGATCCCTGGGAACTTATCTGGGTTCATTTCAACGGCTCCAGTTCTTCACAGTACTACCGCTGCTTCTCCTCCAAAAGCGCCCCGGCTTTCCGGCCTCAGGCTTTTCCGGAGCTTCAGGAGACGTTAGAGCATTTACTGGAGGTAAATGCAGCCTCCGATCTCCCGGCCGAAATCTCTTCTTCCCGGCTGATTGTAGAGCTTCTCTCCATTTTACTTCTGGATATTACGGAAAACCGTGCAAAGAAGCACCCCGGCAAGCAGAAGATGGCTCAGGTGCGTCATTATCTGGATGAACATTACACGGAAAAATTTTCCCTGGACGCGCTGTCGGAGCAGTTTTTTATCAGCAAATTTCATCTCTCCAGAGAGTTCCGTTCCCTTTACGGGATTACTCTGAACCACTATGTTATTGCCAGGCGCATTACTCTGGCGAAGAAACTTCTCCGGTTTTCGGATTACACCCTTGAGGAGATCGCGGAAAACTGCGGTTTTTACGATGCCAGCTACCTTAACCGGCAATTTAAAAAGTCAGAAGGCATCCGCGCTTCTGACTTTCGCAAAAAATGGATAAACTGAATTTCTCTTCCCCTCATTTTGCAACCGGTAAGTTAATATCTGTTTTTCCTTTTTCTTGTCCGGATCACTGCAGCCGAAACCGCAATTACCAGGAGTCCGCCCAGGGCGGCAGACAGAATCACCCATTTCCAGCGGTCCAGTCTCATCCAGATACGCCGGCCATTCGTGCCGGCGATCTCTACCAGATAAGTTCTGGATACACTGGTACGTGCAATCTCATACATCTGTCTCCTCAGCTGTTCTGTCTGCTCCTTCCAGATTTGATAGGCAGCGTCCACGTCTTCCTGGGATGCACTTTTCTCTCCCAGCGTTGCGTTTTCCAGAACCTTGCGGTATTCGGAGGAACATGTATGCCATTTCTGGTTCAGTGCTTCAATCTCCATCGCCGCCATCTGCCCGGGGTTCAGCCTGCAGCCTGCCAGGTTCACCCCGGTCTCAAGCTGCTCTCCGGTAAAATCTCCTACCGGCACCTTATCCATATAAACCGTATATTTCTCATCGCTTTTCAGCCCCGCTATCTGCAGATTCTCACAGCTTATCAAGTCCATGATTGAAAAATCCGCATCAACCCGGGCCGCTTCACCCGGAACGGCCATAGGCAGACTGTGCGGCTGATATGTGAATCTGACATAGTCATCGTCGCCTCTCCATTCTGCTCTGCCAACCTCTGCATTCCCGGCCTCTGCTTCCGCTTCTCTGGAAATCCGGATATCTGCTACCTCATTTCCGGCACCCTGCTGGCGCAGAAAGAAATAGCCTGCAAGAATGCTCCCTTCCGCTTTCGGATGGATGTTGTCGTCAATGGTCAGTGTGGCATCCTCATCCTTTTCCTGCAGAATATCCGTAGCCCACAGCAGAGGCGTGTGGAGATCTACGAAATGCGTCCCCAGCTCTTTGGACAGCTCTCTGAGGCTTGTCACATATTCCAGAATGGAATCATCAACCGTGTGTTTCTGCTCTCCGTTTTCCAGATAGTTGGAACTCCTGGTCTGATCAAAGGGAGTTGATGCCGTCAAGATGATATTTTCATTCGGAATGCCGCGCTCATTCAGAAGTTCTACGAGTCCGCGGATGTTCCGGATATAAACTTCCGTCTCTACTCCATCCAGGGCTTCGTTCATGCCAAACATAATCACAGCTTTTGTAATCCCCTCCAGGGATGCGTCATAAATGCCGCTCTCTCTGCCGTAAAGCTTTTTTGCATCCTCTGCCGTATAATAGCCTGTTCCAAGATTGCGAAACTCCAGCTCCCGCCCCGGATAGCGCGTGATATAATACTGCTGCAGAAATTCCGGATAGCTGATTCCGCTATAGCTTATCCGGGTGATACTGTCTCCGATAAAGCCTACGACATCTCCGTCCTCAAAAAGAAATGCCTCTTCCGGTCCGGCCTCTATATCCAATGCCTCTCTGGAACAGCCTTCTGCCGTGATGCTTACGGTATAGGTCCGGGACACGGCTTCTCCTGCCTGTTCTTTCATTTCCTCCCGCAGTCTGCTGTCCGTGCCCTGCCATTCCTCCCAGATATCTTTAAGCTGCTCCCATGCCTCATCTGTTCCCGCTTCCGCTGCCAGATATACCTCACTGCGATATTGTGCTGCAAGCTTTTGACGCTCTCTGGATTTCTCATCTATCACCGCTGCCGTCTCCAGCAAAGGATTCTCTTCCAGAACTGCCAAATCAATGCCCTCTGCCAGTTCCTGCCCCGTAAAATTTCCCAGAACCCGGTCTTCCAGAGCCAGCTCATAGTCTGCCCCCTGCACCAGGCTTTCCACCCGGAGCATTTCTCTGCCCGGAATCTCTGCCGACGGTATCCGTGTGCAGAGCTCTTCAGATTCATCCACAGCGAATGCGGGCAGGCATTCCGGCTTCCAGGTAAGCCGTATCCCCCTTTCACTGCGGTAAATATTCTGTGCATCTTCCCCTGGCTCTTCCGGAACCGTAATTCCGGGAGGCTCTCCTACAGCTCCCTGAGCCTTCAGAATCTCATAGGCCATAATAAGGTGCGTTCCCGCATCCGGGTGAATACAATCGCCCCGGGTCAGTGTTTTTCCGGGATCCTCTTTTTGCGCTTCTATAAATAGTTTCTTCAGAGGGGTGTGGAGATCCGTGCAGCGCACGCCCCATTCCTCCGTTTTTATCACCAATTGTTCCGTATATGCGGACAGCCTGTCGTCGCTGGTCTGATAAGGATGCCCGTTTTTATCATAATTAAGTGCACAGGTCTGATCGTAGGGCGTAGGTGTAAGCACAAGAATATCACGGCCTTCAAGCCCGTCCTCCTTCAAACGTGTGATCAGTTCTTCCATATCGGCAATATACGCCTCTGCGGATATCTCCTGTATCGCCTCATTCATTCCCAAAAGAATGACTGCTTTATTTATTCCCCGAAATGCCGGATCCCTGTCATAGATATTCAGCACATTCCGAACGGTATATCCTATTGTTCCCAGATTGCGGAATTCAATATCTCTGTCCGGAAAACGGCATAAATAATACTGATAGAGAAAATCTGTATAGTTTACATCCGTGTATTCCACATGCGTAATGCTGTCTCCGATAAAGCCTATCACATCTCCATCCTGGAACGCCGCATCTTCCTCTGATGTCATCTGCTGCTCTAATCCGGCCTCTGCCGCCTTCTCTTTCTCCCCCGCCAAAGTTTCCCTGCTGCAGAAAAGAGAAAAAACGCAGGCCAGCGCCAGTCCCGCTGCTTTCCACTTTTTCATTTTATTTTACTCCTCATACGCCCACGGCTGCATTTCCCCCTCTGAATCCGGCTTTCCCCCTCTCATCTGCTTTACATAATTCTAATGCTTATCAGTATAAACAAAAAAGGGATATACCGCAAGGCATATCCCCAAAAGATAAGAATTCTTAAGAAACTTATATGTTTTTGTTAAGATTACTCCACAACAACACCTTTTTGAAGCATCACATTGGCATACAGAGCTTTTTCGCCGGTGGCAATGATTGCATAAGCTGTTTTTGCTTCATCGTAGAATTTGAACCGCTCGATATTGCCCACACAGGCAGCTCCTCTTTCATCGTACTTTGTGATAATCTCTTTGTAGGTGTCCCAAATCGGAGTCTCCACATCATCCCCGGGCATAACCTCCATAAGGTTCACCGGATGCTCCACATAGGTATCCAGCGGGAATACCTTTAATATAGCCTCCAAAAGCTCCGGCACCCCATGGCCGTCGCAGCGGATCACAATAGCGTCTTTTCCCATGGACTCTGCAGGGAAGTTGCCGTCCGAGATTACCAGACGGTCGCTGTGGCCCATCTCGCAGAGAACCATCAGAAGTTCCGGGGATAAAATTGAGGGAATTCCTTTTAACATATGTCTGCCTCCATTCCAGTTCCAGTTCCGTAATATATTTTCCTGTTCCAGTCATATTTTATTTTGAAAAAGGGCACACCTTGTGGTGTGCCCTTTTTCTATTTACAACAAGAGATTAGTCATAAAGGTTGGGAGCAATATCCGGATCATCAATGTTCTCAGCGGTATACCACTGGCATCCGGTATCAGTATCAGATACGGTGCCGCCTGTAGCTGCTGCATACAGAGTCTCAACAAGAATCTCGCCCATCTTTACAGGAGCCTGTGTAATGGAACCAAGAAGAACGCCGTCCTTTACAGCCTGCTTCTGAGCTGCGCCAGAGTCAAATCCTGCTGCAACGATCTGGCCTTCGCCAGTTCCGCACTTGCTCAGGTTCTCGTTTGCGGTAATGATTGCGTTTGCAGAGTGCTCATTGGAACCATAGATAGCAATGGTATCAGACTCGTTCATCAGAGCGGTAGCGTCTGCTGCGGAAAGCTCAGAGGTAACCTGTGCGGGAACACGTACATCAAGTACTACGTTAGCGCCTTCGGTCTTCTCACACTTGGAATCAGAGATGTACCTGTCGTTTCCGATAACGGTAGCAGTATGACCGTCAGCCACTGCCAGCTCGGCAAATTTGTCAATGAAACCAAGACCACGGTTTACAACGGACTCAGAGGTTGCATCCTGTGCTACAACGCCGATACGTACAGTTCCGTCGATACGATCCTTAACTGCCTCGTAAACCTTCTCAGCTGCCATCTCTCCTGCAGCATAGTTGTCGGTTGCGCAGTTAGCCAGTACGGATCCTTCCGGAGCATTCGGAACACCAGAGTCAAATCCAACAACAGGGATTCCGCCGTCCTTTGCCTGCTGAAGCAGATCCATAACGGAATTGGTATCAAGAGCTGCCAGTCCGATTGCAGTCGGATTTGCATTCAGAGCACTCTGAAGCTGCTGTACCTGCTGGTCAATGTTAGACTCGCTGTCCGGGCCGACGAAGTTGACGGTAACGCCAAGCTCCTGAGCCTTGTTGTTTACACCCTGAAGCACTGCCTGCCAGTACTGATGCTGCAGACCTTTGGAAACAATCTCAAAAGACATGCTGCCTGCATCTGCTGCAGGTGCCTCTGCCGGTTCCTCAGCTTCTGCCGGTGCTTCGGTCTCTGCCGGTGCCTCTGTCTCTGCCGGTGCTGCAGGCTCCTCAGCCTTGCTGCCGCAGCCGCTTAACAGGGTTGCTACCATTGCTGCGGAGAGCAATGCTGCCAAAACTTTCTTTTTCATGTTTAAGTTCCTCCTTTTATTATTCTCCTTATTGGAGCATTTCTATGTAAACTGCTTATGCAGTAAACACCTACGCAAGTTTTTTGTTCTTCAATACGTCAATATAAACCGCTACAATCAAAACAATGCCAATGATAATCTGCTGGAAATTGGCCTGTATGCCAATCAGCGGCAGTCCCGTCTGCAGGACGGACATGATGAACACGCCCAGGATAGTTCCGGCTATGGTGCCGGCTCCGCCGCTCATGGAGGTTCCGCCGATAATTGCTCCTCCGATAGCGTTCAGCTCAATTCCGCCGCCTCCTCCGGGAGTCATGGACTGGAAAGCCGAGCTGTAAGCCAGGGCGGCAAGTCCTGTAAACAAACCGGAGATAATATAGGCCAGCGTCTGATATACGGCTACGTTGACGCCGGACAGGCGGGTTGCCTCTTTGTTGCTTCCGATTGCGATAATATAACGGCCCGGTCTGCTTCTGTTCAAAAAGATACTCATGACCACCGCCAGAATCAGCACCCACAGAAAGCCTAAGGGAACCTTCGTTCCACCCATATCCATCTTGAACAGTGTACGGGTCCAGCCGTTTGGAGCCGTTGCTCCCGGCCAGGTTATACTGGCTCCGCCGGTTACAAGCGCGCCTAAGCCTCTTAAAATCATCATCATACACAGCGTTGCAAGGAAGGGAGCATGGCCTCCTTTTGATACAATCAGTCCATTGATTGTACCTGCTATCAATCCGCATGCCACGGTCGCCAGAATTCCTACAATAACCGGTGTATGTACATAATTAATCAGATAACCGCCAATCAGCGCATAACAGAACATTCCTGTTCCGATGGAAAGATCCACGCCGCCGGTAATCAGGCAGAAAGTAACTCCTATCCCCAGGAACGCCAGGTAATAGGTATAATCCATAATACTCAGAAGTGTCGAATACTGCCGGAAAGCCGGGCTCATGGCGCTGAAGAAAAGGATCATGGCAATCAGCACGATTACGACAACGATTTTCTGTACTCCGATTGCTCTCACAATCGGATTATTTGTAAAAGCATTTCCCTGTTTTTTGTCTGTCATCGTCTCATCCCCCCTAATCCCTAAGCGTTGCCGCATGCATGATGCGCTCCTGCGTGGCTTCCGCAATATCCAGCTCGCCGGTTTTTCTGCCTTCGCACATAACCACAATCCGGTCACTCATTCGCAGAATCTCCGTCATCTCCGAGGAAATCATAATAATGGACTTTCCTTCCGCCACCAGCTCATTCATCAGCTGATAGATTTCACTCTTCGCTCCTACGTCAATACCGCGGGTAGGCTCGTCAAAAATCAGGATGTCACAGTTACGGACCAGCCACTTGGCGATAACCACCTTCTGCTGATTTCCTCCGGAAAGGTTCACAACAAGCTGATCCACGCCGGGAGTCTTTGTCTTCAGAGTCTCCACATACTGCTGGGCTATCTGGTTCTCTTTCTTCTTATCAATGAACATGCCCTTCATAAAGCTTTCCAGGCTTGCCATGGTAGAATTCTCCGCCACGGTCTTATCTACTACGATTCCATAGCGTTTCCGGTCCTCGGAAAGATAGCCGATTCCGCATTTTACCGCATCCTGCGGCGTCTTTATGTCTACCTTCTGGCCGTTTACGTATATATCGCCGCTCTCCTTGGGATCTGCCCCGAAGAGCGCTCTGGCCGTCTCCGTCCGCCCGGCTCCCATAAGTCCCGAGAAGCCCAGGATCTCTCCTTTTCTCAGCTCAAAGCTTACATCCCGGACCATTCTGCCCGCATTCAGATGCTCTACCTTAAGCACCACAGGCGCATCTTTTGCCACCGCGCTTTCGGTCTTGGGATCCTCATAGATAACACGGCCTACCATCATGTTGATGATGTCGTCCTTGGTGCTGTCCTTGGTAATCAGAGTTCCCACGTAGCCGCCGTCACGCATGACTGTTACCCTGTCGGTAATCACCTTGATTTCATCCATACGGTGGGAAATATATACAATCCCCATCTGCTTATCCCGCAGATCCCGGATAATCTTAAACAGCTCCTCAATCTCTGCCTCTGTCAGTGCGGCAGAGGGTTCGTCAAAGATAATAACTTTGGCCTCATGGGAGATAGCCTTTGCAATCTCACACATCTGCTGCTTTCCAACAGTCAGGCGGCTCATTGTCTCCTTGGGGTCAATGTCAATGCCAAGCTGGTCAAACAGCTTTGCGGCCTCCTCATTCATCTTCTTATCATCAATCAGCTTACCGTTCATAATCTCACGGCCGATGAAGATGTTCTGTGCCACCGTCAGGTGTCCCAGCATATTCAGCTCCTGATGAACAATCACAATACCCGCATCCTGGGCTGCTCTCGGATTGGAAAATTCTACTTCTTTTCCCTCATATGTAATCGTACCTTCATCCTTGGAATAGATACCTGTCAGAACCTTCATCAAGGTGGATTTTCCGGCACCGTTCTCGCCCATCAGTGCGTGGACTTCACCCTTTCTGACCTCCAGGTCTACGTGATCCAGCGCATGTACGCCGGGGAACGATTTGTCAATGCCTTTCATGGTTAAAATAACGTCGCCCATTTCTTATCTTCCCCCTTCCGCTTAATTGCGTCTGCGTCTGCTGCGCAGGTCAGCCCATACTACTACCAGAACAATCAATCCGGTGATAATATACTGATAATGAATCTGGAAGCCCATGGCCAGGATGCCTTCCTGCAGAAGTGCAATGATCAGCACGCCGATCAAGGTTCCTCCGATAGATGCAACGCCGCCGGTCATGGAGGTGCCCCCCATTACACAGCCGGCAATGGCTTCGTTGTTGAAAGCATCGCCCAGGCCCGGAAGAACGGTGGTATTCTTTGCCACATAGAAGATGGCTGCCATTCCGGCCAGGGTGCCGCAGATGATATATGCCAGGGTCTCCCATCTCTTTGTATTTACACCGGAGAGGCGCACCGCTTCCCGGTTGCTTCCGATGGAAAGAATATAGCGCCCTGCCATGGTCTTATTCAGAATAATCGCACAGATGACGGCTCCCAGAATCAAAAGAACAAGTCCGGTCGGGAATTCCCCGCTGCCCATCTTAATCCCTACCAGGTTGCGGTACCAGCCGTTGGCATCCGCCAGCTGAGGCCAGCTCACTGACTGGGTCTTGGTACACACGGAACCGATACCCTTGGCAAGCATCATACTCGCCATAGATGTAATGAAAGACGGCAGTCCCGCGTAAGCCACCAGAACTCCGTTGAGAATTCCGAATGCCGTTCCCACCAGGATACATACCAGCAGGCAAAGCGCCAGAGGCCATCCCTTCGCTGTCAGAAGATATCCCGATATCAAAGCTGCGCAGAACATTACCGGTCCAATCGAAAAGTCAATTCCGCCGGTGGCAATCACGAAGGTAACTCCCAGAGATAAAAATCCCAGGAAATATGCATACTTCAGAGCGCTGACCATACGCGCATAGCTCACAAAGCTTGCATTTGCCTTGACCATCGGTGTAATGAGCGCAAACAGAAGATACAGCAGCACCATAACACACAACAGCACCACCCGGTTAAACCCAATCTTTTTCACGATTGCATTTTGTTTAATTTTTTCCACCTTTTTCCCTCCAATACACCCGTCGAAAAGGCGTCAAAGGCGCCTTGTCTATCCGTTGAATTTATGTCTATTATATGTCCAAATTATGAATAAAGTAATAGAAAATCCTCTTGGAAAAGGTAAATATTTTACGAAAAAACAGTCACAAACCATAGAAATACAAGATTTGTGACTATTTTCTATATAACTATTTCATTTTTAGAGACTTTTTACCAGCAGCTTTTACCTGGAAAGCCGCTCCTCAAACACACAAAGGCCCATCGTGCACAAGAAAACTCCCGCTATTATCATTACTGTCATCCCGTTTCACCTCGCTTTTTCTGTTCATCCAATATGCGAGCCCCTCTTCCGTCAATTCCTCCAGTTTCTCCGGGTTCTGGGCTGCAAACTGTTTCAGCTTCTCAAAGGTTTCAAAGAAAATTGTGAATTCCCCCTTTACTTCTTCCCCTTTCTTTACTATAATTATAATCACAAATTTACATATAAACTATATAAATATCGCAATAAAATATAAGTATATCGCCAAATTAACCCATTTTTTATTAAAATAGGAGCAGCTGTGAAAATCCGAATCCGGGAAAATCAATCCGAAGAGATCGAAGGTCTGACAACCGAATATCCTTACGCCTTCCACCATATAAACCTGGCAGATACCAGGGTTCCCTGGCACTGGCATGAGGAACTGGAATTTAATTATATTGTAAGCGGCACTGCCGTATTTACCACAGCCAATCAAAGCTGTGTCTTTAAGAAAGGTGAAGCTTTTTTTATTAATACCAATATTCTCTGCACCCTGGCTTCTTCTGAGGAAGGCCAGCCCTGTATTGTAGATTCCCACCTTTTCCATCCCGCCTTTCTGGGCGGCCATTTTAAAAGCATATTTTCTACAAAATATCTGGAACCGGTCCTCCAGAATAAGCACCTGGAGCTTCTGGAATTCCGCGGAACAGACGCATGCCAGAAGAAGCTCCTGGAACTTCTGCGCCGTGCCGCCCTGCTTCAGAAGAAGGAGAACACAGAATTCCAGACGCGGAACATATTTTCCGAGATCTGGCTTCTTCTCCTTGAAGAGCTTCAGAATACAGAAGTGCCTTCCGGCTCTGTCAAAGGCGTCTCTCAGGACCGCATCCAGACCATGATTGCCTTTATTCAGCAGAATTACCGGGAAAAGCTCTCGCTTGAGGACATTGCCCGTTCCGCCTCCGTCAGCAAGAGCGAGTGTCTGCGCTGCTTTCGCAGCAGCATTCACCGGACGCCCTTTGAATATCTCCTTGATTACCGTATTGAATCGGCCGAGCGCCTGCTGCGCACCACGGATGCCTCTGTCCTGGACATCGCCCTTCAGACAGGCTTCTCCAACAGCGCCTATTTTGGGAAATTATTCAAAGAAGCCCGGGGCGTCCCGCCGGGCCTTTACCGGAAAACACACGGACAATTCAAAAAGAAGTGATAAAGGCTTTTCTCTTTTCCTGTCAAAAGCAGCAGAAGGGCTGCCTTATTTTGCGGCAGCCCCTTTACGTTTTCCGAAGAACGGAAATAATAATTTCTGATTTTCTTCCGTGTACATATTTTCCTTTGTAATCAGCTCCGATCCCGAATCCACATACGGCTCTACCTCTTTTCCCTGGGCGGCTTTCACGGCCGTCTCAATTCCCAGATAGCCCATATTAAACGGCTTCTGAATCACGATGGCATCGAAAACCCCTTCCTCCAGAAGCTGGATTTCCTCAAAGGAGCTGTCGAAGCCCGCCATGTGGCAGTCCGCGGAACGCCCCAGTTCCTTCACCGCAAGGGCTGCGCCCACAGCCGAATATTCATTAAGCCCCACAATCAAATTCATATCCGGATATGTTTTCATAAGTTCACAGGTAAGCTCATATGCTTTCTCCGCAGAGGAATCGCAGAATACCACCTCGGCAATCTGTTCCTGCGCATCTCCCAGCCCTGCCCTGAACCCGCGCTCACGCTCCGTTGCCGTGGAAGTCCCCTTTACATGCCCCACAACTCCGATTACCGTATCCGCATCCACAAACTGCTTCATATAAAAGCCCATTTTATATCCCGCCGCGTAATTGTCCGTTGCAATCAGCGATTTCCCCATATCCTTCTTCATAGTGGAATCCATCAGCACCAGGGTGATCCCTGCCGCTTCGATCTGCTCCGCATAGGGTATGGTTTCCTCAAAGCTGCTGGGTGTCAGGGCAATGGCATCCGGCTTTTCCTCAATCGCTTCCAGTATCATCTGATGCTGAAGCTCTGTTTCACTCTCACGCCGGGGCCCCATGACAGTCAGCTCTGCGCCCAGCTCATTCGCCGCCATCTGCCCGCCTTCATAGATACTGGTCCAGAAGTCTGTATCGTCTACCGCCTTCTGAATCAGCACTATTTTTAGGGGCCTGGAGCTTTCTCTGTGGCTCTGCCAGTACCAGAGCCCCAGAACCGCCGCCGCACCAAGCAGAATACCGGCAGTCAGAACTCTTCTTTTATAACTCCCCATCACTTCCCTCCTTCCTTCCAAAGGGAAGCGTTATAATTGCTTCCGTCCCTTTTCCCGGACTGCTTTTAAAGCTGATGCCGTAATCCTCCCCATAGTAAAGCTGAATCCTCTCATTCACATTGTTAAGCCCTACTCCGTTCGAACGTGTATCCCTGGTATGTTTTTCAAAAATATGGGCCAGGATATCCGCTTCCATTCCCTTTCCGTCGTCTTGAACTATAAGAATCAGGCATTCCCCCTGCCGGAAGCCCCGGATGCGGATCATTCCCTTCCCTTCTTTATACTTGATTCCATGGTAAATAGCATTTTCCACCAGAGGCTGTAAAATCAGTTTAATAACTTTCTCCTGCATTACCTCCGGATCCACCAGGATCTCATACTCCAGTTTGTCCTTATAGCGCATTTTCTGAATAGTCAGGTAAGTCTTTGTATATTCTGTCTCCTCCGCAACGGTTACCGCCTCCTGTTCGTTGCTGATACTGCGGCGCAGAAGCTTTGCCAGGGAAGACGTCATACGCACTACCTCCTGGTTTTTCCCCCATTCCGCCATCCAGATAATGGAGTCCAGCGTGTTGTAAAGAAAATGAGGGTTAATCTGGGACTGGAGGGCTTTAAGTTCCGACTTCCGCTTTATCTGCTGCTCCCGGTCTCTCTGTTCTATAAGGTTCTGTATTTTGTCTGTCATCATATTGAAATTCCGGCTTAAGTGCCCGATCTCATTCTCTTCACGGACTGCCAGCGCCGCATGGTCAAAGTTTCCCCGTTCCACCTCTTTCATGGACTTTTCCAGGGCTTTGATCGGCTTTGTAATCTCATCGGACAGCAGATAGGCAAGAGCCAGGGCAGCCATAAAAAGAACCAGGGCAATAACGAGATAAATTTTCCTGGCGGCATCTGCCCTGTGCATCAGCTCCGATACCATGGACACGCCCACAACAATCCACCCCGTCCGTTCAGATCTGGAAATGGTGTAGAGCCGGCCGTCATCCGTTACAAAGGAAGGCTCCCCGGCTTCCATTACCTGGGAAATCATCTCCTGCTTCATGCCGCTGTAGATAAGCTGCTGCTGGGGATGATATATGATCCCTCCGTTCCGATCCAGTATATAAATGTAGCCTTTATTGCCAAGGCTGAGCCGCTCACACAGATCACTGATGGAACTGTAATTCAGATCTACGAAAAACACGCCGCCTCCTTCCGGCTCCTCCGGCTTGGATATATTGCGGCTTAAAGTTACAACCCAGTCATAGCTTCCGTGTATGGCATTCTGCACATGGGAAGAAGAAACTACCGTATTTCCTCCCGCCGCTTCCGCTTCCTGGTACCAGGGCAGCTCTGAAATGCGGATATAAGGATTCAGCCTGGCGCTCCCCCTGTTGATAAGAGGCTCGCCCTTCCTGGGCAGAAGCGCGATATTGACAATATCGTTCCGGATATCTGTAATGGTCTTAAACACTCCCGCAATCCGTTCCCTCAGCTCCTGCTGCCGCTCTTCCGGAAATGTCTGTCCCGACAGATAATCGCGCACATCGGAATTGCCCGCCACAATCAGGGATATATTCTCCAGATAGCCGATATAAGAGTCAATATCATTGTTTACCTGCCCGATCAGCTGAGAAGTGTATTCCGTAGAATTCTCCAGTACCGTCTCTCTGGTAAACCGCAGGGACAGTACCAGGAAAATCATAAGGGCAAACACAATAAGTACCGCAAAGGAAAATATAATCGATGTCCGGATACTGCGGAAACGCATGAGAAAGTTCTTTTTCATTCGGTCCTGTTCTCCTTTGCATACTCCGTTGGCGTTCTGCCTGTTGACTTCTTAAAAGCTATGCTGAAATAGTGGGGATCGGAAAAGCCCACCTCTCTCGCAACCTCGTAGGTTTTCATGGCGGTATTTTCCAGAAGCTTCTTCGCCTCCTCCATCCGCTTTTTTGTCAGCGCCTCGATAAAGGTTTCTCCCGTACAGCTCTTAAACAGCGTACTGAAATAGCTGGTGCTGATGGCAAGATGGCTGCACACAGAATTGAGGTTTACCTCCGAATTCATATAATTCTCCCGGATGTAGTCTAAGGCCATCATAGCCTGCTTCTTTCCGTAGCTGTCCCTCTGTTCTCCCAGAAGCTCCGAAATGTGAACACAGATAGCCGTCACATCCGCCGCCATATCCGTCAAGTGCTCATAGGCGTAAATCCGGTTCAGAAACTCTTTTTCCTCTTCTACAATGAGATTTTCCTTTTCTTTTATGAGATTCGCCGTCCCGATCACGGTCAGAAGCAGATTCTGCATATAGATGATGGAGCGGTTGCGGTTGGCATAGGAATCCCGGATCTCCTGGGCAAATTCCCTAATGCTTTCCCCGATGGATTCCGTGCTTCCGCTTTTAATCTCCTGGAGCACCCGTCCTGCCCATCTGGGCACATCAATGGATCTGCCGTTGTCCGGTTCTTCCAGAAGCTCCGGCTTAAGAATCCTTCCGCCTCCCATAAGAAACTTCTGCTCCATCACCTCCCAGGCTCTCTCATAGGACTGATACAGGCGGCAGATATCCGGCACCGTCTGTCCCACGCCGATTGTCGTCTCGATCAGAAGGAGACGGCGGATAGTCTCTTGAATCTCCTGCAGAGTCTCTTCCATCTGTCTTCCCAGTTCTTCCTCTGAATCGCCGCAAAAGATAACAATCGTTTTTTCCTCCATGTTCTGAAAAGCCGTCCCCAGTTTTTTCCTGTCTATTAATTCCTGGGTAATATTGCAGATGGCAAACAACGCCAATTCATCGCGGACATCGGCATACTGATTTAAAAACGGCGACAAATCATCACCCTCCACAATTGCCGTATTAAAAAAAGCCCCTGTCAGGGAAATGTCCAGCTCTGCCATTTTATCTCTCAAGCCTTCCGGCTGTTCATTTCCCCTTAAAAGGCTGTTTAAAAAACGTCCGCGCAGAAAAGGCCTATTACTGATATAGGCCGCCTGCAGTTTTTTCAGAGTTTTTGTTTTCGCGCATCTCTCATCCAGGCTTTCTTTGGCTCGAAGAAGGACTTCCATAAGCTCTGACGGCGTCACCGGCTTCAGAATATACTCCATCACCTGGTAACGCACTGCCTGTTTTGCATATTCAAACTCATCATAGCCGCTGATGATCACGGTTTTTGTGTCCGGATGATTTTCGTGGACATAGCGCGCCAGTTCAATCCCGTCCACATAAGGCATATAAATGTCCGTCAGAAGCAGATCCGGTGTGACCTGCTTCATCTGCTCCATAGCCTCCTGCCCGTTTTCGCAGCTTGCAATCAGCTCAAATCCCATCTCCTCCCAAGGAATGTTTTCACTGATTGCCTCGCGGATCAATGCCTCATCGTCTACCAGCAATACTTTATACATAACTCTCTTCTCCCCGAGATTCCGGTTTTTTACTTTGAAAATCCCTATCCGAAAAGATTGCTTATAAAGCTTACAATCGCGTCAAAAAACCGGGTAATAAAGTTCCCTACCTGCTCCGTGCTAACGCTGTCCAGATCAAGGCCCATGCCTTTGAGCTTCTCATACAGCTCTCCAGCCTGTTTTGCCAGGGCATCCACATCCAGATCCAGCTTGCTGATCTTGTTCATCAGCTTAATCAGTTCCTGCACCTGCTCGTCGGAGAGATCGATATTGAATTCTTTCATGGCGTTGCGGATAATCCGCTCAATATCTTCATCGGACTCCACATGCTCTTCTGCTATCTGCTGCTTGATGTAAGCAATTATATCGGAAGCCGCCTCGGAATCGCCCAGGATATCTCCCAGATCTCCCGTTACTACAATCTCGTTTACCGCCGCCTCCAGCGCTTCCTCGCCTACGTTTTCACCGGTCATCTCCTCGTAGCCCTTAACCGCTCCGATGAGAGCCGCCGTTCCCGACAGATTGGTCGGGCCCGCCACATATACGTCCGCGTCTTTAAGCCCGGCTGTTATGAGGGCGTTCCGGTACATATCGATGGTACAGTAGCTGATGTTATAGGTGGTCACGTTAAGGCCGGCACCCTCCGCTGCCGGACGTATCAGTACGGAGGACAGTGCCTTTGTTCCTATGACGCCGGCGCCCAGATATTGATCCAGGTACTGGTGCTCCTGCTCGTTGGTTACATAAATTACCTTATAGCTGTCCAGCTCTGCGGGATTCACGCCCAGAAGATTCAGCACCGTTGCTTTCTGTTCCTCACTCAAGTTGGCTCCCAGAGCCAGAATCGGCGTGTCATCCTCTGCTGCTGATGCCGTAATTCCGGAAGCAAACAGCATTGTCATTGCCAGTATCAGTGATAAAATCCGCTTTTTCATAATTTTTTTGATCTCCTATTCCAGTTCCGCATTTTTTTCTGTTACGGTTTCCTGCGCGGACGGCTCAGGTTCCGGCTCAGCCAATGATACAGATCTTCATATACGGCACTGCGATCCGTCTCATTCAGAATCTCATGCCGGTCTGTCTCATACAGCTTCTGCGTTATGTTCTCCATCCCCGCTTCCCTGAATTTCTTTTCAACCTGCTCCACTCCGGCTCCAAAGTCTCCTACCGGATCTTCTCTGCCCGACACAAACAGTACGGGCAGATCTTTTGGCATTCTCCGAAGGCTGCTCTTCTTAGATGCCGTCTCCATACTGTAAAACAGATTGTAATATCCGTTCAGGGTAAACCGGAAGGTACAGCGCTCATCCGCCAGATAGCGGTCCACAATTGTCTCATCCTTGGTAAGCCAGTCCCCAGCCGTCCTTGCCGGTTTGAAATGTTTATTATATCCTCCGAAGGCCATTCTGTCAATGAGGATACTCCTGTGATGCCATCCAAATATTGCCGCCATTGCCCTGCACAGCCCTCTTCCGGTCTTCAGCAGCGGCACCGGCTTTGTTCCGGTTCCCATGATAACTGCGCCGTCAAGCTCCTCACCGCGCAGACAGAGATATTGTCTCAGAAGAAAGGAGCCCATGCTGTGGCCCAGCATATAATAGGGTATATTCCCGAAAGATTTTTCCGTCAGCTTTTTCAGATGGTGAATGTCTTTGAGCACTGCGGCATTTCCGTTCTTTTCGCAGAAAAAGCCGTATTCATCCCTGGATATGACGGACATACCATGCCCGAGGTGATCATTTCCGACTACTGCAATCCCCCGCTGCGTCAGGTATTCCGCAAATTCTTCATAGCGGTCAATAAACTCCACCATTCCGTGGATAATCTGAAGAACCGCCTTTACTTCTCCCTGCTCCGGTTTCCATTCCACTGCATGGATATTTGTTTTTCCGTCGGCGGACAGGTAGGTAAACTCCCGTTTTTCTGCCATGGCTGTCATCCTTTCTTACTCAATAATAACATATAGTATAACATGAAACCCTGAGAATGTATGAAGTTTTTATAAAAATTTCACAGCCCGAAAAAACGGCAGGATTTTCCGCCGATCCCGGAAAATCCTGCCGATCCTTTCTTATTTTTGCTTTTTCTTGCTCTCCAGCAGCGTAAAGGCAAAATCCTTGATGGCCTTTGCCGCCTCTTCATAGGTCATATCTGTAGTATTGATGCACAAATCATAGTTGCGCATGCTCTCCCACTCCTGACCGGTAAAGTAGCGGTAATAATCCCGGCGGTAGCGGTCGGTCTTGGTGATGAATTTGTCCGCCTTCTTCCAGTCGATCTTCTGGCGGTTCATCTCCTTCTGGATGCACTTCTCTCTGGAAGCGTAGATGAATACGCGCACCAGATTCGGCTTGTCATTCAGCACATAATCCGCAGCCCTTCCGATTACCACATAAGAGGACATATCTGCCAGCTCCCGGAGCACCTTGGCCTGATAGTTAAAGAGATTGTTGTTGGAGGTAAAATCCTCCTTCTCCGGTGGGATAAGTCCTCCGTTGTACACCTTCTGGGATGCCCGGAATAAAAGGCTCTTCTTCTGATCCTCGTCAGCCCTGGCAAATAATTCCTGGCTGATTCCGCTCTCATCGGAGGCCAGCCGCAGAAGATTCCGGTCATACAGCTCCACACCCAGATCCCTGGCCAGAATTCTTCCGATGGATGTTGCACCGCTTCCACAGGTTCTTGTGATAGAAATTACAAAATTATCCATATTCCACGCCCCTTAATTATAATTCTTAAATCTGTTATGCTTTAACCTTGTCAAGTATTTTTATTATAACAACCCTTGTGCAGGGTGTAAAGCTTTTTATAACCGAAACATCCGGGCCGCACTCAGGTAAAAATCAGGATTGGCCAGCCGGACAGCGTTGGTCTCGTTGGAAAAGATAGTCAGCCACCCTCTGCCGACAGTGATCAGCAAAAACCCCAGGGTAATCACGTACAGAATACGGGAGGAGCGTGTCCCTTCAAAATGAATATGCCCCAGAATCAAGAAGAACGCAAGCAGACTTACCGCCAGGCTCAAATCGCAGACATAGCGGATATGGATCCCTCCCATAAGGAAATCAAGGTATCCAAGCCCCAGAATTGCCGCAAGAAGAAGCCCGCAGATCCATCGCTTCACGGAATCCTTCTTTTCCTTCCTGCCAAGAGTCAGCCCTGCCAGAAAAAGCCCCAGGTTCAGCGGCATCTGAAAAAGCCCGGCGCTATACTCCTGATAAAGATAGTTGCCAAAATCAACACACTTTTCTGCAGTAAACCGAAGAAAAGGAAAAAACTCTGTATAGACAAAGGATTCCACAAAATAGTGGTATACCATAGACAGAAAATGGTGCAGGCTTAAGGTTATCTCATTGTACCGGATGTCGCTCTCCGTAAGCTGAAAGGCAGTTCCAAACTCAAATACCGAATCAAAGCGAATCTGGTTATAGTACATCACGCCAATCCCCCCCAGCAAGACGGGAACCAGAAAAGGCAGGGCGCACCCAAGCTTTTCCGTCGGCGTCGTTGTCCGGTCAAAAAGGATACGCAGGAACAGCGGCGCCGCAAAGGCTGCAGCCAAAAGCACCATACCCGGCCTGGAAAGCACCAGCATCACCACGGAAATACCTGCCAGGGCAAAGAGCAGCATCCGCCTGCCCTTCTTTTCACTCAGACAGGCAGAGCAGGAAAAGGCGGTAAAGGCAGCCAGCCAGCCCGTTCCGCTGATCAGCGGAAGGTAATAAAAGCTTACGGACGCCTGCATCAGATACAGAAAGCTTCCAAATACCACGGCAGCCTCCCCCAATAAGAACAAAACCAGATTTGCCCTCGGACGGAAAATCCGATACAGTCCGTGAACGGCTCCAAAAACTGCCGCGATAGAAAAGACGGTCAGTAATGTGCCCGCAAGAAGTTCCGTGGGAAGCTTCCCTGTCAGCCAGTACACCGGATAATACACCATAAATAAGGGCGCCGGGCCGAAATAAGAATAGTACTGTCCGTTATAATAGGCCCGATCCCAGTGATAGGCAACCTCCTTTTTGTCTCTCTCCCCCTTGTCGTAAGGGTTGTCAAGCTCCTCTAACGCCGGATTCACATCCAGGTCAAGCGCTGTCTGCCCCTTTTCAAAAGCATCAAGCTGCTGCATATAGGCATCCACCACCATCTTGGGAGAGCGGACTTCTTCCAGCGAAGGATAAGGACGCAGATACTCGTGGGACGCGGAGCCGCCATACAGGATCCAGCCGGAAACCAGAACACAGAAAACCAGAACCGCAAGATTCAGCACAGCGTGGCTCTTTTTCTCCGGACAGTATTCCGCCTCATAAAGCCGGAAACGCAGTACGGAAAATACTGCGAAAAGCAGGCCCGCCATCAGAAGCAGGCGCAGGCCGTGAATCCGGAGAGGAATCCGTTCATTTAGCACTACGGAGAGGAGAAATACCGGCTCATCCAGGGGATCGGTAAAATTGATGCGGAGCCGGGTCAGATCTCCGCGGCTGTTGAGGCGAACCGTGAACGAGGACTCCTGCCCGCCGGGATTCACCTGAAAGCTTCCGGCCCCCATCGTCCGATAGGCATTGGCCTCATCACAGATACCGATATTTCCGGACAGGACCCGGACCGGTCCCGAGGTGTGTACCGTGACGCTGCGCACCCTTTCGGACAGGCCGTCAAAAGAAACGGTGGGATTCTCCGGAAGAAGGGAAAGCGCTTCTCCGTTATAGCCCTCCATCCCCGACAGTTCAAGCTCAGTACGTGTATAAGCGCCAAAATTTTGGGAAAAGTAAGAAAACTGGAACACGCACAGTTCCAGAAGCACTGCCAGAAGAAATGCAGCGATCAGAAGAATCCATATATTTGCCTTTTTCACAGCCGCAATATATTTTTTCATTATCAAAATCCTTTGCCATTGTTCTTCAACTTTCTAAAGTAATATACCATATTATCAATACCGGATCAATAAAAATAAGGTGCAGCCCTAAGGTTCAGTCCTTCTCGGCAATGTAAAAAACATCGGGAATGCTGAATTTTTTCAGTTCCAGAATTCCCGGTGTTTTGTGTTTTACGCTTCTTACTTCTCCAGTTTTTTTAAGAACAGCTCCCTGATAAAATCTTTCGGATAGCGTCCAAGCAGGGATTCCTGATCCTTTTGTATCAGCCCTCCTGCCATAGCGGCATGTCCGCCTCCGTTTCCAATTCCTTCCAGAGCATCATGAATCAGATTTCCTGCATGAATCTTGGGATCTTCCGATCGGACAGAAAATTTGATTCCGTCTTCTCTGCTGGAAAATACGACCGCAACCTCCACTTCAACCAAAGCCAAAATGAAATCCGAGATAATTGCAATCAACGCGTCGGGACATGAAAAGGGAATATAAGAAAATCCCACTTTATCATAAAGCTCAATCCCCTCGATAGCCGCACCATATGCCTTCAGATCATTAAATTCCATATTGTTCCTCTCAAGATCCGAGAGTTTTTCCGCATCACAGTAGTTAAACAGGAAACGGAACATCTGAATATCCAGATCCGTCACACCCCGGGTAAACTGCAGCGTGTCCATTTTCAATCCATAAAGCAATGCTGTCGCCGTATCCCGATCTGGTTCATATCCTGATTCTTTATAATACTCTGCAATCAGCGTGGAACAAGAACCAGTAATGCGAATATCTTGATACCGGTATTCTATGGGTATAAACGTTGGATGATGATCCACACATGCCACCTCATCCCCGATGAAATCCGTTGTGTTTCCGCTGTGCTTCTGAGAATCCACACATACGATATAATCCTCCTCCTGCAGCTTGGAACAAAGCTTCTCATAGGGCTGCATAGAAATCCGGAAAACACCCAGCATTTTGGAAGCGCTCAGCTTGTCAATCCTGCCGTCATAACATAACTCTGATGACACGCCATAGTGTTCAAGCAGCTTCTGCAGGCCGAAAGCCGAGGCAATCGCATCCGGATCCGGAAAATTGTGTGTCTGAATATAAATTTTATGCCCCTGACACAGGGCAACAAGTTCCTTAAAATTGCTCATAAAATTCCCCCTGTCTCCATTTAAAATATTTTCTTATTTTATCAAAAAATTGCGGTTATGAAAACTGTTAAATTTCATATGCGCAGTCTGTTGATTTTCTTACGATCCCTTTTTCAATTAAAAATGCCGGTCTGTATGACATTTTGGACTGCCTTAACCCCTCATCCCCTACGTCCTCCTCTCGGTTCAGATAGTTAAAATCCGCCCCCTCATGCTCCGCAAACTGCTGGCTGATCATCGCATAGGCTCCCTGCACATCCGCAAGCGCCTTCTCAACATGCACCAGCAGCGTATCCGGGTTTGCCGCCGGCTCTCCGATTGTAAATGCTGCAATCTTTCCGTTTACCCGCAGGATTCCGCCCCGCATCTCAAGTTCTTCAAAGAGCCGCAGGAAATTGAGAGCCACGCAGAGCTCCGCCTGCATTTCCCCGTCATCCCCATAACCTTTCTGCTCTCCCCAGACATGGGCCAGTCCGGCGCATTCCGCCGCATTTTCCTTTGTAATGGGCTCATAGCTCCAGTCCGGATAAAGGGCCTTAAACTTATTGATATGATTCTTTTTCCCGTGGTATTTTTTCCCCGACAGGGTTCTGAGCTTCTCCGCCTCGTACACATAGTCGGCATAATCCCTGTCATAAGTTATCTCAAGCATTCCCGGATAGAACTCCTCAAGCCGTGCAAAGTCCTCCTTTGTCACATCGTAAAGCCGGAAAGGCATCCCCTTTTCCTCACAGTATGCCATCAGGGTATCAAGGGTCTTCTTTGTGTCGGCCGGCCCGGCAGGCATGGAGAACGCGGCTGCGCCGGAGGTTTTTCCCAGAACCAGCATATCCTCCACCACCGCAAACCCCGTGTTATAATGTCCCGACCACAGATAAAGGCTGGCAAAGGTCATTTCACAGCTTCGCTTATTCGAATATCGTAAATAACTGTTAATCAGATCCCGGTCCTCAAGCCTCGGGTGTTTAAAACGAATCTCCATACTTCTCCCCTTTTGCATTCTTTCTTCCTGTGAGATAAAACAGGGCGGCCAGTACAAGAAGAACAGTGCCTGCATAGAAAAGCCCTGTACCTGTCCCGTTTACATAGATAATACCAAAGAGGAAGGAGCCCAGCACCTGCGACATGTTTTCAAAAAGGCTGTACATGCCCATAGCCCTGTCATAGCCGTATCTCTGCACCTCCGGCAAATCCGTATAATATGTAGACTGCATGGGCAGGCCATAGCTGTCTGATATTCCCAGAAGAATCAGAGATGCCAGAAGCGTAAGGACGCCGGGATATGCGGAAACCAGGAAAAACGCCGCTGCATACAGCAGGGCCGCCGTAACAAGAATTCCCTTTTTGCTAATCTTTCTCATCAGCATCTTTGTAAGCACCGCTCCCAGGAATACGATACAGATTCCGTTCAGCAGGTAGGAATAACCGATATTCGTCTCGGAAATTCCAAACTCCTCTCCCATCAGCGGATACAGGTAGGCCAGGAAGTAGCCGGCTGCCACCACAGGGATTACAATTCCGATGAAATAGAAGAACACTCTGGGCGAAAAGATAAACCGCAGAGGAGACATCTGGCTCTCTTCTTTCTTTTCCGTTTTTACCCTGTCATTTGCCCCGTCATAGATAAATATATAGCTAAACAAGAGAGTTGTACAGCTTATAAGGCCGATTACACTCAGAACCGCCCTGTGGCTCAGCCAGTTTACAAGAAATGCGCCGAATACAACGCCGCAGTTCATCCCGCTTAAGGATGCCGCCGTATACCCGGTAAAGCCGTCGGCCTTTTCTTCTTCGTTCTTTTCCGCAATCATAATCTGTACAATCAGAAGAAGGATTCCCCAGCCGGCGCCCATAACGGCATTTCCCGCAATAAAAGACACGATTGTAGGGATAAGAGCACGGATGCTTAAACCGCCTGCAAAGAGAAAGCTTCCAAAAAGCGCAGCCCTTCTTCTCCCCATTCGGTGAATCACAAAATTTCCGCCGAAAGACAAAAGCGCCCCGAAAAACACCTCCGCGGAAAGGGCTATGGACACCAGCATGGCCGGAGAAAGCCCGAATACCTCCTCTGTCTTGGCCGCATTGATGATATAAATGGGAAGAAATCCCTTCGGCATATTGGTGGCAAAAAATATAACAAATACCAGCAGACGGAGCACATCCGCAGGGATTTCCCTCCCCTGCAGCGCTTTGAAGCTCCGCCAGCCTTTCCCAAGCTTCCTGAAGCCGCTCCCGAATACGAGAAGCTCAAACACGATGAAGATGCCCGCCACAGCAATCGCAAGGGCGCTTATCACAATTTCCACGATCACCTGCCGGTTTTCCTGCTGGAAGCTGTACAGACTTGTCCCGACCTCCAGGATTCCCACAGCATTTCCCTCCGAATCCAGAATCGGTGAATTGGTAAAAATAAAGCTTCCTTCGCTGGCAGCAAGCCCTGTGTAGGTAAGCTGTTCCTTATTTTCCAGCATCCACTGCTCGTCCGAACCCTCAAAGGGCCAGTCATAGGGATAGACGGCTCCCACATAATCCTCAATGGTATACATGGCCGTAATCATGCCGTCCTGGATACGGTAGATGGTACAGTAGAGATCATCCATGGAGGCATTGTCCGTTACAAACATGCTCCGCATAATATGGCGGATTTCCTGATATTCGCTGCTCACGTAATCGCCAATGGAGTCTATCTCCTTCATACTGTCGCCGGGTATCAGCTGAGCCGCAAGGCCGGAGACGCTCTGGGTCCTCTTTGTCATCTCCTCTGTCATCCGGTTATTCCAGTCCCGGAGAATAATCATGGAAAACAGGGCAATAATCACCACTGTGGCAAGAAGAAGGCCTGCCACGATTTTCGCATTGCCGTTCTCACTTTTCATCAAATGTACAATTCCAAGAAAAGCGCCCAGAAGCAGCAGCAGCGCCAGCAAAACTGCCGCCCCCCACACGAGGGCGGAAATAACCCGGAGGCTCATGGACAACGGATACTCTGTCTCATAGATGACTTCTCCGATTCCTGTGTCTTCTGCCGGAGCCGCCACAACTCCATAGCCGTCTGTGGTCAGAAGCTGTTCCCCCATATCCAGCGTGTAAAAAATAGGATAAGAGCGGATCTCTTCTGCGGAAGGAATCTCTGTGTATTCATTGGAATAGTTGGTCATCACAAGGCTTATCTCCTGCCCTTCCTCAATCCGGTAGACGGCTCTCTTTCCGATATCTGCGCAGTAAAGCCCCCCGTCTTTTCCGTAAGACATGTACCAGGGAATCCAATGCCCTTCCTTTCCTTCTACAGAGTAGATTCTTTTAAAATCTCCGCTCTCATTCCGGGTATAGATCTCACCCGTCTTAGTCAGATAAGAAAAACTCTGATCTACAGGATTTACGGCAAAATCCACGAGAAGGTTCTCCGCATCCTCATAGGGGAAAAACTCGTTTTCTCCCTCCTGTGACATCAGGGAAAAGCCCCCGTCCGTGAATTGGAACCAGGCAGGCTTCCCATCCAGTATGGCGAGCCGGTTAATCCTGTTTTTATAAACCAGATCCGTTTCCCCATAGGAAATCTCCGTAATACACGCTTCATACGTTCCGTCAGGGCTATATTTTAAGATACGCTCCAGCTCTACCTTACGGCTTCCGCTCCGGTGGACGTCCAGCAGATAGATACTTCCGTCCCCATCTGTCACCATCTGCTTTACCTCATAAAACTCTTTGCTATTGCGGGCTCCCGAGGCCATATATGCAATCGTTCCGTCTGCATTGACCTTATAAAACCGTTTGCCGGAGCGATCCGTTACGATCTTTCCTCCGTCCGTCTGGTTCAGAACCATCGACGGCGTATCGACGGTCACCGGCTCCAGAGGGTTTACCCCCAGCTTTTTATAATTCAGACATACTATAAGCCCCAGAATCAGAGTTAACACAAGTCCTATTTTCTGATTTCTTTTCATTTCTTTTCCTCCCTTGTGCGGACAGTAACTCTGTACCTGTGATTCAGCTGATAAGCCCCCCACTTTTCTTTATATTTTCTGAGACCGTACAGCCCCATATCCTCTGTATAATTGATATATGCCATATCCTTCTGGAACCGATCCAGCATCTCCATATGGAGATATTCATCCAGCCCCCTGTATCCCCGCAGCGTTTTCTTAAAAAGAACCATTAAGGTATCCTTCCAGGGAACGCAGACCACATAAGCCGCGAGAATCCCTTCCGCATATACCTCCAGCCCTTCCCAGTCCATTGTCTTCTGCTGCTCAAGAAAAAGATCTATGCTTCTTATCAGGCAGCCGTTACTGCAGTCAGAACAGATGTGATACCTGCAGTACGCCTCCTTCAGAAGCGTTCTGATATTCTTCCCATCCGCGCTGTCAATAGGACGGCACCGGGAAGCCTGCCTGCGCAGAAAATAATTTCTGTTATACCGGAATTCCTGGCTTTCCAGCGTGTTTCTAAATTCCTTTGCTGTAAAAATATAATCCGCATCCCCCCGGTTATCCTCTGTATTTACCTCATACCCGGTAAGCTTTTGGAAAAAGGGGAGCTGTGCCTCCCCCACATCCCGAAAACGAAGCTGTCCCGGTGTTTTACACTCTCCCGCCATGAGCTTATCAATGACTATCTGAAAAGACTTCTGCTCGTATGTACCCAGAGGCATGTAATAGTACCGTTCCATACAGCTTTCATCCTCCAGAAGGATGCAGTAATAATTATCTATTTCACGAAAAAAAGGGCGGCATGTATGGCTCCAGGCATAAACGCTCTCAAAATACAGAGTAGAGGGAAGTATGCCGGAAAGCTCCCTTGCTTTTCGGTCATAGGCCTCCTTCTGCCCGGCCGTTAATTTCTGAAACTGTTTCATTGTTTCCGGTTACTCCTTTGCACAAATACTATAAATCCTCAAAATAAATATCAATATCGGAGGTCTCCTCCCGGTTTTGATACTGATTGCACAGATACAGATATTCCCTGGCCGCATAATCCATCTGAGAGATCTTCAGTATCTCCACAAAGCAGCCTCTGGCATCGTAAAACTGCTGGCGGATAAAAAGATTCACGCCCTTTTCAAACAGCTCCTTTGTCTGCTCCTTCATTTCCCTGACAGCGTCCTCATCCCCGTCATATACATCGTAAATTCTCTCCAGAGAATCCGCGGCGCTGATATGAAGAAGCCCCAGGTAACGGGAGCGGTACCTCGTCTCAAAATCCGGGACTGCCTCCGCCGCCGTGCCTGTTATCAGAATCTGCGCCCGGTATTTCCCGGCAATGCTCCTTAAATATTCCATTACCGAAATCTGCTCAGACATAGCAACAGACGCAAGCCGTCTGTCATGGCCTACGATGCCCAGGATCACAGTTCCTCTGGAAATACCGAAAGCAATCTCCGTTTTTCCGAATTCTGTCCCCTGCTTCTCCCTCCTCTTCTCTTCGTTCAGCTTCTGGCAGATATCAATGGCGCTCTCCAGGGCATTCTTTCCGGGTTTCGTATAGATAGCGCGAAATCCGCTGTTAAAATAGTTTTCAATAACACCCTGATGTTCCAGGATAACCGGAACACTGATGCCGTAAATGCGGTTCACATAGGCAAACAGTTCTCCCGGGTTCATTCTTCTGGCACTTTCCTCAAAGCCGTTCACCTGCATGCTCAGAATTTCCAGCGGTACATTGTTGTGATCCCCCAGCTGGATTTCCGTAACACTTTTCTTATTCAGCAGCCGGAAAATCACAGAGGGAACAAACTTATAATAGCCTTGATTCAGCTTTGTAACTTCTTTAATATGGTTCCCTATGTGGGCGGACATCCGGTTAAAGGCATCCATAATCTCCCCGATTTCATCCCTTCTCTTTACGGGAACCTGTACGCCCAATTCTCCTTCCATCATCACTTCAACCTTTTCCTTCAGAAGCCGTATAGGAGAAATAATCTGGCCGTAGACAAGTCCCAGCAGCAGCAGGGCGCATACAAGAACCGTAACAGCCATAATCTTAAGAAGCTCCTCCAGGCTGCTGTTCAAGAAGCTATGGATCTCTTCCATGCTGAAGTCCACGCCCACAAAGGCCGCCGGGACGCCCTCATCATCCTTAATGGGCACATAAGCAGAAGCCAGGTTTCCGAGCTCCGTGTTTGTCTCTTCCAGCTTCATGCTTGGCTCGCCTGTAGCCATCGCTTCCTTGGCAGAAAGGAAATTATCATCATAAAGCCCTACCCATCCAAGATAAACTACCTTTCCGGAATCTTTTTCCTCCTGGGTTCCGGCATCGAATATGTAAACCATGTTATCCTCGGAAACCGGCATCATCACATACAAATATGCCACGCCTGTCTGCTCCTTGATGTTGTCAAGCAGAGCCTCCAGGCGTTTATATTCCTCATCCTCCGTCAAAGTTTTTCCGTAACGGATCATTTCCTCCCCATCCAGGAAAGAAGCTGCCAGCCTTGCAACGGATACGGCCTCGTCCGCATATTTTTTCATCATGGCTTCCTCATAATTCTTGTAGGTAACCAGGCTTACCGTCGTCATGACTACAGCGGCAAATAGTATAAATAAAAGCGTAAACTTTACACGCAGCCCTATTTTCCGCTTTTTCATCCCTTGTTTCCTCTCTTTCCTTTTCAAAATCCTGTTACCGGCTATGGAGCCTGAATATTTGTTACAGCCGGATTTGTAATCTGTATCACGCCTCCCCATGCGCATATGAGCTTGGACGCCTGGGTAAGGGCCGGCTTATTTCCAATCAGCACAGCAGGGGAACCGGGAGCCCATGGGGCCGTTGTTACCGGCATACAGGGCATGGGGGTTAGAACCCCCAAAGCCGCAGCCGTGGCCGCTGCAACCGTCGGATTGGCCATAGAGCTGCACATGCCAAAAGGCATCACATTTTTCATAACAACGTAATCCATGATCGTAGCCAGCGGCATTGCGGAAACCACTTTATTTTCCGGCGTTACCATAAGCGCTGACGGAGCCATTCCAAAGGAACAGGCGCACATGGCCCCTCCGCAGACACAGAATCCCATCCTGTTCTCCTCCTTGTCTATCCTCTGCTTTTCCTTTTCTACAATCTGCTTTCGATGGAAGCAAGTGTTTCTGCAAGCGTGCTTTCTCCAGTCAAAAGTCCCAGGAGAAGGCTTTCCATAATCTGGCAGTAATGCGTGATATGAAGCACCGTCTCTCCAATAACACCCTCGTCCGGAAGCTCTTCCATGGGAATTCCCAGCACGCAGCGAAGCCCCATATACGTCTCTCCCTCTTCCTTTTCCTCCTCTGGCATTAGTACAAAATGCCCGAAAGTGGTCAGAAGATTCATCCGGTTCATCAGAAGGTGAACATCCTCCAGGGGCAGCGTATGAAGATCCAGGGGAATTCTCCCGTAAATCTGTAGAAGCTTTGTAAACTCGGCGTCCTCTTTTTTCATGGGAATATAATTAAAAACAAGAAGCTCGTCATAATCCTCGTCCAAAGCCAGGGAAGCCGTCAAGGTGGGGATGGAAACACTTTCTATCAAAACCTGTGTATCCCAGCCTATATCTTCCAGGAAATCAGCAAGCGCCTCCATGTCTTTTCGCATTTTGGTCCTGGTCATTTCTTTTCCTCCTATTCTAAATCGCTGCGCGATGGCACTAACTTGACATTTATCCCTCCCGGGCAAACATAGCGCTCATATTGTCAAGAAGCTCGTCCTTGGACTCTGAATTGATAAGGGCGGGCATATCGGCGCCCACCCCGCCGAGGAGTGTCTCCGCAAAATTATAACTGTCCTCGACCCGTTTTACCTCATCAAGCTTTGTATCATCAATGGTAATGCCTCCGTCTGTGTTGACAAACTGGGAGACATCCGCCAGGCTGCTGTACACATTTTCCGCATATTTTGCGCGGAATTTTGCCTTATTCGTTTCAGAACGGGGATTGTTCCGAAACTCTTTCCAGCTGCTGTGTATCCAGGCGGCTCCCTTTCTGCCCAGTCCCGTTCCCGTATTGACGGCTTTTGCCCCGGCCTTCACGACGGTTCCCACGCCGGGGACAAAAGAGGCAATATTCTCCACCACGGAAACCCCTTCCTGAATGATATCCAGAATGGCCTCTCTTACAATATTTTTGCTTCGGTAAGACGCTTCCTTCATTTCATCGTACTGAGCCTGGGATTCCCGGGCCTTGGCTCCGTAATATGCCTTTTTCGCTGCCGGGTCTTCCTTCCGCCGCGCCGCATTCCGGCGCATAATATCCCGGTTCTGTCCGCCGGCCTGACCGTCCATTCCTCTTCTTTCCCGTCCGTAGTCTTTCTTGTCCTGCTTTTTCTGAGCCGCTGTCATATGTGCGCCTCCGTCCGCACCCCTTTCAACCTGGGTATAAAGCCCCATGTCTTTCAGATCCTCATCCCCCGCATATTTTTCCCTGCGCTTTAACATCTTTTCTTTCAGCCTGTGCCGGGCTTCTTTCATAGCCTTTTTACGCTTTTCGGCGTGATAGATCTCAAAACCTTTCTGGAAAAAAGTAATGGCATTTTTGATCAGGCCGATGATGCCTCCCAGAATCGGCACATCTTTGATCAGATCCACGATATACTTCGAAGCGTCCAGCGCCGTTTTGATGCTGTTTGAAATCAGGTCTGCCAGCATTTCCTCCTTATTTTCCTTTGACATCTTTGAAAAATTCCGGATTGCATCCACCACATCACGAACGGTTTCCGCAATATTTTTCACGGTCTCAATGCCGTCGGTAATTTTTTCCTTTAAGCCTCCGTCTTCCTCCTTCACGCTTCCTGTCTGAATACCCTCGATAAAGGATTTCATTTGATCGCCGCCTTCTACGCTTTCCTCCACGGTCTCTTTCGTGTCCATGAGCGAGTTCACGCCCTCCTGCACGTCCTCAGAGAGCCAGTCCATAAGGCCTGCAGTCTTAGTCGTCTTTACGCCGGAAGTGTCCGGAGCCGCTCCGCTTTCCATGGCCTTTACTCTGCGTATAAGCTGCATCATAGGGGAATCCTTCTGAAGAGCCTGCAGGCGTGCGCGCACGCTGCTGCGCTTCTGTTGCTTCTGCATTTTATTCTGCTCGTTCTGAACTGCTTTCTTCCGATCCGTTACTGCTGATAACAGATCTGCATAAAGCTGTTCACTGATTGCTTTTTTCTTGCAGCAGGTATCGTAAAAGTTCTCACCCTCTGCTTTCTTATCCGCATTTCCCGGATCATTTAACATGTCCTCATGCAGTTCTGTAATTTTATCAAAAAGAGCATCCAGGTGAGCCTTTTTACTATGTGCGCCGGCCTCAATCGCATCCAGATGATCCAGATCCGCTGTGTAGGCCAGATTCTCCTTTGTGCCCGCAAAGGCGTTGTTATATTGCCCGAACTCATTCAGTCTTTCTTTGAGGCCTGTGTACCATTCCGGGTTGGAAATTACTTCAAGATCGGGGCGCTGTTTCGGCCCGACCGCATTGCTCCGCGACCGGGTGGCAGGCTGTTCCGATTGTTCCACAGCAGTTACCGGCTCCTGCTGCTGTGCCTGCTCCTCATGTCTATGCCTGGGATGATGGCGATGCTTACGTTTTTCTGTCCCTTCGCTTTGTTCTCTTGTCTTCGTATGATGATGCTTGGGCATTTGTTTTCCTCCTATTCTAAGTCGCTGCGCGACAGCACTAAAGGGTAAAGCCGCTTCGACACACTGGTATTGAGAGAAACTTTTATTCGAAAGGACACTCATAAAAGTTCCTCTCGTGCGCCTTTGCGGCTTTACCTGCCGCTGCGCGACAGCTCTAAAGGGTAAAGTCACTGCAGAAATATCTCTTCTGTCATGTATCCGTATTCTCCGAACTCTTCCCTCTGCAAAAGCTTCCCTGACTTTTTGAGCTCCTCCGACAAGGCAAAGAGCACCTGGCGCATCCCTATTTCTGTCTCCTGGGCAGCCGCCAGAAAAGCGGAGGCCGCCGCAATATTCTTTATGCTGCTGCCCGACAGCTCGAACTGCCGGGCCAGATAAGCAAAATCCAGTTCCTCGCTTACCGGCGCTTCCTTGGGATACATGCGTTTCCAGATCTCCAGGCGGCGTTCCCGATCCGGAAGCGGAAATTCTATCATAAATTTAATTCGCCGTTTAAAGGCTTCGTCAAAATTCTGGAGGTAATTGCTGGCCAGAATCACAATTCCCTCGTATTCTTCTATCTTCTGAAGCAGGTATGCCGTCTCGGCATTGGCATATTTATCCTGGGCATCCTTTACCTCGGAACGCTTTCCAAACAGTGCGTCCGCCTCGTCAAAAAACAGAATGCTCCGGCTCTTTTTCACCTCTTCAAAAATGCTGTCCAGATTTTTCTCGGTCTCACCGATATACTTTGACATAACCGAAGAGAGATCCGCCTTATATAGCTCCAGATGAAGCCCCCTTGCAACTACCTGTGCACCCATGGTCTTTCCCGTTCCCGGCGGCCCGTAAAACAGCATAGATACGCCTCTTCCGTAAGGAAGCTTTTTCTCAAAGCCCCAGGTTTCATAAACCCTGTGATAAAAGGTAATCTGATCACAGGCATTTCTAAGACGCATTTTCTGAAAATGCGGCAGAACCAGATCCTCCCATTCAAAAGCTGCCTCAATGCATGCGGCCTTTTCTCCAAGATTGTGGGAAATCTGCATCCGGCAGGCTTCATAAAGGATTTCTTCATCCACCGGTTTTCCCCTCCAGCCGGCCAGCCTTACGGCCTCCCGGACACTGGCCTTAATCTTTCCCGGCGAAAAAGAGAACTTGACGGCCAGACCTTCCGGATCTGCCCCGTCTATCCCTGCCTCTGTAAATGCCTGTCTCCAAAGGAGCATCCGCTTTCCGATATCCGGGAGGGGAAGGGAAATCTCCAGGAATTCTTCCGAAAGCTTTTTCCGGCTGTAGGGCCATTTTTCCGTGGAGAGAAGTATCAAAAAAGGAAGCTCCCTTAGACATTCCTCCAGCATTTCCCAGGCTTCGTATTCCTTCCATTCCTTTGTGAGCTCCTGGAAGTCCCGGATACACAGCCCGGCCCGGCGAAGCTTCGCTTCCCTCAAGACCTGTCCAAGACGCGTATCATTTTCATCGGCAAGAAGACCTCCGGCCTGTACAAAGAGGCAGAGCTTTCCAAGCTCCCGGAACGCATGCCGGACCAGAAACTCTTTCCCGGCTCCCTCTTCCCCGTACAGATAACAGATCCGCTCCCGGGGCTTGTCCTGCTTTAAAAACTCCGCAAGGCGCAGGGCCAGCTCCTCCCGGTAAAGCATGGGCCGTTCTTTCACCTCTCCCGGAAGGGCAAGGCGGCAGAATCCCCGAAGCTCCGGCGCTTCATCCTCCATCCGGAAAAGAAAGATTCGGATCCGCTCGTCAAGCCTGAGCGTCCAGCCGGAGGATGCAAACTTTCCGGAGGGCGTTCTTCCGAAAAAATATTCGTATCCTGCCCGGTTCCTGTAGACATCCCCCAAAAGCCTGCTGCGCTCCTCCCGATGGAGGGTGTAAGAATGAATACAGAGCTGAAGGGTAGGGAATTCATAATTCTGGTTTTCCTCAAGAAGCGTACAGCTCTTTCTGAAATCCCCGTCAAGCTCTGCTGCAAGAGACAGGATGATGCAGTGCTTCATAAAATTATCTGCCCGAAATACGCGGTACAGGTATTCCACTGGAATCACGACTCCCTGCCCTGCGGAAAGTTTTGCCCTCTCCCCCATGATCCGTATGCGTTCCCGAAAAGTTTCCTGGTGCTCCTCATAGCTTTTGATCTCCGGGCAGGGAGGCAGACCCTCGAAAAGCCCTTTTGCCCCCTGGTATGCACGCAGCTTTTCTTCTGCTAGTCCCAGCAGCTCTTCCGTATATTCCCACTCACTTTTGTATATCCCACGCCGCATGCTCTTCCTCTTTCCTCTCAGAAATCTACCTTGTTGTTTTTTCCGGGCTCCAGCTCTCCCTCTCTTTCCTTTCCGTCCAGATAGATGAGACAGGAGACAGGCTCTGCAAGCCTTGCCCTGACGGGCAGAAAGTAACGCCCGTCCTCAGCGCTTCGCGTATAATAAAAGGGATACAGGAGCGAACCTGCCTTTTTATAGGAACCGGAAAGGGGCTTTGTAAGCCTGCACCTGCCCGTCTCCTTTTTGTACTCAGCCACGCGGAAAAACTCTCTTTTTTTCTTGCCGCTCTCCATAATCAGGAACTCCATTCCGGTTAAGTCCCCTCCCGAAGGGTGGTAAAGTTCAAGATAATCCGCCTCTTTTTCCGGTATGTAATCATAGAGAAGCCGGAAAGAGGATTCCATTCCTGTAATAACAACGCCCACACAGCTTCCGGCAGGAGCTTTCCCTTCCATGCAGATCATGCCCGGGGGAACGGGATAATTCTTTCCCGGACGCAGCCGCACCTTCCGTACTTCAAGATCAGCTTCCCCTGCCCGGATCGTTTCCCTGTCATAAAAAGGAGAAGTCACCGTAACCGTCTTTACCGGCAATCCATTTTCCAGAAACACATAATAACCGCCCTCCTTGCGCAGGGGTTTCCTTCCGCTTTCATCTTTTATATGAAGCACCGGATCCGTGATTACATTTTCCGTATAATCGTCCAGAAACTGAAGGACACAGGACACTTTTATCTTTATCATAAGTCTGCTCCCCCCTGCTGCTGTTCCACCGTAAATTCCATATCCGTAACACGGGATACCTGTTTTGTTTTCAGTGATTCAATCTCCACAGGAGCCGCCTTATAAAACAGGGAAAGCTTATAGCCTGCATTTGGCACATTGTAGATCCGTACCTTTTCCTCGAGCTCCAGGGTCTGCATCTGAATCACTACATCCATAGGCTTGCGCACAGACACGGGCTCCAGGGTCTGCGCATCCAGGCAGGAATTATCATGGAGGGCCTGGACGATTTTTCCAAGCACCTTCTGTTCCTCTTCGGAACGGAATTTGATATCACCGATGGAGTGTACCGTTATCATATAAAAAAGATTTACAAAGCAGGAGGGATACCGGCTGCTGCCGGTTCCCTGAGGCACCATGGAGTTCGCGCGTATCTCCTCGCTTGTTTTAATATCATACAGATGAATCCCCACGACAAAATCGCCCCGGTCATCCGGACTGCAAAGCCCGATGGCATCCGGATTCTGTATGGTATCCGGAACCAGCTCTCTTCTTAAAATACGGAGAATCGCGCGGCTCATCTCGGAAATGGCCGTATATTTTCCCATTCTTTTCCGCCTCCTTATTCCAGCTCCGCCTGGGGTGTCAGAAGATTTCCGTCCCGGAATTCTCCCTCTCCCGCCACACGGCCCGTATCGGTATCATACATTATTCCCTGTCCATGATACTGGCCCAGCAAAAATCTTCCCTCGTACAGCTTAACGCCTGCAATATTGTACTGAACTCCCTCTCCGTCATAAACGCCGTTACGGAACTCTCCCTCATACAGGATAAATTGAGTGAGTGCATCGTACTGCTTCCCGCTTCCTTCGTAGAGACCCTGATGAAATCCGCCCTCATAGATCATATTTCCTGTGTCCGGATCATAGAGTTTCCCCTCGCCTTCATATATTCCCGCCGCAAAACTGCCCTCGTAGAGAAGATTTCCTGTGACCGTATCATAAAGCTTCCCTTCTCCTTCGTACCGTCCCTGCTTCCATGTACCCTGATAGAGGAGCAGTCCGCCGTCCTTCTGAAACAGATATTCCGTTCCTTCTCCCTCTCTTTCTCCGGCCGCAAAGCTGCCCTCGTAGAGAAGAACACCTTTCCGGTACTCTTTTCCCATTCCCTCATAGAGGCCTTCTTTAAATCCTCCCTTATAAATCAGGATCTCTTCTTCATATAGCTCTCCCTCTCCCTCATAGAGGCCCTTTTTAAACTGCCCTTTGTAGGTTAAATCTCCCTTCACGTACAGCTCGCCCTCTCCGTCATAAAGACCCTCGGACAATCCTCCGATATAAGAGACTCTGTCCTTTTCGTCGTAGAGTATAGAGCCTCCTGCCTGGAGCTCTCCGTCCAGAAAAGTTCCCTGGCTTAAAATTTGTCCGTCCGGCTGATAAAGAATTCCCTCTCCCTCAATCCGCCCCTCCTTAAAGCTTCCCTCAAAATACCGGACACCCTTCCGGTAGAGAACGCCTTCTCCTTCATACAGACCCAAAGAAAAGTTTCCCTTATAAAGGATGTTTCCGTTTTCTTCATAAAGAATCCCCTCTCCCTCATAAAGGTTCTGGGCAAAGCTGCCTGTATACTGTACCTGCCCGTTGGGATAATAAGATACGCCCTCTCCTTCGTACATCTGATTGAGAAAATTTCCCTCATACAAAAGATTTCCTTCATAATCATAAAGGGTTCCCTCACCCAGGATACGTCCCTCCTCCATTCTGCCCTCAAAAAGTATTCTTCCTTTTTCTCCGTCCGTCAGCCGCACCTTTCCGGTATAACCGTACATTTCCTGGCTGTTCACGGGAATGGTATTCCAGAAAAAGCGGGAGACAATCCGGGGATGGAGGAATTTCAGATACAAAATCGCCAGCACAAGGAAAAGAACCATAAAACCCAGGATCAGCTTTTTAGCCGCATAATACCGTCCCACCGGAACATATTCTTCCAGGGATTCCGGAGTCCGGAAAACAGCATCTTTCATCCCCTTCTGCGCATCTGTCACAACGGTATCCACCAGAGTGTTTGGATTTCTCAGCCGCCGAAATCGAAGCCTTATGGCTGCAAAAGGCCTTGTAAATGTCCGGAACATCCTTTTCAACCCAAAATCCATGGTTTTTTTCCAGTTATAGTCATTCGTAAAGCGCATTCTTTTCTCTCCTAGTCGGTCTCTGCCCCATGAGGATCTTTAAGCTCCAGGGTTCCGATCCGTTCAAAATTTACCGGTTCCCCGCTGCCCTGTGGATGAAGCACCGTATAAATCAGATAAAATACAAGGCAGGCAAGCACCGCAGCAGTCAGAAGATAACGCAGAAAGCGAAGCAGCGCCTTTCCCCTTTCTATAACGCGGGCGCCCGGGCCCTGCGGTTTTATTTCATTCCTCTTAAGGGCCTCAAAAGTCTCTTCATACACGGCGGCAAAGGCACGGTAAGCCTCCAGATAGGAAGTGAAATTCCCTTTTTCCACAAGTTCCGCAAACCGCTCTATGGAGGGACAGCTCTTTTCACCAAATTCCATCAAAAAAAGCTCTGTCAGAACCTCCCCTGTTCTGCTCCAGATATCTTCCCTGGTTACATTTTCAAGCCGTTCCGGCTCATACAGCCCATAGCAGAAATGAATCGTACTGTTTTTATCAATCACCAGGTTCTTAAAGTTCAATGCCTCATACTGAAGATATGGCGGCATATTCAAAAAAACCATGTTCTGAAGGAGGCTTTTAGCCGCGCGGAGACGTTCTTCCAGCGAGCTTTTATACGTTTCCAGCCATTTTTTAAGATTCTCTCCCTCCGGATGCCGGAATACCAGATACAGGCTTCCGTCCAAAGAAAAATACTCCACGAAGTCGTCAAAAGGTTCATTCTTTTTCTGTTCCTCACAAAAGGGCAGAAACGCATGGATATCTGCCTCCTGCTTTAATTCCTCCAGAAGGAACCGGCTGTCCGGAGGAGAGCCGGCTTCTCTTGCAATCACAATCCGGCTTCTCTGATCCTCACTCTCCTTCAAAAGGATCTCATAGTTTTTCTCCAGGGTTCTTATTCTCATGGCAAATTCCTTCTCCTGCCTGCTCAGTCTTCATCCCGTACAATAATAAATATGGAAGCATGCAGCCTTTCATAAACGGTACTCTGAACCTTTACCTCATAGATTCCGGGAAGATTCGGCGCCGTATACTTTCCGTTCTGTTCGATACTGCCTCCCACTTCTTCCTTCACGCTCCAGACCACCTCCGTAGGCTCTGTCCCATGAAATTCCGTCTTCAGGAAAAAGGATTCTCTCGTTTTCATATGCAGGATCCCCGGCTTTATAAACAGTTCCATCTCTTCCATATCGTGGAGAGGATCCGCCGGATCTCTGACTGCCATCCAGTCTATCCGCACAAACCGGGTCATAGTCGGTTCTATCAGGCGCAGGCCGATCTGAAAGGTTCCTTTTTCACCGTTCACACGGGCTGCCGTCTCCGCGCGGAACGACATTTTCTCAAACACTTCCGGCGATCCGTAAATCACCTCTTTGTCCTCAATATCCATGCAGTGTCCCAGAAAAATACGAACCTTTCCCAGCCCCAGGTTATGGCTCAGTTCCTCAGAAAAGAATCTCTGCCCCTTACTGCCCCCCATTCCGAGATCCATGGTGACAGATCCGCTTGTAATATTGCCGCCTTCCAGAAGCGCCCGGAACTTTTCTGAATCCGGAAGATTTTTTGAAAAATCTCCCGGGGTATTCTTTCTTCTCTCTCGCTCTTCCTTCAAATACAGCCGGTTCATCATATCTGAAAGCATATTGTTATACACATACTGGCCGAAAGGAACCGGCTTTACCGAATCGATAATATAGGACTCTCCAGCCCGGATGACAAACAGCTTTGCCAGGTAAATACTCTGCTGGTAATTATTCCGCACAATCGCATCCATGGCGCTTTCGTAATAATTTTGTATGAGCTTTTCCTTCAAATCTCCGCAGATTACCTGCAGCGTCAGTTTCTGGGAAACTTCCGCTTCCTCTGCCTGTTCCCCGAGGGAAAGCTCAAAACTTCCGGGAACCGTTTCCAGCGAAGCAGCCGCCTCCCGGGAAGTAATGGTTTTCAGGCGGTAACAGATTTCATAGCTGTGGCTCTTCTCATAATCCTCTTCCCTGAATTCCGCTTTCAGGAAACGCCTGCCTTCCCATTCCATGCCGGTCAGTTCCAATTCATAGGAAAAATGAATCGGAAGAATCTGCCCGATATTCTCTACCGTCACCTTAAGCTCTGCCTCCCCGCCTGCAGCTGCAAACCGGGGGACTGTCTGTTTAATCCGAATCCCGTTTCCCGAATAGAGCACTCTCGTCTTCTCATAGGATGCGCCTGCGGAAAGGTTTTCTGTGGACGGCTCCCGTTCTGTCACATAGAGGCGAAAGCCCTCCTGATACCGGTTGTACTCCGTATGCACAACACCCGTTACGTTATGTACTTCTTCTTTTTCTTTCTCATCATAATCCAGGCAAAGGTAGAGATATCCCTTTACATCCTCTGCCTTTCGGAAATTTTCAAAACCTTCAATCACAGAAAGCCTTCTGGTCACAGGCGCGTCTATGACAATCTCCCTTCCGGAAAAATCCAGGGCAAGTCCCGGTTCCACAGAAATCGTTGTATCGTCCACCACCAGGACATTCATACCGCACACAATCCCCGTTCCATACAGAAAACGATTCAGCACCCGGCGCTTATCATTCATATAGCGCTGCTCTACCTCAAAGTCTTCTACCGACAACAGTTTTCCATAAAAGTACTTATTTCTCTCAAAGGGAAAATATTTTAAATTTTTCATATTATTCTTCCTCTCCTTCGGCTTCTCTTTCTATCCTCGAAAAATGCATGGCCGATAACCCATCCAGCATCAGGGGACGATACGGCCCCAGGCAGCTGTTGATTCCCAGATAAGAATACTGATTTAAAAAAATGTACTGCTGAAGCTGTATAATTCTATATTCCATATAGGCGGGAACTGCATGTTCTACAATTTTCATCAGAGTATGCCGATCTTTCTGTGTATTCTTCTGACTTGCGGAAATCACAATCGTGAGCATATATGCGTGATCCCCATAGAGCCGTTTCAGCCTCTCATACACTCCCCTGTTGTTCCGGAAACGGCCAAGCTGATGATTTTCAATAATATAAGCCTCGCCCCCCGTATAAAGGCAGATCATTTTCTGCAGGTACTCTGCTGTTCCCCGGATCCGGTAAAGCTGCATTGCGTTTTTCAATAGACAGCGCAGCTGTCTGTCATCCCAGATCTGGGCATCCTCAAGAGCTATCCATTCTGCCAGCCAGGAAAGAACCTCTTTTGGAGCGCTGTCCGGGTCAAACCACCCGGCGGAATACTCAATCTTCTCTGTCATATCCTCATAGAGACTCTGAAAAATTCCCAGATACCGCTCCAGAAATACCCTGGATGCCTCCTCCCTCTGATAGATCTCCGGAAGGTACTGCACCCAGCTTCGCTTTGGAAAATCAATGCGCAGATCCCGGATGCAGGCCCGCTCCCCGTCTCTTAGCTCCATCTCGAGGCAGAACCAGAGATACCTCCCTTTCACCTCATAAAGCAGAACATCCTCCGCCAGAGCCACTGTCTTTCGAAGAAACGGCCTGAGCGCCTCCTTCTTTTCTTCCAGCGTTTCTTTCCGGGAGCCGAGGAACTCTCCCAAAGGAATCCTCTCCCCCCTGAAGTCCAGGAAATTTCGGTCCGATGAATAAATACAGACCGAAAAGAAACTGCCGCCGTGCTCCGGCAGCGTAAGCCGGAGCCTGTGCCAGACCGTTTCCGTTTCCCCGGCATCCAGCACGCGTGAAAAAAACCAGCCGGCGCTGCAGCCTTCTTTCAGCGTGAATCCCTCTTTTGTAAACGCAAGATCCTCTGAGGTTCCGCGAAGAAAATCCAATTTTTTATTGAATAAAAAATAATACCGCCCTGTGGCCATGTCCTTCTTCTCTCCTAACCTGTATAGGAATAGCTGCCATGAATCTCCTTGAGATATGCCAGGCCGTTAGCGGGAAGAATCACGTCCCCGCCGGCATTGCGCTCCACTCTTTCGCCTCCTGCGTCCAGGTTGATGGCTTCTATCCTTTTCACACAATCCATACTGTCCAGAAAGCTGTACACAGCGCTCCCCAGCACAGGTTTTCCAAAATCCGACTGGTTTTCTCTGAAAAACCGGTACAATTCCTTCTCCGCCTTTTCTTTCGCCTCTCTGTAATAAGCCAGAAGCTCCAGATTCAGATACAGAGTTATCGGAATATAGACGGGATCGGAAATCACAAATTTTGTACCCAGCAGCCGCCTTTTTTCCATATAGCGCATAATATTGCTGCGGTATGCCGGAAGAAGACTTCCTGTAAAATCGGGGGAATAGGGTTTTACCACCATATTAACCGTGTTCGGTTCTTCCTTCTGCCGGATTACCTTCGTCCTGTGAATCATAAGCCCCGGCACTTCCCGGATCATCCGTTCATAATCTGCATCCGTCATGGCATAATCACGTTCTTTCAGGCTTTTCTTCATTCTTCTCTGGCAGTCCTCAATGCTCTCCGGATCTTCTCCCCCATAGGCATTGGCTTCGTTCACTGCCTGGAACTTTACCTGTGTCCCCTCATAATGAAGCTGTCCTTTCTTGATATTTCCGGCTTTTCCTTCCGTCTGCCGTCCGGAAAGGAAGCGGATTTCTCCCTCCGGAGCCATTCCGTAGATTCCGTCACCGAAGCAAATCTCATCCCGGGCTTCATCCACTGTAAAGTGCCTGTCCTCCGGACCGGATCCCCAAAAGTCATCTACGTATTCCCACCTTTCAAAGCTTCCCTTTTTCAGAATATTCTCCACTTCTATTTCAGCGCTGCTGCCGATAATTCCCTGTGTCCCCAGCCAAAAGCGCTGCCCGGGAAATCCGTTTCCCACCCCGAGCACACTGCCTTCTGTCCCGTTTTGGATGGCTTTTACCTGCTGCACGCGGACGGGATTTAAATCCAGATACTCCAGTACGGGCGGAATATCGTATTCTCCTTCTTCCAGCATAATCCGAAGGGCATAACAGCCGTTTTCCCATGGCAGAGCCGCTTTATCCGGCATCTGAAGCCGGACGATTCCGCTCTGCAGCATACCAAAGGTTTCATCCCCGCATATCTCACAGGCAATCCATCCCTCTTTTGTAAAAACCGAATACGACAGGGACACAAGCGGAATAAAATCTGCATCTGCAGGAATGGGAGTCCTCCTGACCTCATAATCCTCCCTTAAAAGAAAATGCATGGAGAAGACATGCCCCTTCCCAAAGGCCTTATCAAAAAAGAAGCAGATGTTTTTTCCTTCCGAAGGGTTCCGTCCGAAAAGCGAAAGTCCCAGATTTGAGCGTTCTTTCTTCAGCCTGCGGCATCTTCCCTCCTCCCGGGTTTCTTCCCCGTACCCCAGCAGCTTTCCGGGATACAGTAATACTTCCTCCTGGGATTCAAAGGTTATATCGCCGGCCGTAAACCCGGTTCCTCTCTCCAGAATCCCTTCTTTCTCCACATCAAAACAGTGTACGATTGTCTCTGCAGCCGTCCTTTTCTTTCTCTGAAATCCCAAAAGCTTCAGATAAACCTGTTTCTGCCCATCCCCAATCTGATCCATATGAAATTCCTGCATTTCTTTCATCCAGGAAAGCAATTCCAGAAGTGCAATCCCGGAATCCGCAGTGTTATAGTTTGTCCATTCCGGATACAGCACAGGAATACGGTTTTTTGCTTTTTCAAAGATTTCCTGAAAATTTTCTCTGTCCAGATCAATCGTAGGGATCACTCCGTATTACCTCCTGCCGTAATGTCTATTTCAAAGTTACTGCCGGCTGCAGCTGCAAATTTCATTTTTTCCAGTTCCTCAGGCCCTGCTTCTCTTACCTGCCCGTTTTTTCTAATTACTGCCAGAAGCCGGAGCCTGTCTATTCCCAGGACTCCTGGAACATTCCGAAGCAGATTCAGGATCTGCATCTGGTTGGGAATTTCCCCTATCTGCCATCCGTGCCCATGAAAATTACCTGTGAGAGGATGGAAAAATGCTTTTAACTGCTCCAGAATCCGTCTGCGGGTATCCAGAATCTGATTGATATCTTCTGTATGTACCTGCGCCTTCACAGTAAATTCCACAAAATCCGGCGGAAGTATATGGATTCTCTCCTGCTCCATCAAAAAATCCGGAACCTTTCCGCAGAGGTTTTCCATGCACCTGCATTTTACTTCCTCAAAAGCTTCCTGATTTTCATAGTGGCTGTCAAGCAGGAGGACAATGCTTAAATGCCCGGGCCTGCTGCTTCCATCCCGAAAGCAATTGGCATAACATTTTGCGCGGACTATATTTCCGGCCGATTCCATAGCAAGCGCTTCATAATCCCGTCTTGTTATGGCCCGCTCCCTGTGGCAGAGCGCCCTGCTTTTTCTCCATATGGCCTGTTCCACGCTTTCCCTGTCAGTTCCTCCCACTGTGGGAACAGGATTCCTGACATGGCTGACATATCCGATGCTGTCGTTCATCCTCTGGATGCTTCCTTTTGGAAGATTCCCGGCTCTCCCGCCGCCGAAAGTATACCGTACTATAATGGTCTCCCCATCGCCTGCATCCGGGATTTTTCCAAAGACTCCATCCGAAAACTTAAGGATTCCCTGATTTTTGTCAATGACGAAATGCCTGTCCTCCGGGCCGGAGGCGGAAAAGCTGTCTGCTTCCTTCCAGCGGACAAAAATTTCTAAGTCCACGCCGCCTTCTGCTTTCTCTTCCCGGATTTCATAGCTTTCTTTCAATTTTTCCAGCTGTTCCGGATTTCCTGCCAGCGCATCCTCCCTCACCCAGACCTCCAGATCGTAAATATTACTCTCTGTAAGTGTAAAGAAAGCATTCTTCTGATTGGGTTCTATGGAAAAATATTCCGCTTCCTTTGTCTCTACTGCCAGAATCTCTGTGGTATTCCCATAAAGGCCTGTAAGCTTTGGTGAAAGCTGCGCTTCTGTCCTCCGGATCCGTATCCAGCAGCCTTCTCTGCCCCAGAACTTTTTTCTGGCAAAATCGGAATTTCCAAATATGGTCAGCATCCCGGTTTTACGGAATCCCGCTGTCCCGTCTATGACAGGCAGTTCCTTCCAGCCTTTCTCACTGAGATATTCAAGTCTTAGTCCCTGTTCTGACTTATTTTGAAGCGGATATTCCTGCAGGCGGATATAGTATCTTACCGGTCCCCGATCGATGGGGTGTGAAAGACTAAGATAAAGGGTATCCTCCTCTTCCTTCAGCCGGAGGAACGGGTGCAGAATGCCTTGTATCTCTGTCAATTCCCTTTTTTTAAGCACGGATTTTTCTTTGTTATTTTCTATGACAGCCAAATCCGGAACCTGATAAGGCCGCTCATAAGAAAATGAAACCCGCATATCGCCAAGCACGGGAGCAATATACTGCCCGTTCCAGCGGTACATATTGTCCATTTTCGTAATCCTTGCCCGGATATAGCAGGAGCGCGCGGAGGAGACAAGCACAGGTTCCATATCCATCGGACAGAGAAAAGACAGCTCCATCCGTCTGCCCAGGGTTCCGGGCGCCGGAGAAAACACCTTTTCATAAGAGCGGCTTTCCGGAAGCCTCCTCCAGTCATTTCCGTTAAAATATTCCCAGATAACCTGGGCAATCTCGATATTATATTCCGGATCCGGAATAAAGTCTTCCCGCTTCATAATGAATTTCCAGTCTACCTGCTTCTGTCCGTAGGTGTCCGAGGGAATTTTCATAAAGTCAAGGCGGAAAGAAAGCGTAATCTGCGCGCCCTTCTGGGAAAAAGCCTGCTCCGAAGCAAAATAAACCTCTTCATACAGTCCCATCTGCTCTCCAAAGGGAAGGAACCTCGCCTTTTCCTGCTCTACTCCCCCTGCCAGAATCAATTCCGGCTGCAGATTTTCACCCTCTGCCAGAAGGAACATGCCGGACACTGCAAGTTCCTCTGCGGAATGCACATCCCTGCAGATAATACGAAGCCAGTAAAGCTCCCTTCCCTCTCGCTCCTGCCGGGCCGAAGGCGGCTGCCCGGCTGCCTTTTTAAGGCAAATCATCCCTTCCCTTACTTCGGCGTTTTCAAAAGTCTCAAAGCCTTCTTCCGTAGAATAGGCGTATTCCATTCTATGAGGATCCGCAAGCTTCTGCAAAAGTTCCGGATCGACGGCTTTACCATGCGGATCTGTGAAGGCAAGGGAAATCAGCCCCTCTTTATCCATACGCAGAAGATATTCATGGGCAAGATAAAGAACATGCTGCTGTTCATTTTCTGTCCTTCTCTGGAAAAAGGAGAAGGGCAGTGTGAATTCTTCTTCCGGATTTACCCGGCTGTATGCATGATAAATGCCGTCCTCCCCCGGAAGGATCTGATATACCTCCTCTATCCCGGCCGGCGTCACATACACGTCATTTACTGTTTCAAATGTCACATCCATATCTCCGGATTCAGGAACGCTTCCCAGAAGGCGGGTTCCCTTTCGCAGTTCCGTTCCTTCCACCTCATGATTTACCAGCCCGAAAGAAGCATATCCGGAAGACGGCTGTGCCGCCCTCTGGGACGTATTAATCTCACGGAAAAACTCCAGCGTATTTTTCACGGGCAGCTGATTATATTTTCTATAGACATCTTCTAACATTTCTCCATATATCACCGCCAGTGCCGTTCCGGCATCCGGGTTTTCCGGATCAAAACGCCATTCCGGTACATAAGCTTCCGAAAGTCTGCCAAGCTCGTCCAGGATATCCCATTTTGTTCTTCTGTCCAGTTCCGGTGTTTTCATAAAGCCTCCGTATCCTCTGCCTCTCCTACATAAACCCCTCATGCATATAAAAAGGAAATACCATATTATAAGGGCTGTTTGTGCTTCTTATCCGGCAGGAAATCTTAATTTCTATCCGATTATCCTGCCCTTCGGAAGGCTCCGCCTCCACATCTACATCCGTGATCCGTGGTTCCCACCGATCCAAAGCCGCCTTTACTTCATCCTGTATGCGTACCAATGTGCCGTAATCCATGGTTTCATATACGTATTTTTTTAATCCGCAGCCGAATTCGGGGCGCATGGCCCGTTCACCTTTTTCCGTCATCAAGATCACCTCAATCGACTCGCGGATGCTTTCCTCCCCGCTGCTCATCCGGAATCTTCCTGTAACCTCATGAACCCCGAGGGGAAAACCAAAGCCTGTCCCCAGAAATTCTTTCCCGTATTCTCCGGCCATAAGCGCTTCCTTTCCCATTCCTTAATTCAGCTTCAGCATGGCTCCCTTTATCTGCGCTATGCCGGAAGCCTCTATTTTCATGGTTCCTTTTGCTTTCAGTTCTGTCATGGAGCCCTCTGCCTTCAGGCTCTGGCTGGTAAGCTCCAGGCTCTGCTTTCCGTTTACGGATATCTGATCTGCCGAAATCTCCAGCTTTTTTGTGTTTCCGTCCAGAAGAACTTTCAACCCTCCGCATTCCAGTTCCAGCTTTTTTTCCCCTTTCACTGATACCTGTTTGTTCTTTGCATCCAGAAGGATCTGATTGTTCCCGGATTTGTCCCGCAGTTCTGCTTTCTGGTTCTCATCATCCAGTGTGACGGATAGTTCTCCCGGCGTCTTAATCTCTATCTTTTCTTTCCCCTTCTCCTCACTGAGCCTGATTTCATGGCCTCCCCGGGTTTTAAAAAACTTCACATTGTTGTCCTTATCCGCCACATCAGGAGGCAGCTTATTCTCACCGTTATACAGACAGCCTATTACAACTGCACAGTCCCTGTCCCCGGATACGAAAGCCACAAGAACCTCGCTTCCAATCTCCGGAAGCACATATGCTCCATACTCCTTTGCCGCATAGGGCTGGAGAACGCGTATCCAGTCCGAAAGATATTTCCCCTCTTCTCCCAGCACATATTCCACTTTCACACGGCCCGGAAACTGATCATTCCAGTTTTCTTTCACCACGGCCAGAGCAAGCTCTGACGTCCGCTGCCTGCTCTGGGGCGTATTCTCCTGAGCCGCGGCAGACAGAACCTCCGTTATAAAACTCATCTACAGCTTCCCTCCCAATTCAAATTGTGTCACAAAGCCGTCACTCCCTGCCGACTGCTCTACAGTAAGAATCTCATACGTTCCGTCCAGATCGCCATCCAGCTTCTTAAGCGTCAGGCTTTTCCCCGGAACAAGCTCCGGAATCCCGATACAGGTTCCCGTACAGCGCAGGCTCTGCTTTTTCTCCTCTGCCGCCGCCTTTCCCGCCTGCATCTTGGCATCCTGCATTGTACCCTTGGAATCCATGGAGATATTTTTGATCACCGGGGAAGACAGAACGGTTTTCTGTTTTTTTCCGGTAACGGCCGTAGAATACATGATCTTTTTTACTTCATTATCCTTATCCGAAGACAACACCATCAATTTTTTGTGGAGATAGTTTTTTTCATAGGAGAAGGAGAGAAGATCCTTTCCCCATTCCATAGACAGAATCTCTGTCTTTTTTGCATTTGTATCTACAAAATAGGCTTTCCCGTCCAATACGTAAAAATCCCGGCATTCCATAGCGCAGAGTGTATTCCGGATGAACTGATAGTCATTTTCTTTCTGAGTGATAATGGGCTGTTTTGCTGCCTGCGATGCATCTGCCTTGATGTCGGATGCCGGGCAGAGCCCTGCATACTTTTTCATAATCTCTTTAAAAACATCGGTGCCGTTCATATCCTGATAGCTTCTGGGAAGACCTTCATTCTCCTGCATCAACCGGATTACATCAAGTCCGGTAACTGTCAGCATGGGAACATCCGTATACTCATAATTCACTGTATGGATATACCCCTTAAAAACGCTTTCCAGGTTTCCGGCATATCCCATCTCGGCCGTTATCCGGCTGCCCGGCAGAAAAACCTTTTTTATATTACTCTTAAAGCAGCGTCCCTCTAAATCATAGGCATTGAGGATATCAAAAGAGAGGGAACCGGCGGCATCCATAGAAAGCTTTACCTTCACATTATCCAGGCGAAGATTCAGGCTCTTTGCCGCATCCACCCCATCCACTTTAATTCTGAAATCAGGGGTCATAAAATTTCCGTATTTTTTCTGCAGCGTATCCATGCTGGCCATAATACTCTCTCCCTGCCGCTTAGACTGCCGGCACCTTAAGCGCTCTTCCCGGTTCTATCTCCAGAGGATTCCTAATCTGATTGGCTCTGGCAATTAATTTCCACATCTGCGGATCTCCGTACTCCTCCCAGGCAAACTGCCAGAGCTGCTGCCCCTCCTGAAGGATCCTGCACTTGGTCCGATCCGGGGATTCCAGGGGTTCCTGCCTGGACTTCCCTGTAGAGCGGAAGGTTACCTCAAGCTTTGCCCTTACAGGCCGCCCGTCTCCCAAAAACATGGTAAAGTTCTGCGTGACATCCGTCACCACTCCCTCAAAATGGAGGGAGCCATAATGAAAAGTCACAATGGGCGGCCGGTGCCTGGCAGGATCGATTTCCAGAAGGGAAGCCACTTTTTTTGTCTCCAGACGGACGTCCTTTCCGCCCTCCTTCTTCGAATTTCTGCCAGGAGGTTCATAGGTATCAAACATCAGAGTGATTTTGAGGTTTTCTGCTTCTCCTGATATGAACTGAAGGAAGGGATTATTCATGCCAAGAACCTTTTTGTCCGTATAACTGACACTTTTGGACAAATTGTACTCGGACGGATTAAATAGGACCGGGATTTTTTTTCCGTTTTCTACTTCCAGTTTTGCTGTCTCAAATCCCATGATTCTGCCTCCTTACATTCCTCTTCTTATTTTCTCAAGGCGAAACTGCTTCTGCATCTCCCGCAAAACCCGCTCTGTAAGATGTTCCGGATTCACTGCAGAAAGAGAAGGCTGCCTGGATATCTTTCCTGCCAGATCCTCCATCTCTTTTTTCTGTCTCTGCAGTTCCTCCTGAAGAACATGAATCCTGTTTTCCTGTTCTTCCACGCTCTTTTGGACAAGAACTGTTTCTTTCTTAAGCAGCACCTTCTCTGCCGTCCGCTCCTTTTGAACAATCTGGTCTTCCCGGCTTTTGAAATGTATCTGTTCTTTTCGAAGCTCCATCTGTGCATCTGCAATTTTCCGGTTTTCCACCTTCCAGGTAGTTGTATATTCCGAAAGCCTGTCCTTCAACATCCGCAATTCTGTTTTCGGTCCGCTTTCTTTCCATATCCGGCGCAGCAGATTCGGGCTTTCCGGCCGGTACCGCACCTCTTTGTCTATGATTCTTTTTTCTGTCCCTGTCTTTGGCGGCTCTTGTTCTTCTGTGAGCTTTAAAAACCTTCTCCCATACAGATTCCGGAAAATCTGCAGAAATTTTTCCTCTCTCCTTATGCTTCTTTTTAGGTACAGCATCTTCTGAGTGCTTCCTCCGGCTTTCCGGCCGTCCAGACTTATATGATTCCTGCCAAAACTTCCAGCTTCCCAGAGTTCTAATTCCAATCCCAGACTTTGAGCTTTTGTTCTCTGTGTGTGTATAAGACGGCCAAGCTGCAGGGATGTCTCACGGCGCTCCTCCTCTGTCAGAAAGAATTCCTCCGGCAGGCTTTTTCGCTCCAGCCGATACAGTATCTCTTCGATCCGTTTCTCTGTATTGTTTCCTGTGTACTCTCCTGTGTGATCTTCGGTGTGTTTTCCCTCACGTTTCCCTGTCTTTTTCTCTGACAAAGCCTGTTCTTCTGCAAAAAACAGTAACTCTCTTTTCAGCTGGTTCTGCAGCTTATCCAGGATTTCTTCCTGTATGAGATGTTCTTTCTGTGTAAGATGTTCTTCCTGTATCAGATGATGAAGGTGCCGCTCATTTCCGACGCTGTCTCTGTTTTCCTGTATGGCTTGATGAATTTTTTGGTCATTTCCAAGGCTGTCCCTGCTCTGAACGACCCTGTCCTCCTGCCGGGAAAGCTTCCTCTCGTACAGCTCCCGGATAATCTGTAAAAGTTCTTCCTCTCTCCTTGCGCTTCTTTTCAAGTACAGCATCTT